>NZ_CEEDCZ010000001.1:466297-713010 GCF_979253475.1 Sphingomonas sp. AC449 | reverse complement strand
CGCCGCCCACATGTCCCTTCATCTAAACCTACAATGTCAAAGAGCCGACAAAAAGACCGACACTCGCATAACCTCCCTCTCAGGAAGCTTGCAGCATCTGGTTTTTTGCGACCTCAGCAACCAGACCGTGTGGCCGTTCGCTGCGGTGACACCCCTCTAGGCCCACCCCACACACCCGTCAAATGCAAATTTCACTTTTATGGCAATTTTTCCAAACTCACACGTTTCGACGCTCCCGTGCCCTACCGGGTGACCCTGAGGGGCACACCGGAACGCCACCTCTAAATTCGCCAATCTTGATCAGACATTCATCCAGATTAGGATTCGGCCGTATCTTCGGGATGGCTATCGACTATCCCAAACTCTCGGCCGTACCGTCCACGATCCGGCCTTCACCATCGCGGCCGCAGCGCGCGGCGATCGATCCACTGGTCCGCAAGCTGGCTGCGGTACACCGGGTTTCGGTCGAGGAACGGACCGCGATCCAGGATGTCAGCGATCGGGGCTTGCTTCGGCTTCCCGCTCGCTCGGCGCTGGCTGGCGGGGCGCCGAGTTCGCGCGGCATTCATCTGCTTCTTGGCGGCTGGGCCTGCCGCTACAGGATGCTGCCGGATGGTCGACGCAGGATCGTCGCCTTTTACATGCCGGGCGATGTCTGCGATTTCGACATCCTCGCGCTTGGCGCGGGCGACCAATCGATCGCGTCGATCAACGCGGTGCAGGTCGTACAGATCGGCGCTACGACGCTTGCGGACGTTACGACACGGTATCCGGGGCTGGAGCGTGCGCTCTGGTCGGATGCGTTGATGACCGCAGCGATTCAGCGCGCGTGGACGATCAACGTCGGTCACAGCGCCGCGAAACAGCGTCTCGCGCATCTGCTTTGCGAGCTTTACCGACGCTCCGACCTGGTCGGGCTTGCGAAGGGAGGGAGTTGTGACCTCCCGCTTACGCAATTCCATCTGGGCGATGCCTGCGCGATGACCGCGATCCATATCAATCGCGTGTTGCAGGATCTGCGACGCGAGGGGCTGGTCTCGCTCGCGCAACGCCGGCTGACGATCCACGACTGGGAGGCGCTGGTCGCGCTCGCGACGTTCGACGACGGATATCTGACTGGTCGTATCCCGGCCGAGGCCCCGGCAATGTCGCCGCGTCAGGTCGCGATGGGAACGCCCGGCTGAAGCTGTCGACTAACTGTGCCAGGCGTCACCACCTGTACGTCGACCCATCGCGATGCTCGGCGGTTGGTCAGTAATTCCACTGGAGCTGGGTACGGATCAGGTCGCCTTCCGCACGCCCCGTCCGTCGCTCATCCGCCTCGAGCCGCTTCATGTGCGAATAGGCGATGGTCAGTTCGAGCGGCGGCACCGGCTGGAATTCGATACCCAGCTCGAGCTCGTCGGTCTCGAGCCGCGGCGCATTCGTCAGCGCCTTCCAGCCACCCCGGTAATATTGCCAGCGGGCATAGGGCATGAACGGCCCGACCAGCGACCGTTTCACGCGGCCCATTGCCTGGACATACCCGCCGTTTAGCGCGCGGGTCGTGATCGCCTGCTGCACGACGTCATATTCAGGCCCGCGGCCCCAGTTCCATTCGGCCTGAAACCCCAGCGGCCGGGGATACAGGATCGCGTGGACGCCGATGCGGTCGTCGGCGAACGCCCGGTCGCTGGTGCCCCCGTCACGAATTTCAGGCTGGACCCGGTTGCGGAGCAGCGCACCGCCGATCTCGAGCACCTGCCCCGTCCAGCGCTGCCCCAGCCCGTCGAGCTCGAACGGCCAGGTCGCCGCCAGGACCGTCATCACGCCGTCATTGGTCTCGGTGCGATTGATTCCCTGCCCGTTGAAGACGCCAATACCAAACGCGCCGTATTTGCCGAACAGCTTCTGGCCGTCCTCCTGAAGCCGCGACCAGATCCGGTCGACGTGGCGCGGCGTATAGAAGCCGATCACGCCGATATCGCGCTCGCTTGGAACCGCGCTGTTGATCCCGTCGCTGCGATCGAGCGTCAGGCGGTTCGACGAGGACTGCATGTTCTCCCAGCCATAGGGCACTTTGGACTGACCGAAGCGCAGGCTGAAGCGCTTGTCCGCATCGAGGAAGGTATCGACATAGGCATCGCGCAACTGGACAAAGGCCTCGCGCCGTTCGCCGCCCGACTGGTTGCTGACGCTGCTCGCGAAATCGGGCTGCAGGTAAAAGGATACGCGGTCGCTCAGATCGCCCTCCAGCACGAGCCGGATGCGGCGGAAGGTGAAGTTGGTGTCGTCGCCGATGCCGCCGTCATGCACGGAGCGAAGTCGGGACACGCCATCGGGTGCGCGACGATCGCCCGACACGATCTCGTTGAACCGCAGCTGCGTATACCCGCGGACGTTGATCGTCTCGTACCAGGGCTTCTTGGGCGCCGGGACAGGCTGCGGCGGTGTCGATGCCTGCATGATCGTCGCGGACGGCGGTACCATGGTCGGTGCGGCGCGCGCAGGCGCTAGCGCGGACGGCGCCGCCACGGGCGCCGCGCTCGGCGCGCTGCTCTGCGCGGTCTGAATCACAGAGCCGCCCGGACCACCCTGCGCCGCCTTGAGCTCGGCGATCGTCGCCTTGAGTTCGTCGATCTGACGCTGGAGGTCCTGGACGGTTTGCGCGCTCGCGCTGCCGGCGGAGGCCAGGAAGACCCCGGAGCCGACCGCGAGGGTGATGATACGGCGCTGCATAACCATGATCGATCGGACGCTCGGTACTGCGGTACGAGCCCCACTGCCCGCCCGGTCCGGCAGGGACAGGTCGACCCCGCCTTGCCACGGCTGGCCGATGCCCCAGCCGCGCCCGCACCGCAAGCAGCCGTTACGGGATTTTCGGCAGTATAGCGTTGAAAGGAAACGGTTCGGCCATCGGACTCCGTGGCGAACCGTTCCCGGCCCGCCACGGCAGTGCCCCGTCAGCCTACATGCGGAATGAGAGCGACGCGACGTAGGTGCGGCCGTTCTTGTAGAACGCGGTCGGCCGGTCAGGCGTCGCGTTGTACTGGCGATACGTCTCGTCGAGCAGGTTCTGCGCGTTGAGCGACAGCGTGATCTGCTTGGTCAGGTTGAACCCGGCCGACAGATCGAGCTGGTTATACGCCGCCACCATTTCGCGCGAGCCGAGCCGGCCGATCGTGCGGAAATACTTGGTGCGGTAATTGTAGCTGAGCCGCGCCTGGAACGGACCGCTCTCGAAATACGGGATCACGTTGACCGTATGCTTCGACAGATAGGGCAGGTTCAGCTCGGCGCCCGAGGCATCGCTCGACGAGGTGCTGCTGTCCTGGAACGTGTAGTTCGCCTGCAGGCCGAACCCGCCCCAGATCTCGCTCTGGCCCGAGACGAGGATACCGTTGACCTTGGCCTTGCCGCCGTTGATCGGCTGCGAGACGCTGTAATTGTTCTCGAGCTGCCCCGTGAGCGAATTGAACAGCGTCACACCCTCGGTCCGCGTCGTGATGATGTAGTTGCTGATCTCGCGACGGAAGGCTTCGACCGCGATCAGGCTGCCCGGGCGCGGATAGAATTCGGCCGTCGCCTCGTAGTTCGTCGATTCGTACGGCTTGAGGTTGGGGTTACCGCCGCCCGCATCGCGCGTCGTGTCGTTCTGCGAGATCGACGCGGCCAGATCCTGATAGCGTGGCCGCGAGATCACGCGCGCGACCGCACCGCGGAAGATCAGCGACGAGCTGGCTTCATAGGCGATGTTGAAGCTCGGCAGGAACTTCAGGTAATCGGTCGTCGTGGTCGTCGGCGTGGGCGTCGGGTTCGGGTTTGCCGCGGTCGACAGCGTCAGCGCGTAATCCGACACGTCCTGCGTATAGACGAGGCGGCCGCCGATGTTGCCGCGGAATCCGCCCTGGTCGAAGTTGAGCTGGGCATAGCTTGCCGCGACGGTCTCCTTGACCCGCGTGGTCGCACCGATCTTGGTGGTCAGCGGCGAGTTGATCGCGTTCGCCAGGATGTCGATGACCGCCTGCTGCGACAGGTTCAGATATTGGGTCGCGTTGCCGAGACCACCGCTGCCGCTGAACGTGCCGTCGGGCGTCGACGAGGTGGGCACGTTGAGCTGCGACGCGAGCTGCGACGTCGTCAGATAGGTGTTGATCCCGCGGCCATCGATGCGGTTGACGTGGTCGGTGATGCGCGCCCCGAGCAGGAGCTGCGTGAACGGACCGAAGGACACCGGGATCGTCGCGTCGTACCCGCCGAAGATATCGCGGTCGGTCGTGACGCTATAGTCGAGCCCGCCAATCTGTGCCGCGTTGAGCGCCGTGCCGTTGATGATGACCGGACGGCCCTCGATCTGCGCGGGGTTGTTGTTCGGGTTGGTGAAATAGTTCGCGGCGTTGGTCGGATCACCGGCGAAATTGACCGTGGCGCTGTCCTTGGTGAAGGCATAGCTGAACGGCAGGCGGGTCTGGACGTTGAACAGATATTCCGGATTGCGGCCGCCGGTCGCCTTGCTCCAGCCGCCGGCGAACGAGACCTTGGCGCCGGTATCGTCTTCATAATCGGCAAAGAAATTGAGGTTGTTCGTCTTCAGCTTGGTGCGACGGACCAGCGTGTCGAGCTGCGCGCTCTGGCTGGTGGCGGCCCCGAACGAGGCGGAGTCGACCACGCCATTGCTGACATTGGCGGACTGGAGGACGTTGCCCGTCCATGCGACCGGGATCGTGTACATCGACTGGCTGTAGTTGTTGTAGTTGCCGTCGATATGCAGTCCGTTGAGCGTCAGCGTCAGGTTGCTGACCGGACGGATCTGCGCGGTGCCCGAGAAGCTCTTGCGCTCGCGGGTCTGCTGGAAATACGCGTAGTTGATGCCGAAAGGCGCCACCGCGTTGATCAGGTCCTCCTTCGTGCCGCCGGTCACGGTCGCCGCGGGATTGAGCAGGAGGCCCTGCCCGCTCGCGTCGCGGCGGACCGCGCCATTGGCGTCCTTCTGGAAGAAGTCGGCGCCGCTCTGATAGCCGAAGAACTCGACGCCCGACCGAGTCAGGCTCTGCTTGTCGTAGGTGGCGGCGGCGAGGAAGCCGATCGTCTCGCTGTCGTTCTTCCAGCTGTACAGGCCCGAGCCACGGACATTGCCCTTGTCCGAGCGGTCATTGTACGAATAGCCGCCGGACGCGAAGATCGAATTGGCCTTCAATTCGAGCGGCCGCCGCGTGCGGACGATGACCGTCCCGCCGAGGCTGCCTTCCTCGATGCGGGGTTCGGGCGACTTGTAGACTTCGAGGCGGTCGACCAGTTCGGGTGCGAGCAGCGAATAGTTGAAGGTGCGGCTCGACGGGTCGTTGTCGTTGCCGCCCCAGTCGGCCGACGCCAGCGCGTGGCCATCGAGCAGCATGCGGTTGAGCGCGGGGTCCGTCCCCAGAATGGCGACCTTTTCACCCTCGCCGAAACGACGGTCGATGCTGACGCCGGGGATATGCGACAGCGACTCGGCGACGTTGCGATCCGGGAACTTGCCGATCGCCTCGGCGCTGATCACGTCGACCACCGCATTGGCCTCGCGCTTGACCGCGATGGCGCTGCGCAGGCTGCCACGGATACCGGTGACGACGATGTCGCTGTCGGCATTCGCGCTATCGGGGGTGGAGGATTGTGCGGTCGTACCGACCTGCGCGTCGGCGGACCCCGGGGCAGTCTGCGCGGAGGCCGCCGACATCGTCATCGCGAATGCGAGTGCGCTCGTGGCGAGTAAAACCTGCTTGTGGAAAACCATGGTCAAAGCCCCTTCCCTTCGACGCCGCAGCGCCATCCCCGACACGGCCGCCCGCATCGCTTGAAACCCGATCAGCCGGTATTGTTTTGGTCACCGATCCGACCGCGTGACGCAGCGATATAACCAATTCGCTTATCGAATCTATCGAGAAAATGACCTTTTTATTACCAATTATCGTTTTGATACAGCCGCGACACAATAGTCACACCGGAGACATTGGTCAGCATGACGAACGTATAGCGTCACAGGTTTTTCAACTGGATCAACATCTGCTTGCGAGCATTTGGTAGCTTGTGCTGACCTTTATTAGCTTGGCGGATTGCGAGTATCGCCACCGACTGGCGATAGCCGGTATCGCAACTCTGGTGCTGCCCCTGGCCGCCCACCGCCGTTTCACCCCATTGAACGGACCAATATAGGCCCACCCATATTACGCGGGTGGTTAACGGCGGTCATCGCCGCCTATCGAGCAACCGTGAGCGACGCCGCGTGCCACGACTCGTGCGGCGCAATGCCCGCCTCGTCTCACGTTCGGGGGCAAAATGGTGTTCGCAGGGAACAACAGCGGGTAGATGGGGTTGGTTCGATCTGGCCGTTGTGGCCGTATCCCGGGAGACGATACATATGACCGATTTTGCCGACCTAGTTGATGGCTATCAGCGATTCCGCACGTCCGACTGGCGGCGTCAGCACGACCGTTGGGAAAAGCTGAAGGTCGGACAGGAGCCGCGCGTGATGGTGATCGCGTGTTCCGACAGCCGGGTCGAGCCCGCGCAGATCTTCGACACGCTGCCCGGCGAGATGTTCGTCGTGCGCAACGTCGCCAACCTCGTCCCGCCGTTCGAAACCGGCGGCGGCTATCACGGTGTATCCGCAGCCGTCGAGTTCGCGGTGACGCAGCTCAAGGTCACCGAGATCGTTGTGCTTGGCCATGGCCAGTGCGGTGGCTGCAAGGCGGCGCTTGCGGGCACCTTCACCGATGCCGAGCGCGGCAAGGGTGGTTTCATCAGCGACTGGGTCCACCTCCTCGACGGTGCCAAGGCGAAGGTCTCGTCGGATCACGCCGATCTGACGTCGACAGAGGCGCGCGAGGCGATGGAGCAGGCAGCAGTGCAGACGTCGATCGACAATCTGCGCACATTCCCGTTCGTTCGCGAAGCGGAAGAAGCCGACCAGCTCGAGATCCGCGGCGCGGTCTTCTCGATCGACGACGGCATCCTGCGCGTCATGAACGAGACCGGCAAATTCGAGCCGGCGCAGCCGCGAGCCGCTGCGTAAGAACCGTGGCCGTCGCCGCGTAAGTCCTTGATCGGCCACCACGCTGATCGTTTAGGGACGGTTCAGACCCCGCCTTGCCGTCAGGCAAGCGCGGGGTCTATGCTGTCGGCTTCCCGTCATGAGGTATTCCGATGCGAAACGTCCTTCTTGTCGCCGCCAGCCTGTCGCTCGCAACCGGCGCGATCGCGGCAGCCGATCCCGTCAGGGGTCTTGTCCCGAGCCCCGCGCTGATCGCCGCGACGAAGGCGGATACGCGCACGGCGAAGACGATCGCGCGCGACCAATATCGCCACCCTGCGCAGACGCTGGCATTTTTCGGCGTGAAACCGACCGACACGGTCGTCGAGATCTGGCCGAGCGGCGGCTGGTACACCGAGATCCTCGGGCCCTATCTCGCGGCGAAGGGTACGCTCTATGCCGCCGCGCCGAACGAAAAGGGTCTCGCGGCGGTGCGCGGCAAGCAGGCGGCGCAGCCCGCGGCCTATCGCTCGGTCAAATATGCGATGTTCCCGCGCGTCGCCGACCAGCCCGCAGTGCCTGCGGGCAGCGCCGACGTCGTGCTGACGTTCCGCAACGTCCACAATTGGCGCTTCGGCGCGGTCGATCAGACGCAGGCCGCGTTCGACCAGATGTTCGCGATGCTCAAGCCGGGTGGTACGCTCGGCCTCGTCGAGCATCACCTGCCCGAGACGGGGACGATCGTCGAAGGCAAGAGCGGCTATATGAAGCGGTCGTCGGTGATCGCATTCGCGACCCGCGCGGGGTTCAAGCTGGCCGCCGAAAGCGCGATCAACGCCAACCCCAAGGATACCCACGACTATCCCAAGGGCGTCTGGACGCTGCCGCCCAACTATGCCGAGGGCGACGTCGATCGGGCGCGCTATGCCGCGATCGGCGAGAGCGACCGGATGACGCTCAAATTCGTGAAGCCGCGCTAAACCGAGATCTTGTACGAAACATCGCGGTTCAAACGAGACACGCGCATTTGGCGCAAACGAAGCGGGCTGGTACGACGGGGCGTGAACCACGGTCTTCCCCTGTCCTCCCCGCCCATGCCGCTGGTCGATCAGCGCCCGCGGCGCCTGCTCGAGCGGCTGCCCTTGCTCACCGACCGGCCGATCGCCGCCTATATGCTGGCGGTCGGCCTGTCGGTCGGGGCGTGCGTCCTGCGCATGGCGAGCGATCACCTGCTGCCGCCCGGCTTCCCGTACCTGACCTTCTTCCCCGCGGTGATCATCTGCGCGTTCCTGCTGGGCCGCGGCCCGGGCACGCTCGCCGCCGTGCTGTGCGGCCTGATGGCGTGGTATTTCTTCATTCCCCCGATCAACAGCTTCGCGCTGGGCGTCGATACCGCGGTCGCGCTGCTCTTCTATGCGGGCGTCGTCACGGTCGACATCATGCTCGTCGACTGGATGCAGACCGCCAACCACCGGCTGCGCGACGAACGCGAGCGTAACGCGGATCTGGCGCTGCGCAGCACGCAACTCGCCGAACGCACCGAGATCCTGTTCGGCGAACTCCAGCACCGCGTCTCGAACAACCTGCAGATGATCGGCGCGGTCCTGTCGCTGCAGAAGCGCGGTGTCACCGATCCCGCGGCGATCCAGGCGCTCGACAACGCCGCGACGCGGTTGACGCTGATCGGTCGCATCCAGCGGCAGCTTTACGACACCAGCGGGTCGCAGATCGCGCTCCACCAATTCCTGCGCGATCTTGCCGCCGACGTGATCGAGGCGGGCGGCAAGCCGGGAATCGCGCACAGCGTCTCCGCGCCCGAGGGGATCACGCTGCCACCCGACGCGCTGATCCCGCTCGCGCTGATCCTTGCCGAGGCGATCGCCAATGCGATCGAGCACGGGTTTGCCACGCGCGACGACGGTCGCATCGCGATCGATCTGGTCGAGGTCGCGGGGCATCTTCACCTCAGCGTCGTCGATGACGGTGCGGGCCTGCCGCCCGCATTCGACCTGCGCACCAGCGTCAGCCTCGGATCGAAGATCGCCACCACGCTCGCACGCCAGCTCGGCGGCAGTTTCGAAGTGCTCAACGCGGACCCGGTCGGCGCGATGAGCATCCTGGTCATCCCCCATCACGACCAGCGAGCACCCACCCGATGATCATTCGCAGCGACGAGACAATCGACGTTCCCTTCGCGACCGGTGGCGTGATGCGGACGCATATCTTCCGTCCGGCGGTCGAGGGGCGCTATCCCGGCGTGGCGTTGTTTTCCGAAATCTATCAGGTCACCGAGCCGATCCGCAGGCTTGCCGCGTTCGTCGCAGGGCATGGCTATTGCGTCGCCGTGCCCGAGGTCTACCATGATTACGAAACGCCGGGCACCGTCCTGCGCTACGACCCGGCGGGGACGGATCGCGGCAATCTGTTGAAGCTGACCAAGCCTGTCTCGGCGTTCGATGCCGATGCGACCGCGACGCTCAACCTGCTGACCGCGCATTCGGCCTGCAACGGGCGACTGGCGACGATGGGCGTCTGCCTCGGCGGGCACCTCGCCTATCGCGCCGCACTCGATCCGCGCGTCACCGCCGCCGCCTGCTTCTACGCGACCGACATCCATAGCGGCACGCTCGGGTTCGGTCGCAACGACGACAGTCTCGCGCGGATGGCGGACCTCAAGGCCGAGACGCTGTTCGTCTGGGGGCGCCAGGATCCGCACGTTCCCTTTACCGGGCGCGAGGCGATCAGGGCCAGGCTCGAAGCCGTCGGTGCCACCTATGAATGGCACGAGGTGAACGGCCAGCATGCGTTTCTGCGCGACGAGGGGCCGCGCTACGACCCTGCATTGTTCGTCGAAGCGACGGGCTGGATGTTCGCGATGTTCCGCCGTGTCCTCGCGTCGTGATCGTCACGGCATAGTCTCATCGCGATCGCCGCGTCGCCTTAGCCCGGAGCTTCTTTGATGAAATCGATAGTGTTCAGCATGGCGATGATTGCGACGGCAGCGCCCGTATCCGCGCAGGAAAAGGACGCGGCGCCCGCGCCCGCCGCCGCGCCCAGCGATGCCGAGCAGCGGCTCCGGACCGACTGGGCATGGCTCGGGCGCTATCAGGCCGCGAACGCCGCGCTGCCCGATGCCGCACGCGGGGCGCAGCGCATCGTCTTCATGGGCGATTCGATCACCGAAGGCTGGGTCAGCCAGGCGCCCGATTTCTTCGCCGGCAAGAACCGCGTCGGGCGCGGGATCAGCGGGCAGACGACGCCGCAGATGGTGCTGCGCTTCCGTCAGGACGTGATCGACCTCAGGCCGGCGGTCGTGCACATCATGGCGGGCACCAACGACATTGCCGGGAATACCGGCCCGATGTCGCCCGACCAGACCAAGGCCAATATCCGGACGATGACCGAGCTCGCGCGCGCGCACGGTATCCGGGTGATCCTCGCGTCGATCCCGCCCGCGGGTGGCTTCCCGTGGCGGCCGGGTCTTGCGACCGCCGACCCGATCATCGCAATGAATGCCTGGCTCAAGGCCTATGCGGCGTCCAACAACGCGACCTACGCCGATTACTGGACCGCGCTCCACGACGGCAAGGCGATGCGCGCCGCACTCGCCTCCGACGGCGTGCACCCGAATGCGAAAGGCTATGCCGTCATGGCGCCGGTCGCCGACAAGGCGATCCGCGCTTCGCTTGCCACACCCGCGCCAAAGGCGATCGCGCGGTAGGGCTCAGGCCGGCCAGAGCCGCGCCGCGCCGCGGACGCCCGACGAATCGCCCCAGCGCGCCGGGACGACGCGCCCCTTCCAGTCGCGGCCGAAGCTGTAGCGACTGATGATCGCCGGCAGCGGGTCGTAGATCGCCGCGACGTTCGACATGCCGCCGCCCAGCACGAACACGTCCGGGTCGACGATATTGGCGACCATCGCCATCGCGCGACCGAGCCGGTCGACATAGGCGTCGAGCGCGGCGACCGCGTCGGGGTCGCCCCGTTCGGCCGCGACGACGATCGCCGGGCCATCGAGCGTGACGCCGGATCGCCTCACATAATCGTTACGAAACCCGGTGCCCGACACCAGCATGTCGAGGCACCCGTGCAGACCGCACCAGCAGGCCGGCCCGGGAAACTCGTCCGCGGTCATCCACGGCAGCGGGACATGGCCCCACTCGCCGCCCATGCCATTGGCGCCCTCGACGATCCGGCCGTCGACCACCAGCCCACCACCGACCCCGGTGCCGACGATGACGCCGAACGCCGAGCGCGCGCCTGCCGCGGCACCATCCACCGTTTCGGACAGCGCCATGCAATTCGCATCGTTCGCCATGCGTACCTCGCGACCCAGTGCCGCCTCCAGATCCTCGCGGAAACGGCGGCCATTCAGGAAGGTCGCGTTCGAATTGCGCATCAGGCCGTCACGCGGGCTGATCGAGCCGGGCGTACCGATCCCGATCGTGCCCCGACCGCCCGCCTCGCTCTCCGCCTGCGCGATCAGCCCGCACAGGTCCCGGATCGCCGCGTCATAACAACCGGGATTGGGCGTCCGTACCCGCGTCAGGAATTGACCATCGGCGTCGAGCGCCGCGGCCTCGATCTTCGTGCCACCGAAATCGATACCGATCTGGATCACTGCATCCCACTCCACTTTTTCTTGCGCTCACCCAGCAGTGTCGCTCGATAAAGTCAATTTGCTTTACTGATCAACCCTTGATCAGGATAGCATCGGAGGGAAGAATCCGGTCGAGGAACGGCAGGATTGCGGCGCCGACGGCGGGCGCATCCTGTGACAGCATCGCGCGGTGGATCGGCGCGATCGTCGGGATATTCGGTGCGGCGACGGTCAGCTTGCGGTATGCATCGCTCGCGAGCCGGTCGAGCACGTCATCGGGCAGGCGACCGCCGATCAGGACGGCGGCGGGGTTGATCAGGCAGTTGACCGCGGTCAGCGCGGGCACGAGCGCGCTCGAGGCCTCGTCGAGCCAGCCATCGACATGCTGTGCATAGGCGGCGGGAAACGCCTGCGTCGTCTCCACCGTGTCGAGCTCGAGCCCCGCATGCTCGAGCCGCGCCGAGAGCGCCGACAGCGACACGACATCCTGCAACACGCGATCGGCCGCACCGTCGAGCGGCAGGAACCCGATCTCGCCGCTGCGCGCGCCGGCGCCGCGGTAATAGGAGCCATCGATCACCACGCCGCCGCCAAGACCGGCGCTCACCAATATGTAGAAGAAGCTTGCATGGTCGTGGCCGCTGCCGAACTGCGCCTCGCCGATCGCTGCCGCCGCGGCGTCGTTATCGATATGCACCGACCAGGGCACCGCATCGCCGAGCAGCGCCTTAAGATCGACATCGGCCCAGCGTTCATAGCCGGCAGGCCGATGCGGCATCGACACGCGACCGAGATCGTCGGGAAGCGCGACGCCGACGCCCAGCACGCGGTCCATCCGGACCTTGCCCGACGCCCGGATGTCAGCGACCCCGTCGCGGACGAACGCGACGATGTCCTCGGGCATTGCGAACGAGACCTGGCGCGTCACCCGCGACCGGACGGTGCCTGCGAGGTCGAGCGACACCAGGGTCACATGGTCGCGGTCGATATTCAGGCCGATCGCGAAACAGCCATCGGGATTGATCCGCAACCGCACCGCGGGCTGTCCACGCCCGCCATGGCGCCGCCCCGCATCGATGATCAGGTCGGCCTCGAACAGCCGCCCCGTGATATTCGCGATCGTCGGCGCGGTCAGATTCGTCATCGTCGCGATTTCGGTACGCGTGATATCGGGGTGACGGCGAATGACCTGCAGGACGACGCGCTGGTTATAATCCCCCGCCCGTTCGAGGTTGGTCCCCGACAGGCTTGGCCCGAGACGAACCGCGCGCTCGTCTGCCGTCACACTGCTGCCCATCTGGGGCTGGTAATCCGAAAACGCCACTGTCTGCCATCTCCCCAACGACGCTATGGGGCGACAGTCGGGCATCGTCCCGAACCGGTCAAATAAATAAGGCAAGTTGCGCATCGTGGGGCGCGCCGGAGCACGATCCAGTGGCTGGGATGGCGGCATCTGGCACGCCGTCGCGGCACCGTTCCGGCGCTGTCGATGCCACGTCGCACTTGGCGAGATGCTATGGTATCCGCCGTCAATTCAATCCTTTGTGGAAGAACGGTTGCATGATTACACGGCTTGAGGATCTGGAGCGGGTCCGTACCGAGTGCCGCGCGCTCGTCACCAAGCGCTCGCTCGTTTCGGCGGGCGCCGCGGTCGTCCCCGTGCCGGGAATCGATCTGGTCGCGGACGTCGGTCTGCTCACATCGCTTTTGCCGCAGATCAGCGCGAAGTTCGAACTTGATCATGACCAGGTTCAGAAGCTCGAGCCCAAGATCGCGCAGCAGGTCCTGGTGATGGCGTCCAGCGTGGGCAACAACGTGATCGGCCGCACGGTCACCAAGCGGATCGTCACGAGCCTGCTACGCCGTGTCGGCGCCCGTGTGGCCGCCGGATCCGTCGCCAAGTTCGTACCGTTCATCGGCTCCGCGGTCGCCGCGGGGATCAGCTTCGGCGCGATGAAGCTGGTCGGGAACACGCATATCGAGGATTGCTACAAGACGGCACGCGCCTTGCTGCCAGGCGCGACGCTCGATACGCCGGGTGCCGGCACCGCGTCGCATCGCTGACGCTCCATACACACGAACGGGATCCCGGCATGGCGAAACAATATTGGGCGCAACTGATCGACTTCGACGAGGAGATGGAATCCGCGTGCATCTCCGGCGCGACCGACCACGAGGATGCAGCCGAGACGCTCGTCGCCGATTTCGTCGGGGCGATGGGCGGCGAGATCACGCAGGGCGCGGTCCGCGTCTGGGTCCAGGGCGGCGACGTCGAGAAGGTCTATGACTGGAAGGTCGATCTCGTCATGCCCGAGGGCGATGAGGGCAATGCCAGCGCGGACGACGACGAGATCGAGGTCGAGGCGGAAATCGAGCTCATCCAGCGCGTCTGATCCGGCGCGTTTGATCCACAAGCGTGCGGGGCAGCGCCCCCGCACGCTCGGCGGCTCAGCCGCCGCTGGCGATCTTGTCGAACCCGCGTTCGAGGATCTGCCCGACCAGCCGGTCCCGCGAGGGGCCCGTGCGCTCGCCCAGGACGACCGCGATCAACCGCGTGTTGCCCCGCTTCGCCGATGCCGCAAGGTTGAACCCCGCCTCGACGGTATAGCCCGTCTTCAGTCCATCGACGCCCGCAAAGGCGCCGAGCATGTGGTTGTGGTTGAGCAGCCTGCGCGTGCCCCAGGTGAAGGACCGCGTGCCAAAATACGCATAGCGGCGCGGATGCTTGTCGATCAGCGCCTTCGAGAGCAGCGCCATGTCCGTCGCGGTGGTCGCATTCGCGCCCGGGAGGCCGGTGACGTTGGTGAACGACGTATGGTGCATCCCGAGCGTCCGGGCCTTGGCGGTCATCTTGCGCGCGCACCCGGCCTCGGTGCCCCCGAGCTTTTCGCCGAGCGCCACCGCGACATCGTTCGCCGAACTCACCGCGATCGCACGGATCGCCTCGCCGACGGTCAGGCTTCCCCCGGGCTTGAATCCGAGCCGCGACGGCGGCTGGTTCGCCGCCGCGCGCGAAACCTTGACCGTATCGGTCAGCTGCAGCCTGTCCGCATCGAGCGCATCGAACGTCAGGAACAGCAGCATCATCTTCGTCAGCGACGCAGGCCGCCGCACCAGGTTGGCGCTCTGCGCGTACAGCACGCGCCCGTCGCTCGCATCGATCAGGATGGCCGACACCGTCCGCGTCGACGCCACCACCAGCGGTGGGCCGGTATCGACGGCCGGGAGCAAGGGCGCGGGCTGCGGGGCGGGCTGAGGAGCTGCCATCGGTCCCGCGGGTCCCGGGAACGACGTTCCCAGATACGCTGACGCCTGATCGGCGGGCGCGTCCCGCGACTGTGTGGCCATCGCCGTCGCCGCTGGCATCGCGAGCGCGGTCAGCGCGCAGACATGGATCGACAGTCGCGAAAGGCGGCGGCCGGTCGCGGTCGGTGATACCGTCGCCGGTCTCACTCCGGCTCCGTCTCGTTGGTCGTCGGAGCATCACCTGCGGTATCGGGGGCTGCGTCCTTCGTGGAAGACCCGTCGCGCGTCACCCGTGCGGTCATTCCCGTCGCATCCGCGTCGTCCTGCATCTGGACGTCGGGCGCGATCTCCGCCGCGGGCGGGGCCTCGGCCTTGACCTCCGCGGGAGGCGGCGCCTCGGGCTCGGCGGCGACGGGCGCGGTTTCCTCGGCCGGTGCCTCTTCCTCGTAGGACATGTTTTCGGTCACCGGCGGCGCCTCGGGCTCGGAGCGCGAACAGCCGCCGAGCACCGCCGTCATCATCGTTGCCGCAACCGCGAAGCCGATCCCGGTGGTCCGCTTGCCCATGCTGTATGTCGTCATGTTCATTACCCTTATCGTGCCGCCAATGCCTGGCGAGCGGAGCGTGCCTCGATCTTGGCGGCGAGCTTGGCGTCCCAGCTATAGGGATCGGCGCGGAAATTCATCTGCCCGTTCCCACTGGCAAACGCCGTCCAGTAGAGCAGATAGACCGAGACCGGCTTGGCCAGCCGTGCGCGGACCGTATCGCCCTTCGTCACGGTCGCGGCGATCGCCTCCGACGTCCATTGCGGATCGCCCGCCAACAGCCGCTCGGCAAGTTCGCCCGGCTTTTCGAGCCGGACGCAACCATGGCTCGCCAGACGGTCGAAGCTCGCAAACTTCGCGCGCGACGGCGTGTCGTGGAGATACACCGAATAGGGATTGTCGAAGTCGAACTTGTAGCGTCCCAGCGCGCTCTGGTTCCCCGCCGACTGCTGCAACCGCGTGCCGCCGATCACCTTGAAGCCGTTCCGCTTGAGATACCCGGGATTGGCCTTCTCCTTGGGCCACAATTCGCGCGTGGCGATCGAGGTCGGCACGTTCCACGGCGGATTGATGACGACGCTGTGGATCGTCGAGGTCAACATCGGCGTCTCGTCGCCCGGCCGGCCGGTCACGGCGCGCATCGAGGTGACGGGCTTGTCGCCGTCGAACACCGTCAGCACCGCGGCGGCGATATTCACCTGGATACGATCCTTGGGCAGCTCCTGCGGCAACCAGCGCCAGCGCTCCATGTTCGCCATGATCTGGCGGACGCGTTCGGTGGCCGACACGTTGAGCGCGGCAAGCGTCTGGACCGACACGATCCCGCTCGGGTTCAGCCCATAACGGCGCTGGGCCCGGCGAACGCCGTCGAGCAGCGCGGCGTCATAGCGGTCGCCGCTGGTCGAGACCGCCTTGTCCTCAACCGCGAGCCGCTGGCGCAGCGCGACGACGCGCGGGCCGCTTGCGCCGATCGTCATGTCCGGACCCGATGCGAGCGCCGACCATCCTCCCGACGCTGCGATTTCGCGGTAGCGCTCGAGTCCGGCCTTCAGCCCGTCATAGCCCGAATAGGGCGGCGGCAGCGCCGCGAACCACGCGACGATCCGGTCCCGCCGTACCGCGTCCGCAAAACCGGGGAGCGGATCGAACGCGGGCGGACGCATGCCCCAGTCCTGCTGGAAATCGGCCTCCGACAGGCGCCCGGCATGCACCGCACGCGCATGGTCGAGCGCCTGGCGGACGAGCGTGTCGTTGTCGACGTCGAGCACCAGCGTCGGGCGCGCAACCGCAAGCCCCTGCCCCATCGTGTCCGACGCGAGCAGCTTCTGGAGCTGCTTGACCTGCGATTCCGACAGCGTCGGGAGCGCGACGGCGGGCATGACGGGTGCGGGGACGTAGGTCGGCGGAACCTGCGGCGGGGCGACCTGCGGCTGAAGCAGCTGCGGCGGCACGAGCTGTTGCTGCGCCGACGCGGCCGCGCCGGCGCCGAACGGCACGATCAGCGCGGCGATCACGCCAGTGCCGAGCAGCCGGGCGGGCGTCCGGCGCAGCACGCCGCGCAGCTTGGACTCGATCGTCACCGCCGGCAGGGCATCACGGATATCGCCGGGCGTGACGGACAAAAGGGTCTTTGAAAGGCTTTGCATGGCTTCCCTATAGCGTTCGCGCCCTGCGTCGCACGGGCAATATCGCTGCAACCTGAATAAACCGCGTCGACACCGGTAAATATGCACCGGCGCGCGGAGATTTCAGCAGTGATCTCAACGGCGTTCGGCATCCGTTTTCGCGCGCTCGATCTGGAACGCCTCGCCTGCGTTCCACACTGGCCACGACCGTCCCTGCGCGACCTCGCGGCCCAGCGCATAGGCGACGCTGCCCTCCTGCGCTGCGCCGGTGAGATCCCAGCGCGCATCATATTCGTCGCAGGTCTGGTGATAGCATCGCGCATTGAACGCACTCCGCTTCGCCTCGCCCGCCGCCGCACCGCCATCGACCAGATCGCGGCCGGCGCGGAAATACACGCCGGGCACGCCCTTCTGCGCCAGCGCGTAATGATCCGAGCGATAGAACCATCCCGCCTCCGTGTTTTCCTCGGGCACGATCCGCAGCCCCTGCGCCGCCGCGACCCGCGCGAGGTCCGCCTCCATCGGCGTCCGTCCGACCCCGATCAGTTCGAGATCGCGTGTACGGCCGAGCACGACGTGCGGATCGAGGTTGAACTGCGCGGCCGTCGTCGCAAGCGGCAGGACGGGATGATCGGCGTACCAGCTCGCCCCGAGCAGCCCCTTTTCCTCCGCCGTCCACAGCGCGAACACCACCGACCGGCGTGGTCGCGCGGCGCCGGCGTAGGCCCGCGCGATCTCGAGCAGCGTGGCGGTACCCGTCCCGTTGTCGATCGCGCCGTTGCGGATCCGGTCCGCGGGCGGGTCGAACGCGTTCTCGCCATATGCATCCCAGTGCGCGCCATAGAGGATGCTGCCCGCGGCGGGATCGGTTCCGGGCAGCACGCCGACGACATTGTGGCTCTCGACATGCTCGATCCGTGTCTCGACGCGCGCCGAGAATGCTGCGCCCTTGAGCTCGATCGCCGCAAAGTCCGCACGCTGCGCGGACCGCTTGGCCGCGGCATAGTCGAGCCCGCCCTGCTTGAGCAACGCGACGCCGATATCGTTCCGGATGTTGCCGCGCACCCCGAAGGCGGGCGGGACCGCGCCGGTATCGAGCGCATAGCCGGGGACCGCATCGCCATTGGCGATCTGGAGCCAGGGATAGCTCGCCGGAAACGTCTCGTGGATCGTCAGGAACGCCGCCGCGCCGCGCTTCTGTGCCTCGTTCAGCTTGGTCCGTGCGGCGGGGCTCGATGCGCGCCCGCCAAATCCGAGGTCGCGCCCGGCCTCGACATCGGGATCGCCCGCAAGCGCCACGACGACTTTGCCGCGAACGTCGACACCGCGATACGGGTCATAGCCGAGCTTGGGCTCGACCACGCCGTAGCCGACGAACACGATCGGCACCGTGTCGAGTTGCGTCGCGCCAACGATCCGCGACGAGGCGGCGATCTCGACGCCGGGGTTCAGCGTGACATCGCGGCGACCGAGCCTGAGCCTGAACGCTGCGCTGTCACGCGTCCAGCGCAGCAGTGGCACGCGCTGGCGGAAGCTGGAGCCGGCGCCCGCCTTCAGTCCCAACTGCCTGAACCGCGCCTCGAGGAAGTCGAGCGTGATCGGCTCGCCGGACTGCGTCGGGCCACGGCCATGGAAGGAATCGTCGCTGAGCGTGCGAATATCGGCCTTGATCCGGTCCGCGGACAGGATGGGCGGGCCAGGATCGGCGGCAGCGGTCAGCAGCAACAGCGGAAGAAGTCTTTTCATGCGTGCAAATTGCCCTCGAAACGGCCCGGGAACAAGCGGTGATCGGTCAACTTCACTGTCTTGTCAGCGATTTAATCGGGCTGCTCTATCGAGCCGCGGATCATCCCGGGATACGGACGCTAACCCGGCGGAAGCGCGCCTCGATGAAGCTGTAGACGCCGAACAGTCCCAGCCCGATGCCGGTCGCCGCCAGCAGCCACTTCCCGCCCGGCTGATCCTGCAGCATCGCGAGCGCGTCGGCCATGCCGCCCGCCTCGGTGGCGTGCGACTGCCAAGCCGCCACGGCGAAGAACCCCGCGACGATCGCGAACACGACCGCGCGCGCACCATAGCCCAGCCGACCCATCGTGCAGACATAGGAGGGCAGTGACGAATCATTGTGCAGGTCGTGGACGAAATCGCCCTTCCAGGCCTTTTTCGCCTGCATCAGTGCTGCCGCGAGGATGCCGATCGCGACTGCTGCCACCAGAAACCGTCCGAGCGGCACGGACAACAGCCACGCGGTCCAGTCGCGTGCGCTGTCGTCGCCAGGCGATCGGCCGCCCGATCCCGTCGCCGGATGCAGCGCCAGCCGCGCCGCCGTCCAGGCCAGGATCAGGTGCGCGACGCCGCTGACGACATGGCCGATCCGCTTCACCGCACCCTTGGCATCCTGCATGATCCGCTCCGGATCCGCGATCGCCTCAGTCAACCGCCATATCGCATAGCCCAGCAGCCCCGCCGCCACGATCGCGAGGATCACCACGCCCAGCTTCTCGTCCGCGAGCGACCCGATCGCGCCCTGATTGTCGGCAATCGTCCCGCCGCGCATCGCCGCATCGACCGCGAACCAGCCGACCAGCAGGTACACCAGGCCGCGTGCGGCAAAGCCAAGCCGCGCAAGCTGCGTCGCGCGTGCATCCGAAATCGTCACCGCATTCCCCCGGTTCGTTACGCGTGCACAACACTCGGCATGACGCGACGTTCCGGCGGGGATCAGGCGGGCCCTAGTCGCCCCAGGCCGCGACCGGCGGCAGGGCGCCTGTTTCAGGCTTCGCGAACAGATACCCCTGACACAACCGCACGCCGAGCGCGCGCAGCGTCGCGAGTTCGCCAGGCGTCTCGATCCCCTCGGCAAGCGGCTCGATCCCGAGGTCCGCGCCGAGCGCGACCACCGCCGCAACGATCGACCGCTTGACCGCCGACGTATCGATATCGCGGATCAGCATCATGTCGAGCTTGATGACGTCGGGATGCAATTCCGCGAGCAGCCCGAGCCCGGCATAACCCGCACCGAAATCGTCGATCGCAGTCGTGAAGCCCTGCGCGCGATAGGCCGCGATGATCCGGCGGACATGCGCCACGTCCTGCATCCGCTCGTTCTCGGTGAATTCGAACATCAGGTTGCGCTTGTCGAACCCGACGCGCGCCGCCGCCGCCAGCGTCGCGCGGATGCACGCATTGGGCTCGTACACCGCGTTCGGCATGAAATTGATCGACAGCTTGATGTCGCCGCCGGGTACGAACAGCGCACCGGCCATCTCGACCGCCCGGACCCGGCATGCCTGGTCGAACGCATAGATCATGTCCGCCGAAACCTGGTCGAGCACCGTCTGCGCGCCCTCGCCACCGGCACCGCGAACCAGCGCCTCATACGCCCAGATCTTGCCGGTCAGGATGTCGATGATTGGCTGAAACGCCATCGTGAAGCCGAAGGGCACCCCGCCTCCGCTCCGGCAGGCGCCGCAACGCTGCGTACCGCCTGCAGCGTTCTGCGCATTCCGCCCGACGGCGACACGGTCCATGAAGCTCATCGTCAATTCCAGGCGCACGTCGGCGAAATACGGTCATGAGGAACGGCGCGACCACGCCCCGCACTTTCTGAATGCAACTCATGTATATTGCATGGATTAATAAACCGTCTTGGCGATGGCCCAGCCTTGTGCGCCCGCGGTCGCAATCCCGGATCAGTTGACTGGGGGCTTGCGACGATAGCTCAGCGCCTCGGCGATATGGATCCGTGTCACCTCGGGCGCGCTGGCGAGATCGGCGATCGTCCGGCCGACGCGGAGGATCCGCGTATAGCCGCGCGCGGTCAGCCGCATCGCCTCGGCCGCCTGCGCGAGCAGCTTGCGACCCGCAGCATCGGGCGTCGCGACGGCATCGAGCACGGGGCCATCCGCCTCGGCATTGGTCCGCACGGGATGATCCCGATAGCGCTCGACCTGAATCGCGCGCGCTGCGGCGACGCGTGCACCGACCGCCGCCGACCCTTCCCCCGCGGGCGGCATCACCAGATCCGCCGCCGTCACTGCCCTGACCTCGACGTGCAGGTCGATCCGGTCGAGCAGCGGCCCCGACACCTTTGCCTGATAATCCGCAGCGCAACGCGGCGCGCGTGCACAGGCGAGGCTCGCATCCCCCAGATGTCCGCATCGGCACGGGTTCATCGCGGCGATCAGCTGGACGCGGGCTGGAAACGTGACGTGCGCATTGGCGCGTGCGACGCTGATCGTACCGGTCTCGAGCGGTTGGCGCAGCGAATCGAGCACCGCGCGCTGAAATTCCGGGAGCTCGTCGAGGAACAGCACGCCGAGATGCGCGAGGCTCACCTCGCCCGGCTTGACCTTGAGCCCGCCTGTAAGGCACGTATACCGGTTTGCACTGCGCACCCGCCCCCGCCCGGCTCGGCTCGCACTGACGTTTGCACTAAGGCGCGCTGGGCATTGCACTACATTTGCATACAAGTTCCGCGATAGCATCGGCGCGAAACCCGTTCTGCCAACCTCCTTTTCCCATAAGCGTGACAGTCGTTCGCTAATACGCCCTCGCTTACGCCGCAATGTCCATCGATCATGGCAGTCAGCAAGTGTCCGGATAACGGTTTACCTTGAAGCATTTCGGACACGACCTACCATTAAGTCGATGTAGACTTACCCCGCTGAAAGTCGCATTACCGGTTTCAGTGCACATAGATTGAAGTGACTGGCCAGCATGGGGTTTGCCAAGCGATGAAGGATGCCGAAGACCAATTAGGGCCTATAACTGTAGACGCGGCAGACATGTCCGACAGTCAAATGAAAAAGGCTCTTGAACGAAAGCCCATTATCGACTCACTGTTAACGTCTAGCCAAAATACTGGTGCGCAGGTTCGCGAAGCAGCAGGAAAACTCCATTGCTCGTCAAGGACGGTTTGGTATCTAATCAAACGTTATGGGGCAACCCGGCGCCTTGTCGATCTTGCTCCTAGACGAAGCCACGGGCGCAGCGGCATGACATTCATTAAACCTGGGGTGGAAGACGTCATCTCTGAGGTCTTAAATCGATTTCATCTCAGCCGCATGCGACCAACGGTGACTCAGACCGTCCTTGAGATCAGACGCAAATGCGCCTTGGCGGGTCTTCCGCTTCCTGACGAAGGCACAATCAAACGCCGGCTAAAAAAGATTCCGGATATCGAAATCGTAGCGGCCCGGGAGGGCAAGAAATTCGCCCGCGAACGATACAAGGCGATGCCAGGGAAAACGCTGGATACTCAATGGCCACTTCAAAGGGTTCAGATAGACCATACGATGGTCGATTTGATCGTTGTGGACGAGTTAAATAGGCAACCATTGCGACGGCCCTACCTGACGATAGCAATAGATGAGTTTTCGCGCGCAATTCTCGGCTTCCATGTGAGCTTAGAGGCGCCTTCTGCGACGTCTGTCGGCCTCTGCCTCGTTCATAGCATCTTGCCAAAAGACCAGTGGGCGGGTCGAATAGGTCTACAGTTTGACTGGCCGATGCACGGGCGACCGGACTGCCTTTACGTCGACAATGGCTCTGACTTTCATTCCGAGGCGGTGGAGAAGGGCTGCATCGCTTGGGGGATGAATATTGAATACCGCCCGCCGGGAATGCCGCATTTCGGAGGCATCGTCGAACGTATGATGCGGACTGCTATGGGTGCGGTCAAGATATTGCCGGGAGCGACCGGCGGCTCAATCGCCGAAAAAGGAGACCGCGACCCTAATGCCGGCGCGGCTATGACATTAAAAGAGTTGGAGCGCTTTTTCGCAACTTTTTTTGCCGGTCAATATCACCGAACTCCCCATACTTATCACAGCAAGACGCCCAATACTCGTTGGAGAGAAGGCATCTTCGGCACCGCGTCTCAACCTGGGCGAGGCATCCCACCATTAATCAATGACCCGGAACGCTTATTGATCGATTTCTTACCCCTCGAGCGTCGGCGCATCACGCAACGCGGCATTCGCTGGGGCGGCGTGCATTACATGGACGATGTTTTACGGGAGTACATGGGTTCAAATCACGTTGATCCATTCGTAGTTCGACGAGATCCAAGAGATATCTCGGCTATCTGGTTTTTATCGCCGAATGATGGTCGCTACTATCACATCCGTTCCCGAGATATTGCTAGGCCGTCAGTATCTCTTTGGGAGCTCGAAGCGGCACGCCAAAAAGTGAGATCGGAAAGAAAGTCTGACTATGACGAGGCCGCCCTGTTTGAGGCCGTCGAAGCGCAGCGTAGCATCGTCGAAAGGGCCGCGGAAAGTAAAGCCGCTGCTCGAAAAGGTCGTCTCGCCGTTGAAAGGCGCGCACGAAACGCAGAAGGCACCCGCGCATCGTACGAAGAGCACGGTGACAATCTCGCCCGTTCCAGCTCCCATAGGCCTTGGAGCTTCTCGAAAATGCCTGATTTGCCAGAAGATGATATTTTTGAGATCGACGAATGACGGACGATCGCCGCCTTTCAAAAACGGCGCGGGATTTACTCGGTTCGACTGCCGAGACGCGGATCAATGCGATTCAGCGAATCCCTTTTATATCCTACGCAGCGGCAAAACTTATCCGAGCGCGGATGGAGCAAATTGTCATTGCGCCAAGGTCGCACCGGCCAGCAAGCATGTTAATTGCCGGTTCCACCAACAATGGAAAAACAATGTTGGTACAAAAATTCGTTGAATCACACTCTTACTGCGATGATCCTAACGCAGATGCGTCATTAGCATCAGTTCTTTACGTACAGATGCCCCCCACCCCCGATCCGCGTCAATTCTATATGGCGATACTAGACCGGTTGCAAGCTCCAGTACGAAGAACTGCTGCTTTGAGCCAGCTTCAAAGTCAGACAATACGGCTTCTCGGCCTGGTAGACACTAAGGTCCTAGTCATCGATGAGATTCATAACATACATGCCGGCAGAATAGAACAACAGCGAGGTTTTCTAAATCTTCTCAGGTACATTTCCAATGAGCACGGTATTCATCTCATCGCTTGCGGATTAGCGACATCTGTAAGAGCTCTACAATCTGATGAACAACTCGCGAACCGTTTCGAGCATTGGCCCCTACCTAAGTGGCGGGTCGACGGCTACACCAAGGCGCTATTAAACACGATCGAGACGGTCCTACCGTTACAAAAACAGTCAGGCTTATCCGATCCCGAATTGATTAATCGTATCGTTGGCCTTTCGGAAGGCACGATAGGAGAAATAGTAAGATTGATATTGTCCGCTGCTTGTGAAGCAATCCGGTCTGGGCAGGAATTCGTAGATAACGTACTTATCGACGAACTTCGGTGGATTCCTCCGAGTGAACGTCGCACTGCCGCGGAGCACGTGCTTGGAGTGAGAACGTAAGTGTCTCAACTCCTACCCTGGCGCCCAAAGCCGTTTGATGACGAGCTTCTCTCATCGTGGTTACGACGTGTCGCGTATGGCAACTCATCTAAGCTACATACATTTTGCCATCTGAAGTGGCCCGGCCTTCAAATATGGAACAGGGATTTAGACTCGTTAGGATCTGAGTCTTTCATTAACGACCTTTGTTTGATGACGGGAACGGCTGAAAACCGAGGGCATGCTACATCACTGAGATCTCTGGAAGGTATCGTAATTGATAGACTCAGATTGACCGGCCTCACGCGTTGGATCCTGCCTCTGGGCATCTATCATCGAACCAGGAGACGCTCTGGACAGCAATGGTGCCCTTCCTGCCTAAAAGAAGGAAAGGCTCCATATTATAGAAGGGCGTGGCGATTGGGATTCTCTACGACGTGCTCTAGGCACGGATATGTATTAGCAGATCGTTGTCATCAGTGTGCACAACCAGCATCTCCTCATCGGGGGGAGGACCCATACTGCAACCATTGCTCCACCGATCGTAGGGATCATCCGACGACGTTCGGGGACGCCCTGACACTGCAGCTCGAACATCGCATGCGAGCAATATGGTTAGGCCCGCCCTCCGCCATGCCGGAGCTTGGATGTGGGCACCCGCTCAGCTATTTTGCGCTCGTCCGTCAAATTCTAAGCATCGTGACCTCTAACCCCCGAGCCAGTCGACTCAGGGATGTCGTTTGTCGAGAACATGGCTTAGATTCGGCGCCCCCCCTATTTGAGTCGAAGCTGCCAATGCCTGAGTTTCTTTCGGTTGTTGAACGCCATCGTATGATGGCAATCGTAGCTCGGCTTCTTCAGGGCTGGCCCTTCAAATTTGCCGCGTTTTGTGCGGAAGCTGGGATGTGGCGATCATGGGCCGTCCGAGGCAACTCCGGAGTCCTGCCGTTCGCTTACGATGCAGTTGTTGATACATATTTGACATCACCTGACGCGCCGCCTCGCAAACTAAAGCCCGTGAGCTTACTATCGCGGCCCCACGGTCGTCCTTGAATAGCGATGCAATTCGTGTTCGTAATCGTCCGTGTTGGCGTCGTTCCACGGCTTCGGTCTGAGAAGCTATCACACGCCATGCGAGGTGCCGTCGTTTTGGTTGGCTCCTGATAGGAAGCGGCATGATCGGTTGGGGAATTACAATTTATCGACAGCCGCCGGGGGACTATCCTTTGAGGCTGAACCGTACATCAGTGCTGGCCAACTGGAAGGTTGGGTCAAGAGGTACAATCTGGCTTGATCAACTGGTCGAGCACGGGGAGGCCCAGCTGCTGAAGGCCGGTGGTTATCCCAACCTGTACACCGCGTTGGCGGGGTCGATAGTGCCGCTATTTCTTGGAGAGGTACCTCCAGCAGAGGACGACGTGCCGTGGCGTATGCCACGAGAAATTACTATCAAGCTCGCTGAGCTGGAGCTGTGCCAGGCCGACGAAGTGCTGACCATCACGGCGTGGGATCAGAGCTGAAGGCTGGCCACTGGCCACTGGCCACTGGCCACTGGCGGGGGAGATAACCATTCGCTTACTTGTGAAGCGTGATAACAGTTGCCCAAGGTAATCTTATACTCACGGTTCAGACACCTCTTCGTAACAGCCTGCGCGCCGCAGTTGGCGGACGATCCCGTTGAACGCCGCGGTTACCCCTTGCGCCCTGCCGATCTCGTTTTCCTGCCGGGCGGCGTCCCAATAAAGTTCGAGCGGCCAGCGTTCCGGGCAGTGCGGCAGGAGGCAGCGGAGCGCCAACCGGATCTCGACGACATCGACGCGCGCGTCCGAGCAGCGCGCAACGCCGCCCCGCAATATATGCACCGATAGCGCGATGACAACGCGTTGATGGCGGACGAGCTTGGCCATCAATGAAAGTCGTGAGATTTGAACTTCACGACAGCTTCCGGGTCCATGCCGTCCGCATGGGGCGGCCAGTAAGAGTTACGCGGGTTCGGGTTCCAGCCCTTGTCGCCGCGGTCGGGGGAGCCGGCATGTTTTGCGCCATCACCGCGGCCGGTCCGGTGCAGGAACGACATCTCGCCGACCCGGTGCAGCAAATCCCCATGATCGATGATCCGGTCGCAGATGACGTGGATGACCTCGCCCTCCTTCTGCACCCTGCCCTTCATGCCGATCATCGACGCGGACATGACGGTACGGCGTTGGCGCTCGAACCGATCGGGCCACAGGATGCCGTTGGCGATCCCGGTCTCGTCTTCGATCGTGATGAACAGAACGCCTTTGGCAGACCCCGGCTTCTGGCGAACGAGAATGATGCCGGCGACCTCGACATGGCGTCCATCGCGGATGGTGGCCAGGTCCGCGCATTTGGTTACGCCACGCCTGGCCAGCTCATCGCGGACGAAGGTCAGCGGATGCGCGCGCAGCGAGAGTTGCAGCGCGCGGTAGTCCTCAATCACCTCACGACCGTCGGTCAGTGGCCGTAGTTCGACATCAGGCTCAATCCCTTCCGCGCTGACGGCCTGGTCGGCGCGGTCGGCCGCGGCGAACAGCGGCAACGGCGCTTCGCCGAGCCCCCTCACCTTCCACAAGCCCTGCCGACGATCGGCACCGAAGCTGTGAAAGGCATCGCCGTCGGCGAGCTTCTCGATCGCCGCGCGCTGCACGCCCGATCGCCGCCATACGTCTTCGACGCTCTCGAACGCGGTCAGCTCGCGCGCACCGACGATCTTCGCGCCATCTGCGTTGGACAGCCCGCGGATCTGCCGAAGCCCCAGCCGTACGGCGAGGTACCGCCCGCCATACGGCTCCAGCGTGCAGTCCCAACGGCTTGCGTTCACGCAAGGGGGGCGAACCACGACGCCATGTTCGCGCGCATCGCGCACGATCTGGGCGGGTGCGTAGAACCCCATCGGCTGCGCGTTCATCAGGCTCGCGCAGAACACGTCCGGGTGATGATGCTTCATCCACGACGAGGCGTAGGAGATCTTGGCGAACGACGCGGCGTGACTCTCGGGGAAGCCGTAAGAGCCAAAGCCCTCGAGCTGACGGAAGGTGCGCTCGGCAAATTCACGCGGATAGCCGCGTTCGACCATGCCCCCGATGAGCTTTTCGCTGAAATGGCTGACACCGCCTGTGAACTTGAACGTCGCCATAGCGCGGCGCAGCTGATCGGCTTCGGCTGGCGTGAACCCGGCACCGACGATCGCGACCTTCATCGCCTGTTCCTGGAACAGGGGCACCCCGAGCGTCTTTTCCAGCACCGCGCGCAGCTCGGGCCGTGGGTATTCCGGCTTCTCCAGCCCTTCGCGCCGGCGCAGATACGGGTGGACCATGTCGCCCTGGATCGGTCCCGGTCGCACGATCGCCACCTGAATGACGAGGTCGTAGAAGCGCCGCGGTTTCATCCGCGGCAGCATGCTCATCTGCGCGCGGCTTTCGATCTGGAAGGTGCCGAGCGTGTCGGCCTTCGAGATCATCGCATAGACGTCGGGATCGTCGTCCTGCAGATCGGCCAAACCGACCCGCAGCCCCTTGTCCGCCTCAAGCATGTTGAAGGCGCGGTTCATGCAGCCAAGCATGCCGAGACCCAGCACGTCGACCTTCATGAACTTCAGCGCATCGATGTCGTCCTTGTCCCATTCGATGATCTGCCGATCTTCCATCGCCGCGGGTTCGATCGGGACCAGATCGTCGAGACGGTCATGGGTAAGGACGAAGCCACCTGGATGCTGGCTCATATGGCGCGGTACGCCGATCAGCTTGCGGGCCAGTTCGAGCGTGAGGCGCAGGCGACGATCGCCGATGTCGAGGTTCAATTCGTTGACCTGCTTTTCGCCGACGCCTTCGGCCGACCAGCCCCACACTTGCCCTGCCAATGACGAGGTCAGATCCTCGGGCAAGCCGAGCGCCTTGCCGACGTCGCGCACGGCGCCGCGCGCCCGGTAGCGTGTGACGACCGCGGTCAATGCCGAGTGGTTGCGGCCATAGGTTTCGTAGATCCACTGGATGATCTCTTCGCGGCGTTCATGCTCGAAATCGACGTCGATATCGGGAGGCTCGCGGCGCTCGCCCGATACGAACCGTTCGAACAGCAGCTCGTGCTTGATCGGGTCGATCGAGGTGACGCCGAGCACGAAGCAGACGCAGCTGTTGGCGGCCGAGCCGCGGCCCTGGCACAGGATGCCCCGGCGACGGGCTTCGCGGACGATCGCGTAGACGGTCAGGAAATACGGCGCATACGCCAAGCCCCTTCGCGCGGAGCAGCTCGGCCATGTCGCCGAGCAGATCCTGCATCACCTGCGCGATCGCGTCTGCGGTGACGATCGGTTCGAGCAGCCGGCGCTCGACGACCGGCATGACCTCGTCGGTGCGCGGCGTGATCGGTTCGGCGACCGCGCCGAGGGCTTGATCGAGCCGCGTGATCGCCGCCAGGCCTAGCCGGCGTGCCATAGGCCCGCGTGCGACAGGCAGGAGATCGGCGACGCGTTCGAAGCCGAACTTGCGGGCGGCGACAAGCGCGGTGCCTGCTAGGCGCAAGGCCGCGACCGGTAGGCCGCTGAGCGCGTCGACCGTCCGCCCTGTGGGCACGATCGCGATGTCGGCCGATCCGAACCGGGCAACGGCGTGGGCCGCGCCCGGTGTGTCGGCGACTGCTACGCGTGCCGTGAACCCGGCACGTTGGCAAAAGGCGCGCAGACGCCGACAGAACCGCTCTTCGCCGCCATGGAGATGCGCGCAGCCGGTCAGGTCGAGCCACAGCCCATCGGGCGGCGTGGCAGCTGCGATCGGCGACCAGCGGCGCACCGCGCGCAGTGCGAGCCGGTCCAGCAACGCAGCATCCGCTTCTGTCTCGGACGGTCGGATGTCGAGATCGGACACCAGCGCACGCGCATGGGTCGCGGCCATGCCGATCGTGATCCCCAATGCGGCCGCGCCATCGCAGGCAGCTACCACCTCTTCGCGCCGGCCAACCTTGCCGACCAGCGCGAGCGGCGCCCGGTGGAACGCAGCTACGGTCGCCGCGACCCTGTCGTGACTGTCGGCTTGCGCAAACCCATGAAACGGATGGTTCGCCGCCTCCGATCGTCGGCCAAGTTCACGCATGGGTGGTTTCGCATGCGCGGGCAGCGCTGCGATCTCACCTTCCACATCCTGCCTGGTTGGCATGTCGGTACGAGCCCACCGCGCACCCGGCCGCCACCCGCCGCCCCGCGGTACCGAACACGCACCGGGATCGTCGTCGACGGGAAGCTGAAGGGCTGGCCGCTCAGGCCGCCGCGTAGCGTGCCGGTCCAGCCGTCTCAGCCGCTCGATGGCCAAGTGCGGCAGGAACAGCGAGACAACCCGTCTCATCGCAGCCCTCCAAAATCATCGAAAATGCTTCGCCGCCACGCTGCCGTGCGACCTCGACCTGCCACCGCGATCGGCCGACGCCGGCAACACCGAGGCGCTCGGATGACGCACTGGCGATCCGCCAGCGCGTCCAGGCCGCAGACGGCTCGGCGAGCGGATCCTGGTCGCGATTACGTCTGCGTCGCAGGATGAGAACGGGAATGTCGGCGTCGGCCGCGACCAGTTGCAGGCGCCGGGTCGCCACCATCGACATCCGGCTAACCTCGGCGATCACCGCCGACGGCGTTCCATCGCGCACCGCGTCTTCGACGACGGCCAGCAAGGCTGCATCGTCACGGGGTTGTGCATGGATCAGGTCGGCAGGCGATAGCCCCGCCTGCTCCAAGCCCGGCGCATAGAGATCGTTGCGACAGCTCACCCACAGCACCGGTCCGCCTGTATGCGCCGCTTCTCGTGCGGCGATGCCTGCGAGGAACAGCGTTGCTGCGGCATCGTCGACCATCGAACAACTTTGTGCGGCGACCTCGTGCAGTGCGCCGGCGCGAAGGCCTCTGCTCGCGAGGCGATCGTCGAGCGCAGGGATGCCGAACGGCATGATGCGGTGATCCACAACCGGCGTTGCGATTGTCCGCAGGTGGGCGATGGTTGTCGGCAGGGACTCGAGGGCGGTGATCATGATGTCTAGACTCTACCTGTTCCCTTTATGTTCCGTTACTAGAACCGTTTGGTCAAGCGTCAGACTCGAGACTCATGTGGATAAGGTTCCAGCTACTGACGCTGCGAAGCACGTTTTGCTATGGGCTGCGGAGCTGGGCTAACGCCCTTGCGAATATGCAAACGACGGCCGTTGGACATGGTGATCGGCGTGCGGAATCCGGCCCGTTTCCCGCGCAGTCGTACCTTCGTCAGTAACCCTGTCGTCGAGCTCGGCAGGGAATGAATTTGGCCACAACCTTCTGCCAAGTGCATGAAATGCAATCCAGATTAGACAGATTTGCATTCGCCATTGCCCTGCCTGGCGGATACCAAGGTGACGCCTTTCAGGCATCCTCTCCTAAAACTTCCCGGGTTGCTTTTGGCGGCCCCTTTTTTTGCCCGGACGCATCCGGCACAGCGTTTCCGGTGCTCCGAGCTACCGGACGTTCGCGTATAGCGATCGGCTGTCATCGAGCATGCTGATGGGTGTCGGGGTGATCCAGTCCGCCCCCCGCATCGGATATGGGCCGTAGAACAGATCGCCGAGCGCACGCCGGTAATGCGCGTTCATCCAACGTCGACGGCGATGCTCAGGACCATCGTAAATCATGTGGCAGCGCTGGCAGAGCGCGGCCAACTGGTGAAGCGCGCTGTCGCTAGGGTCGTGATTGAGATGTGCGCAGGCCAGCACCACCGGTGTCCATTTACCTGAATCGAGGATGTTCTCGGTCGGTCGGCGAACACGTCGGCCGTCGCCGTTACGCCAATACGACCGGCTCCTGTCCCACCAGCGTCCGTCGCCCAGGTGGAAGACCCGTTGCCCATGCGGGCGCCCGCAATGTTCGCAGCGTCCGCCTGCCCGCACGAAGCGGACCAGATGCGATAGCTGCGGCCAATCGATCGGGTACAGGAAGACATGTTCGGGGCGGATCGGCATCGGTGCTGTCCACCAACATCATCGCTACCCGTATGTCTAGCGACGCACTGGCCGTTTTATGTTCTTGCTATGTCCTACGGGTAATCATTCGTGCATTCCTGAATTCAACAGCCAGCTGAGACGAGACGGATCGAATGCGATGGGCTTTTCAGGAACACAGTGGCCGGAAGGGCTGAACGACGAGGGGGCGCTGCGGCGTCTGCAGGCGCTGTGTCTGGCTGCTACTGTAGCCCTGGCAACCACGCGTTGGGGATCAGTGAATCATTGAGGCCGCGCCAGTTTTCCGCTTCAAAAACATTATCTTGGTCGCCCCAAGCATGGTGATCAGCATGGTCTAGAACGATGATCTGCAGTTGATTATCGAATTTCTCCTGCGCTCGGGCGAGCGCTGAAAATATTTGTCGCGTGCTTTGAAGGTCGTCCAACGGCTTACGGCCTCGCGGACTTTTGAGTGCTGGTATTCCGTTAGGATCAGTAACAAGCGCATCAAAAGTATCGCTTGGGAAATACACCTGACTCGGCTGGTCAATTACAAGAAAAGACGGAACGGGATTATTAGTTTTCCGAAGGAGGCATACCCCTTGGACCGCAAGAAGCGTGGCCAGATGGTAGGCCATCCAGTTTTCGCCACTGCCGATCTCCCATAGGTAATCTGGCTTATTGGCACCATCTCGCTCGAACTTTAGATTTAGCTCACGGTGGTCAAGAATGGGCCTTCCTTCAGCTCCGGAAACCTCAAGGGCTTCGACGAAGCGTACAATATAATCAGATATTTGCTTGGCCTTGGCCTCTTCCCGGTTCTTGCGTTCCCCGACGTTGAGCAGTCTTTGTAGATCGCGGATCTGATTCTGCAGCACGTTCGCCTGAACCTGCAGCCCGTCGTCCCCTTCGACGTCACCAAGCATTGTCAATGCCTGCTCGGTTCGACCTATAAAGCGATAGACATTCTCAAGACTCTGGCTTCGGCCCTGCTCGCGATCCACAACGGTTTCGAACTCTTTGCGGGTCCGTCGCAATTCCAGAATAGCGCGCTCCGATGCAATCAAGCCACGTTCGATGCCAAGAATTTCGTGATCGACCATGGGGGCGGTCGACGCCGTGCCCGCAGTGAGATCCGACAGTTCCGAAATCGGTCCATCAAGCGCTTCGAGCGCAATCCGCGCTTCATCGGTGTCTGAACCACAAAGCACGCATTTGTCCGCCATGACGGTGCTTTTCAGCCACCCGGCTCCTGCGACCCGGTTCTGTTGATCCTGTAGGACATCGTCATAATCCGATACTGAGCGGCGCAAGCTCTTCAGGCGTCGCATCCTACGCTTATTAGCCGCGATCTCGACATCGAACGCCTGTTCGCGCTTTCGAATGTCTTCCAGCCGCTGGACCGAAACCGACACCCGCCCCGACGCAGCGACGGTCGTGCCGCCAGCATCAACGACGCTCTGAAGCAATATGATGAGCGTCCGTAGATCCTCAGGTACACCACCGGCGGGAAGAAGATTGAGTTCCTGCGCAAGATAAAAGGCGCCAACAGCGTTGGACTGCCAATTATGCAGTCCATTTCGCCGAACTCGCAACTCTGACTCCAGCTTTCGCAGCTGCTCCTGTAGTAGGTGTAAGCTATGCATCCGCATCAAGTCGTCATTTGTTAGAATGCCAAGAGCAAGCGGTAAAACGTTTCGAAGCTTTTCTCGATGGTTAGATGAGTCAGCTTTGAAGAACATCGTATATGGATTGGCGACTATATGCTGTGGAAGAAAGTTAAACGCGGCCATGTCCCGAAAGGACGCACGCTCGCTAAACCCTTTACCCTCCGGATCGAGTTGCAAATTAGAAAGTCCTGAAAGGGCATCCATCATCAGCTTAAAGCTGACGGCCTTCGCATTTCCAATCGGAACGACCGGCAGTGTTGTCTCGGTATCAGCTCCTTGTTGGATCCAATACTCTTGAGATGCTTGCCTTCCATCGGGTTTTTGTCGAGCCACACGCATGGGCCCCGCGTCCGTCTCTAGCACTAGGCCATACCACGACGCATAGTCCCGGATTTCTCCAACCGGAATCGTACAAGTGCCCGCCCCTAAAACATAGTCGATGATCGAGATAATTGATGACTTTCCTGTTGAACTCCACCCGGTGATTACGCTGACCTTTGTTGGATCAAACCTGACGATGCGTGGCGCGTGACTGGTATCAACGGGCCACACGATAAGCTGGTGAATCAAAAGCTTCATATCAAAACTCGATAATTAAACGACGTTGAAGACTTTGGAGAGATTCAGTAGCAAACCACGTTCCAAGTCGTTTGGCGGCCAGAAACATCTCGTTTACGTGCCCACTCGCGTCTCGAATGGCGAGAGGCAATGCGGGCCCGATCGCCCTGAACGCTGGCAGGCCTTCACCTCCCTCTCGTAATAGAAGACCTGACGATACGCCTACTTGCAGCGCTTCGAGAGCTTCGCGGGCATAGCTTTCGATGCGATACTGGAGACCCGCGACGATATCAGGACGATCCGAGACAGCTTTTAAAAGCCCGCTTTCGAATTTCATGCCTTTGATTTTTTGAACCGAACTGCGGTGATACAGCATGCCCGCGGCTACCAAGAATACGGGCAGACTTGGTGGATCGCCGGTTTTACCCTCCGAGTAGGCGTTGGCAAATTGCCAGAAGGTTCGCGCCCCGAGCGCCGGATTTCGAAGAATAACCTCTTCATGATCCATTTTCACGTGCGGTCACCGCTGAGCTTGAAATGTGGATCCCACCAAACCTTATCGTCATCAGCCAAACGATGATAATGGCCGGCGGTCATATACAATTCGTGACAATCCTGCCCGGCAAGTGTCTCGTGGTGGTCGAAAGTCGCCTGTACCAGTATCTGCCTACCGACGTCCGTACGCGATCCCGTCGGTAAGGCCATTTTAGTGCGTCGGACGATATTGCGCCATCGTTGGCCGAGGCGCTCGCCACGATTGAACCATTCCTCAATCGGTATTTCGCCCTCCGCCGCGAGCCGATGCTTTTCGATATTGAACTGAACGAAGTGCTCTACTGCCTCAAGCACCCAATCTTGTTCTAGATCGATGCGACTCAGGTGCTCGACGAATGGGCGGGCTAGCGCTCGATCACGATCCGCTTCGGTCACAATCACATCGCCAGCGGGCTTAGGCAGGAATCGCTGCCTAGCCACTTGTTCTTCAATCGAACGACACTGGAGAACGCAAGCCTGTCGCGATATGACCCCCGGCTGCTGAGAGCCCCAGAGGTTACGCAACACTCCGGTGATCCAACCAAGCAGTTTATCGAGAACCAACGTTGCATCGACCCTTGGATGGATCGCGAACCCGTTGATCATCTCCTTACGAGCGGCCTCAATTTCGAACGCTTCCACAATCTCGATCCGCGCGATCAGTTGCTCAAGGCGTTCGTCGTCGTGTGCAAGAACGGCATCGATCAAAGCCTGGACTTTTGACACCGATTTTGATCGAAGTTGCGCCGCCGAACGCATGAGCAGGACGACATCTGACGGACTTTTGGTTCCCAAGCTTACGGCCTTGAGAGCCATAACGATCGTGCCTTTGGCAACAGTATTAGTCACAAGCAGGTAACGGTCGCAGAGTTGTCCTTCCAACCGGGGCAGCAAATCTAGCCAAATCTCGAACGTACGCCACAAGGCTTTGCTACGGTTCCCGAGAATATCAACGCCGGGACGGACGGAATTTTTGTCTTGCTCATGAAGAATTGGAATCCCGCCACGCAGCGCAGATACGTCATCGAAATACTCGACGGCTATGGAGACGTCGGCATCGACCTTGCTAAGAAGGTAGAGCGCTCGATCCAGCTGCAGTATGTGCGCCGCGCCCTGTGGGGCTGCCGAGCTAGATCTCAATGACGATGCCAATCGACGCCCCCTCCCCTCAAGCCATTTTCCGCGCCTAACATTCTGCCGGAGGCGCGAGCTTATAGCTATACCGGTCCGAGTCTACGGATGGGACTGCTGAATTGAAGCGGTGTCCAAATCGTTACCAAAGCTAGCGCCGAAGCGCTGACGCCGAGATCAAGGCGAACGTGACGGAAGTTGCAATGTCGGGCGGCTGCAAGGAAGGAGTTGCAGTCTGGTAGATCGGTACGGGTAATGGGCATGAGGTAGCACGGCCCATCAAGGGCAAACACTGCAAATTGAAGCGCTTAAGGTATGTCGAGTGACGCGTTGCTCAAGGCGGGGCGGCCTTTCTTCATGGTCGCATCACCGACGTTGCTGGTTATTCTGCCATTTTGGCCGCAATCATTGTTATGGCTGCGCGCATGCTCAGCTAAGAAGGCAGGAGACCCAAATTGTCCATTGTGCAGTCGACACCGGTCGACATCGATAAGATGACGACCGGCTTAGATTGGACAGTCGTCGACCTGCCGGCTCTCGCTCGCATGATCGCAGTCATTGCGCTGGGTCAAGCCGACCATGCCGCTCGGATTGTCGATGCGCTGGAGCCGAGCGGCGCGGCTTATGCCTATGGGACACTGGTCGCCGACGCCCAGGCGCAGATGACAGTTAATGGGGCTACTGCCACTAAGCGCCGCGTCTCGCGTATCCATCGCGACGGTTTCCTGTTCGAATGCATTTCGTGGATCGTCGCCCGTCAAGAAGCAGGCGCACGCACCTTCCTTAAGGACCCGCATATCGATGCGACCTCGCATGGCTTAGACGGCTTGATCGTCGAACTCGACGCGACCCAGCCGAAAGTCGTCAATGCGACGATCTGCGAGGATAAGTGCACGATCGCGCCCCGCGCCTTGTTCCGCAAGGATGTGATGGCGAAGTTCAGCGATCACCACCAGAACAAGCGCGCCCGTGACTTAGTTGCTAACACTGCCGCGCTGATCCGCGAAAGCGGCATCGATGGCACAAGCGCCTCGCGCGCGGCGGCCCGAGTGCTGGACAAACGCTATCGCAGCTACCGTGCGGCGTTGACCAGCAAGCCCATTCCAGATGCTGTTACGCGCGCCGCCTTGTTCAAGGGCTATTCGGCGCTCGACGGGATCAAGCCTAGCCAGCGGATCGCCGCCACACTGACGATCGACAAATCGCTGCGCGGCTGGTTCCAGCTGCTTGCCGCTGCGGTGATCAGCGCGCTCGACGATTTTCTCGAAGAGCTTGGCGATGCGGAGCTCGTTGACGATGTTTGACGCCCGCACCGCTGAATTGATGAGGCTTGCGCCGAGCATGCCCGGGCTCGATGCCAATGATCTGCCCAAGGCGCTAACGCGACATTATGCCAGGCTGGTCTCCAGTCGCCTCTCCGGCGCCCCTGAACAGCCCGGCGAGGCGGATGACTGGCCTATCGATCGGATCGCCGACGTTTATGAAATCGTCGCTTCGCTTGAGGTAAAGCGGGAATTGCGACGTGCCGCAGCCTTTGTTGCCGGGACCGCGCAGCAGATCATCGCTAGGCGAGCTCGCGCATCGGGTGTGCCACAGGCCACGCAGCTGATCGATCGCGACGGCGTCGATGCCTCGGTCGCCGCGTCTCTGCTGTTCCTCGCCGCGGAGCAGTATGCCGATGCCAATGAAGCCGGCGGCGCAATCGTCATTCCGCAAGCCGGGCTAGAGGAAGCGCGCGAGCTCGGGCGTCATGTCCGCGACCTAGTACGCGGCAACCTTGGCGTGATCCTCGAGCGGCGCGACAGCCGAGTCGAACGCGGGCGTGGGTCGTTCAAAGAGGGGCGCCTGCAGATCAGCGCCTTGCGCGCAATGCTGTCGGCACTTGGCCAAGGCGTTGAGCATCTGGCAGCGCATCTTCTCGCGGGCGCCGATGAAGAGGCACATCTTCCCGCCGCGATCGCCACGTTCGAGAAGGTCCTCGCTCTATCGAGCCAAGTCAGCACGCTGCCGCTGATGCTGTCCGATAGGGGGGATGGCGTCGAAGCCCCGCTTGTAACCCGATATCCGGGCCCCGCCCACCTTGCCTCCCTGTTGTTGCTGGCTACAGGCGGCATTGCTGAGGCAGCGCTTACGCGTCTGCCCGCGCCGAATGGCGCTGACGGCGATTTCTGGAAACGCTGGCTGCGCTTTCGCGCCGAACAAACCCCTTACGTGTGGCGCAACCACCGCGAGGCCATTGCTCGTGAATTTCACCTGCCCGGCAAGTCGGCAGTGCTGGTATTGCCGACCGGTGCCGGCAAGACGACGGTCAGCGTCCTGAAAATCGCCGGCACGCTCGCGCGCGGCAAGAAAGTCGTGTTCCTGGCGCCCACTCATGCCTTGGTCGATCAACTGACCGACGATCTGCAGGCGCTTTTCCCTACCGACCAGTTTGCTTTACAAGTGTCGGGGGATTTTGACTCGCTGCTGCTCGACGATACCCAACTCAAGGACATCGAGGTGATGACGCCTGAGCGTTGTCTCGCTATGGTTTCCTTTTCGCCTGAGGCATTTGCACAAGTCGGCCTGCTGGTTTTCGACGAATGTCATTTGCTGAGCCCGTCGCGCAAGATCGGCCGCGCCCTTGACAGCATGTTGTGCGTGCTTGCCTTTCATAGCGCCGCCCCGAGCGCCGACTTGCTGTTCCTGTCGGCGATGCTCAAAAATGGAGGCGACCTGGCTGCCTGGATCGCAGAGCTTACCAAACGGCCCTGCGAGCCAATCGACCTGTTGTGGAAGCCAAGTCGACAAGCGCGTGGTGTAGTCGTCTATGACGGGCGAAAGGTCACCGAGATTGAGAATCTAGCTTTCTCAATCCAGCGGCATATCGACCAGAAAACGGGCAAGCGTATTAAGGGTCTGCGGGCCCAGGCCGAACGGGCGCTGGTCGCGCGACCATGGGTGATCTGGGGTTTGCAGCATAATTGGATGAATGCCGAACGCGCCTATACCTTCACGCGGGTGACGGACGTGGCGCTGCCGCTGGCCGGCGGTACCAACGGTCAGCGTGTTTGGGCAACGCCGAACGCCAACAAGACTGCGGCCGCCATCGCTCGCAATGCCTGCGCAACCGGCCTCAAGACGATCATCTTCGTCAACACGAAGGCCGATGCGGTCCGTACCGCCGCTGACATTGCAAAGGATCTCGACCCCGTCGCGCTGCTGCCGGCGGAAGAAGCGCTGATGGCCGCGCTTGCTGTGGAACTGGGCGACCGGCGCCATGCAATTTTCGGGGAAGGGAGCCTGGGCGCGGTTCCACACAACGCGGCTATGCTTCGGCTAGAGCGGTCACTCGCTGAAAAGCTGTTCCGGCGCCGCGCCGGTGCCCAGGTCATCGTCGCCACACCGACGCTTGCCCAAGGCCTCAATTTGCCCGCTGAACTGGCGATCCTTGCGGGCGACAAAAGGAGCGGCGATGACGGGCGCGAGGATCTCGAGGCGCATGAACTGCTCAACGCTGCGGCTCGCGCTGGCCGGGCCGGGCATCTCGCCAATGGCGTAGTGATCCTCATTCCCGATCCGGTGATACCATTCAGCCGTGCCCAAGGTCTAAACCCAGCGCTTCGCAAGAAGCTCAAATCGGTCCTGCCCGAGGACGATCGCTGCATTACCGTCATCGATCCGCTCGAGACGGTGCTCGACCGGGTAATGGCCGGTGATTTGAACGACCGCGACGTCCGCTATACTGTCAACCGGCTTGCTGCCCTCAGCGCTGCCGATGGCGGCGCGATAGCCCCCGGCAACCTGCTGCTGCGTTCCTTCGCCGCATACAAAGCGCGCGCCCGCGCTGAGGAGGCGGCGTATATGACGAAGGTCAATGTACTATGGGCGGCAGCGAGGGCCATTGTCGATCGAACGCCGGACGGGGACGTCCTGTTGCTCGCCTCGCAAAGTGGGTTAGCGATCGATCTGCTCGACCGGCTCCGGCTTCGGCTGCAGGGCGGGACCGGCGACCTGCCGATAAGCATCCCCGACTGGCTCGACTGGATTCTCGATTGGCTTAAGGAGGACGAAGGCGCGCGTAACGACCTCCTTAGTGATACCGGTCGAGCCATCAATGCCGCGATCGGTCGCCTTGCTACGGCCAAGCTCGATGCCTTGGCCGTCGAAGCGCTGCGCGCGGCTTCTCGGGCATGGCTAGAAGGCACGCCGCTCAACGAGGTCGAACGGCTGCTTGGCGGCGATCCCGACGGCACGACCGCGGCGCTCCGCATTCTGCCCCGCGCTCGCGAATTTGTCGGCTCGGTCGTGCCCCGAGCACTGGCCTTTATCGCCAGCGTGGTGGCGCGGCTAGTCGAGGAACTGGCGCTTGCCGACGCGCAGCCGACCATCGACGAAACCGTGCTCAAGAGCCTTGCAGCTTCGGTACGGCGCGGCTTCGATACGCCCGCCAAACTCGAATTTGCCAATAGCGAGCGTGCGCTGGTTGGGCGAGTCGAAGCGCATATTGCATATCGGCAGCGCTGGCAGCAGCTTCTGGCCGATCTTGATGACCTTTGATGTGTCAAGCACCTCCCCAAACTGTGCGACCAAATGCAAAGCCTCTACCTACCGGAGTTTAACTACCAACACGACAAACAGCCATGGCCAGCCTAATGGATTACGTAAAGTTAGAGCGACCGCTATTGGCCTTATCCAAGCGCTAGTTGAATGGGAACTAAATGGGCGCATCGGTGTCGGTGTCAACTTTTTCAACGAGTGTCCACAAGGGATAGCTCGCTGACCGGAAGTGGACCAGCTGCTATCTACGACAAAACGTCGAAACGCGATCCTACGTCTCGGAGGTTGCTGACGTATCTAACCTAGGGACGAACTTGTAGACGGTGCCTCGGGAGATGCCGAGTTGGCGAGCGATATGTGCGGGCTTTATACCGTCGGCGATTAGTTGGCGCACCGCATCGGAATCAACACGCGGCTTACCGCCTTTGTAGACGCCCCGCGCCTTCGCTGCCTCGATACCTTCAAGTTGCCGTTCGCGTCGGAGGTTCGTCTCGAACTCTGCAAATACGCCGAGCATATCGAGAAATGCTTTTCCCGCTGCCGTGCTTGTATCGATCGGCTGGTCCGTCGCCTTGAGAGCGATCCCCCTGCCCTTTAGCTCGTGCACAATATCCTGCAGATCTTTCATCGACCGAGCGAGGCGATCAATACGGGTCACTACCAGAGTGTCGCCTTGGCGAAGGAAGTCGAGCAGAACTTGCAGTTCGGTCCGTGCGCCGCGCTCGCTCCCTGATTTTTTCTCCGATCGAATGGTCTGGCAGCCAGCGGCCCGCAGCGCGGTTTCCTGTATCCCGAGATCCTGCTCAGAGGTCGATACTCGCGCGTAACCAAAAAGCGTCATTGGAGCCCCATCTGTTCAATCAGGTTCTAGACCACTTGCACGGAGTGTTCAATCTCTATGCAAGTGACCCTGATTGAACGGGAAGACTGTTCAGCGCCGTGTGTTCATTCACGGTATACCCGGACTGACGTTACCCGCGACGTCCAGTCCCTTTTTGGTAGGTGACGGAAAACCTCCAGATTTTGGTTTCCGCGCAATCGGACGAAGCGTCAGGGTTTGTCGCACGTGCCACGCATAGATAGGGATAGCCCCGGTCGCCTGAGCTTCCGCCTGACGACAATCATGTGTTTTCCGACAGGGCGCGGCGGTCACTAAGCGCTCAAAAGAGGCCGGGTCCTTTCCGCCCAACTTCGAATATTCAGCGTCGCCTTATCGGTACCCGAAACCGGGCGTTCGTTTCGATAGCTGCTAAGCCGCCCAGGCAGCACTCCGTCAGAAGCTGGCAAAGCAAGTAGAAGGTGATAGATCTAAGTTAGATCGGGAGGGCGTCGCAATGCTGGAAAACGCTACCCTTTTGTATTTTTAAAGTGCTGCAGCGCAAAATTGTAAAAGCGCTTCGGCGCCTATCACTCCAGCGTACCGCGGTCTTCCCCATCATTCAGAAATTCTAAATAATCTCACTCTATTTAAAACCGTTTAGGGAGGGAGCGCGATGTTCAGATGGTTGTTCCCACTGAGATCGCCCGACTCGCGCCTTGAGGATGAACTGCTGGCTGAGCAGTATGCAGCTCTGCGTCAGCAAATACCGCTCATGTACGGACTGATGTTTATCGACATCATGTTCCTAGCGGTGTCGTCGTTCGATGACGTTTCACTGTCAATGAGCTTGACGATGCCACTCGCCTTGTCGGTCGTTATCGCGATGCGGGCCGGATTGTGGGTCAGGCGAAGAACGGTTGCGGCGTCGCCGACGAATATCCGTAAATACTTCCGCGGTACAATCATCGCGGCCGCAGTCCTCAGCTTGGCATTCGGTGGGTGGGGCCTCATGTTGTTCGAACACGCCGGTCCGGGCCGTAGTATGTCTGTCGCGCTTTATGTTTTTGTAGGGACCATTAGCTGCTGCTACTGCCTTCTTACCCTACCACCTGCCGGCCGACTGGTGCTACTGTTTGGAGCTATGCCGGTGACGATGCGGCTTCTCGCGTCGGGCGACTGGCAGCTGATTGGTACAGGTGCGAACTTCATCATCGTTGCGATTCTCATCCTGCGGACGATGTCCACGAGCTATGCCGGATTTACAGAGGTGGTGCGAAGCCGGTCGGACATGCAGACAGAGCGCGAGCGTGCGCGAGACGCAGAACATCGGGCACAGGAGCTTGCTTATCGAGATGCGTTGACAGGCTTGCAGAACCGTCGGGCTCTAAGCGAGCAGCTCGATGCGTTCGGCTTCCAGGATCGGTCTGCAACCCATCTCGCATTGCTCGTACTGGATCTCGACCGGTTCAAAGCCGTTAATGACGTTCACGGCCATCCGGCAGGCGACAGCTTGTTGAAGGCGGTGGTCGCACGCTTGGTTGAGATCGTAGATGGCATCGGATCTGTCTACCGACTAGGTGGTGATGAATTCGCGATCATTGTCGAGATCGCTGGACCGGACAGCGGTTTCGCCGCGATGCTTGCCCAAAAACTTGTCGATCGCCTTGCTGACCCTTTCAAGCTCGATGGATTTTTCCACCATATCGGCGCGAGCGTCGGTATCACCGTCCGTCATCGTAACGCGGTTGATCGCGAGGGCATGATGCGGCAGGCCGATATCGCGCTGTACAAGGCAAAGGAAGGCGGTCGCTCGCAACATCGGACGTTCGAGCACGAGATGGACGTCGAGATTACACGCCGATCGATGCTGGAGCGAGATCTGCGGAACGACATTAAAAGTAGCGCCTTCGTGCCTTTCTATCAGCCGATCGTCAATTTCGCCTCAGGGCAGATAGCAAGCTTTGAGATGCTTGCCCGGTGGAACCGCTCGGATGGGGAAGAGATCGGTCCGACCGACTTTATCCCGATTGCTGAAGAATGTGGCCTGGTTGGGGAGCTCATGCTGAAGCTATTCGACCAGGCTTGCCTGGATGCCGCGGCGTGGGGGCCGGGCATAACGCTGGCGGTGAATGTCTCACCGGTCCAGCTCAAGGACCCATGGTTCAGTGAGAAGATTTTAGCGGTGCTCGCGCGGACCGGATTTCCAGCGCAGCGTGTGACGCTGGAAATTACCGAAAACGCCCTGATTGCGGAGCCAACGAACGCCAAGCGGCTTATCCAATCCCTGAAGAACCAGGGGATGCTACTCGCCCTAGATGATTTCGGTACAGGCTTCTCATCAATCCAGCATCTCCAGATGCTGCCCTTCGACAAGCTCAAGATTGATCGCTCGTTTGTGCAAAACTTGGAGAAACACAGCGGATCATTCAAGATGGTACTGGCAATCACACGGCTTGCGGCCAGTCTCGGCATGGAAGTAATCGCCGAAGGGATCGAGGATGATTCTGCTCTCGTGATCGTTCAGGAGCTCGGATGCGCCGAAGGTCAAGGCTTCTACTTCGGACAGCCGACGGGTGCTGACGGGGCCGTCAAGTCGCTTCAGTCCTTGAATTCGCTACCCCTTTCACGGTCTGTGACTATCTGATTGCCGTACCAGCAGAATCATTCCTCCGAACAGGTGCTAATAGTTCCGGTACACTTACCGACGACACGGGTCTCATGCTGGCTCCCGTACCACAGTTCAGTCTGGCGAATGCCACCTTGTCCCTCGGCGCGTGCATCGCGCTCAGGACTTTCCGGATGCACGCGCTGTCAGCGGTAATCGTCAGAACGAAACCTGGACGCGCCCTAAAATTCTGTCCCCAGCGTTGCGTCGATCGGCAAATCTGCTGGCGATGGCGGTGCGGGATACGTCAGTCCCAATATAATCGACGCCGATCGTCAGACGGTCACGACGATGCTCGAGACCCAGCCGCCAGTTGGTGTAACTGCCGCCCGGACGAAGACGCTCCACCCGGATGGGGTTGCGGACGCTGCCGGAAGAGTGCCCGACCTCGGCCACCATCGTCAGCGGCGTACCGGGAATACCGGCATTGGCGTTCGTATAGACATACACGTTGCTGCCACCGATTGCGCGCTGCGACGGCGCGCCGATTACGCCGACCGTGGCGTAGAGCGGACCATAGGCATAGCTTGCCGATACGCCGGCCTCGACATAGTCCATGCGGCCCCGTGCGCCCGCGAATGCGTGGCCGGTGGCGTCGGTACGGATACGCACCGCACCCAGATCCCAGTCGGTTCCCACCGAAAGGTCGACGACCGCATCGACGCCACCGTGTCGCACGCTGTTCCGAAGCGTTACCATGCGCGCCGATGCATCGAGCCGGCCGCGCGAGACGCGAATATCGCCTGCCAGCGCGGCACGTCCCTCACTCCAATTCAGCCCGCGCCGTTCCTCCTCACTCATCACCTCCAAGGTTACCGACCCGGCATCCTGTGAAAACGCGGGCGTGATAAGGCCGCAACTTGCGGCACCGAGCACGCCCGCCCATCGAACGCGCCGGATCATCCTGCGCGCTGCGGACCGTGGATTTGGTCGAGCTCGACGCGCAGCATCTGCTCGTCTTCCTGCGCCAGCTTTACCAGATGCTGCTGCATGTCCGCTGACTTCGTCGCGACCTCCTTCTTGATCGCGCCATGGCTCGTAACGCACCAGCCGGGCCGGGTGCCCGAAATCACCGGTTCGCTGTCGATGCTGCGCACCAGCCTGGTACCCGATGCCGCGACCGCGTGTCGTGCCACCGACATGCTCGCGGCCCAGTCGCAGCGTAGCGACGACGGTCTTCCGCCGGGTGCAACCGCGCCCACCTGCTTATGGGTGATGACCACGTCGCCGCGATATTTGACGGCGACCGGACCGCTGCGGTGATCCACCTGGTTCTGATGATCGACAGTTATGCCGAGGGCCGCACCGGTAGCAGCAAGCACCAAGCCGGCGGTCAGAAAATAGGCCATTTTCGCTCTCCTCTTGCCAACCCGATCCATTCTGATCGGTGAAGCCAATCCTTACGGACGATGATTCTACAACGATGGTTCAGCGTGTCGGTTCAGCTGAACTGCGGCCGCAAGGCGCGTGCGTGCAGGCGGTCCTTCACGTCGAGACGCAACCGCTTCAGCCGAAATAGCCGCAAGGTATCGGGCATGCGTCGCTTCATCTCGACGCGGATCTGCTCATCCAGCCGGGCATGCAACTGGGTCAACTTCTGAGAAAATGTAGGCAAAGCCGCTCTCCAACCAACGATTGAACGATCGGATCAGTCGCGATGAAAGCAGGCGAACAGGCCAGGCCTAGACATCGAGATAACCCGATGCGGTCCGACATCACGTTCGTCCTGAGACGATCGCCAGAGGGGCCCGGCCCGCTCCCTCAAGCTAGGGTTTCGCCGGTCAAGGTCAATAGGAGAGCGAATGGATTCGCACGAGTTGACATTAGGACACGGGTCCCCGATGTTACTGACATGTACGCTCCTGCGACACATAAGCGTTTCCGCGACCACGCCGGCCAACTCGCCGCACGCGCTTAGCCCGAGCTCGCGGCCATTGCCGTTCGAGTTCGGGCTTTATTCGATCTGACCTTTGGGACGCGTTCTGCGCGCCCATGATCTCGAATAAGTGGAAACCGTGTAGTGGAAAACCAATCCTCGAAATCCGACGATTTGTGTCAGGATGACCGTCAGCATCAAACTGCCAATCCAGCACCTCAGCCTTTCCTGCGGATGCGCCCACAAAGCTTTTTCTCGAACAAATTCGATCTGGAAATCGTAGAAGGCTATTCTAAGGCTGATGCCGAAGCCCGGCAGAATGAAGGTAAGGACTGGCTGAGCCGACTTATGGAGCTCAACCTGTTACTTTTGATCGTTTTGGTTGGCGTACCGGTGCTGGTATATTGCGTCTTATCCTCCGTACTTTAGAACACGATAAGATACCGCCTTCGCGTCGCAACCGGGATTGTGGATAAAGGCCTCTGGGTCGTCCCACTGAAGCCTCGAGTAAATGACAATATGTCAGGCGCCCGAGGACCGTTTAGGTACGATAGCTCTGAATGCGAGCGAGTTCCTTTGTGACATTGCAACGCGTAAGCCGATCGGCCGTTGTGGAAAAATGGTAACAAATACCTTACCCCAACGGACCGCGTTGAGTCTGCCGCATCTCGCGGTGCCGCTGACAGCAGCGCTTCAAATTTTGACGCCTGTGTTACCGCAGATCGGGATCGGTGAGCCTATCGGATCCCGGTCTCTGGCGGTCCGAACCTTGATAACCCCGGCAGGCTGGGCATTCTCGATCTGGGGCGCGCTCTACCTCGGCGCCACAGTGTTTGCCGTTTATCAGGCAATGCCCGCACAGCGCCAAAATACGTTGCTTCATCACCTGCGCTGGCCGGCAGCTGGCGCATTTTTGGGAGATGCACTCTGGGCTGCTTACACGCAGTTTTACGGGTTAAGTTTCGTATCGGTTCTGATCATTACCTTCACGCTGACGTGCCTGATCGTTGCCTATCATGCCCTGTCGAATGCGACGGTGTCGAAAACTGCGTGGTGGTGCGCGTACCTTCCGTTGAGCGCGCTCGCCGCATGGTTGACCGCCGCTACCACCGTCAACATCGCGGCTAGCTTGAAATATCACGGCGTGGAGGGCGGTGCAGCCGCTCCTGGGATCGGTGCAGCGGTGATCGTGATTGCTGGACTCATCGCGGCCACCGTGCTGGTCCGAGGACGTGGTAATCTACCGTACGCAGCTGTTTTCCTTTGGGCGCTTGCTGCTATCTTCGCTGCAGGTGGCCAAGCTGCAGGACCTATTGCCGTAGCAACCGGCGCTGCCGCGATCCTCGTTATTTCAGGCTTGGTCGCTGGCTACCGGCGCAGGGTATATGCGTCTGGTTCGATTACAGGTTGAACCTAAATCCGTAGCCGAGACCTAGGGTGAATTGGGTCCGGCGCCCGCGTTCGCGGATGAGGGGTGAATCGCCTGCGTTCTGACCTAGTCGATCCAGGCCAGTGAAAAGCGTGATGGCGCTTCGCCGGTTTAGGGGACGAATTACGGTACCGCCTACACCGTAGGACAATAGTCCGCCTGACGCAGAATACGGTCTAAGTCCGGACCGTCGCGACTGGAGCGCATCGATGCCGAAATACGTCTCGATATACTCGCGGCTTGCCAGCGTTGCGCGAGGCCCGATGTTGATGATGGTCCGTCCCCGGCGCGCCTGGTAAGCAACTGACCCGTCGGCGACAACGCCGTCATGCCCGCCGAAGCCGCGACGAACCTCGATCCGTCCACGCCATGGCCCAGCCCGTTTCTCGACGAAGCCTCCCACCTCAACAGCTGCATCTACGTCGCCGAGGCCGCGTAGCGCGTCACTCCCGCCTGTAATGAGGAACGGCGATCCCCCGCGCTCTTCATCCCGCCCAAAGCGGAGCTTGGCGAGCGGTCCTGCCTTCCACCCGTCCCGGTTCACCCCGTTCCAACCCAAACCGTCGGGGATCGAAGCGAAGATGGTGTCCTTGTAGTTGATCCGCAGGTCGGGAAAGATCGACAAGGCCATGTCTCGCGAGCCTTGCCATGCAGGGCTTAAGACTGGTGCGACGCCGACGGTGATGCTCCATCCGGCAGTGCCTGCCTCCAAAGGCCGACCTGCGGGGGGGGGCGGCCGCAGGTCCGTCTGCGCGAAGCAGGGTTGAGCAGAGACTAGCGCAAGGATGGTTAGAGCGGAGCGCATCCTTATCCCTTTTTTCGGCCCCGTTGATGACGGTCGGTCGGTCATGTCAGCAGCCACCTTATCCCCGCGCGTCGTAAACGCCAGTCCCGGTAGATGGAGTACGGCTATACCCACAGCGTATGACCGGTCCGCTTTCAATGCCGGCGGACGCGTTCAAACTCAGGCCGAAGCAGCCGCTCGCGTTTTCCACAGGGACCAGCCGACGCCGCAACCCAGTATCGCAAAGGTTACCGCCAACGACGCTGCGGGCGGGAATTTGGCGAGCCCGAACATGTCGGCAACGAAGATTTTCGAGCCGATAAATACCAGCAACGCGGCCAAGGCGTATTTCAGGTAATGGAACCGGTCGACCATCGCGGCGAGCGCAAAATAGAGCGCGCGTAACCCAAGGATAGCAAAGATGTTCGACGTGTAGACGATGAATGGATCCGTTGTGATCGCGAAGATGGCCGGCACGGAATCGACCGCAAAGATGACGTCAGCGCATTCGATCATGACCAGAGCCAGTAGTAACGGCGTAGCGATCCGGCGCATGCGCCCCGTCGCTGGGTCCTGCTCTTTCACCCAGAAACGTTCCCCGTGAAGTTGGTCGGTAACCGGCATGCGCTGGCGAACCCAGCGTAAAACGGGCGAACTGGCCACGTCATATTCCGTGTCTGCAGTCAGCCACATCTTGATACCGGTGAAAACCAGGAAGGCAGCAAAGACGTATAATACCCATTCGAACCGATCGACCAATGCCGCACCAAAACCGATCATCACTGCACGCAGGACAATGACACCCAGGATGCCCCAGAACAATACACGGTGCTGGTGGATGCGGGGGATGGCGAAGTAGCCGAAGATCATGGCGATGATGAATACGTTATCCATCGCAAGGCTCTTCTCGATGACGAAGCCCGTCACGTAGTTGAGGCCGGCAGTCGGCCCGATATACCACCAAATCCATCCGCCGAACGCCAGTCCCAGCGTGATGTAACTTGCTGACAATGCAAGGCTCTCGCGTACCCCAATTTCTCGTTGTCCGCGGTGCAAGACACCCAGATCGAGGATCAGCAACGTTGCGACGATGCCGAGAAATGCCAGCCACATCCAGACAGGCGTACCAAGGAATAATAAGGAAAGCTGCTCAGGCATGGGGACCTCTGACAAACGTGATGACGTGGGGCGGGATCAGCGATCAGGAGGGCAGGTATCTCGCGGTGGTGCGCACAAGCGACCTTCCAAGTGCAACTCAAAGCGCTTCAATTGCAGCAGAATTGGAGAAATTGGAGTTCGGCGCGCCATCGCGATACGCGCGCGCTCGTCCAACTGCTGATGCAGTTCGGCGAGTCTGTTGGTTTCCATGCTCAGAGCCTCTTTTCAATCGGTGATCGAAAGATCGGATCATCAACGACGACAGGAGGCAAAGCGGCCAGGCCTATATCGAGATAACCCGATGCGGTCCGACATCACAATCACCCAAGGGAAATTGTCAGAGGGGCCCGGCCCGCTTTTTATAGATAGGTTACGGTTTGCGGTGATCAAGCAGTTTCAATATTTGATAACGACCGTAGTCTGCGCTCAATCTGCCGCACTTCTCATCCCAAAACATCACGCCGATCGGGAAGATGAATCGGTCGAAAACGCCCCTTTCTGGACGCTCAGTTTGGCGAGCCGCAAGCCTGAAAGCCATTCGGCCAGCCATAAGCCGCAACGTGCCCCGCCGGCAGGTGCTCTGCTTGCGGCAGGCAAGCCGTGCGGCGTATGTCGCTACTGCTGGTGGGGGGAAATAAATGGCGAATGGCAGTAGCAGCCGCGGAAACTCGGTTGTCGGCGAGCGCTGGCCGCTCTTCTGGGCAGGCTGTGCGGCGATCAGCGTTGGGGTGGCCTTTCACTTACCAATGCTCGCGATGGCCCATACGATGGGCAATCACCTGTCGGGTATGGCTATGGACGGATGGATGTATCTAGGCATGGCGCTGATCGGCATCGGCGTGCCGGCAGCTATATTTGGCGCTTTACCCAAGAAACGGCCTGATCACAGGGCAGCCGTTGGCGTCGCATATGAAGCGCCCGATGATACCCCTCTGACGCGCTCGCATGCTGCCGTTCTGCTGGTGCTTACCCTCGGGCTCATCATCGACACTATGAAGCCAGCAACGCTCGGCTTCGTGCTCCCCGGCATGCGTGGCGAGTATGGGCTCGCTAAATCGACCGTTGCCCTGCTTCCGTTCGTTGCCCTTACGGGGACCACAGTTGGCTCGTTTCTGTGGGGGTGGCTTGCGGACATCTATGGTCGGCGTGTGTCGATCCTGTTGTCGACGATCCTGTTCGTTTCGACATCCATCTGCGGCGCTATGCCTTCCTACAGCTGGAACCTGGTCATGTGTTTTCTGATGGGGTGCTCGGCTGGCGGAATGCTGCCCGTTGTCTACACGCTGTTGGCGGAGATCATGCCTCCACGGCACAGAAGCTGGGTTCTTGTGCTGGTTGGTGGCACGGGACTGGTCGGTGGCTACCTCGCAGCTAGCGGTGCAGCGCATCTGTTCGAGCCCCTGTTCGGCTGGCGTAGCTTGTGGCTGCAGGGCTTTCCCACCGGTTTGCTGCTGCTTGCGATGGCAAGGTGGATTCCTGAGTCCCCGCGCTTTCTGTTGGAACGGGGTATGGACGCCGAGCTAGCTGACATGGCTCGAAAGTTTGGCATCGTCAGGCGTGCGCCACAAGAAGCCCCAGCGGACGCTGGCAGCGCAGCGGCTCACCACCGCGAATTGACCATCGCCCTGGTGATCACGGCCCTGTCCTGGAGCTTCGTCAACTTCGGCTTGTTGCTATGGCTGCCTTCGGATCTTCAAGATCGAGGCTTCAGTGCCGAGATTGCAAGCGGCATTATCGCCAGCTCAGCACTTGTTGCCCTGCCCACGATCATGATCGCGGCCTTCCTTTACAGCCGTTGGAGCAGCAAGCGCACTCTGATCGGCACTGTGCTTCTCATACTCGCCGGGCTTGCCGGAGCCCTACTGCCGGCGCCTACCCTGGCTTGGCCACCACTGCTCATCGCAGTGATCGCGTTACTGGTGGTTGGCACAAACGGATTAATCGCCGTGCTACTTCCCTATGCAGCCGAAAACTACGCATTACGCGTACGTGGACGCGCTACCGGGCTTATCGCGGGTAGTAGCAAATTTGGTGGCGTTGCTGTCCAGCTGGGGGCCTTCGCTGGATTGATCCCGACGATGGGGGGCGCGGCGATCGCGTTGATCATACCAATGACGCTGTCAGCGGTACTGATCGGACGCTCAGGTAGAGAGACGCGCGGCCGCAGCTTACGTGAGCTGGAAGCAACGGCTTAGCTGTCGGCTCGACATAGGCCTGCGGAGTGTCCTCAGTGGTCAGATATGTGAAAAACCCAGTCGCAATCACGACTGCACGACAAACAGGTGTTTTCCGTCATCCCCGTGATACAAGATCGTTGGTGAGCCACGCGACGAGTATCAAAGTTTTATAACGCGAAACTCCGTGACGCGGTCGCAGAAAACAGGACTTCCGCGGCAATGCTGCGAAAGTCCTGTGTTGTTGCAGTTAGGACTGACCAAGCCAACAGGTACACATGCGGTGCACCGCCTGGTTTAGAACTACATCGTCTGAGACACGACGTCAGGACTTCAGCGATTTCGCCATGTTGAGATGCGCTGCAACCGTCGGTGCCAAGCCCGACGCGAACGTCTTAAGCTGGGGCACTTCGCCAGTTGCGGCATAACCCTTGAGCGTATCGAGCGTTTGCTGATGCCCGGCGACCTGGGCCGCTGCGTACGCGGTGTCGAAATCAGCGCCCTGCTTGGTCTTTAGATCAGCAAGCGTCTGCTGCTGCTCGGCACTCAGCGCCGGGTTGGGCGTCAAAACTGGTGACAGCGTTGCCGTCAGTGCTTTTAACTTAGCAGTCGAACCCTCATGGGCGGTGATCATCTGGCCAGCGAACTTCTTTACCGCAGCAGATGCGCCGTTGGTCATGGCCAGCTCCGAGGTCTGAATCTCGAACGCATCGCTTGCCGCCGCCATGTTGACGAAGGCCTGTCCACCGGAGGCGGGTGCTGCCATCGCATCATTAGAACCAGCTGCGTTCACGTCCATGGCGGTCGTATTGGCGTAGGTGCTGTTATCGACGGCAGTCGTATCGTCGGCCTTCTTGCCGCATGCGGCCAATGACAGGGCCGCTGCCGACACCAGTGCCAGGGTCTTAAAGTTCATCATACTCTCCCTCTGCTCGCATATTACCGCTGCCTGCTCAACGCGTGCCTCCTGAGGACCGTTCCGCACGAGCAACGAACTCCGGACCGATCCTGAAGCGAGTTCGTTCTAGCCGTCTGCCGGCACAGCTGCCGGCCTTATCGGGACACGGTTATGAGCATCTTCAGCACGATCATGAACAAGGTTTTTCACCACAAAGCGGCGCCGGCCGCCGCACCGGCCCAGGCTCCTGCCGCGGCGCCGCAGGCTGCACCGCAAGTCGCGCCGACCGCTACCGCCCAGCCCGCCCCAGCAGCGCCCCAGCAGTCCGTTGATGTCGGTGCGGTCCTCAGCGAGATGGCATCGATGAAAGATGGCGGGGGCAACTACCAGAGCTCGATCGTCGATCTTTTGAAGCTGCTGGACCTGGATTCCAGTCTGACCGCTCGCAAGGAACTTGCTGCCGAACTGAATGTCCATGCAGCAGCCGATGGCTCGGCCGAGCAGAACATCGCCCTCCATAAGGCAGTGATGCAGAAGCTTGCCGATAACGGCGGTATCGTTCCAGACAACCTGCGCAACTAACGCGCCCGATCCGGAGGGGACCGCCCACTATGCGGTCCCCTCCAGCCTTAGACTGCTGGCTGACCGCCCTCAATTTACCGAGATGGACTAGCGTTCGAAGGCGTCGCAGCTACGGCCCCCTGCGCTGCCTGAGCTGGCAGCGTCTGACTACCACGCGGTGGTCCATTTGGTTCTTTCGCAAATCCACGCGCGGCGAGCCAGCAGATCGTGACGACGAGTGCCACGATCATCACGAAGATGATAATTGCCACAGGACCGGCTCGCTTGTTTCCTCGTCTCCGCATCACATGCGCTCCCCAGTCATGCCGTCGATGGTATCGCCGTGCCGTAGCCACGTGGCGACGGGATGTTCCGTGATCTCAAGTCCACCGGTTTTATCGAACACGACAGTCTTATATCCGGACGGCTCTATCGCCGCTCCCCAAAGACCGAACCAAGAATGCCCCCCAATCCGCCGCCAAGACCGCCCCCGGGCGCAGCGCCTGCGGCTCCAGCGCCACCCAGGCTGCCGAGTACAGATCCAAGGATCCCGCCAAGGCCACCTTGCTGCCCGCCCGAGCGCCCTGTCAGATGGCCCGCCACCAGCATGACCAGGATCGGCAGCATCTGCTTCAGAAGGTCGGGCGCCAGGCCGCTGCTCTGCGCCGCGTTATCGGCGACCTCACGACTGCCGTCCTTCGACCCGAAGATACCGCCGAGGATCTGATTACCGCGATCGATCTGCGTCGGCTCGTTGCCCAACACGTTCGCAGCAAGGTCTGCGCCGCCAAGCGTGTTCACATGGGCGTCTAATTGCGTCGTGTTATTCCCCATGCCGCCCAGAACCGACGGCAGCAGCGCCTCGGCGCCGCGCTGGGCTTGCTCACGCGGTATGCCTAGTTGGGCGGCGAGTGCATCGATGCCACCATCAGGCAGCACGTCATTGAGATTCATGTCGGCTTCCTTGTTGTGACGGGTACTAACAGATGCTTGGACCTATCGGTCCGGTCACCTTTGATCGAGCTAGGACCTTGGATCAGCAGGCATGCGCTGTCTGCACATATTAGTCAGGAAGTTCGGGCGTACCTGAGCCAACGGGTCGGCCGGATAGCCAACTAAGCCCTCCCCCGATAAAAAGCAGCCCTGCCCCCATAAGCGTCTTGTCACGGCGTCGCAGGAGAACAAGCCCGCCAGTAACGATGACGGACGGTGCCATGCCGACTTTACCCAGGCCGGTTACGCGTGCTGCACGCGCGACCATGCGGCCGGCAGCGTACTCACGCAAAGGTGAAGGCGTAGACGGTGCGGCTCGTGATACCTCCTTGTCACCATTTGAGGGCTGCGGCCCTGGTCCTGGCTGCGGCGCTATCTCCGGTCCGGAAGCTACCGTGTCGGCTGCGTAGGCTCCGCGATCGCCGAGCGATTCGGTAGGCCCCCTGGTCGTGTCTTGCGTGGTCTGTCGCTCCAGCTCGCAATTGAACTCGGCGCCGAGCAGTAGAATGTAGGCGGACAAGTAAAGCCAGGTCAGCAACACGATCGCGGCTCCCAACGAGCCGTAGGTCGCGTCGTAGCTACCAAAGTTTGCCACGTAGAACCCGAAACCAAGGGTAACGACCAGCCACAACACGGTTGTCAGCACCGAGCCAGGCGTCAACCACGTCCACTTCGCCTCATCGCGATTAGGCGCGTAGCGGTACAGGGTTGCCGCTGCTGCAGCTCCCATACCGGCCATGACCATGTAGGAAACGATCTTCCCCGCTATGAGAACGATGGCAGGGGCGGAAGGGAACAGTGTGTCCAGACTGCCCATTGCGGCTATCGCGATGATAGCGACGATGGCGATGAGCACTCCCCCGGCGGTGATGGCTAACGCGACGAGGTTCAGCCGAACAAAGCTCCGCGTTTCCTCTTCGTCATAGGCGATATTCAGCGAAGTAATAAGCGCGGTTGCGCCTTTCATCGCGCCGTACAACGCGATGCCGAGCGCAAGTAGAAGGCCGAACCCCTTCTTACCGTCCGATGTCGTTACAACGTTGGCCAGCTGTTCGCCGATCAGCTTGGCAGCATCTGTCGGCATGACGGACGTCAGCGACTGGACGTTCTTCATCACTGTAGCAGGTGTAGCAACGAGCCCATGCTTAGCACGACGGCGCCCAGCATAGGCACCATGGCGAGCACGCCGCAGAAAGCCACGCCGGAGGCTACAAGGCTGATGTTATCCTGGCCTGCTTCCTTCCATGCTCGCAGAGCAATGTCCTTCCAGCCTTTTGCAGGGATAGCCCAGGGACTGCCAGCGTCGTGCCCCCTCGAGTCCATCTTGTTCGTCTCGGTCATGCCTTGTCCCTTTACGCGTCTCTTGCATCTGGCATGCGATCGTCGTTCTCACGCTACACACCAATTTTGATACGGTCCTTGAGACAAAGTTGTCTCAAGCTCCCACGGCGGGGGGCGCATCCTTGTCTGGATCTCGTCCGTGTTGCTGATCAAGCAATCGCATGATTGGCGTCACTGTGAGGCCGTGAAGAACGATCGAAAACAGCACGACCAGTCCGAGAAGCCCCCACAGACGTTCTGCAACGTCGACGTCGACGTCGATGTGGTTGAGGCCATAGGCCAGATAATAGATCGACCCGACACCGCGGATGCCGAAGAAGGCCAGCGTCAGCTTTTCCGAGCGGTCAGCCCGGTGGCCGGCCAAGCCAATCAAACCAGTAATCGGGCGGATGACCAGCAGGATTACGAGCGCGATCAGCGCATCTGTCAGCGAAACCGATGCTAGAAGCCCGCTGACCAACGCGCCGCCAAACAGAAGTAACAAGACCATCATTGCCAGCCGTTCGATCTGCTCGGTGACATCGTGCATGTCGTGATGAAAGTCGTGCGTTCGGTGCGTCCCGCGAAACGTCAGAGCGGTCACGAATACGGCGAGGAAGCCGTAGCAGTGGATAATTTCCGTAAAGCCGTAGGAGATGCAAGTCGCAGCCAGCGCGATCAGGCCGTCACCGGTCTGCGCAAGCTTGGTTTGCGCGGGGACGTGGAAGGTCAGCCAGCCAAAGGCGCGGCCAATCAGCCAGCCAGCACCGACGCCGGCGCCAACTTCCCATAATACCCGGTAAGTCAGCCACTCACCCAGCCATGGTTTGCTGCTCCCGGCTGCGGTTGCGGCCACTAGCATGATGGCAAGATGGACGAACGGAAATGCAAAGCCATCATTGAGGCCAGCTTCGGACGTCAGCCCAAACCTTACCTCGTCTTCGTCTTCGCTCTTGGGCGGCCCGACCTGAATGTCGGCTGCCAGGACAGGATCCGTGGGGGCCAGGCTGGCAGCAAGCAGCAAAGCGATCGCCCATGGCAGTCCCATGCCCCATGCCGTCACCGCCGTGATGGCCAGAATGCCCAGCGGCATCGTAATTGCCAACAGCCGCCAGGTAACCGCCCAGTCCCGCCACCTGAACACGCGGTCAATCTTCAGGCCAGCGCCCATGAGCGCGATGATCACGACGAACTCGGTGAAGCGTTCAGTGATTTCGGGGTAAAGAAGCGGCAGCGGCCTGAGGGTGACCTGCGGCAAGGAGAACAGCGCAGCGCCAAGCGCGATACAAACGATCGGCAGCGATAGCGGCAGCTTACGAAGCGCCAGCGGCAGCCAGACAACCAGCGCGGTAAGCAGGCCGAAACCGGTGAGAATGAGAATGTACGGATCGGGCAGCGTAACGAGCATGACGGGTCTATCCAAAGGGGAACGAGACTTCGTCGCAGGAAGGCACGCATAGTGTTTCGAAGAGAAGGCTTACGAGCTTAAGATATAACGGCTTTAGGCAAAAACAGACGACACCCGCTGCTCAGCTGATACTTCGGTCAGATAACGGTGCGGGTCGTGATCCACATTCATGCCCGCTGACGTAGTGCCAGCGGGCAATCACTGCTATTCGTCTTCAGCCTGGATATTGACGGTCGTCTCGGCGAGCTTGGTCATATATTCGTCGCCACCATAGATGTCCTTGGTGGCTGCGTTCAGCGCCTTGGTGTCGTCCTTGAGGCCAAGCGCCTTGGCATAGGCAGCGGCCGTACCGAAACCGGCGATGCCGTAATGCGTCATCCGCTGATATTGCGCGATGATCATGACATCGAGCAGTGGCCCCTTCTCGGGACCCTCTTCAAACACATGCTTGGTGGCTTCGGCGACGAGGCCCTCCATGCCCTTGCAATGCTCCTTCGAGACCTTCTCGTCGTTCAAGGCGATCAGGTCCTTAAGCAGATCGGTGTGCTTCTCGATATCCGCCTGCGACTTGGTCAGCATCTCCTTCAACGATGCATCGCTCGCCTTCGTCGTGATCTTCTTCAGGACTTTCTTCATCTGGTCGTTCGCAGACCACAGATCCTTCAGCTCGTCGGTGTAGATTTCCTGGAGATCTTCGGGTGCAGACATGAGAACGTCCTTATGGTTCACCGAGCGGGATGCGCGGCGTTTGGTTCGCTATTTTGCTCAAGCAGTGCGCGATCAGCCAGCACCAGGCTGCTTCTGCTCATCTTCGTAGTCGGCATCGGTACCGATCTTTCCACCAGCCTCGGCTTCGGCGATGCCCGATGTTTCGACAACGTTGATCTTGCTACCTTCGGCCGCGATTTCATGGGGTACGCGGTCGGCATCCGGGTCCGCAGCGATAGTCATGCCATCACCGCCGCCTGAGCCTGCAACGCCGTTACCGGCAGTTCCACCGTCTTCGCCCGCCTGTCCACCGCCGTGATAGGCAATGTCAGTCTGGCCGCCGTGCGCCATGAAGCCTGTGTTCGTCTCGGTCTTGCCGGCATGAGGGTTGGGATAGGCGCCACCGCCACTTTCGCCGCCCTCGCTGCGACCATGGACCTCGGCGCCACCGTTGTCGCGCGGCGAGTCCGATACGCCGTCCGGGGCGCCCTTACTCGCGGGATTGCCGGGTACGGGGGTCTGAACCTTGTCACTCATCGGTATGTCCTTTTGAATGTGGGGGAATACCCAACCCAACCGTTCTATCGGACCAGGACCAGATGGGAGCGGAAGTCACGGACTCGGCACGGCTGAATGAACTGTCTAGCCTCTCGCCTCCATCATACCGCCCAATCGCCTCAGCCTGAACTTCCGCTGTTTGTCGAAGCATAGCGATCCGGGGAACAATATCGTTCCTACGCAAGCGGGATTCCGGAGCGCTTATATTTTGTATTGATGCCTGTTAATCTAACACCAAAGAGTGCCGCCCTGTTTCAGGCAACACCACACTGTATCGGATGGAGTTGTCACCCCTAATCCGCGATCATGATCTTAGGGTTCTCGCGTCGGGCTATGCCCCGATCGCTCAATATGCGTCGATTGGTCAATGACCACACCGTAATCTCACACGTGAACGGTGCCGAACCGAACGGTGATCCGTTGGGCCCTCACTCGCACACTGCGCGTATCACTGGAATACGGCGGTTTTGCTGGCACGTGAGTGCTCTGACGCGCGTATGCACGAGATCAGTTCCGGGGTAACATTATGCAGACCAAAGCAATTCTCTTCGATATCGACGGTACGCTGGTCGACACCAACGACATGCACGTCCTCGCCTGGGAGGAGGCGTTCGCCACCGTCGGCGCGTCGTTCGACCGCCAGGTGATTCACGACCAGATCGGCAAGGGGACCGACATGCTCGTGCCGACGCTGCTGCCCGACGCGGACGAGGATAAGCAGGAAAAGCTCGGCGACACACACGGCGCAATCTTCAAGGCGAAGTATCTGGAGACCGCCAAGCCGTTCGCGCAAGCGCACGATCTGCTGGCCCACGCACATGGTCTCGGGCAGCAGGTCGTACTGGCCTCTTCCGCCTCCGAGGCAGAACTCGACCATTACATAGATCTGCTCGACGCCCGCGACCTGATCACCGCAACGACGAGCAGCGACGACGTCGAGAAGACCAAGCCCGCACCCGACATCTTCGCGACCGCGCTCAAGAAGCTGCCGGGAATCGATCCCGGCGAGGTGATCGTCGTCGGCGATACGCCCTATGACATCGAGGCTGCGGCCAAGTGCGGGATCGCCGCGGTCGCGGTCCGATCGGGCAAGTTCAAGGACGAGCAACTTCAGTGGGCAGGCGCGATCGCGATCTACAACGACGTGGCGGCCTTGCTCGCCGACTACGCAACCTCACCACTGGGACGCTGATCGACATGGCCATCACCTTGAAACCCCTCCGCGACCAGATCATCGTCGTCACCGGTGCAACCAGCGGCAACGGTCTCGCCATAGTCGAGGAAGCCATGCGCCGCGGCGCGGGCGTCGTCGCCACCGCGCGGAACAAAGCAGCGCTCGAGGCCCTGCGCGATCGCCTGTCGGCCGACGGCGGACGCATCGCGATCTGCGTCGCGGACGTCAGCGACATGCCCGCGGTCGAGCGTGTCGCCGGCGTCGCGGTTGAGGCATTTGGCGGGTTCGACAGTTGGGTCAATAATGCCGGCACGGGCACGTACGGTACGCTTGAACAGGTGCCGGTCGCGGATCACCGTCGCGTGTTCGACGTCAATTACTTCGGCGTCTTGCATGGATCCCTGGTCGCGGCACACCATCTTCGCGGACGCGGCGGTGCCATCGTTAACGTCGGCTCGATCTTGAGCGACCGCGCGATCGTCCAGCAAGGGCCGTATTGCGCAACCAAGCATGCAGTGCAGGCGCTGACCGATACGCTACGGATGGAGCTGGAAAAGGAGGGAGCCGGCATCTCGGTCACGCTGATCAAGCCGGGCGCGATCGACACGCCGTTCCCCGAGCATGCGCGCAACTTCATGGACCAGCCACCACGCCTGCCACCACCGCTCTACGCACCGTCGGTCGTCGCCGACGCGGTGCTGTTCGCGTGCAAGACCCCCCGGCGCACGCTGTATGCAGGCGGCGGGGGCCTGTTGTCCGCGCTCCTGTCGAATGCTGCGCCACGATTGAGCGACAAGATCATGGAACTGGTCGGCACCGTCGCGCAGCAGAAGCCCGAGGATCCTGGCGACCCGGCGCGCCGTGACAACCTCTATACGCCGCGAGTTGATGCGTTGCGGGGAAGTCAGGATGTCCACGCCCGCGCTTCGAGCAGCGTTTTGCAGGTTCAGAAGCTTCATCCAGGTTTCTTGTTGCTGGGCATAGTCAGCGCGGGCATTGCCGTGGCCGTCGGCCGGAAAAAGGGCGATCGCGTGTGACCGTACGCGGCCAAGAAGCTGGTGCCGTACGCAACTTTGACGTCGTGTTGGTCCTGAGCGGCGGCAATGCCTTGGGAGCATTCGAAGCAGGCGTGTACGAAGCGCTGCACGAGCACGACCTCCGACTGGATTGGGTGATCGGCGCGTCGATTGGTGCTATCAATGCGGCCTTAATTGCGGGCTCTGATGCCGATCGTCGGATCGAGACCATGCGGGCGTTTTGGCGACCTGCTTTATCGCCGGGAGCATTGACGCTTCCTTGGGCCAGTATGTTCGAAACCAGTCGGCGGACGACTGCGGTTGGATGGTCGGCAACAGCAGGCCGTCCGGGTATTTTCGGCCCTCTATTATCGGCGTTCACCCCTTGGACGGACGATCAGCCATCGATCTTCGAAACCAATCAGCTTGCGATCACGCTAAAAGCACTCGTAGATTTTAAGCGCCTTAATGCTGGTCCGTGCCGCTACACTGCAACTGCGGTCGATCTAGAAACGGGCAACGACGTTGTGTTTGACAGTACCGCAATCGAGATCAAAGCCGATCACATTCGGGCAAGCGCTGCGCTACCGGTTGCGTTTCCGCCGGTCGAGATCGATGGCCGTTGGCTCGTTGATGGGGGCCTGTCTGCGAACCTGCCGCTAGATCCCGTTCTCAGTGCCCCACCGCCACGGGCGACGTTATGCATCGCGGTCGACCTTTTGCCACTACACGGCCCCAAGCCGGCGACCATAGGCGAAGCCGCCAGTCGCATGCAGGATCTGATCTTCGCCGCCCAGTCCCGCCGATCGATAGACCGATGGAAGGCCGCCTATATAGGGCGTGAGGGCATTACGCTGTCGCTGGTTCGGCTGGCCTACACTGAGCAGGACGAGGAAGTAGCAGGTAAGGCGCTCGACTTTTCGGCGCCTACGGTCGAACAGCGTTGGTCGGCCGGCTACCGCGCCGGCATGCTGGCGGTAAAAGGTGTGCAGACCGAGACGATGTTGATCGGGGTCCCAGGTTTCAATGTCATCGAACTTGAGCGCAGCACATCACTTGGCGATTAGAACGTCCGTGAGGCATTACGCTGTGCGCGCGCCTGCAACTTCTGTGCTGATGGTTTGCTACTCTGGTGTCCGATGTTGACGATATAATGTGGCAGTCGACAGCTGATCTTCGCCGCGACCTCATCCGCAATCATACCTAAAGCCAAAAGCCGTCACGGTGCTTGGTTTCGTTTGGCGTAATTAGGGCTCTACGACGAACGCCCTTGCCCGCGCGACGCGCAACATTCAGTGGTGCAGTCGTTCACGCACGAGAAAGCTCCATCTCTGCTATTGTAGCCATATTGAGGAAGCCGTCCTTCTCAGCCTTGCCAGCGGTGCGATCCCATCAGCAAACCGTCAGTGGTAGTCCCGGCACTCGATCTGTCGCTTCTCGCAAGAGCTCCGACCGTTATTACCGATCATGCGCTGCTCGGAGACGATGGCCGCCAAGCACTGCCGCTCTTCCATGCGCCAGCGCAAGTTCAATATGAACATTTTTACTGCGGTCATCGATCGCGTGGCTTGCGCGCCTTCGTTCTTGCTCTGCTCGTTCGCGATGGTAGGCAACCTTTGCAGTCTCATCCATCGACTCCTTGTCCCCTCATGCACCGTGTCTGTTGATAAACATACGTGAGAGACAACGGGAAGGTTCCCTGTCATTGCACCATTTAACGCTCGCAGCGGTCGCCATATGGGATCGGCAAATCATGGAGCCATCGCCGGTCGATCGGAGTTAAACCGTCGAACGCTACACTCTGGACAAAGACCATGACCTCTGCACGCTGGCCGTCTCGGCTCTGGATTGTGCGCCACGGCGAAAGTGCGGGAAATGTGGCGCGCGACGCTGCCCATGCGGCTGGAGCCGAACGGATCGAACTGTCCCATCGCGACGTCGATATTCCGCTTTCCCCGTTCGGCGAAGACCAAGCCCGTGCGCTCGGCAGATGGTTCGCCAGCGCGGTTCCGGACGACCGCCCCGACGCTCTGTTGGTCTCTCCCTATATCCGCGCGCGCCAGACCCTCGACCTTTTTCGAGCGCAGGGCGGCGCGACCGGCGACGATCCGGTCGGTATCGACGAACGCCTTCGCGAAAAGGAGTTCGGCATCCTGGACGGGCTGACCACCAGCGGTGTCGCCTCGGTATACCCGGACCAGGCTGAGTTCAGGCGCATTCTCGGCAAATTCTATCATCGACCGCCTGGTGGGGAGAGCTGGTGCGACGTGATCTTTCGCCTCCGATCGCTGATGGACACGATCGCATTGCACTATGCCGGACGCCGCGTGATGATCGTCGCGCATCAGGTTGTCGTCCTGTGCCTGCGCTATGTCATCGAGAACCTGACCGAGGAGGAGATCCTGGCAATCGATCACCAAGGAGATGTCGCGAACTGCTCGGTCACCGAGTATCGGTTCGATCCCGAGGGACCGCAGGGTGGAGCGCTCAAGCTCGTTCGCTACAACGATGTCGTCGACCACGAAGGGTCCGCCCCCGTCACTGCCGAGCCGGACCGTACCACGGGAGTACGAGGATGACCGATACCATTCCCCTCGATAGCAACTGGATCGCTGCCAACCCGCCTCCCGTTCACGGCAGCGGAACCACCAAGAATAGCCGGGGACGTGTCTTGGCAATCGGCGGTTCGGCTATGGTCCCCGGGGCGCTTCGGCTCACGGGTGAAGCGGCACTTCGAGTTGGCGCGGGCAAGCTCCAGATGGCGACGATCGCATCGGCAGCGATCGGACTCGGTCTGGTCGTACCGGAAGCGGGTGTTCTCGCGCTGCCGCAAGACGCCGACGGAGAGATCGACTGCGCTGCTGGCCCCTTGCTCGAAAAGTCGCTGAAAGGGTGTGATACGCTGATCATCGGACCAGGTATGGGCTCCACCGACGCTGCCAAGGCTCTCATGCGGCTGATCCTGACGCAGCCCTGCGACAAGGTAACCCTGGTCGTCGACGCCTTGGCGATCGGCTCCGCACGGGATCTGCGCGAAGCGCTTGCTGCATTCGACGGTCGCATGGTTTTCACACCGCATCACGGCGAGATGGCCATGCTGACGGGCTTGGAAGAAGACACGATCTCGCAATCACCAGAAAAAGTCGCGCGCGATGTCGCTGTCCAGTACGGAGCTGTTGTGGTCCTCAAGGGCAGCGATACCATCATCGCGGCCCCCGATGGAACGACACTGCATTATGGTGGTGGAGGCACCGGACTTGCGACAGGCGGATCGGGAGATGTCCTGGCCGGCGCGATCGGGGGCTTGCTGTCCCGTGGCGCTTCACCGATCATCGCAGCCGGTTGGGGTGTCTGGCTGCACGGACAAAGCGGACGACGCGTCGCAACTACAAGTGGGCCAATCGGCTTCCTTGCACGAGAAGTTCCCGCCGAGTTCCCTCGCCTGCTTCCGCAATAGCCTGGCGTTCAGTAACTCAGCGGGCTTTGATTTTGCTGTACGGCACAAACTGACCAAGTGAGACAAAGCCGCGCGGAAAACGCGAGCCACGATCAATCAGCCGAACCGTGTCGATGCTGCAAAGCTGCGACCCAATGGTACGCGTGACGAGTATGTCATCGCGATGCAGCGACTGCGCGCCGGATCGCGGTTCGTTGACGTAGAGCCGGCTCCCAACCCGGTAAACGATAGCTTTGCCGTCTATGATTTCAGATGAGTTGGAGCCCGAGAGGCTGATGCAGTTGACGGGTTTACCCGCAACGCGCCCGACAAGCATTTTCTGCAACTGTACATCAGGAGCATCACGACGCGCTGCGATAGCGGGATTAGCGAGAGTCACCGCTGCGAGAAGCATTAGTTTAAGCATAAGCTTTCCTAGACATTGAGTGCTGAACGAATGCTGATCAAACAGCTTGCTCACCTGCATCCGTGCCGTCCAAGCCCTTTGTCGCACCTCATTAAAAAGGACCTACGGCGGGTTACTTAGACTGCTGAGTCTGGCGGACCCCGCCGCCTCCGCCAGGCGTGTCGGCATCATAGTCCTCGGTAGCGTTTCCTCCGCCCGCTCCGGCGCCGCTACCATGCACTTCACCGGTCTTCTCATCGATATAGGCGCGTCGGCCAGCGTCAGGCGGAATGTCTTCGCCCGGCGCCTTGTTCGCCGCTGCGACATTCGCTTCCCGATTGTCCCGACTTACGCCGACCTCGACGTTGCGCGGTTGGTCCTTCTCATAGCTGTCATACTCTTCGCCCGAGTAATGCCCGACGGTACCGTCATCGTTCCCGCGAAACGCCGGATTATCGTCAGTTTCCGGGGGCGGTAAAGGGTCTGCTGACATTGCCTTACTCCAGAAAATCATACGAATTTGAACATGTAGGGACATCGTCGAAAACGGAGCGCCGATAACGGCGCTCCGCCGTTTTACATACCAGACATGTTCGCCATCGGCTTACCCGCCTGCATCTTCATCGCAGCATCGAGATGCTGTTTCACAATCGGTACTGCAGCCTTGGCCGACATGCGTAGGGGCGCCTGATCCCCGCCGCTCGAATAGCTTTGGTGGAGGTCCAGTGCGGCCTGATGCGCCGGAATCTGCTGACCGATGTAGAGGCGGTCGAAATCCGCTGCAGATGCGGTCTGCAGTTCATTGATCGATGCTGTTGCGCCGGCATCAAGCACGGGCGGCGTTGGCGTCAAACCTGCCTTGGTTGCCACCTTCATGGTCGCGGCTGTTGTCTTTTGATGGTGCTTGATCAGCATCGTCGCAAACTTGCGGATCGCAGGCGTCTGCGACTTCTGCAGCGCGACCTGGCTCGAGTTGATCTCGTACAGATCGCTCATACCGGCAGCCATGACATAGGGCATCGCAGCTGTTTTCGCCTCGGGCGGCGGTGGTGGTGGCGGCGTCTGTGCGAACGATGCCGTGCCTACCGTCGCTGCGAGCAGCATACCGATGTGTTTGATATTCATTGGTTCTCTCCTGATAGTTTCTTGTGGGATTTTCATTAGATAAGGCCAGTTCACAGTAGCTTTTACGAACCGTCTCTGACGACGGCAGCTAACGATCCGTCAGGGTTTCGACCCTCGCGAGCGAGGGCAGCATCCTGTTGTGCTTGGCGCACGTCATCTGGACTACCTTCTCTTGCGGCGGGAATGGCGACTTCAGCCGTTCCTCCGACATTCGCCGAACCGTGCAGTGCTCCTGCGATCTCGCGATCGAATTCGCCCGCTTCAATGGCCGATCGCACGTTGACAAGGTAATCGGCGAAGCGATCTGCGGGGATGAAGTTCGTCGTCTGACCGCCGATGGTCAACGTGGCCCCGTTCCGCGTCGTAGGCGTAAACGCTACATGCTCGCCGTCACGGACAAACCATGTGCCTGAGCGAACACCGTCTGTCGCCCATGCCTTCTCGGCCAGATGCAAGTCCTGCAGCACTTCGTCGCGGTCGGAAGCCAGGTTGTTCGAAGACGGTGATACCGCGTCACGTAGGACAGACGTTGCAGCGTTAATAATGCTTTCTAAAGCCACATCTATTCTCCATAACATCTTGCTGTCACGGCCAGTTCGAGAGACCCGAATGCCGTATCGCCGCTACAATTAGCTGGCTCGGCATGTCAGCATCGAATTCGGGTGAGCGGCGTTACCAAGTTCTCCGAAGAGAAGCTCTTTGCAAAATGGGAGCGCAATATCAGTACCCTCACCTCAGGATTGACGGCGACATCATTGCCCGCTGTTGCCTCGGCAAATCACCAGATACGCCCCATCACCGCGACCCGAAGGACACTTTCAATTACCAAACGACCGAGATAGATTTCGGCTTCATAAGCGCCGCGAATATCTACATGATCCAGGTCAATGGAGCTGTCGTTGAGTGGAATCTGCGCCCGTCTTAGGAGGCTATGCCAATTCGCTTGAGCAAATTGGGAGCAATTTCCGGTAAGACCGCCGCAGCAAACTGCGTTTCAACAGAACATTAGCAACACGTAAAGCCCGTCAGTCCAACGATTTTGCTCGCCTAAAACGCAGCCGCACCCGCGCATCACGAAGCAGTGAGACGGGGATCGCCGTCGCGCTTCGCAGACCCGCGACGGTGGAGATGTTGCGGATGCCGCGGCGGGTGTCGTCAAGCATCTTGCCCATCAGTTCCCGCGGCTCGATCTCGCCTTGTTCCTGCACGAGCGACAGCCGATGCATGGCGTAGAGGCCGATCAGTCCGGCGATCAGAAAATAGAAATCCCAGTTGGTTAGTACGAGCGGTAGGCCGAAACTGCGTTCCGGGTTCGACCACCGAATCAACACTTCGAGTTTCCGCTTTGCAAAAACGTCCGCCAGCAGACCGCCGATGATGGGTGCCGTACCCGCAGCGACCGCGGTCACGGTCGCACTTGCCGCCACATAGGCCGTAGCGCTACCTCTAGGTGACAATTTGAGCGCGATGTTGGTGGCGGTAAGCGTGACCCCGGCAACGGACGCGCCCATCAACAGATGCAGTGCGATCAGCCACAGCTTGACCAGATCGCGGTCCCCGATTTGCGATGCGCCGATCATGCCGACGATCGATACGATGTACGCCGGTGCACAGACCGCCAGAACAGATTTGTTGGCGAAGCGATCGCTGAGCATCCCCCAATAGCGTAGCGCACCGATGTTCGCGATCTGGCTGACCACACTCAGCACCAGGACGAAGCTGACGTTGAAATGAAGCTGCCGGACGATGAACACGGTGAAGAACGGCGTCGCCAGGTTCACCGCAAACTGCCAGCTGCCGACGAACACCAATAGCCGCCGGAAATTGCCGTCGCGAAGCGGCTGGCGAAGCAGCTCGACCAACCGCACCTCGCCGACCGGCACCGGCATCATCGGTTCCGGCATCGCACTAACGACCCGGGCGCTCAACAGGCCGGTGATACAGCCGATCGCGAACATGCTGGCAAACACTAGGTTGCGCGCGGGCGAATGCTCCGCGGTTAGGTCCAACGCAAACGCCGCGGCAAGTCCCAGAGCGAGGCTTATCGCGGTCAGCCAGATGGTGCGCCAGGCAAATATCTGCCCGAGCCGGTTTTCCGGTGCCAGATCGCGCAGCCACGAGTTCCACGCGCAGGTGCCGATGGCGCCCAGGCCACAGAGTATCCACTGGGCGCCGAGAAACGTGAACAACGCACCGGTACCCGTGAAGAACGCGGTTCCCGCCATAACGCCTAACATGAGGCGTCCGGCAATACTGGTAAGAACCGAGATGCGTTTTCGCGTGCGCCGGCGTTCGACCAGCAGGATCGCTGGAAGCTGGAGCAGCTGCGCGAGGAACGGTGCGCTCGCGAGGATCCCGATCATGAGATTGGAGGCGCCGAGATGCAGTGCAAAGGCGGTAAGGATAACGCCGGTCGTCAGCGCTGCTGCGCCACCGGAGAATGCAGCCTCGACGATCAGCAGCGACAGCCCGCGTTCACGCTCCTGCTCGCTGACATGAGCTTGCGGATCGAGCTTAATCATTCGGGAGAGGGGTTACCTGCGAATACGAATACCGGGGCTCGTATGGCGATGGCCTGGTGGTGCGGTGCCAGCGTACCGTCGTCCCGTACGCGGAACACGGTGACCGTGTTTCCCTCTTCGTTCGCCAGGACGAGCAGGCGTTCCTCATCAAGCAACACGAAGGCGCGCGGCGAAGCCCCGCCGCTTGGCACGTGCTGGAGCAGATGTAGATTATGGCCGTCGCTCCAGTCGAACACGGCGACGCTGTCATGGCCACGGTTGGTGACGTAGATACGCCCACCTGAACGATCCAGGGACAGGTGGCCGGCGATGCTCTTACCCTCGAAATTATCGGGCAGGGTCGAGACCGAGTGGATCGCTGTCAGGCTTCCCCCTTCGACGCACAATAGCGTCAGCGTGCTGGCAAGTTCGCTCGCGAGTATGGCCAGCGGCAGGGTCGGGTGGAAAACGAGGTGCCTCGGACCTGATCCGGCCGGCGCCGTGTAAGCCAGATGTCGTTCGCCAAGGCGGCCTGTGATCGGATCGAGCGGATAGGCGAACACCTCATCCGTCCCGAGATCGACGTGGAAGAGCCATTTGCCGTCGGGTCCGAAGCGAACGCAGTGCGCATGCGGGCCTTCCTGACGATCCTCGACGGGTCCGCAACCTGTATTCGCACGAACGTCCGGATTGCCGGTCGGGAGTCCGGACGTGGAATCGAGATGGAACACCGCGATACTGCCGCTGCCGTAATTTGCGACCGCCAGCACGCCCTCCTCCGCGTCGAGCGCGACATAACAGGGGTCGGCGCCACCGGTCACGACGCGCCCGACTTCTCGCCAGCCTTCTGTGGTTTCGCAGAACACGCCGACTGTGCCGGTGCGATGCTCGTCGACCAGGTAATGAAGATCGTGACAGGCAGAATAAGCCTCGAACGACGCGTTTCGTGCACCAGGGAACGGGCCTTCGCACGCCCACTCACGGGTTGCATGAAGACTCAGCCGCTGAAGCCCCGGGCCGCCGCTTTCCGCGTAGGTGCCTACGTAGATCGGTCGCATCACGATATCGCGATCGCGACGAACACCGCCCCCGTCTCTTCCTTCGCGTCGGCCGTTTCAAACGCCTCGTTGATATCGTTCAAGTCGAACCGGTGCGTGATCAAGCTCTTCGCGTCGAGCTTTCCTTTGGCCAGCAGGTCCAGCACCATACCCTGTTCGGGATAGATGTCGCGATAGGCGAAGCTGGCGCTCATCACGATCTCGATCTCCGACATCTGGATACGCTGCCATTCGAGCGGGATGGCGATTTCCCCCGCGTCGAAACCGCCGACCACGACGACCTTTCCGCCCCGCCGGACGAGCTTGGTCGCCAGAGGCAGGGTTTCCGGCATCGACAGGCCGCCGGCGCATTCGAAGCAGACTTCGGCCCCGCGTCCGCTGGTAAAGTCCATAACGCGCGAGATCACGTCCTCCCTCGCGCTGTCGACGATCATGTCGGCGCCGAGGTCCCTCGCCAGATCGAGCGAACTGCGGACGCGGTCGATAATCAGTACGTCTGCGCCGCTCATCTTGGCGAGTTGCAGCTGTCCCAGGCCGATCGGGCCCGCACCGATGATCACGATCTTGTGGTTGACCCCGACGTCGGCGCGGTGATGAGCGTGTAGGCACACCGAGAAGGTATCGATCAGCGCCGCTTCCTCGAAGCTGACGTGACCAGGGAGTTTGTAGAACTTATTCCGCGGGCCGCAGACGAACTCGCCATATGCGCGCGACACGTATTTGGTGCGGACGTCGTATAGATGCTCGCAGATATTGTAGCGCTGAATCCTGCAATAGTCGCAGACGTCGTCGCCCATTACGGTTTCGATCACGACACGGTCGCCGGGCTTCAGATCGGTCACGTCTTCGCCGACCTCGACGACTTCGCCGGCCAGTTCGTGACCGACGATATGGCATTCGAGTTCGGGCTCGGCCTTGTTCCAATGGCGCAGGTCGGTGCCGCAGATGCCCGCGACCCGTACGCGTGCGAGTACGAAATCTCCGGTCGGGATGATCGGTCGCTCGACCTCGGCGATCTCGAAGCGTCCTTCGGCGGTTTTCAGCGCAGCCTTCATGGCGGATCCTTCAGCTCGTCTTCTGCACGCGCGGTTCGATGCGAAGATTGACGATGTCTGCGCGTTCGGAGCGGGTCAGGGCGAAAACGATCGTCTCGGCGATCTCGTCTGCGTAGAGCATCTCGTGATCGGCGATCGCTTGTTCCTTCTGATCGTCGGTGCACTCTTGCATGGGCGTCGAGACGGACCCTGGCTGGATCACGCTGACCTTGATATTCTTTTCCGCTACCTCCTTGCGAAGCGTTTCCGCAAAGGCCTGGATGCCTGCCTTGGTCGCGGCGTAGACGCTTTCGCCGACCGCCTTGATCTCGTTGCTGATCGATCCGACGAACAACAGATGCCCCCCCCCCTGCGCATCCATCCGCAGGATCGCCCGGCGGGCGCTGGCAAGCGTACCGATCAGGTTGGTTTCGACGACATAGCGCCAGGAATCCTCCTCCATCTCATGGATCGGTTGCGCACCGAGCGCCGCGGAGGTCACGAGCATGTCGATCCCGCCCTGCGTTTCGTCCATATGCGCGAAGACCGTGTCGATCCCCTCCTTCGTCGCAGCGTCGGCAACGATGCCGTCGACGGTGCCGGGCCCGGACCCCGCCTGTTCGAGCGCGTGGTCGAGGCTGTCCTGGTGGCGGCCGAAGGTGAGCACGCGCGCGCCGTGCCGGACGAGTTGCGCGACCGTCGCGAGGCCGATCCCGGTCGTTCCGCCGGTCACCAGAATGCGCTTGCCGGTCAGGTCGATCCTGTCAGTCATGATCATTCCCACGTGAGTATGAGTTGGCCGCTGGCCGAAACGTTGTAATCGATGCGATCGGCCGTAGTCCGATACGGGCGGATGATATCGCCGCCCGCCATCGTGACGGTGACCTTGCCGAGCTTTCGCCGCTTTCGGCGCACGATGCTGAGACCGGCGATGCACGTCTCACCGCCGTCCAGCGTGATCGTCAGCGCGCGGTCGCCCGTGCGTTCCATCGACTGGATGAAATGATCGCAGAAGACCTCGAACGGTGCATTCTCGATCCGATGTACGCTGCGTGTCGCAAATACCATCGCGGCGCCCGCGCCATAGACCTCCTGCCCCACCTGCCCGGCCAATTCCCCGCCGGCGTAAAGATCCTCGACCGGAAACGAGAGCGTCCGATCGATATGGCCGTTGGTCTCGCGCTGCTTGGGCGATAGCGCTTCGGGCGGCAGGGCGTCGGGATAGAAATACCAGGCGCGGTCCAGTGCATATCGGCAATATTCCGACACAAGCATGCGTGCGGCGGGCTCGAGGTTCGGGCCGCTGTCTTGGAGATAGCGCTGGAACGCGACGAATGAATCAAAGCATTCGTAGATCGCCATGTACGGCGCATCCTGAAGGCAGGTCACGCCCAAGAAGTTCTTGTAGTGCGCAGCGTGGCCGATCTCGCTCTCCCAGATGACGCAATTGTGGAAGAAGCTCGCGAGATAGACGTAGCTCTGTTCGAGATAGACGGCGCGGTTGGTGATGCGCCACAATCGCATGCAGGCGGCAGCCCCCCAGGCGGTGAGGTTCGCCTGATAGTTGACGTTGAACCGCAAGCCGATCGCAGCCTCGATCGCGGCCCGCGCCTCGTCCAGATACTGCTTGTCGTCGGTCAGCTCGAACGCCTGGAGCATCACCCAGGCATAGATCCCGCCGACATCGGTCTGCCCGCGGCCATCGGCGCCCGCGACGTCGGTGATGACGCTAAAATCGGTGACCTTGTACTGGACCGGCCATTTATACTCGAAATGCCGCGCAGCCTTGATCCCGTAGTCAAGGGATTTGAGCAGAAGCGACTTCGCCGTCTCGTCGCCGTTGAGCGCCAAAATGCCGAGGTTGAGCATCGGATGGTACAGGTACCAGCTGTCGACCGCGTCAGCGTCCTTGTCGTCGCCGACGTTGGGCAGGTATCGCCGAAGCGACTTCAATTTGGGATCGTAGAACTTCTCGAGCCCCGCCTTGAACTCGGCCTCGAGTGGGTGCGGTGCGCCGCTCCACTTTCCCCAATCGTGGATCGCCGCGACGATCGACATCTGCACCATGATGTCCGGGTATTCCGCGCCCGTGTAGGGGTGGACGTACCGGTGGCCGTAATGCTCGATCGTGGCCTCGGGTGCCTCGTCGAGGTCGCGCAGAGTGCGCTCGGCGCGATCGACCCAGTCGCGATATTCGACCTGGGGAAGATCGAACGCCTTGTAGGCGACGCCGAGCATCTGGAGAAAACGCCGTGCTGTTTCGCGTTCATGGGGCGGGGCATCGTGACGAAAGACGAGGATCGCATCGGATAGCGTCACTTCAACACCCGCCTCCAGCACACCGGACGTCGCATCGGTGCCGGGCTTCAGGGTAGGCATGAGATAACCGAGCTCGGGCCATGTCCCACCAACCGCGCCGTCCGGGGTCGTGCCCGTTGCCCGGTAATAGTCGTTCAAGGCCGTCAGGTTCTGCACGTACAGCACGTCGCCGAAACGCGGTCGATCCACGTGCAAGTACACCATGCCGACGTTCAGCCCACGCTGACTGGCTTCGACGCTGCCCTTGGCACCGAGCGGATCGTTCGCTTCGTCCAGCGGATACAGGTCGCGGGGCATGAACGGGATCACCATGGGTGCGGCGGGCGTGAACCGCACCGTGACGCGCAGGTTCTCGAGTGCGTTGGCCCCAGCTCGCAAGATCACGAGGTGCTGACCGAGGGCGCTGCTGACGGTCAACCTTGCCGTTTCCCCCGGCTTGGGTTTGACCGCTTTGCAACTGAACGGTCCCGCGAGATAGGCAGCGCGAAGCGCCACGCCTCCCCTGCCTTCCCGCCGAACCACCACCATGACGGAATCGTCGGTAGCGTGAACTGCGACATCCAGCTCGCCCACCGCGAATGCCGCCTTGGGTTTGGGAACCGGATTTTGCTCAAATTGGCGCAGGCCCAGCAGATACGGGCTGACGGCGTCCTCGGTGGTCTTGCTGATCGTCGCCATAGTCGTACGCTCAAACCTTGGCTGCGCTTGAGCCGCCATCAGCGTAGAGCGATGCGTAACGACGGGTCACCATCGGCAACGCTTCGTCGATCCATTGCGCCATGCTCTGCTCTTCGCGCAGGGATTGCTGCAACAACGCGGTCGCCTGGGTGATCCCAGCGTCCTCTGCCAGCGTCAGCAACGACTTGTACGCAGCGATCTCGAAATGCTCGAACGCGTAATTGGCGAAGCTGTTCTTCAGGATTTCATCACCGGCCACGCTGTGCGAAATCGCCGCCATGCTTCCAGTAAAGCTCAGGCCCGCATCCTTCAGCACCGAACCGCTGGTGTCGAACGTCGCTAATATCTCGTCCAGCCGCGCGATCTGATCGTTGGTCTCCTCGATATGCTCGCGTAGCCGGTCGGCAATCTCGGGGTAGTTCTCGATGCGCGCGACTTGCGGCGTCATGATCGAGAGCGCCTGCTTCTCCACCGCATGAAGATTGACGGCGCCGGTGACGAAGAGGGTCTTTAGCGTATCGGGTGAGGTGCTCATATCTAATCCTTCCAGAATAGGAATTGGCCAGGCGCGACGGAGACGGTCGTCGTCACCCCGTTTCTTCGGCGATCATGTTGTTTTCTGCTGCGTTCTTGACGTCGTGGCTGTTGAGCCCGACGAAGGTCATCACAACGATTGCCACGATCGAGATCATCACCACCGCGGCGATGATGGTCGCGCGTGATCGCCCCCCTTTTCCGTTCTCTATCATGCTATCTGCCCCATGCTTTCGAAGCGCGCGCGGCATCCGCACGCGAGTGGAGGAAGGAGCCCACGCCCCCTCCTCCCCGTCTCAGCCGATTTGCTGGTTCTGTGCGCCGCTATCGGGACGCGCCGGCCCCATTACCGGTTCGTCGCCGAGCGGTTCGTTGCGGAACACGGTGAACTCGCCCTTGCCGTCCATTGAAGGACCCGACGTCCAGCGGCCTTCCGGGAATGTCCCGTCGACCGACGTCGCGTAGAAGTTGTAGTTGTTCTGCTGATCTTCCATGTCCTGCGGGAAGCTGTTGGGGATCGGCAGGTTCATGGCTTCTGCCCCCAGCTCCTCGATTACTGCTAGCCACTGTTGCTGGTGCATGGTGTCGCGCGCGATCATGTAATGAAGCATCTTCTTCATGCCCTCGTCGTGCGCCGCGTTAAACAACCGGACCGCGAGGACACGCCCCGTGCTCTCGGCCGCGACGTTGCAATACATATCGGCTGCAACATTCCCGCTGGCGTAGATATGGCTCATGTTGAACGGCACGCCGTCGGAGTCCATTGGCATCGCGGCCATACCGCCCGAAAGCAGGTTCTTGTGGATTATGCCCTCGATGCTGTGACGCGGGTTTTCCCCGCCCATCACCGCACCAACGATACTGTCCTTGACGCCCTCTTCCTGAAGATGCGTCGGCGCCTTCTCAAGATTCAGCGCGACGGCCGTCGCCAGCATCTCGATATGACCGATTTCTTCAGTCGCCGTGTGCAACAGCATGTCACGATATTTGGTCGTCGGCGCGCGATTGCCCCATGCCTGGAAGAAGTATTGCATGCAGACCCGGATCTCGCCCTCGACCCCGCCGATCGCCTGCTGAAGCATACGTGCGAACGCAGGGTCGGGATTGGTGACCTGGACTGGGTACTGCAGTCGCTTGTCATGATAATACATTGCGCACTCCAAAGATGGTCTCTCGATGAACGCCATCTTCAACGCGGTTTACCTGGTCGGTTTCCAATTAATCCGGACGTTTTAACGTGTGTTAACGCGTTTTTCGAAGCGTCCTTATGAAGAGTGTCTAATATCCGTCCGCTACAGGTCGAGCATTACCAGCTAAACCATTGCTCCGTACAAACGGTTGAAAACATTCGACTATCTCAGCATTAACGCGGCAGCCGCGTGACCGCTGATGAGCTGGTACTTGTTGAGAGGATAGGCATGAAGGTTCACCATCTCAATTGTGGCACGTGCTGCCCCATCGGCGGGCACCTGTTCGATGGCTACAGCACCGGGGTCTCCGCTCACCTGGTATGCCACTGCCTTTTGATCGAGACCGATAATGGCCTGGTGCTCGTCGATACGGGCTATGGCGCGCAGGATATCGCTCGACCGCGCGATCGCCTCTCCCGCTTCTTTATCGCGCTGAACCGGCCGCAACTGCGACCCGAGGAAACCGCGGTTGCGCAGGTCCGTCGGCTTGGCTTCGATCCAAGCGACGTCCGGCACATCGTCGTCACACATCTCGATTTTGATCACGCAGGCGGTATTGAGGATTTCCCCAACGCACGCGTACACGTCACCGCACGCGAGAAGGAGGTCGCCGACGAACGCAAGGGCGGTGCGTTCGTGTCGCGCAAACGCTATCGTCCCCAACAATGGAACGATGCAGCGAACTGGTCACTCTACCCGCTGGGCGGTGGCGAGCCTTGGTTTGGCTTCGACGCCGTACGCGATCTTCAGGGCCTCCCGCCCGAAATCCTTCTCGTCCCTTTGGCAGGGCATACCTGGGGCCATGCCGGCGTTGCCGTGCTTGAAGACAGCGGTCGTTGGCTTTTCTATGCCGGAGATGCCTATTTCCAGAATGGAGAGATCCGAGGCGATCATCGGACCTGTCCTCCGGGATTGCGGGCGTATCAGCGCCTGATGGAAGTCGATGCCGCCGCGCGGATCGCGAACCAACGCCGATTGCGCGCTCTCGCCGGACAACAGAGTGATGCCATCCGAATTTTCTGTGCCCACGATCTGACCGAGTTTGAACGGCTCTCGTTGCAGGAACGGCTGGCCTCCCATCCTGTTCTCGCAACCCTTCCCGGCAATTTGTGATGCCGACCTACTACATGAACGTCTGCGGGCGTGACGGCGTGATACTGCAGACCGACTCTGTTAGCGCGAGGGATGCCGAGGGTGCGTTGATCGAGGCAAACCGACTCTTCTGCCGGCTTGCCTCCCGCTCTTCCGACATTCTCGGTTTGCAGGGCCGTATCGATGTCACCGACGACGACGGTCGGACCGTGGCGCGACTGATCATGACGGAATCGATCGCCGCGATGCGATAACGACCGGAGCCTGGTTCTTGCCGTTCGCGGTCGGATTATGCATATGCGCGGTCCGCACGCCGCCAGCCGGCACTGAAAACAAACGGCCTAGGTCGGCAATCCGCGCAGGGACGGACATGTTAGAACGTCATTTTGCGAAGCTTCGCGCCCGCAACGTGCTGTCGCCAGACGACGAACAGACGATCCGAACGGCGATTGGCGAATACCGCGAACATCCTGCCGATCATGTACTGATCAACCCCGGCGTCGAGTTGACCCATAGTACGCTGCTGCTTGACGGCATACTTTGTCGATACCGAGATCTGCGCAATGGCCAGCGCCAGATTACGGAACTGCACATCGCAGGTGACTTTGCCGACCTGCACAGCTTTACGCTCAAACACCTCGATCATTCGATCATGTCGTTGACGCCGTGCCGGGTGGCAACCGTCCCCCATGATCGCTTGACCGAAATCACTCGGCAATCCCCGCATCTCACTCGGTTGTACTGGTTTTCAACAAACCTTGACGCTGCAATCCACCGCGAGTGGGAAATATCGCTCGGCCGGCGTAGCGCACGCGCGAAGCTTGCGGCACTGATCTGTGAATTGTTCGTCCGCTTCAAGATCGTTGGTCTTACGCAGGGCCTCAGCTACGAGCTCCCTTTGACGCAGACCGATTTGGGCGATTGTACCGGACTGACGAACGTCCATGTAAACCGCACGTTGAAAGATTTGCGGGACAGCGAAATCGTCACCTTCCAGGACGGAAAGGTAACGATCCTCGATTGGGCCGCTCTCACTCATGCAGGCGAATTTGATCCTGCCTATTTATATCTGGAAAAACGCGACCGGTAAGTTCGGCTATATAGTCGATATTCGAACAGCATCAGCCGCACCTTATCGCGGACTGAGTATGTCATTTAGCCGGCGCCTCGCCCCCGCAACCGGTAAGAGATGCGGGTTGCGCAGCCCACCTGAATAGCAAATGGACACGGTCCGGTGTCGCTTGTGATACTACACCAGCAGATAGATCGCGCCACCGTTGCTAGCTTCGGCAACGGCGCGCTTGGTTTCGTCACCTGTGAATGTTAGACCGTTGACGGCGACTACGGTTGATCCTGCAACAAGCCCCGCATCCACCGTGCTCAAATGCTGCCGGTCAGCTTCCGCTCGCCCGATTAACGCAAGCACGGGTTACATTACCTATGCAATCGCTGGCTGGCCTACACCGCTGAACGTCCCGATGATCACTCGCTCGAGACCGACCACGTCCCAAAGTGGAATTCGCTACCTGCTTCGCCTCGCCTTGCCTCGCGCAGAGTGACCCTCCGATTGTCGAACTAGCGTAACTAAAAAGACCTCTGATCAGTTGGGAATTTGACCCTGTTTGCACCACCCAAATGCGGAGGTCCGGCAGGGTATACCTTCTTTGACGGCAAGTTGGTACGAGCGAAACCAGTTAGCTAACGAACGGACACGAAAAAGCCGGTCACCTGCATGACCGGCTTTTTCGTTCAAGGGCGAAGGTAAGTTAGCGCGGAGGTATGGTACCTGTCGTACCTCCGGTAGTTGTGCTGCCGGCTGTACCGGTATCCATAGTGCCACCCGCTGTTCCCGGCGTTGTCGAACCAGGCATCGTAGATCCCGATGCCGATCCTCGTGTACGGCTCCGCCCCTTTGATACACTTTGCGGATCGGTCGATGTTGTCGAGCCGTTCGTGCTGGTGGGCGAGTTTGCCTGATCTACGGTTCCGGTGGACATGCCACCATTCATGCCGCCTGTGGTTGATCCACTACTGGCCGTGCCGCCAGTCGTCGTTCCACCGCCAGCCGTTGTACCGCCAGTTGTTTGCGCCATCGCAACGCCTGGAATAATCAATGCTACCGCAGCTACTGATGTCAGAATACGCATTTTTTGCTCTCCTGTCTGATAGATGGAGTAGCGTTTAGGGGATATACTTGTTCCAACAATCAAAACATGAACCTGCTAATCTAAATCAATGCAGAATGGCTATTAGTGATCAATTTGCGATAATGCAGCCCTATAAAACCAGTGTACTTCTTATTCAGGTTCCTACATGTACCTTACCCACCTACTTAACACAGATGAATATGTTTTCGAATTGTCGCTATTTTGGCCCCTCTCGCCGCGTATGCTGTGCCCCTCAGCGGGGGTAAGTCGTTGAGCCTCATGCCGCTTATTGGCTTCCCATTTGCTTAGGAGAGCATCATGAGCTTTTTTGGTAGCAGTACGCACACGCTTGACGATCTGTTCGTCCACGGTCTCAAGACGGTCTATTATGCCGAACGTCAGATTGCCGAGACGCTGCCCAAGATGGCGGCGATGGCGACGAACCGTGATTTACGTGCCGGCTTTGAGCAACACCTCACCGAAACAAAGAACCAGCGCATTCGTCTCGAGCAGGTGTTTCGTCAGTGTGGGGTTGAAGCTGCGGAGACGACCTGCCCCGCAATCGACGGGATTATCAAGGCAGCCAAGGCGACCGCTTCCGATATCGACGACAAACACGTGCTGGATGCGGCGTTGACGTTCAGTGCGCAGATGGTCGAGCACTATGAGATTGCCCAATACGGCACGTTAATCGCATGGGCGCGGGAATTGTGCCGTGAAGACTGCGCAGCCTTGCTCGCCGAGACGCTGGCCGAGGAAAAGGCCACCGATGACAAGCTGACGCGGATTGCCGAAGCGCGCATCAACCGTACGGCAGAAACGCAGACCGCATAATGACGAGCTTGGTGTGCTGCCGATGGCGGCACATCAGGCCGGGCTGGCAACTGCGACACTATCGACGATCTGATCCGGGCTACCTCGCCGGACGCATTGGCCGACGATAGCGAGCTCTGTTTTACTCGCGGAGGCTTTTAGCGAGTGACGCGACCATGAGACGCAGGGGAAAAGCGCGGTTTCGCCCAGACGTTGTCGATCGCTTTGGTCCACGCCGAATGTGAAGTTCGATAAGCATTAGATGGAGAGTAATATGCCTCAAAGCGACAAAGACAAATATACCGATAAGCAAAAGCGCAAAGCCGAGCATATCGAAGAAGGCTACGAAGATCGCGGTACCCCAAAGGATGAAGCCGAGCGTCGCGCCTGGGCGACCGTGAACAAGGAAAGCGGGGGCGGCAACAAGTCTGGCTCCGGCCGCGGAAAGCCCGATACGCATGAATCATCAGAAGCGGGTGGTAAGAAGGGTGGCGAAGCATCCGCGCACCGGTCGGCAGCAGACCGCTCCGCGTCAGCTAAGAAGGCTGCAGCAACGCGAAAGCGTAACGCCGAAAAGAGCTGATGCTCATCTCTTTCCTTGAGGGATGGCTAGGTACAATGTCGGGGATCCACATCCATTAATTTGCCGATGAAATATCAGCTCTGGAGGTCACAAGGCCGACCTGAACGTCGGTCGCGGTAGACGCAGTCAACCCTCCCATCCATAAAACAGTCATGAGAGCTTATTTTGCATTGATGCTGTGTCTTGCCGGGTGCGGCACCCTACCGAAAGATCCAGACGGTACGCTCGACCGCATTCGGCGCGAACACGTGATCAGGGTAGGCCGCGTACAAGGCGGATCGACCATTGACGCAGCGGATTGGAGGCGAGTTCTAAAACGCCTCGAGGCGTCAACCGGGGCAAAGCCCATCCTCCAGTCCGGGATGTTGGAGCCTTTGTTGCTCGATCTGGAGGCCGGCAAGCTCGATGCGGTAGTGGGTGGGCGTTTCGACGAGAAGACACCGTGGAAGACGCGGGTAAGCCTTGGCCCACCGATCCGTATGATCGAGACGTCAACCGGTAAAACCGCCAGTCATATCGTCGTGCGAAATGGCGAGAACGCGTGGATCATGATGGTACAGCGGGAGACCAAAGCGGCGGGAGAAAGGCCGTGAACGGAGGCATTCCCAAAGAGCTGGCGGGCAGTCTGAGACGTGCAGAACGCCTGGAGTGGTGGTCTATCGCGTGGACGATCAGCGTGATCATCGTCATGGGCGCATCAATGGGCTCCAGCCAGACGATGAAGACGGCCTGGATCGAAGATTGTCTCAGCCTTATCCCTCCAGCAGTGTTTCTGATTGCGAGACGTATCGAGCGCCGCCCCGCCAGCGCACGATTTCCGAACGGCTTTGCACGCGTGCCCAGTCTCGCCTTTGCCATCGCCGCGACTGCGCTGACGGCGTTGGGCGGTACGTTGCTGATCGACTCTGCGATCAGTCTGATCTCGCAGGAGCACGCAACCGTCGCTGCCGTCCATATCAGAGACCAAGAAATCTGGTTGGGTTGGATCATGGTCGCAGCCCAGATCTACTCGATCATCGTGCCCTTGGTTCTCGGATGGTTGAAGCTCCCGCTGGCACGGCAACTCAACGATAAGACGCTGTTCACCGATGCCATGACGCAGAAGGCGAACTGGATGACCGGGATTGCAGGCATAGGCGGTGTGATCGGCATTGGTCTTGGGTATTGGTGGGCGGATGCCTTGGCCGCGGGGCTGATCTCGCTCGACATCCTCAACGATGGTATCCGAGCACTGCGGGCAGCGTCAGCGGAGCTCGTCGACGGCGCCCCTCGGGAGTTGGACAGCACCGACATTGCGTCAGACGCTTCAGCGCTGCACGCGGCGTTAGATGCCCAGTTCCCCGGTGCCGAGGTGCATCTCCGAGAGACGGGACGAGTGATCAGCGCACAAATCGTTGGTGCGGTGCCACCTGAAAAGGAGCTCAACGTCCGTGACTATTGGCCAGGTGATCCTGATCGCGCCTGGCGGCTGGGGCATATCAGCTTCGTTCCACCACCTTGCGATAGTGGCGATGCTCTCGAACGCCAAATATCGTGAAACCGATCCAGCGGCACTTCGCCATCTCAGCGCGTCTTGTTCCCTATCATAGATTAATGATGCTAAAGCGGGTTGGCGAGCTAACATTCATATTTGCCGACAAAGCGGGGTTCGCTCGGTAGGCAGGACAAAAACCAATGCCTGTGTCTGACAAAAACCCACTTATCCGAATGGCGGAAAAACTGGCCGAGCACGCCAAAGTCTCAGACGAGGCAAGGGCGGAAATCTTACAGATGCCTTACATTGCTAGGCAGTTCGAGCCGGGAAGCTACTTTGTCCGGGAGGGCGCTCTTGCCGATAAATGCGGCGTCCTGATGTCGGGCCTTGCGGTCTGCCAAAAGACAAGTGGCGCAGGCGATCGACAGATCGTTTCTATCAAGATTGCCGGAGATATACTCGGGCTACAAAATCTCTATTTGAATACGCCAGACCATAATATCCAAACACTTACGCAATGCGACATAATTATCGTACCGAGTAAAGTTTTAAAAACTGCGTCGGACGCATACCCTGAAGTAAGTCAAGCCATAACGTTGATGATGCTGAAAGAAGCCTCCATGCTTCGTGAGTTATTGTTGAATATAGGCCGACAAGATGCTCTCGCCCGTGTCGCACACTTTCTTTGCGAGTTTGCAGTTCGAATCGGAGGCCCGGATAAAATTAATAATCGTTCGTTTGAGCTGCCAATGACCCAAGAGCAGCTTGGTGATGCCCTCGGGCTTACTGCTGTTCATATCAATAGAATGCTCAAGATTCTCGCGCGAGATGGTTTGATAGCGCGAAATGGAAAAACTATCCGTTTCATCGATTGGGACCGTCTGCAGGAAGTTGCCGACTTCAGTACCCGGCACCTGCATCTACATCAGTGAGTCTAGAGGCGAAGTCGGCGGGCCAATTTCTCGGGCAAGGCCTCATCCATATCGACGGTATCCATTACCGTTCCGTCGCCATCGGTGATGACGAAACAACGCGCTGCATTGTCCTGCCCGGCCAGGATTGCTGCGGCCCAGAGCTGCCGCGCTGCGCCTAAGGCTTCCTCGCGGGCAGCAGCCAGATCCAGCAAGTCACTCCCCTCCTCGTCTTCGATCCGCTGGGTCCCATCTTCGATATGAAGGAAAAAACGGGGCATGCTCTCGGTATCCGTAAACTTGATCAGGGTTAGACTGATGGTTCAGCGTAGCTGACCGATCAAGCGCTCATATTCAGCTTCCGGCACGCCGTAGCCGGCACCAGCGAATTCCTCGAGCTCTTCGCGTTTGCGTACCACAATCAGTCCGCGGGTGGCCTTGATGAACCCGAGGCCCTCGAGCGAATGCAGGGCGATCGTGACGCTGGGTCGGCGGACCCCGAGCATAAGCGCCAAAAAGTCGTGGGTCAGAGGTATTTCGTCGTCGTCCTGACGATCATGGCTCATCAGCAGCCAGCGTGCCAGCCGCTCTTCGACGGTATGCATGGCGTTGGACAGCGCTGTGTAAGTGGTCTGCGTCGAGTAGGCCTGAACGTAGCGCAGCAGCAGTTTTCGAATGCTGGCATGATCGTCGAGCACCTGTCGAAAAATTTCCCCATCGACGCCGTAAGCCGCACCGCTAACCTGCATGAAGATGCGATGTGGGGTGCGGTCAGCATCGAGAACGAGCGGCATGCCAACAAGGCCATCGCGACCAGCGAGGCCGACTTCGATACCCTGATCGCTGCCCGCCATGGCAATGATTGAAGTCAGTCCGCTTTCCGGAAACCAGACGCGTGAGATTGGCTCGTCCGGCGATACCAGGACAGTGCCGCGCTCCAGTTCAGACCATCGCAGATGGGCGCGCAAAACCTCTTGATCGGCGAGGGACAGAGCACGAAGAAGCCGATTATTGAAAGCCATGGTGCCCTTGCGACATCTTTCGTATGTGATGGTCTGCGACCACGCAGACCTGCTGTTGTAGTTGATGCAGATTGGTAGATGCGGATTAGGGCTTGAGCGAGAGCTTCGTCTTTTTTGGTTCGATACCGTACCAAACTCTGGTCAGTCGGTGCTGATAAACCGGGCAGGCAAAGCGTCACGAAAGGGGACCTTCAGGAGCATCTGCCCAGCCTCATTGGTAATCTGGAAGGCTGTCCCGAGTGGCGCCACGCCAGTCAAAATAGCGTTGGCCAGAAGCTGGCGCGCAGCCAGTATGGCCTCGTGCTTTGCGGCTGCTAAGTCGACAGCCTCAGTGCCATCCGGATCCTCGATGACGCCATCGGCAATTTGCTGATGCAGATAGAAGCGGCTCAACCGAACGGACCGATCAGACGGCGATATTCGGCTTCCGGGGTGCCGTACATGCCATCGGCAAAGTCGATGAGCGCGTCTCGCTCCAGAATCGTGATGTGCCCGCGCCGCGCCTTGATGAACCCATACCCTTCGATCATGTGCAAGGCGGTGGTAACGCTGGGGCGCTGTACCGCCAGCATGATCGAGAGGAACTCGTGCGTCAGCGCGATGTCGTCGCCGGTCACCCGGTCGTGGCACATCAGCAGCCAGCGAGCGAGCCGCCCTTCGACCGACTGATTGACGTTGGACAGCGACGTGTAGCTCGTCTGCGAGATGAACACGTGGACATAGCGCAGTAGCGTCTCACGCAGCGAGGCTGACTCCTGACATGCGGCGCGCAAGCCATCGATACTGACACGGTAGCCCTCGCCTTCTACCTGTACCATCGTGGTTTGCGGGCACTGATCGACGCCGAGCAAACAGCCAAAGCCCGACAAGCCCTCGCGGCCAAAAATCCCCGCCTCAACCCGCCGGCTGTCCGCGGTACTAACGACGATCGAGCCAATACCGCTGTTGAAGAAGTGCGCATGCGTGAATGGCTCGCCCGCCTCGATCAGTACAGTGCCCTTGGGCAGATCGACGGGTTCGAGATGCGGACCGATTGCGGCGTAGGCCGCTGCATCGATGACCGACAACAGGCCATTGCGAACGAAAGATTGGGTCGGATGCGGCATACGCCCTCCGCTTGTTCGAAGGGCGAAAGCAATTGGCTTCCAGCCATCTACGCCCGGGGTCGTCCGTAGATGATGCAACACTCTTAGCTGACCGGGGCGTTCCCGTCAGTAAGCAACTCCGTCATCTACCATACCAAACTCCGCAACATGGTTGGCAGGTGCGTTAACATATGTATCTTTCCTGAACATCAGCAGGAGATACACGGTGCGTGATGAAGATTACGGCTATCTGGCAGGTCGCCTGGTGGTCGAACAAAATCTCGCCCGTACAGCCAAGTGCTGCGCATCGTCCGCGGCCCATCAAGGTCTGGCGAACGCATACCTGGTACGTCTTCAATCAATGATATTATCGCCTGCCAGATACAGGTCTGAGATGTCATGTACATCTCGCGAGGAATGGTTGCTCGCCGAGCCTGCACAGATCCGTTCAAAGCCAAACCCATCCATACGCATTCCACACGCCGTAAAGGGGTGACTTGTCATGACCGAACTTACTTCGGCTTATGCCCATCAATCCGATCGCTACGACTATTGGCCGTCGAGAAATCTGCGCAGTTCCGGTTTGTGGCGCTCGCCCTTTCTGGCAAAGGCTGAGCAGCGCGCGCTTGAGCACGCGGTGACCTGGTCCAAGTCCTTCGATTCCCACAAGGATCTGGTTTGCGAAGCTGAGAAGGCAGACAATCTGCTGATTGTCGCTAGTGGCTGGGCCTACCGCTACACCTGCGCTCCTGACGGCGGGCGCCAGCTAACTGCCCTACTGGTGCCAGGCGATATCGCCAATCTCGACATGCTTCTGTTCGAGCGCGTCGCGTATAGCGTCCGAACGCTCACCGAGGTTACGATCGTTGCGTTGCCGCGTAATCGAGCGCTCTCTCTTGTCGACGAGCATCCCGGTATCGCCCGCACCTTCACGGGGCTCGCGATGATTGAAAACGCCATCGCCAGTAAGTGGATGCTGTCGCTTGGTCGCCGGTCAGCGCATGCGCGTATTGCCCATCTGCTCTGCGAGATCGCCATCCGCGTTGGGAATGAAGGTGAGAACGACATCACCTTTCCGTTCCCCTTGCGACAGGAGCAAATCGGTGACCTCCTTGGCCTTACAAACATCCACGTGAACCGGACGGTCCGGCAGCTGCGCAAAGACGGCTTGATCCAACTGTGTGATCGCGTGCTGACCATCCCTGACGTCGCCGCCCTGCGGTACGCAGCCGGGTTCGATCCCAGCTATCTGCATATGCACCGGCATATCGATGCTGCGGCGCGTCCGACGGCAGACGTCGCATGACACAAGGTGGCCAACGCTCCGCGGGGTCGTCGAACTCCGTTCGCAACACCTCATCACATCTCCAGGATCACGACCTCCTGCTTCGCGAGACAAATCACAGGTGCAGCAACGACCTGCAACTCGTTGTCAGTCTGCTGGCGCTGCAAAGCCAACGCGCGATGCACCCGGAAGCCCGTCAGGCTCTGACCGATGCCATGGAGCGGGTGTCCATACTGGCACGAGCCCGCAGCACCATGCACGGCGACCAGAAGCCGTCGATAGAGGCCGCGCTACGCCAGGTGTGTGAGGCTCTCCATGCACAGGCGGAACCGCGGTCCATTCTGGTGTCGCTACAGGTCACCGATGACGTCGATGGCCTGACGCCGAATGAGGTGACCACTCTTGCCCTCGTCGCCAACGAGCTTGCGACGAACGCGATCAAGCACGGGTATAAGGACGGCAAAGCCGGCCATATCCGTGTCACGCTTGGCCGGACACCCGCCGGCGACGTATCGGTGATTGTCGACGACGACGGCCTGCCGTTGGCCGATACGGTGAGGCCGGATCGCAGTGGCCTCGGTCTTGGCTTGGCAAAACGGCTTACCGCTTCAATTGGTGGACTTTTTATCCCCCCCGAACCCGGATCCAAGGCATTCGAACTTCGCGTGTCTGAGAAACTGCGCATAGCGCAGACTGGTTGATGCTCACGGTTGGCGAGGACAAGCCGCTCGCTACGTGACGGTGTTCGATAGGCTTGCAGGAGTAGCGTAGTTGACGAACATTCCTCTTGAGAAAGCGCGATCGATGGCAAGCGATATCGACCGTCTGATTGGGCTCGCAGACACCTATAACGATTTTGCTCTGGGCGCCTTGCTTTGCACAGTGCGTGACTACCTTGAGCCAGCGACGGATAAACAGATACCTCCGCCAACCTGACTTGCGGTCCTGCCTCTTTGGCTACATCATGTCTTTTAAAAAAAGCAGGTGTGAAAGGGTAGCGGATGATCGGCAATGACCAAGTCGCCAATTTTGCTGACCTCATGCTGGCGTTCAGGCGTAGTCGTACCCAGGAGCTGCCGCGCTCTCTGTTTGGCGAACCCAGCTGGGACTTTCTTCTCGAACTGTTTGTAGCAGACGCTCGGGGTGTTCGTATGACGGGGCGACAGATCAGCGAACGCCATCAGATCTCGCCCGCTGTAGCGTCGCGTTGGCTCAAGCATTTGTCCGCCGAGGGTCTTATCATTGGCGATGGCAGTGGCGATCTGGACGACGAATTGACGCTGTCGGGCGCTGCGATGGAAAAGATGGAACGTCTTTTGCAGACCGCTGGCGCGGCGAAGCATGTGCTTTTTTGAAAAGCTGAATTTGGCGAAGCTAACAGGTGCGGCTTGTAGTTCCCCGTGCAAGCCTCGCACTGACGCGAACGTGATGGTAGCACTCTTTCGTTGAAATCATTGGCTAAATATCCAATGATCCCCAATGACTGAAATTTCTCACCCGATTGCTCTCGCGCATGCGCAGGGCTTGCAGGCAGGGAAATCCCCAGAGGGGGCACTTTTGGAATGCCCATGGCCTATCCATGAGTACGAGGCATGCCTGGCGTGGTTTTCTGGCTTCGCCGTTGGGGCTTTAGCCAGATCATCCAACGCCCCGGCACGGGGACGTCTCACCTACGCTCCCGATCGCACCGCCTCCTGATCCTTCTCAGCGCCAGCATCACAGGCGAGCGCTGGGAACACCCCAAACGCTGAACAGTTTTATATAAGCTGGAAGCGTCCTGCCCTTTCGGGGGGAACGGCGGTGAAAGCTCGCAATGCCCTGTTGGTCTTCAGATCCGCAGGGCATTTTCGTAAATATGTGCGGAACCGATACCGCCCCACGCTGTTCTAATCATAACCGGCAGGACACTTGCCCCCCCCTTGGTTCCGCTGGTTCTAAAGCGCTCCGCTGCTCCCCCCGCGGCGGGGCATTTTATTGTCTGCGTGCTTGCGGACAACGGACAATCGGGATTCTGCATCCGCAGCGATGGCTTAGAGACGTCAACGCTAAAGATACGACGGAGCCGTTTTCGCACGTGACGGGTTGATGCGGCATGTCTCCATCAACAGTCCCCTATGCGCTTGCCGTTGACGACGACCCGTTCATCCTCATGGATGTCACAGGCATCCTCGAAGATGCGGGTTTCCGCACCTATGAAGCGGATAACGGCGACGCCGCGATCGCGATCGCTCTCTGAGTACGCGCACACAATCACCCTGCTCTTTTCAGACGTCGATATGCCGGGCGATACTAACGGGTTCGCGCTCGCCCACCACGTCGCGGAGAACTACCCCTGGATCGAGATCGTCATCGGCAGCGGTCACCTCCGGCCGAAGGCGGGTGACTTGCCCGAAAAGGCGACATTCGTCTCCAAACCGTTCAATGCGCAGATGATCCATGGCCATCTCCGCGAGACCTTGCCCGATGGTAAGCTGCCGGAGCCTTTAAAAAAAGCGGTCTAGGCTGACATTTACACCGGGTCCAAGTTGCTGAGTCGAAGAAATTCAACACGCGTATCAGGACGAATTGTGATCGGTAAACGACGAGGAAGTCGACGGGCCTAGCGGTGTTGAGCTGAAGGTTGAAGAGACCAAACCGGCTCGACTTATATCAAAAATGCGCAACCTTGCGGTTGGTATATCTCAGCGGACTTTCAATCTTGAGGTTCTCTCAGCCGTTGCTGATCGTCAGGCAGCCGGTCTCATTTGATGAGGCGATCTCACAGAATAACTTTTTGAAAGGTTGCGCGATTATTCGGGGAGCCCTACTTGCCCGTCAGTTAGATGGAGCACTTAATGTCCGACGATACTTACCAGCCCAACGCTGTTGAACTCGCTACCGAGCTGACAATCGCTTGGCTTAGCAATCCAAATACCCGTACGTCGGCCGACGACGTTCCCACTTTTCTATCGCAGATGCACAGCAGCGTTCAGTCGCTTGTTGGCGGTTCGCAGACCGACGAAAGCCCAGCGGAAGAGCCCAAGGAATACGTTGGCGCGGTAACGGCCCGGAAGTCCCTTGCCAGTCCCGATCACATCATCAGCATGATCGATGGCAAGCCGTACAAGACGCTGCGTCGTCACCTCGCCACTAACGGCATGACGCCAGTGGAATATCGCGAGCGTTATGGCCTTAAGGCCGATTACCCCATGGTCGCTCCTACCTACTCGGAAGCACGTCGTACGATGGCCAAGAGCATTGGGCTAGGTCGCAAGCCTGGCCAGACGAATGTAGCCAAGGCAGACAACAAGCCCGCTTCGGCTCCGCGCAAGCGCAAGACCGAAGAAGCAGCAGCGGAATAATCTAGGTGCTGGCTTCCTAAGGAACTGGGAGCCAGCCATTATGGTGCGTGTAGATCGGCTGCATGCTATTGAGCGACATTCTCTTCCGCGCTAATTGCCTCTTGTTCTGGTGCTGGCAAATGGCGGTATAGCGTCGCGAGCGAGACGCCGATGGTTGGAGCTATTTCGCGAGCAGTCATTCCAGAGGATAAAAGTTTTCGCGCGGCCTCGATGCGTTTGGGTGTCATTACTGTCTTCCGGCCACCTACCCTGCCCTCACGCCGAGCGACGATCAACGCAGCCGTCGTGCGCTCACGTACCAAGTCACGCTCCATCTCGGCCATCGCCGCCATGATATGGAAAACGAGTTTCCCGGCTGTGCCTGCGGTGTCGATCCCGTCTGTAATCGATCTTAGCCCGATCCCCCGCGCCGCCAGATCGACCGAGAGATCGATCAGCCCCTTCATGGTACGGCCGAGCCGGTCGAGCTTCCACACAACGAGTATGTCGCCGGTGCGTGCATGGGAGAGAGCGTCAGCTAACCCGGCGCGATCGGCTCTTGCCCCGCTTGCCTTATCTGAGAAGGTTCGCTCGCACCCGGCGCTGTGCAGTGCTTCGAGTTGCGGAATTAGATCCTGTTCTGGGGTCGATACCCGCGCATAGCCGATCAACATGAAGCATTCTCAAAACTCATGTCTGAGGTCTATCATGACATGGCTCAATCGCGAAAGTGTTTTGAGACGCTCGCATCGACTGCTATAGGTTCTCACATGATGGCGCATCAAAAACGATCGTTTGCGAGAAAATTTAAATATTAGCGAACGGGTTACCCATTGCCGAACTAGCAAGCAGAAGGAGTGCTAGATGAGATGGCTGCTTGCTCCAGATCCATATGTTTGGGAGTCACTGGGGCAATGGGTTCAGCGCATAGGTCAGATATACGGACACCAGTCATCGGAACAGTTTCTGGAACTGTATGGCTTCAACAACCTTAGCAGTTCTCGCCTTTTCTACGATCCACCAAGCGATGTTCTAGAATTAATATCTGAAAAGACAAATTATAGCACGTTGTCATTATCTCAGCGTACGTGGCTTTTTTTTCAAAATATTCCAGATCGCATTGATGTTCACGAGTGCAAGTTGCAATTCTTACATCAATATGTGGTTACAGCATCAGATGCTCCCTCTCTATTTAATCGCCATGGCAAACCAGAGGTTTTTGCCAAACCTCAGGCCTATCGTGAAACCGTCCAGCTGTATAAACAAAATGTTCTTGAGGAGATCACTGCCCTGTGCAGGACCCGTCCTTTGACAAGCATCATTTTCCACAACTTGGCAAAGCTTTTTCTACTCACGAACGAGCCAGTAGAGATATGTTCAGTGGTAGTTGGAAATGGCTGCGAACTATTTGACGTGGGCAGCGCATTGCGAGTTTCTAATCGCGTTGAATTAGATACTATCTGTTTTTATGAAATGATGAAATGGCACGCCCTCCAAACAAGAAGCGTCAATCAAAGATTTAGTAAACTAAAGGGCCGAAAATCAGCCCTGTCACCCTCGGAGGCGCGAGAGGCTCTACGTAGTTTTAAAAGTGGCGAAAACGTCTTAGATATCGCGGGCAGATACGGTGTTGCCAGGTCAACTGTATACTTACACTTAAGGGCTCAGCTATCTTCAGAACACCCCACCGAAGAAATTCGTATAAGCTTAGACAAGAGCGGTAGCTAGTTTCGCGACGTTAGCCTTCAGTTTGCCAGTGCAATCGACTAGCCGCCACTGCAATCCGCAATGCCGCAGTGCAAAGTACAAGACCAAGTCTACACCGCCCCCCGTGAGCGCCGCCATCGAGGCCGAGTGATGCGGCGCGCGAAACGGTCGCGTGCGCGTCAGCCGCCCGCCCGTCAGCGTCCCCGCGACCGACTGGACCATCGACACCTCGAGTGCCTCGGCCGCATCGAGCGGGGGCAGGATTCCCGGCAGGCATGCGGCCATCAGCGACTTGCCCGACCCCGGCGGACCGCAAAGAAGAAGATTGTGCCCGCCCGCAGCGGCGATCTCGAGCGCGCGTTTGGCGGTCTCTTGCCCCCGCACCTGCGCGGGATCGGGCCCTGCCGCTGCGGCGTCGACGATTCCGGGCTCGGGCGCACGCAACAGGCCATGGCCTTTGAAATGATTGATCAGCGCGAGCAGATCGGGCGCTGCGATCACGTCGACCGAACCGGCCCAGGCCGCCTCCGCGCCCTGCGACGCCGGGCATATCAGCCCCTTGCCGATCTGCGACGCGTGAAGTGCCGCGAGCAGGACACCCGGTGACGCCGTGATCCGCGCGTCGAGCCCCAGTTCGCCAACGACGACATAATCGGCGAGCATTTCAGCGTCGATCACCCCCATCGCCGCGAGCAACGCGAGCGCGACAGGTAGATCGAAATGCGATCCTTCTTTCGGAAGATCGGCCGGCGACAGGTTCACCGCGATCCGTTTCGGCGGCAGCGCCAGCCCCATCCCGGCGATCGCGCCGCGCACGCGTTCGCGGCTTTCGCCGACGGCCTTGTCGGCCAGTCCGACGAGATTGAACGCAGGAAGTCCGGGAATCAGCTGGACTTGCACCTCGACCGCGCGCGCTTCCAACCCCAGATACGCCACCGTCGACACGATCGCAGCCACTGCGTTTCCCCCGCAACGCCGCGTTTTTGCCACGTCCTGTGCTATTCATACTGGAATGTGCATCCCCGCAATGCCTCCTGGCCTTGCGCCGTCTTGCGATCCTAACACACCAGCGCCAAATGCCGCCCGTGACCGTCATCCGCCCCCGCGTCTTCCGTATCGGCCAGCTTGCACTTGGCGGCCTGCTGATCGTCGTTGCCCCTGCGCTCGCGCCCGTGCCCGGGCCGGCGGGAATATTCCTGTTCGCCGGGGGTATGGTGCTGGTGCTGCGCAACTCGCCGCGCGCCCGACGCCGCTGGGCACGGCTGAAGCGGCGCTGGCCGCGAACGGGGCATCTCGTCGACCGCGTCATGCGTCGGCGAAGCGCTCTGCGCCGCCACATGCGCAGCAAGGCCTCGCCGGCCGGATCATCCACGCTACAAACGCGAAGCGTCAATTGACTTACCCGCCCCGTTTCCGTAAGCGCCCACCCATCAAGGCCGTCCCCGGGGCGGCCGTTTTCTATTTGATGACCTAGGGAATGACCAATGAAGCGGACCTTTCAGCCGAGCAACCTGGTACGCGCACGCCGTCACGGCTTCCGCGCACGGATGGCGACGGTCGGCGGCCGGGCAGTGATCCATGCACGCCGCGCCCGCGGTCGCAAGAAGCTGTCGGCCTAACAATTCTCGACAAACGCCGCGATTTTCTCGCGGCGAATGCGGGGAAGCGCGCGCCGATGCCGGGATTCGTCCTGCTCATGCGCCCCCGCGACGACGGTGACGACACGATGCGAATCGGCTTCACCGTCACCAAGAAGATCGGCAACGCCGTCGTCCGGAACCGCATGAAACGGCGGTTGCGGGCGCTGGCGCGTGAGCTGTTGGCGGACCGCGGCGTTGCGGGTGCGGATCACGTGCTGATCGGCCGCAATGGCGGGATCGAACGCGATTACGCACTGTTGCGGACCGAGCTGGGCAAGGCGTTCCGCAAGGTAACGCCGCAGGACACTTCCGACACCACCCCGGCGAAGGCCGGGGCCCAAATGGGAAAGCGGCCGTGACCACGCGCCGCCATTGGTTACTCGGCGCCCCCAATTGGGCCCCGGCCTCCGCCGGGGTAGTGCGTGGGTATGGGTGGCGTGGGGCCCAAAGCGTCACGTCCCCCAACGCCCTGTTCTCCCGCGAAGGCGGGAGCCCAGCCTGGGTCCCCGCCTTCGCGGGGAAACAGAATTGGGGCAGGATTGCCCCGGCTGCATCATGCTAGCCCGCCTCCTCATCCTCATCGCGCGCGGCTGGCAACTCGGCCCTTCGCTCGTCCTGCCGCCCACCTGCCGCTACGATCCTTCGTGTTCCGCCTATGCAATCGAGGCCGTTGGGCGCTATGGCGCGCTCAAGGGGGGCTGGTTGGCGGCGAAGCGTATCGCTCGCTGCCATCCGTGGGGCGGGCATGGACCCGACCCAGTCCCAGAGCTGAAGCCTGAGAAATTGAAAGACGCCGCCCTGTGAAAGACGACAAGCAGAATTTCGTGCTGTTCGCGGTGATCGCGGCGCTCATCCTGTTCGGATGGCCGATGATCCAGGGCAAGTTCTTCCCCACCGCAAATCCCCCGGTCACCAAGATCGAGGGTGGCAAGACCAAGCCGCTCGCGAACCCCGCCGCGGATCCCGCCGCTGACGGTGCCGCCGCGATCGGTGACCGCACCGCCGTCATCGCGAGCACGCCGCGCATCCGCATCGAGACGCCTCGCGTCTCCGGCTCGATCAACCTCAAGGGCGCGCGGATCGACGATCTCGTGCTCAAGGGCTATGACGAGACGGTTGCGAAGAATTCGCCCCCGATCCGCCTGTTGTCACCCGCCGGCGCGCCCGACGCCTATTTCGCGAGCTTCGGCTGGCGTGCGCAGGGCCTGACCCCGCCCGCCGCCGACGCCGTGTGGGCGCCCTCGGGCGCGACGACGCTGACGCCGACCACGCCGGTCACGCTCGACGCGACCAACGCGACCGGTCAGCGCTTCCGCATCCAGATCGCGGTCGACCAGGATTACATGTTTACGGTCCGCCAGACCGTCCTGAACGCCGGGACCGCGCCCGTCCCCGTCGCGACCTATGGCCTCGTCAACCGCGTCGGCATCTCGAAGGATCCGTCGTCGATGACGATCCATGTCGGGCCGATGTCGGTCGACAATGGCGGCGCGCACTATCGCCCCGACTACAAGGACATCGACGAGGCGCCGCAGAAGTTCACGACGACCGGCGGCTGGCTTGGCTTTACCGACAAATACTGGCTGACAGCGATCATCCCCGACCAGGGCCAGGCGTTCGACGGCCAGTTCCGCGCGGGTGCGAACAAGGCCTATCAGGCCGACTACGCACTCCAGCCCAAGCAGGTCGCACCGGGCCAGGCGATCACGCAGGTCTCGCGTTTCTTTGCCGGTGCCAAGGAAGTTCGCCTGCTCGATCGCTACACCGATCAGGCCGGCGGCGTCGCCAAGCTCGACTATGCGATCGACTGGGGCTGGTTCCGGATCGTCGAGAAGCCGATCTTCTACTATCTCGACTGGCTGTACCGCACGGTCGGCAATTTCGGCCTCGCGATCATCCTGCTGACGGTCACGATCCGCGGGCTGCTGTTCCCGATCGCGCAGCGCCAGTTCAAGTCGATGGCGGCAATGCGCGCCGTCCAGCCCAAGGCGAAGGCCCTGCAGGAGAAGCACAAGGACGACAAGCTGCGCCTCCAGCAGGAGACGATGGCGCTGTACAAGGCCGAGGGCGTCAATCCGCTCGCCGGCTGTGCGCCGACGCTGCTCCAGATCCCGATCATGTACGCGCTGTACAAGGTGCTGATGCTGACGATCGAGATGCGTCACCAGCCGTTCGTCGCGTGGATCAAGGATTTGTCCGCACCCGATCCGCTGACGCCGCTCAACCTGTTCGGCCTCCTTGCCTTCACGCCGCCGCACTTCATCGCGATCGGCGTCGTGCCGATCATCCTGGGCATCAGCATGTACTTCCAGTTCAAGCTGAACCCGACGCCGATGGACGACACGCAGAAGCAGGTCTTCGCGCTCCTCCCCTGGGTGCTGATGTTCGTGATGGCGCCGTTCGCGGTCGGCCTCCAGGTCTACTGGATCACGTCGAACTGCCTGACGATCATCCAGCAAAAGCTGCTCTACGCCCGGCATCCGGGTCTGAAAGTTCCGGTGACCAAGTGAACGACGTCCCCAACCTCGGCCCCGATCTCGAGCAGACCGACGCGCCGTTCACCGCGGAACAGCTCGAGCATGCGCGCAAGCTGTTTGCCGGCCATGTCGGCTTTCTGAAGTCCGCGCCGACGCTCGAATTCCTGCCCGATGCGACGGTGCCGGAGGTGGCGTTTGCGGGGCGTTCGAACGTCGGCAAGTCGTCATTGCTCAATGCGTTGACGGGCCGCAATTCGATGGCGCGCACGTCGAACACGCCGGGCCGCACGCAGGAGCTGAACTTCTTCGACGTCGGCGCGCCGCTCGCGTTCCGTCTCGTCGATATGCCGGGCTATGGTTTCGCCAAGGCGCCCAAGGATGTCGTCAAGAAGTGGCGATTCCTGATCAACGACTTCCTGCGCGGACGTGACGTGCTCAAGCGCGCGCTGGTGCTGATCGATTCGCGCCACGGCATCAAGGATGTCGACCGCGAAATCCTCGAGATGCTCGACAAGGCCGCGGTCAGCTACCGCATGGTCCTGACCAAGGCGGACAAGATCAAGGCGTCCGAACTCGTCGAGGTCATCGAGCGCACCGCGCTGGAGGCGCGCAAGCGTCCCGCCGCGCATCCCGACATCCTCGTCACGTCGAGCGAATATGGCATGGGCATTCCCGAACTGCGCGCGGCAGTCGTCGAAGCGGTAAGCTAACGCCCGCGCATCCGGCGGGGGTCGCAGAGATTGCCCTCGCCCGTCCGGCCCGCTAGTCCCCGGGCCATGAAACTCGTCATCGGCAACAAGGCCTATTCCTCCTGGTCGCTCCGCGGCTGGCTCGCGTGCAAGCACTCCGGGCTGCCTTTCGAAGAGGTCGTCGTGCCGATGTACGACGCCGACTGGGAAAAGCGCCGGCAGGGTGACGAGTTCGCGCCCTCGTCGGGCAAGGTACCCATCCTGTGGGACGGCGAGGCGGTCGTGTGGGACAGCCTCGCGATCGTCGACTATCTCGCGGACAAGGTCGGTCGCGACCGGTTCTGGCCCGCCGACGAAGCGGCGCGGGCGATGGCGCGCTCGATGGCGGCGGAAATGCACTCCAGCTTCGCCGCGCTTCGCAAGAAGCACAGCATGAACGTCCGCCAGATCTTCCCGGCGCAGCGTCCCGACGACGACGTGCTCGTCGATCTGCAGCGGATCATGGAACTCTGGGCGCAGGCGCGCGCGCGATTCGGTGGCGACGGCCAGTTCCTGTTCGGGCAGTTTGGTGCGGCGGACATCATGTTCGCTCCCGTCGTCACGCGGATCGTGACCTATCAGCTTCCGATCGCCCGCTTCGCACAGGGGTATATGCAGGCGATGTTCGAACACCCCTTCATGCAGGACTGGATCGCCGGTGCGCAGGAAGAGGAATGGGTGATCGAACAATATGAGCAGCCCGCGTCGAGCCCGACGCGATGATCGATCCGCTGGCGCTGGCGCAGGCGCTGCTCGCGGCGGACAGCGTCACGCCGGCACGGGGCGCCGTGTTCGATGTTCTCGAAGCGGCATTGCGCCCGATCGGCTTTGCGGTCGACCGGTTCGTCGTCGGCGAGGCGCCCGACGGTCCGGTCGAGAACATGCTCGCGATCCGGAACGGCAGCGGCCCGCATCTGGCATTTGCCGGGCATCTCGACGTCGTGCCGCCCGGCGATGGCTGGACCGGGTCACCCTGGTCCGCCGAGATCCGTGACGGGCTGCTCTACGGGCGCGGCGCGGTCGACATGAAGGGAGCCATCGCCGCCTTCGCCGCCGCCGCCGGCCGCAGCGACGTCGGCACGCTCTCGCTGATCATCACCGGCGACGAGGAAGGGCCCGCGACGTTCGGGACGCGCGCGCTGATCGACCGGATGATCGCGCGCGATGTCGTCCCCGATCTGTGCATCGTTGGCGAGCCGACCTCGACCGCCAGACTGGGCGACGTGATCAAGATCGGGCGGCGGGGTTCGGTCAATATCTGGATCGAGGTCCCCGGGCGGCAGGGTCATGTCGCGTATCCTCATCTGGCGGACAATCCGATCCCGCGCCTGATCGCGATCCTCGCCGACATCGGCGCGATCGAGCTCGACCGCGGCAATGCCTGGTTCCAGCCGTCGAACATCGAGGTGACCGACCTCACCGTCGGTAATCCCGCGCACAACGTGATCCCCGCCAAGGCGAGTGCACGGTTGAGCATCCGGTTCAACGACGAACACCGCGGCGCCGACCTGATCGACCGGATCGCGGCGGTGGCGGCGCGCCATGACCCTGCTGCGCAGGTCACCGGGCGGATATCGGGCGAGGCGTTCCTGACCGAGCCCGGCGCGTTGTCGGCGATGCTGTCCGGCTCGATCGAAGCGGTCACGGGCGTCGTGCCGGAGCTCTCGACGACCGGCGGCACGTCGGACGCGCGGTTCCTGTCGAAGCTGTGCCCCGTGGTCGAGTTCGGATTGATCAACGCGACGATGCACAAGGTCGACGAGGCCGTCGCGGTCGACGACCTGATCATGCTGACGGATATCTACGCAAACATGATCGAGCGTGCGATGAGCGGTTCCTGATCGCGACGACGATCGCGGGGAATGGCTCGAACTGGGGGGAAAGACATGATCAAGGCATTGCTGCTCGGACTGGCGACGACGGTTGCGACATCGGCGCTGGCGCAGACGCCACCCCCGGCGCCCTCGCGAACGAGCTACATACAGGCAGGCGCGGTACTCGATCGCCCGGGCCAGCCGCCGCGCGGGAATACCACGATCGTGGTCCGCGGCGGCAAGGTCGCGGAGCTGCGCGACGGGTTCGTTGCTGCCGAGCCCGGCGCCACGCTGATCGACCTGCGCAACGCGTTCGTCCTGCCCGGGATGGTCGACATGCACGTCCATCTCTGGGGGATCGGTGGCGACCCGATGCGCGCGCGGCTCGAGGCGCTCAACCGCGACCGGTTCGACGACGAGATGACCGCGGTCGCCAACGCCCGCACCACGCTTGCGGCCGGGTTCACCTCCGTACGCGATCTCGGCGGCGACCCGCGCGGCATCAGGGCGCTGCGCGACGCGATCGACGCCGGCGCGGTCGAGGGCCCCACGATCACCAATGCCGGCGCAATGATCTCGGTCACCGGCGGGCACGGCGACGGCGGCAACGGTCTGGCGGAGGAATTCGCCGACATGGTGCATGCGAAGGAGGTCAACCTGTGCGACGGCCCCGACGATTGCCGTCGTGCGGTGCGTGCACAGGTCGCGCTGGGCGCCCGCGTCATCAAGTTCGCGGCGACCGGCGGGGTGCTGTCCAACGTCAGCGGCGGTCTTGGCCGGGCGATGACGCCTGAGGAAATGCGCGCGATCATCGACACCGCGCACACGCTCGGCCGCAAGGTCGCGGCGCACAGCCACGCGATCGAGGGCACGCGCGCCGCACTGGAGGCGGGCGTCGATTCGATCGAGCACGGCACGTTCCTCGACGACGAGACGATCCGGCTCTTCAAGGCCAAGGGCGCGTATCTGGTGCCGACCGAGATTGCGCCGGTGGCCGCGCTTGCGCAGGCCCGCGGCGGTGCGCTGCCGCCCGCGACGATCGTCAAGGCCGAGTCCGCGGCCGCAGCGATGGCGGCGAGCCACCGCCGCGCCTATGCCGCAGGGGTCAAGGTCGCGTTCGGCACCGACACCGGGGTGTCGAAGCACGGCGACAACGCGACCGAATTCGCGCTGCTGGTGCGGAACGGGCTGACCCCGGCGCAGGCGATCGCCGCGGCCACGGTCGGTGCCGCCGACCTGCTGGGTCGCGACGATATCGGCACGCTCGCACCGGGCAAGACCGCCGACATCATCGCCGTCACCGGGTCACCGCTGCAGGACGTCACCCGCCTCGAACATGTCGCGTTCGTGATGCACCGCGGTATCGTCGCAACGCAGAAACCGATCAGCTGACACCGGGCGTGGACCGCGGCCGTCGAAGCCGGCGGGGCCCCCCGCCCAGCCAGGCACGCAGGAGCATCGTCACCTCCCCGGGGCGTTCCATCGGCGACAGATGGCCGCACGCGCGCAGGATGTGGAACGCCGCGCCCGGGATACGCGCGGCCAGCGCCTTGGCATCGTCGGGGGAACAAATCCGGTCGCGGTCGCCGACCGCCACCAGGGTCGGAACGCGGATCGCGGCGATCGCATCGGTGATGTCGGGACGCGCGAGCAGCGCCTCCTGCTGGCGGTCGAACACGCCTGGTCCGACCCGCTCCGCCATCGCCTGGACGGGCCCACTGACGATTGCCGAGAGCTGCGGATCGGCGTGGGGCGCGGTGGCCAGCGACCCCTGATCGGCGACGAACCGCGGTCGCGCCTCCATCGATGCGCGCGTCCCGAACAGGGCGATCCGCGTGACGCGATCGGGCGCCTGCCGGATGATCTCCATCGCGACATAGCCCCCGAGGCTCACGCCGGCGACCGCGAACCGCGGCGGCGCGTCCGCAAGCACCCGCGCCGCCATCGCGTGGATGCTGCTGTCCCGCGACAGATCGCCGAACTCGGGGTGGACCAGATCGCCCAGGTCCATGATCTGGCGCGACCAGAGCCGGCCGTCGCAGCCCATTGCGGGCAGCAGCATCAAGGGTTCGAGATGTCGTTCCATCGCTGGACTCCAGTGTCGGGACAAGGGGCGCGCAAGCTCGGCTCAGCCTGCGACGAACGGGAAGGCGAGCGCGATGATCCCGACCAGCGTCATCACCGCGCAGACCATCACCGCGGGGAGCAGCGTGAAGCGTTGGTGATCTGCGAGATCGATCCCGGCGAGGCTGACGAGCAGATAGGTCGACGGCACCAGCGGGCTGAGCAAATGGACGGGCTGTCCCATCAGCGACGCACGCGCGATCGCCATCGGCGAGACACCGTAATGCGCGCCCGCCTCGGCGAGGATCGGCAGCATCCCGAAATAGAAGGCGTCGTTCGAGATGAAGAAGGTGAACGGCAGGCTCAGCACCGCGGTGATCGGCGCCATATAGGGGCCGAACGCAGGCGGGATCGCACCCACCACTTCCTTGCTCATCGCCTCGACCATGCCGGTTCCGCCGAGGATGCCGGTGAAGATGCCCGCGGCGAAGATCAGCGACACCACCGACAGGACGTTACCCGCGTGCGCGGCGATCCGCTCCTTCTGCTCGGCGACGCCGGGATAGTTGACGATCATCGCGATCGCGAACGCGATCATCATCAGGACCGACAGCGGCAACACGCCCCAGACCAGCAGCGTCAGCAGCGTAACGACGAGCAGGCCGTTGAACCAGATCAGCCTTGGCCGGCGCGCTTCGGGATATTGCGATACCGCCATGCCCGTGAATTCGGCCTCGTCACGCACCTGGACCGCACCGATCCGCGCGCGTTCCTTGCGCCCGAACCAGACCGCCAGCGCCAGCAGGCTGACGAGCCCGGCGATCATCCCCGGGATCAACGGCAGGAACACCGTCGCCGGGTCGAGCTTCAACGCACTTGCCGCACGCGCGGTCGGACCACCCCATGGCGTCAGGTTCATGATCCCGCTGGTCGCCATCAACAGGCAGCACAGATACAGCCGGTTCATGTCGTAACGCTTGTACAGCGGCAGCAGCGCGGCGATCGTGATGATGTACGTCGTCGATCCGTCCCCATCGAGGCTGACGAGCGCGCACAGTACGACCGATCCGAGCAGGATCCGCGTCGGGTCGCCGTGCACCATCCGGATCAGGCGCCCGACCAGCGGATCAAACAGGCCGGTGTCGGTCATCGTCGAGAAGAACAGGATGGCGAACAACAGCATCACGCCGGTCGGGGCGAGGTTCTTGATCCCGTCGATCATCATGTCGCCGAGACCCGCCGCCTGTCCGGCGACGACGCCAAAGATCGTGGGGATGACGATCAGCGCGACCAGCGGCGTCATCCGCTTGGTCATGATGAGCGTCATGAAGGTGGCCACCATCAGGAAGCCAAGCAAAGCCAGGTTCATGCGAGCAATCCTTATGGGGGAGTTAGAAGGTCACCGCGACGCGCGCGCTGACGGTCTCGCCGTCGTCGCTGCCGATTACGGCGCCGCTGCGGTTGTCGGTATTCCAGTGGATCGCGTTGACCTGCAGCCGGGTGAAGCTGTTGAGGTACCAGTTGACGCCGAGCGTCCCTGCCCATCCCTCGCCACCGGTCAGCAGGTCGGTGTAATCGAGGCTTTCATAGCGTCCGGTCAGCTCGATCGCGCCCGGCCCGCCGTCGAAGGTGGGTCGCTTGACCTTGGGCTGGCCGAAGCTGCCCAGTCGCGGGTTGTAGGGCGGCAGGTCGCCTGTCAGGAAGAACCCGCCCGACAGGCTCCACGCCTTGCTCGTGAAGTCGGGGCGCCCGGCATCGAGCCGCGCGTCGCGCCGCCCCGCCTCCGCCATCAGCCACAACGGCCCGCGATAGCCGCCGAGCTCGAGGCCATAGCCGGTCGTTCCGGTTCCGCCGATCAACGGCCCCGTCGACACGCGCAGGCCGCCGTTGAAGCGGCCACCGATCACGGTGTTGCGCGTCAGCGTGGTCGCGGCCGGGGACAGCGATTCGTCGAACCCCCAGGCGCCGAGATGCAGAACCGCGCTGTCGGTCTTGATCGGGTTCCAGTGTGCACGGGCGAGCACGGTGCGGCCGTCGCTGACCGCCTGCGTGCCGTCGACACGGTCGCCGGTGACCGTCAGCGACGCGTGCCCCGTCTTCCAGAACAGGCGGGGCATGATGCCGATGCCGTAGAAGCCACGCTGCGGAATGATCGCGGTCGCGACCGTCGTGCGTTCGAGGAACGGCGTCGAGTCCGACCCGGTCGAGCCCTCGAACCCGCGGTCGTTGAACAGATGCCCGGCGCGCACGTCGTAATCGAGCCCCGGCTTGATCCGGTCGCGCCAGCCCATGAACGCGGTCACGACATCGACCTCGTTCTCCGAAAAGTCCGCTTCCATCTGATAGAAGAAATGCGTTCCGACCCCGCCTTCGAGCCCGAGGCGCAGCGCGCGCATGCCCGTGGTCGTCAGGTTGCGCGTGTCCGATTTCGACCCGAACGACGAGCTCACATCGGCAAGAATGCGGCCCCGGGGCTTGAACGTGTAGACGCCGTCCGCCGAATGGAACACCGGCAGGCCCGCCCCCCATTCGGTGGTGATGCCCGACGGATTGTCGCGCGCGGCGGCGGCCTGCGCGACGTCGCGATCGGCGGGGCCCGGCGGCACGAGCTGCGGCGCGAACGGGATCGTTCGCCGCGAGTCCGGCGTCGCCTGCGCGACCGCGACGGGCGGTGTCGCCGGGGTGGTTGTCGGTGTCGGCGCCGTCGTCACGGGGGCCGGCGACGCGGCAACGACCTGCTGCCCCTCGATCCGGTCGAGCCGGGCTTTCAGCGCGGCGATTTCCGCCGCCTGCGCGCGGACGAGGTCGGCAAGATCCGCCTGGCTCGGCGTCTGTGCCAGTGCAGGAGTGGCGACTGCGAGTGCAATCACTGCACAGCCGGTACGCAACAGGGTCATCGGGAAGCTCCGGAAAGGGTCGCCTGCCAGTCGCGAAGGAAGCGCTGGCGGGTGATGTGATCAAGATTGACGAGCAGTTGCGGCCCGACGCGGATCGGCCGCGCCTGCACGCTCGGCAGGCGACGCGCGCGCACGTCGGTGCGCACCGGCCACAGGCTGCGTTCGGCGAGAAGCGTCTGGCCGCGGCGGGACAGCAGGAAGTCGAGAAACAGCTTGGCGGCGGCCGGCGCACGCGCGTTGCGGGCGATGAATGCGATGCGCGACGTGACGATGGTGTAGTCGGTGGGGAACACCACGCCGAGCCGGCGATCGCGCTTCGCCTGCTCCAGCGCATAGGAGCCGATGACGTTGTACGCGATCGCCTGGCGCCCGGCGGCGACCGCGGCGAGCATCGGCTCGGTCGTTGCCGAGAGAACTGGCCTAGTCGCCGCGATCGCCTGGAAAAGCGCACGGCTGTCGCGGGTGATCGCCAGATCCTCCGCCATGTACAGATAGCCGACATTCGAGCGGGCGGGATCGAAGGTCGTCACGCGGCCGGTGAACACGGCGCGTCGCTGTCGCAACACCGCCTCGAGCGCGGCATGGCTGCGCGGCATTGCCGCATCGGGGATCAGACGGCGATTATAGACGATCCCGATCGGCTCGGCAGTGACGCCATAGCCCATGTTCTTCCATACCGACCGCGCCGGGAGCGCAGGCTTTTCGGGGCTCGCATAGCCTTGCGCGAACCCGTCGTTGATGAGCTTGACCTGCAGATCCATCGCCGACGACCAGACCAGGTCCGCGGACGGGCGACGGGCTCGCGTCTCGGCGACCAGCCTGCGGTAGATTTCGGCCGAGCCGAGATCGGCATAGCGCACCGCTATCCCGGGATAGGTCCGCCTGAACGCGGCGACCACCGTGATGAGTTCGCCGCGGTCGGCATTGCCGTAGACGGTCAGCACGCGCTCGGCCCGCGCATCGGCGATCAGCGCGTCATAAGAGCGCGGATAGCCGACCGGGCGCTGCGCCACGGCATGGCCCGGCTGGGCTGCGCCAACCGCCAACATCATCAGAAATAGGATCTTTCGCATCCCGGCTCCTCTCGCTTTTCCGCTTCTGTGCTCGGATAAGCCTGACGATGCGATACAAGCCCGACCTGTCAGCAACCTTTCACCGCTGGTCGTCATGCGAATCCTGATGATCGAAGACGATGCCGCGCTCGCCCGCAGCATCGGCGCGCTCCTTCGTGCGGACGGCCATGCGGTCGATCACTGCGCGAGCGGCGAGGAGGCGCTGACGCTGGTGTCGAGCGAGCCCTATGCGCTCGTGATCCTCGACGTCGGCCTTCCCGATATCGACGGATTCGTCGTGCTCGAACGGATGCGACGCACCGGCGAGCGCGTCCCCGTGCTGATGCTGACCGCGCGTGACGGGCTCGACGACAGGGTCCGCGGGCTCGACCTCGGCGCGGACGACTATCTGCGCAAGCCGTTCGAACCCGAGGAACTCGAAGCGCGCGTCAGGGCGCTGGGCCGACGACGCGGCGGCGATCCGGTGCCGATGGTCACGATCGGCGCGCTGACGCTCAACCGGTCGACCGGGCATGCCGAGGTCGCGGGTCGCGTGCTCGACCTGCGGCGTCGGGAATGGGCGGTGCTCGACGCGCTCGCGACGCGGGCGGGACAGGTGGTCCCGCGCGACCTGTTGCTGGCCGAGGTCTTCGGGTTCGACGAGCCCGTCGGGCCCAATGCGATCGAGGTCAACGTCACGCGACTGCGCAGCAAGCTCGGCGATGCCGGGCCACAAATCCGGACGATCCGCGGTGTCGGCTATCTGATCGATGCGGGATAGCCGCGGCGGTCCACTACGGCGCGCGATCGCGCTCCGGACACGGCTGCTGCTCGCGATGGTAGGGCCGCTGGTCGCCGTCGCGATCCTGCTCGGGCTGGCAGGCGCGACGCTGATCGCCGACGTCGTGCGCCGCACCAACGACCGCGTGCTCGCCGGCGCGCTCGGCGCGATTGCCGAGACGGTGCAGGTCGAACGCGGCGACGTCACGCTCGACCTTCCCCCCGCCGCGTTCGGGATGCTGGAGAACAGCGAGCGTGACAACGTCTATTACCGGATTGCCGAAGGCGACACGTTGCTCACCGGCTATGCCGACCTGCCCGCCCCCCGCCCGAACGACCTGACGATCGACGAGCCGCGCTTTCGCTTCGCCAGCTACCGCGGACAGCGCATCCGCATTGCCGAAGTCCGCCGCGCCTTGCCCGCGATCGATCGCCCCGTGGTGGTCCAGGTCGCCGAGACGCTCGACGGCCGCAGCGCGTTGTCGCGGCGCCTCATGATCGCGCTGCTCGTCGGCGAAATCCTCCTGGTGGGGATCGCGGTTCTGCTCGTGCGCCCCGCGCTCGGGTGGAGCCTGCGACCGCTCTCGCGGCTGCGGGGCGCGGTCGAGGCGCGTGACGGGCGAGCCGCGCCCGATCTGTCGCCGCTGGAGACCGGCCCGCTGCCGCTCGAGCTGCGCCCGCTCGCCACCGCGTTCGACCGGCTGCTCGCGCAGCTCGACACCGCCACCGCCGCGACCCGACGCTTCACCGCGGATGCCTCCCACCAGATGCGCACGCCGCTGGCGGTGCTGAAGGTCCAGGTCGCGCTCGCCCGCCGGGGATCGAGCGAAGCGCTCGACGAGATCGCGGATGCAAGTGCACGGCTCGAACGCCTGCTTACCCAGTTGCTGGCGCTGGCGCGTGCCGAGGAAGCCGGCGCGTCTGCCCCGCTCGAACGCGTCGACCTGCGCGAGGTCGCGGTCCGCGTCATCAGCCGGCATATCGGGCAGGCGATCGACGCCGATGTCGAGCTTCAGCTTGAGGCGGAAGCCGGGCCGGTGATGGTCACCGGTCACCGCACGCTGATCGTCGAGATCGTCGGCAACCTCGTCGACAACGGCATACGCTATAATCGTCGCGGCGGCATGGTGACGGTGGCGATCGCGCCCGCAGGCGACGTGCCGGGTGACGAAGTGACGCTCGCGGTGCGCGATGATGGCCCGGGGATTCCGCGCGCTGACCGCGACCGCGTGTTCGATCGGTTCATACGGCTGGAGGCGGGCGACGGCGCGGAGGGCAGCGGCCTTGGGCTGGCGGTCGTCCGCTCCGCCGCCACGCGGATCGGCGCGACCATCGCACTCGAAGATGCGGCACCCGGTCTGATCGTTCGCCTCCGCTTTCCCCGCTAGACGACGCCGCGAACGCGCGCATCGCCACGCGGATCGAATTCGTGAAACATTCGGCACACATAAGCGGCATAAAGCGACGACGATGACCAGCAATCCGCCCCTGCCTGCCGAAACGGTCCTGCTCATCGTCGACGACGACCAGGCCATCCGTACCCTCCTGGCCGACAGCCTCGGCATGCACGGCTTCCGCGTGGAGACCGCGGCGAACGCGCAGGACATGGACGTGATGCTCGCGCGACATCCCGTCTCGCTGGTCCTGCTCGACATCATGATGCCCGGCGAGGATGGCCTGTCGGCATGCCGTCGCCTCAGCCAGAAGGGCGGCCCCCCGATCGTTCTGCTGAGCGCGCTCGGCGAGGAGCCCGACCGGATCCTGGGGCTGGAGATCGGCGCGAGCCATTACCTCACCAAGCCGTGCAGCCCGCGCGAGATCCTCGCCACCGTCCGCGCCGCGCTTCGACAACGCACCGATGCCGACACCCGGGCGAGCCGCGCGTTCGGGTTCCTTGGCTGGCGTGTCGATTTTGCCGCGCACGAACTGTTCGACGCGGACGGCATGTTCGTCGACCTGACCGATGGCGAATTCGCTGTCCTGCGCGCCTTTGTCGAGCGTCCGCGCCGCGTCCTCGCGAGGGACGCGCTGCTCGAGGCGGCACGCGGCCCCGATACCGAAGCCTATGACCGCGCGATCGACGTGCAGGTCAGCCGGCTGCGACGCAAGCTCCGGTCGCGGGGTGACGAGGTCATCCGCACGATCAGGAACGAGGGCTATTTCTTCGTGCCCCGGGTCGTCCGGCTGTGATTTCGGCGAGCGCGCCAAACACGGCCACCCGCCTGACCACGGCGCGTCTGCGGCAGCGCTGGCCCCTGTTCCTGCGGATCTTCGTGCTGATCCTCGGTACGGTCCTGCTCGTCCAGGTGCTCAACTTCGCCGCGGTGCTGCTGGTGCCGCCCCCCACGCCGATCGTCTATTCGACGAGCCGGATCGCCGCGGTTGCGCGCGCCGGGCGCGACCCGTCGGGATTGCTCGCAGTCCGGATGACCGACGAGGCGCCGATCGAGCCGGGCGATGCGCGCGACCGCCGGCTTGCGCGCATGATCGCCGCGGATCTCGCGCTGCCTGCCAGCGCGGTCGTCGTCGAGGCGCGTCACTATGGACCGCCGCTGATGGTCGGCGCGTTCCGGACGCCGATGCCGATGGGCGTGCCCAGGCTGCCCCGGCAGTTTGCGGTCGACAACGGGCTGTTCGGCCAATTTGCGGTTTCGATCCGCGCGTCGGGCGACCGGTGGCGCGTGATCCGTCCCGCGCGCGAGTCATTCGGCCCCTGGCAGGCACGGATCGTGCTGTGGTTCCTCGTCGCGGTGGCGGTCGCGGCGCCGATCGCCTGGCTGCTCGCGCGTCGGGTCGCGCAGCCGATCGCGTTGTTTTCGGCCGCGGCGGAGCGTCTCGGCCGCGACCCGCGTGCACCGCCGATGCCCCTGTCGGGATCCCCCGAGATTCGGGACGCGGCGACCGCGTTCAATCTCATGCAGGAACGGCTCAATCGCTATGTCGAGGACCGGACGACGCTGATCGCGGCGGTCGCGCACGATCTGCGCACGCCGTTGATGCGTTTGTCGCTGCGGCTGGAAAAGGCCCCCGCCGACATCCGCGACGCGACCGAGGAAGACATCAGGGACATGAGCCAGCGGATCGGCGCGGCAATGGCGTTCGTCCGCGACATGACCCGCGATGTCCGTCGCCAGCGGCTCGATCTGCGATCGCTGGCCGAGAGCATCACCGACGATTTCGCCGACCACGGCGATCAGGCGGTCCTTCAGCCCGGGCCGCCGCTCGCAATCCATGGTGACGCACCCGCGCTGAAGGCGTTGCTCGCGAACCTGATCGGCAACGCGGTCAAATATGCCGGCCACGCCGAGGTACGGCTCCACCGCGAGCACGACACCGCGATCATCGAGGTCAGCGATGCGGGTCCCGGGATGACCCCCGACGATCTGGCGCGGGCGTTCGAACCGTTCTTCCGCGCCGAGCGCTCGCGCAGCCGGGATACCGGCGGCATCGGGCTGGGCCTGCCCAGCGTGCGCGCCGTCGCGCGGGCGCATGGCGGCGAGGCGACGATCACCAACCGGCCCGGTGGCGGCCTCGTCGCGCGCGTCGTATTGCCGACATGATGCGGCGGCATAGCAAGCCCCTCCCCCTCTCGCGCAGGACAGGACAGGCATGAAGTTGACGACGTTGATCGGGGTCGGTCTTGCAATCATCACCTCCGGCGCAAGCGCGCAGGACCGTCCCGCCAAGCGTGCGCAGCAGGGCCGCGGACAGCTGTTCATCAGTCCGATGGGCGAGCCGTTCCGTTCGACGCAAAAGCCCGGCGCGGCGCAGGCGTTGTGGTTCGCCGAGGCGGATGCCGACCACGATGGCCGGCTGACGGCGAGCGAGTTCCAGCGCGATGCGCTCCGCTTCTTCGCGATGCTCGACCGGCGTCAGGACGGCGAGATCGATCCCGAGGATATCGGCTGGTACGAAAACGTCCTCGTCCCCGAAATCCGCGTCAGGCAGGGGCGCGGCTCGAGCCCGCGGGCCAGTGGCGCGCAGAAGTCCGGCGATCGCGGCGATCGGGGATCGGGCGGCAGACAAGCGACTCCGCTCGCGTCCGAACGGCTGGGCGCGGGCAGATACGGCCTGTTCGATCTTCCCGAACCCGTGATCGCCGCCGACGCGAACTTCAACCGCGGCGTCGACAAGGACGAATTCGTCAAGGCCGCCGCGGTGCGGTTCGCCGCGCTCGATCGCAACCATGACGGCGCGATCACGCGTCGTGAGCTACCGCGCGCCGGCGCCGAGACGTGGCGCAATGGCAGCGACGCGACACCTGCCGTGCCCGGCGCGCGCTGAGCGTCCGCGCGTCGCGATCACCGTGATAGTCCGGCACCTCGCCCGTAACGAGTCCGCTCTCGAGCACAGGGGCTCAGCCGAGCATCCCCGATATGATCCAGCGCCGGCTGATCGCGGACTTGACGATCGTGACGCCGCAACTGCGACACGCCGATCGCTGGACGAGGGCATCGGCGACGTCACGATGGCGTGATCGCGGCAGGTGGCGCCCGGTACTGCAGTCGGTCGATCGTGATGGCATCGGCATAGGGGCGCTCCGGCAAGACTGCGTGAACCGACCCCTCGCACCCGAACTTGTCCCGAATATTTCGGGATGATGTACGAACACCGCCATCCCGTGCCCGACACCCTCCCGACACGGGTATCGACCGCGCCTAATGCGCGGCCGACGCGTCCACCGGGCGCGCAGGGCGCGGCGCCAGCCAGATGATCGCCGCCGACGCGAAGAAGATCACCGCGGCCAGCGCGAAGATGTGATTGGTCGCGAGCGCGAAGCTCTCCTGCTCGACCAGCCGTTCAATCATCCCCCGCCCCTGCTCCGCTGAGAAACCGCGCTGCGTCATCGTCGCGATCACCTGGTCGCTGCCGTTCAGCACGTTGGTCAGCTCGGCGCGGTTCTGCTGCGCGCCGTTCTGCCACAGCGTGCTGCCGATCGACGTGCCGATCGCCGCGGCGAGCGTGCGCAGGAAGCTCATGACGCCCGCGGCCGACGCGGTTTCGTCGGGATCGACCGCACCCAGCGCGATGATCGTCAGCGGGATGAAGAAGAACGGCATCCCCAGCCCCTGCACGAGCTGCGGCGCTGCGAGAATCCAGAAATCGGCACCGCTGAACCAGAAGGTTCGCAACACCGAGGTAAGTCCGAGCCAGAAGATCCCGAAGCAGACCAGCGCACGCGGATCGACCTTGTTGCTGAGCTTGGCGACGATCGGCGAGAATATCACCGCGAGGACGCCGTTGAACGCGGTGACGTAGCCCGCGTCGGTCGCGGTGTACCCCATCGTCGACTGCAGCCATTGCGGGATGATCACCACCGAGGCGAAGAACGTGCCGAAGCTGAATGCAAGCGCCGCGACCGCGACGCTGAACCCGCGATGCCGGAACACGCGCAGATCGACGATCGGGTTACGCTCGGTCAGTTCCCACGCCATGAAGGTCGCAAAGCCGATCGCCGCGATCACCGCGCAACCGACGATGAAGCTCGACCCGAACCAGTCATATTCGCGCCCGAGGTCGAGCATCACCTGCAACGCGGCGATCCACACCACCATCAGGATCAGGCCGACACGGTCGATCGGCACGATTTCTGTCTTCGTCTCGGCCTGACGCAGCAGCGTGAAGACGCCGATGATGCAGAAGATCGCGATCGGCAGGTTGATGTAGAAGATCCACGGCCACGACCAGTTGTCGCTGATCGTGCCGCCAAGAATGGGGCCGAGGATCGGCGCGGTCACCGTCGTCATCGCCCATGCGCCCATCGCGGCCGCCCGCTGCTTGGGCGGAAAGATCGTCAGCAGCAGCGTCTGCGTCAGCGGCATCAGCGGACCGCCACAGAACCCCTGCCCGATGCGGAACGCGACCATCGAGCCCAGCGTCGGCGCGAGGCCGCAGAGCCCCGAGAACACCGCGAAGCCGATCATCGCCGCCATGAACACCCGGATCGTCCCGAACCGTCGCACCAGCCAGCCGGTCAGCGGCACGCAGACCGCTTCGGCAACCGAATAGGAGGTGACGACCCACGTCCCCTGCGTCGGCGACACGCCGAGACCGCCGGAGATGTGCGGCACCGACACGTTGGCGATCGTCGTGTCGAGCACGACCATGAAGTTGGTCAACGCCAGCACGAAGCCGGCGAGGATCAGGCGCGAGCCGGTCAACGGCTGCGCGGACGTGTCTGCGGCCATCGATCGGGTCCTAGCGGTTGCCGCCGCGCTCATCGCCGCCATCGTCGGCGATGTCGATCTCGGCGTCCATCGACAGCCCGACGCGCAGCGGATGCGCGCGCAGTTCACGTTGGTCGAGCACGATCCGAACCGGCAGGCGCTGCACGACCTTGATCCAGTTGCCCGTCGCATTCTGTGCGGGGATCAGCGCGAAGGCCGACCCGGTCCCGCCCGCAAGCCCGACGACGCGGCCGTGATAGACGACGTCGCCGCCATGAAGATCGGACGTCAGCGTCGCGCGCTGCCCGATCCGGACCTTCTGGAGCTGGCCTTCCTTGTAATTGGCGTCGACGTACAGCCGGTCGACCGGGACGATCGACATCGCGGCGGTGCCGGGCGCAAGTCGCTGACCGATCTGGACGTTGCGCTGCGCGACGACACCGTCGATCGGTGCGCGCACGACGGTGCGCGACAGGTCCAGCTTCGCCTGGCGCAGCTTGGCGCGCGCCGCGAGTACTTCGGGTGCGGTGGCCTGCGTCGTGCCGCGCGTCAGGGCGATATTGGCCGCACGATCCTTCTGCGCCGAAACCTGCGTTGCGGTCGCCTGCGCGATCCCTGCCTGCGCGACGGCGACATTGGCGCGCGCGGTCCGCAGCGCGTTCGTCGCTGCCGTCACCTCGTCGCCCGACACCGCGCCCGCCGCGACCAGCGCCTGGCGGCGTTGATAGTCGATCTGCGCGCGCTCGAGATTGCCCAGCGCCAGCGCGAGCTGTGCGCGGGCGGCGCCCACGTCCGCGCCGCGTGCGTTGGCCTGCGCCTGCAACGCGTCGCCCGTCGCCGCGGTCTGACCATAGCGGCGCTCGGCGCCCGCCAGGTCGGCCTCGGCCTGCGCAACCGCGATCTTCAGATCGGCGTCGTCGAGCCGCATCAGGACCTGGCCGCGCTTGACGCTCTGCGTGTCGCTGACGGTCACGTCGACGACCTGGCCGCTGACGAGCGGCATGACCTGTGCGGTCTCCGCCGCGACATAGGCATTGTCGGTGGTCACGCGCTTCGACAGCACCAGCGCGTCGTACAGGAAATAGGCGGCCGCCGCGATCAACACGACGAGCGCGACGATCAGGAGCAGCCGCTTGCGACGGCCCGGGTTGGCCGTATCCGGCTTGGCGGTCTCCGGCGTGTCATCGTCCGATCCAGCCTGGCCGGGGTCAGGCGCGGGCGGCCCCGCCTGCTGCGTGTCGGCCGCGGGCTTGGGCTCAATGGCCCGGTCGCCGTCGTCGTTGGATGGGAAGGCCATTATCGTGTCCCACTGGTCGGGTTGAGGGGTTGAAAGCCGCCGCCGAGCGCGCGGACCAACTGGATGTCGAGCGCGAACCGCCGCGCATCGATCGCCGCGAGCGACCGCCGCGCGGTCAGCACCGTCTGCTCGGCGCTGAGCACGTTGAGAAAGGTCGAGAGCCCGCCACGATAGCGGAGTTGCGCGACGTGATAGGCACCTTCGGCATCGCGCAGCGATTCCTGCGCGTCGACCAGCTGCACGGCGACCTGCCGGCGACTGGTCACCGCGTCGGCAACCTCGCGCAATGCACCGATCACGATGCGGTCATAGGTCGCGACCGCCTCGTCATAGCGGCCGCGCGCCTGGCGATACTGACCCTGGATCGCGCCGCCGCGAAAGATCGGCAGGCTGATCGCCGGGCCGACATTGCCGATGCTCGACCCGCCCTTGAACAGCTGATCGAGCCCGAGCGACTGGAGACCGATCAGCCCCGACAGGCTGATGTCGGGATAGAAGTCGGCGCGTGCGACCTTGATCCGGCTTGCCGCGGCTTCGGCGCGCGCGCGTGCGGCGGCGATGTCCGGACGGCGCCCGATCAGGCCGATGCCCGCGTCGCCGGGAAGCTCTGCGGTCATCACGCGCACGGCGGGCCGCGTGATCGACAGCGCCCGGTCGGGGCCTGCGCCGACGAGTGCCGCGATCGCGTTCTTGGTCAGCGCGATCTGTTCGGCGTTCGACGCCAGATCGACCCGCGATGCAGGCACAGCGGACCGCGCCTGCTTGAGCTCGGCCTGCGTATCGAGTCCGCTCGCGACCCGGTCCGCGACGAGCCGTTCGGTCGAGTTGCGAACCGCGAGCGCGCGCTGCAGCACGTCCTGATCGGCGTACAGACGCGCGAGGTCGGCGTAGCGGGCGGCAATATCGGTCGCGAGCGTCAGCCTGGCCTGCTCACCCTCGATCCGCGCCGCCTCGGCCTCCGAGGTCGCGGCGACCAGCGATGCGCGGTTGCGCCCGAACAGGTCGAGGTCGAGCCCCGCGTTGAGCGCGATCCGGCCGGCGTCGTTCCATCCCTTGGGGACGAACTCGGCAGGGATACCGTTGTTATAGCTCTGCTTGTTGAGGACGGCAAAACCATCGGCGTCGAGCGTCGGCTGATTGGCGGCCCCCGCGGACTGGACCGCACCCTGCGCCTGACGCACGCGCGCGGCAGCAATCGCGATGTCGGGCGCGCCCGCGGTCGCCTCCCCGATCAGCGCGTCGAGCTGCGGATCGCCGTACCGACGCCACCATCCTGCCGCAGGCCAGGTGCCCGCGGCCGGCGGGGCGGGCGATTCCGCAAGGCTGAGGCCGGACGCATAGGTTCCGGGCGTGGCGAGTTCAGGCCGCGGCCCCAGATCGGGAACCGCGCAACCTGCAAGCGCTGCCGCAACGCCCGCGCAGCCCGTCAATCGAATCAGTTGCATTTGACTACCGTACTCCTCGGTACGGCAGCGACATGCTGCGGCGCCGCAACCTTGTCAATCTATAACCGTACTCTATAGTACGGCCATGGAAGACACCAAGACACGACGGGATCTGAACCGCGAAGCACGCCGAACCGCTATTGTATTGCTCGCTCGCGACATTTTCCTCGAGCAGGGATATGCGGCCACGTCGATGTCGACGATCGCGACGCAGCTGGGCGGCTCGAAGGGGACGCTCTGGGCCTATTTCCCCCAGAAGGAGGACCTGTTCGCCGCGGTGCTCGACCAGGTGACGGGGATATTCCGCGAGACGCTGGCAGACGCGCTGCGCCCGGGTCGCGATTGCCGGACCACATTGCTCGACTTCTCCGAGCGGTTTCTCGCCAAGATGACGAATCCCGACAGCATCCGGCTTCACCGGCTGATCGTCGCGGAGGGTGGTCGCTTTCCCGAAATCGGGCAGATGTTCTATGCGCGCGGCCCGCAGATCGTCCTCGATCGCCTTTCTGCGTATATCGAGGAACGGATGGCGGCTGGCGACCTGCGTGCCGATGACCCGATGCAGGCGGCGATGAACCTCATTCAGCTGACGCAGATGCAGCAGTTCAAGCGGATCTGGGGGGTGGTCGGCACCCCGACGCGCGAAGAGATGCACGAACATGCGCTGAAGGCGCTCGACCTGTTCACGCGCGCCTACGCGCCCTGACGTAAACGGCGGCCAATGGGCACGCACCGCCGGCGGTTGGACCCTTCCCCCCACGCGCGATAGGGTGAACGCCAGGCGACGATGAGGCAGGACGATGATCGCAGATACTGCCGGATGGCTCGCGCTGATCGCGACCTGCATCGCTGCGATCATGACCGCATCGAACCTGGGACCGCGCGTGACGGGCTGGGGGTTCGTCATCTTCACGGTCGGCGCCGCCGCATGGATCGTCGTCGGCGCGGCGACGGGTCAGACGCAATTGCTCTATTCCAACGTCTTTCTGGCGGTCGTCGATCTGTTCGGCATCTGGCGGTGGCTCGGCCGGCGCGCGAAGATCAGCGACACCGTCAGCGCCGAGGAGGCCCGCAGCGTCGAGGAGGACGGCGAGACGCTCTTCTCGGCCGCGATCCTCGACGGCCTGCCTGTCCTGTCGCGGACCGGCGTCGTCGTCGCGCATGCCGTCGACGCACTGGTCGCGTGCCGGGGCGGGCGGATCGACTATCTCGTCATCCGCGTCGGCGGGGTTGGCGGTCTCGGCGAGACGCTGCACCGGCTCGCATGGAGCCGTATCGTCGTCGCCGATCACGAGATCCGGACCGACCTCGATACCGCAGCGGTGGCGACGCTGCCCGTCGCAGATGCGCGTTGAGCATTGGCGCGCCTGCGAACATGCGATACCGCGACGATCCCGAGCGAGCAGAAAGGTCCCCGTGACACCGACCGTCATCACCCCCAGCGGCCCCGGCGCGATGGAAGCCGGATTGATCCTCGACGAGGACGGTCAGCGCTTCGTCGTGCTGACCTTCAAGGAGCCGCAGGGCGAACCCGTGCTCGTGACCTTCACCGTGCCGGTCTTCCAGAATTACGTCGAACACCTTGTCCGCACTGCCAGGGCGGCCGGCGAGGAAGCGAACTGGGGCGTGCCGGGCTAGGCGGCGCCCGGCGCGTCTGCGGATCCAAGGCCGGGCGAGCGCATCAGGGCGCAACCTGCCTGACCGGGCGGATCAGGATTTCCTCCACCAGAACGCGGGGCGGTTGCGCAAAGGCATAGACGAGCGCCTGCGCGACGTCTTCCGAGGTCAGCGCGTCGAGGCTTTCGCGACGCTCGCGCATCGCGTCGCTGACGTTCTGGCCGAACTCGGTCCACACGGCGCCGGGTTCGATCACCGAAACGCGGATCCCCTCCCCGCCCAGTTCCTTGCGGAGCGCATCGTGGAAGCCCACCACCGCGAACTTCGTCGCGCTGTAAACCGACCAGGATTCGGTCCCGTAGCGTCCGCCGACGCTGGACACCGACGAGATCATCGCCCCGGCCCGACCCCGCATCAGCGGGATCGCGGCCTGCGTGCAATGGAGAACGCCGTACAGGTTGACGTCGATCATGCGCTTCCAGTCCGCGGGGTCGCTGGCTTGGAACCGCGCATTCACGCCGAGACCGGCATTGTTGAACAACAGGTCGAGCCCGCCGAACCGCCGCTCGACCTCGGCGAACACCGACGCGACGGCCGCGGCGTCGCCGACATCGGCGGTTAGCGCGACCGCCGCATCGCCGAGATCTTCGACCAGCGCCGCGATCCGCTCGCGGCGTCGCGCCACCAGCACCACGCGAACCCCCTCGGACACGAGCAGCCGCGCAGTCGCCTCGCCGATCCCGCTCGACGCGCCGGTTATCACTGCGACCTTGCCGGTCAGGTCCTGCATCTTCATCGCAAACCATCCTCGCGTCTTTGTCCAAGCGCCTGACAACGCTGCTCCCCTGTGAAGGAGCCGAGATACCAGGTGTTCGTACGGTAGCTGACGCATGTGAACGCACCCGGGATTTGCGCGTTGGACACGGTATCGCGTTTCCGAAGCGCGTCTCATCCCCCTTTCGACAGGACCTCGTCATGGCAGAACCGTTCCTCATCGCCGTGCCGGACGACCGGCTCGCCACCATCCGCGCCAAGGTCGAGGCATTCGACTGGAGCAGCATGCCGGACGCGGGCGAGTGGCGATCGGGCGTCGGCCTCGCCGATCTCAAGCGCCTCGTCGATCACTGGCTGACGCGGTACGACTGGCGCGCGCATGAACGCCGGCTCAACGCCCTGCCCCAGTTCACCGCACGCGTGCAGGGCCAGCGGCTCCACTTCATCCACGTGCGCGGCGACGGCTCGCGTCCCCCGCTGCTCCTGCTCCACGGCTGGCCCGGGTCGTTCCTCGAATTCGAGAGCCTGATCGCGCCGCTCGTCGCCGATGGTCACGACGTCGTCATCCCGTCGCTGCCGGGCTATGCCTTTTCCAGGCGACCGCTGTCGCCGATCGGGCCGCGACAGACCGCCGAACTCATGCACGGGCTGATGGTCGACCTGTTTGGCGCGCGGCGCTACCTCGTCCAGGGCGGCGACTGGGGCGCTGCGATCGGCGGATGGATGGCGCACGCGCATCCCGAAGCGATTGCGGGACTCCATCTGAACATGGTGCTGCTGCAGGCCGAGGATGCGGTACCGAAAAAACCAGATGAGCTCGCCTGGGCCGCGCGCCGCGCCGAACTCGCCAAGCAAGAGACCGGCTATTCGCTCGAGCAGGGGACCCGACCACAGACGCTTGGCGTGGCGATGTCGGACAGCCCGGTCGGCGTCGCGGCCTGGATCCTGGAGAAGTTCGGCGCGTGGGCCGACGTGCCGCGCGACACCCACGGTCGACCCGATCTGTGGCAGGCGTTCGACGAGGATTTGCTGATCACCAACATCATGCTGTATCTGGTCGAGGGGGCGTTCGTCACGTCGACCTGGATGTACCGCGGTCGCATGCTCGAGGATTCGGGCAAGTTCCCCGCCGGGACGCGGATCAAGGTGCCGACCGCGATCGCGGCGTTCCCCGACCCCGTCTTTCCGCCGCCGCCACGCTCGCACGCGGAGAAGACCTACGACGTCGTCCAGTGGACCGAGATGGCCGCCGGTGGGCATTTCGCGGCACTCGAGCAGCCCGGACTGCTGCTCGCCGACATGCGCCGCTTCTTCGCGTCACGATCCGTGTCGGACAAGGCCCCGAAACGCTCGACTGCGCTCCGTACGGCGGGGGTCCTCACCGCGACGCTGGCGGTAGCCGCGGCCTACACCCGCGCGACCGTCAGGCGGATCGAGCAGGACGTCCCAGCGGACGGGAGGTTCATCGACGTCGCGGGCGCGCGATTGCATTATGTCGATCGCGGTACGGGCCCGACGATCGTCATGATGCACGGGCTGGGCGCACAGCTTCGCAATTTCTCCTACGGCGTCGCCGATGCGCTGGCGGACGACTACCGCGTCATCCTCGTCGACCGTCCGGGTTCGGGCTATTCGGTACCGACCGGCGAACAGCCCGGCATCATGCGCCAGTCGGCGATCATCGCAGCGCTGATCGACCGGCTCGCGCTCGATCGCCCGCCGCTGCTCGTCGGCCATTCGCTGGCGGGGGCGGTTGCGCTGGGGGTGGCCACGCACCATCCGGGCTCGGTCGCCGGGCTCGCGCTGCTGGCGCCGATGACCCAGCCGCCGCGGTCGATGCCCGCCGCGCTCGCCCAAGGTATCGAGGACAGGAGCAGCGCACGCATGCTCTTCGCCAATGTCCTTGGTACGCCGATCAGCCGTGCGGCGTATGGCCTGCGGTGGGGCAAGATCTTCGCGCCCGACCCGGTCCCGGCCGATTTCGCGACCCGCGGCGGCGGTGCGCTCGGTGATCGCCCCGTATCGGTGAACGCGGCACTGGTCGAACTGGCGAGCGCCGACGTCGACCTCGACGCGATCGCCAGCCGATATGCGGCCTTGACGATCCCCGTCGCGCTGCTCTTCGGCCGCGAGGATCAGGTCATCGCGCCCGCCACCGACGGCGACCGCGCGGCGGCGGCAATCCCGGGCGCTTCGCTCGAGATGACTGATGGCGGTCACATGCTGCCGATCGCGCATCCGCAGGCGACCGCGGCCTTCATTCGCCGATGCGCCGAACGCATGTTGAAGTAACGCTGACCACCAAACAGGCTGGCGCCTGACTTGCAGGAATGACAACCGCGGCGGTTTCCTCAAGGGCCGCCGCGTCTGTCATCCGAGCTCTCGCCGCGGTTACGATATCGTATCGAGGATCCCGGACGACCGGAAGGTTTCGACGATCTCGGCGGGATCGTCGAACTCCTCCTCGTAGCTGTGGGGCACCGTGAGCTTGGCCCATGGCATCGCGCTGCGGACGAAGATCTGCGCGACCGGTTTGACCCACCGCGTGTCATCGAGCGTCGACGGCCGGACGATCACCATGTCCGGCGATCCATCCGTCGTGGTGTGCGTCCACACCGCGCACGTCCCACAGCGATATGCGCGGCTCTCGTTCCCGCTGTCCGCCGTTTTCGTCATGACGGCCGGCTGCCCCGTGAGCGAGAAGCCGTCCTTGTCGACCGGCATCCCGAGTGAGAACGCGCTCGACGTCTGTTGCTGGCAATCCGTGCAGTGGCACGCCATCACGAACAGCGGCGCCGTCGTGACGTCGTAGCGGATGGCGCCGCAGCGACATCCGCCAGTCATTCGAAACGTCTTTTCCCCGTCGCGCATTCGTAATTCTCCTCAGCGGATCAACCGCTTGAGGAGCCAGATCGTTCACCCCGACGCCTCGCAGCGCGCGGACAAGCGCTATAATCCACGGGGATTGGCCGTGCCGGCCGTTAAATAGGCCTCGCAATAGGCCAACGGATGACGAAGGCCGCCCTGTCGGTTCACTCCGACGCGGTCGCTGATCCGCCGTTGAGGGCAGCAGGCGTTTTGGGGAGATCCGCGTGTGGCGCTCCGTCAGCGTTGCTCCCGGCGAGCATGCCGTTCAACGAACTGCCCGTCATGCCGAGCTCGGCCATCAAGCCGTCGATCAGCGGGCCGCCGACGCGGTAGCGCATCGCTGCGGCAACGGCCGCGTCGGCGAGATTGCCTTGGCCGCTGCTCGCCGCGGCATCGCCGCCGTCGCCGTGAATCCCCCTGGCATCGACGATGCTGATCTTGTCGATGTTCTCCATCGGCTTGCTCGCAGCGGCGATGATCGCGGGGAGCGCTTCGAGCATCGCGCGACGGACCAGCAACGCGGTCTGCGCGTCGCTCAGCAGGTTGGTCGCCTCGTTCAGCGAAGCCTGCCCCGCCGCATCGACCTTGAACGCCGCCTCGCGTCCCTCTGCGCGCGCCTTTTCGGCATCGGCTTCGGCGGTCGCTTCGGTACGCAGCGCGCTCGCGCGTGCCTCGGCGGCCTCCTTCTCGGCGGTCGCGGCGACGGTGATGCCGACGGCCTCTTCCTGCGCACGCTGCGTGGCGGCGATCACCGCGACGTTCTTGTTGCGGTTGGCGATCTCGGTCGCCTTGGCCGTCGCGACGCTCTCCTCCGCCCGCACAGCAAGCGCACGCGCCTCGTTCGCAGCCGCGGTGGCGGTCGACTCCTCCTCGGACTTCTGCGCGGTCTGCACAGCGGTCGTGATGCGCGCGATCTCGATGGTGCGGTCGCGTTCGATCGTCGCGGTCTGGATCGCGCCGTCGCGCGCGATCGTCGCGGTCTTGATGACCTTGTCCGCCTCGGTCTGCGCGACCGTCTGCGCCTGGTTGGCGGTGATCCGCGCGATCTCGGCGAGGCGCGTCTGCTCGGCCTCGGCGGTGGCGATCGCGGTCGCCTGTTCGGCGCGTCGGGCCGACAAGGTCTGCTCCTGCGTCAGCCGCGCCTGTTCGGCGGCCTGCGCGATCTCGAGCGACTGGTTGTTCGCGTCGAGGTTACGCTGCTCGATCTCGACGCGGTTGGTCGCGACGATGTCGTTGCGGATCTTCTTGCGCTCCTCGATCGTCCGCGTGAGCACGGTCAGACCCTCGGCATCGAACGCGTTGTTCTCGTTGAAATGCTCGAATGCGGTCTGGTCGAAATGCGTGATGCTGACCGACTCGAGCTGGAAGCCGTTCATGTCCAGATCGGTCATCAGCGCCTCCTGCACCTTCTGGATGAAGTCGGCGCGGTTGGCGTGGAGATGCTCCATCGTCATCGTCGCTGCCACCGAGCGCAGCGCGGACACCAGCTTGCCGTCGAGCAGCGACTTCACCGCGTCGGGGCTGTTGACCGAGTCACCCAGCGTCTGCGCGGCGGCAGCGATCGATTCCGCATCCGGCTTCACCTTGATGTGGAACAGCCCGACGACGTCGACGCGCAGCTTGTCGAGCGTGATCAGCGCATCCTTGTTGAGCCGCGACACCTCCAGCTTCACCGTCGTCAGGCGGACCTGCATCAGTTCGTGCAGCACGGGGATCACCATGATGCCGCCGTTGAGCACGACCTTCTCGCCGCCAAAGCCGGTGCGGATCAGCGCCACGTCCTTGGTCGCGCGGCGGTATAGCCGGGTCAGGATGATGCCGATCACGGCCAGCGCGAAGAGCACGATGCCGGCATAGATCAGGACGTTCAGAAGCTGTGCGGGCATGAGACCCTCCCCGGTTATGATTGTGGTCGGATCGGCTGAAGAAGCGCGTTCGCCTCAGGCAGCGCGTAGAAGAGTTTGCCGTCGCGGCGGACGATGAGCGCGGTCTCGCCGGCGGCGATCGCGTCGGCGTCGTCATGCGGCTCGACCATGATGAAATGCGCCTGGCCGTGCTGGTCGACGATCTTCGCGCGGGCGGGCGATCCGCGGCGGGCGGTGCCTTCCAGGATGGTGCCACGGCGGCGAAGGAAGTCATCGGTCGAGATCACGCTGGTTTCGAACCCGGGCATGATCCGGGCGAGGCCGTTGGCGGCGAGCGTATTGAGCGGTATCCCGGCGATCAAGGCGCCGCCCGCGGCCAGGCCCCAGTGTAGCGTGTCCCCGGTCAGCGCGGTCGCGACCTGCTGGATGGCGATGCCGGCAAGCGTGAAGCAGCCGAGCAGCGACGTCAGCCAGATCAGGATCGGCAGGTCACGACCGATCCCGAGCCAGTCGAGCAGACCGCCGCTCTCGGCATCGGCATGGAGGTCGGCGTCGAGATCGAGCTGCCCGAGCCCCAGGCCGACCGCCTCGATCACCCCGATCCCGATCATCACGACGAACGCGATCGCGAACGGCGCATAGGCGGGCGTCAGGAAGATCGCGAACATGCACGCTGGCCTTGGTTCTGCATCGGCAGACGCGTAGCCGACAGATCGTAACGCTTCGTTACGAAACACCGCATGACCTGATTTCCGCGCCTCATGCGACCGATGTCCCCCGCAGCATGGCTAGGCCGACGTCGCGGCGACGACAACGCATCCGGTCGAGAGACCGGCCGGCTTTGGATATAAAAGCTGCACGGAATCTGGACGGCAACCGGACACGGATCCCATCGGCTCCGCGATCAGGCGCGGACCGTCGTCGTCACGATCCTGGAAAACAGCCGCCAAGCCGATGCGAGACTGATCGCCATCCGTCTCGGCCTCGCGATCTCACGATCGTTGTTGGAGGCGGCTTCGGGGGAATTGGCGCTGGTGGAGGGAGAAGCGCTGGGGTTTGTCGTCCGCCTGCCCGTGGATGCCGGACAAGCATGACAGCGTCGCGCAAGCCGGTTTAGCCTGCGCACCGCCACGGCCGCGGTACGCCCGGCACTTCAGTCGCGTGGAGCGCGCGCGATTATCGCCTGCGCCGGACGCAGCCGGGCCTTCCATATTTTCACCGAAGGGTGCCCGGCGGCGAGGCCGGCGAGACGGCCTTCGATCTGCGCCACCGCCAGCTTTGCCGCCTCGACCTCGGCGAGCGTCGGCGGAGGCTGGATATTGGCGCGCGCATGGGCGCCGGTGCGGCCTTTGCTCTTGGTCATGGCGCCCCTGATGGTCCGGGACGGTCGCTCCGGTCAATGCGGGAGCATCAAGAAACCGCCGGTCGAAGCGGTGCGAGGCGGGATCGGAGCAGCCGGTCAAAGGTCGTGGCGGAACACGGTGCCGCGCAGCCTGGTATCCCGAGCGCCACGAGCGACGCCGACCGCCCGAGCCCGCGCAGCGTCGCGGGCGACTGCGTGCGGTACGACATGCGCACGACGCGGGCGCCGGTACGGACGTCGTGCAGCCGCTCGACGAGCAGCGCTCCACCCGGCGGGACGTCGTTCGTCGCATAGCCGAGAGTCTTCAGATCGATCCGCAGCGCCGCGGCAAGTGCGGTGACGTTGGTGTCGTGGCCCATCAGCACCGTCAGCCGCGGTCCGTTTCCGGACAGCGCCGCGAGGACTTCCCGGCCGAGCGCTGCTGTCTGATGCGCGGCCATGTACGGGGGACGGGTGAACACGGCAAACAGCGCAGCGTGAAGCGCGCCGAGCTGTTTCAGCGTCGCAGCATCCGCCCTGCCCCAGCCGACATGCTCGCGCGGCAAACCCTCGACCTCCTGCAGCAGCAGCACCTGCGCGATGCCCGATGCGGCGCGGATCGGTCCGGCGAGAACGAGGTCGTGGCCGTCGGGGCTCGCGCCGACGGCAGGCGCTCCCGCGGACAGGCATCCTCCTGCCGCCGGGGTGCAGCCGAGCACCATGTCGAGCCGGGCGAGCGCGCCCCGATGACGGCGGGCAAGCGCGGCCATGTCGCCCGTGTCACGGTTGATCGCTGCAATCGCGGCCGCCGCGTCGAACACGGTCGCCCGCGCCCGAAGCGGTTCGAAGATCGGATCGATCGTGCCGAGCGGCTGGTGCTCGACGACGAGCGCGCAGCCGGGGGCGAAGCCGTCCGCATACGCGCGGCCGCTGGCGATCGTCCGGGCCGACGTGTTGGACCTGATCCGGACGCCATCCCCCAGGCAGCCGTTCGCCGCGAACAGCCCGCGCGCTGCGAGCAGGCGCCGGTCATACGCGGCGACATGCTCAAGCGCGCGGACGCCGTGCGGGGTAATCCGGCTTTCCGCGACCGGCCATAGCGGCCAGGGCGCGCGCGTCCGTGTGTCGGGCGGTACCTCGCCATCGAGCGGCGCGCGGATGCCGTGCCGCATCACCAGCACCGCTCGCTCGACCACCAGCGCGCGCGTCGGCGCGGCGCCGTCGACCGGCCCAGGCAGCACCCCCGCGGCCGCGCACAGCGTCGCGAGCACGGTCAGCAGGCGCGCCGCCCTCACGACCGCACCCTGCATCCACCAGCAACGCGCACCGGACTGCACCGCGCCATCGCGCGCCCCGGCAGCGTGACCACGAAGCCCGTCGCCAACGGATCGGGCGCGCCGGGATAATAGTCGGTGCTGACGGCCTGCGCGCCGCTGGCCATTGCCGCATCCGCCTTGGCGTGGTCGCGGCGGCGTGCCTCGACCGTGTTCGCATCGGTACGCGTCCGCACGATCACGCCGTCGCGCACCCAGCGCGTGATCTGCGCTGCGTCGCTCAGCGGGTCCTGGACGATCTGGATCGCAGATTCGGGCTGGTCGTCGGGATACCAGCCGAACATCGCCCGACCGGCAAGCGACGGATGACCGTCGCGGTAGACGTCGGACACGGGCTTGCGCACGTCGAGCAGCACGTAGATCCGGCCCCGTGCCGCCGCCAGCGTCGGCCAGCCCCGCGCGTGCACCGCCTCGCGCAGGGTCGGTGCCGCACCGCGCACCTCGTCGGGGGTGATCAGCCGCTTGCCGGGCAGCACCGAGCGGATCTCGCCGTCGAGCGCGTCGAGCAGCCGCGTGTCGTCGAGCGCTATGGGGGCGGTGATCCCCGGGCGTTCCGATGGCGTGTCGGCTGCGTTGATAGTGATCATGATCGGCAGATGCCGCGGGTGCGCGCGCGACCAGCGATCCACCTCGCCGAGGCACCGCACCAACGTCACGCAGCTGCTCAGATAGTCGACATCGGGAATGTGGAAGACCTTGAACCCCGGCCTGCGCATCGCTGCCTCGTCGAAGCCGGTCGTCTCCCCCGCCGCCTTCGCCAACGCCTCGCCCTGTGGCGACGCGTACCGCCCGCCCTGGGGATCGGCGAACACGTCGATCTCGATCTGGCGCACCCCGCGATCGAGCTGCTGCGCGAGCGGCAGGTGATAATAATCGAGCCCCTCCGCCAGCCGCGGGTCCGCGGCACGGATCTTCGCCATCACCGCGGCGGGGATCCGTGCCTTGAAGCTGTTGTGCGAGCCGACGACCTGGATGTCGTTCATCGCCCGCTGCGCCGTCGCCCCGTTCGACACTAGCGCGACGGCGGACAGGATCATTCCCCTGAGCATCAGAACTGCGCCCGCACGCCGAACAGGATCGTGCGGCCGTAATTGTTGATCTCGCCGAACTGGATCTCCCGTTCGTTGTAGCTGTAGCTATTGGCATTGGCGATGTTGATCGCCTCGACGCTGAAGGTCAGGTCGTCCGTGGCGCGCACCGAGATATTGCCGTCGAGCGATCCGAACGCCGCGACATAGGTCGGCACCTGCGTGGTGCTGCCGATCCCCGCCAGATATTTGTCGCGCCAGGTATAGGAGAGCCGCGCCGCCAGCGGCCCCTTGTCGTAGAAGCCGACGACGTTGAAGCTGTTCTTCGACAGCCCGATCAGCTGGTCCTTGATCGGGCGCGCGCCGGCGGTGTAGCTCGCCTCGACCGAGGTGTGCGTATAGGATGCCTGGACGCCCAGCCCGTCGAACGGCGCGGGCAGGAAGGTGAACACCTGGTTATAGGCGGCTTCGGCGCCATAGACCTTCGCGCTGCCGCCATTGACCTGCGTACTGAGCAGCACCGTGCCGCGACCCGGAATCTCGACATTGATGTTCTGCGCGGTGATGTAATCGTCCATCGCCTTGTAGAACAGCGCGCCGGTCAACGAGCCGGACCGGTTGAAATACCATTCTAGCGATCCGTCGAACTGGGTCGCGAGGAACGGCTGCAGCGCGGGGTTGCCGCCGCTTGCCGTCGGCTGGTCGGTCGACACGCTGATCTGCGGCGCGCTCTGCGTCACGTTCGGGCGCGTCAGCACCCGGCTGGCGGCAAGACGCCCTACCAGATCGCGCGTCAGCTCGGCGCGCAGGTTGAAGCTCGGCAACCAGTTGCTGAACGTCTGCGGGAAGCTAGCCGGCGTTGCCACGCTGCCGGTGGTCAGCGTGCCGCTCGCCACCTGGTCGGTGTGAACATAGCGGACGCCGACATTGCCGCTGACCGCGACGCTGCCGAGCGGGAAGGCATAGTCGGCACGGACATAGCCGCCCGCGGTCTTCTCCGTGACGACATAGGAGGCGCGCAGGTCCCCCGGCGACAGCGGGCTGTTGGCGATCGCGGCGGTGAACAGCTTGTCGTAGAAGACGCTCGTGATCGGCACGAGCCAGGTGCGCGGGATGTTGCCGCCGACGCCGGAAAGGAAATCGTCGAACGGCAGCTCTTCGAAGCCGTTCGGTGCAAAGCCGGTCAGCGACGTGTTGGCCGCGGGGTTCACAGTGAAATCGCGACGGCGGTAATCGCGCTTGCGCCAGTGATATTCGCCTCCCGCCGCCAGCTTGGTGATCAACCCGTCCATCTCGTGATCGACGTCGAGCCGGCCGTAGGTGTCCCAGTCCTTGCTGTTCTTTGGCGCGATGTTGAACGGGTAGAGCGTATAGTTGGCGGGATCGAGCACGTTGACCGGGGTGGAAAGCGACGGCGCCACCTTGTACCCGCCCGACGAGTCATAGCTGAGCGGCGCGAAGAACTGGATGCGGCTGCGCACCGTGCCCTCGGCGTAGCTCGGGTGGTAGCTGTGCGCGAACGACCAGTTGGCGTTGGCGACGACATGCCAGCCCTCGGGAGTCCAGGCCTGTTTCAGCCCGACCGTAATCAGGTCGTGACGGTTGAGGCTGTATTCGCGCGTGCCCATGAACCGCACGTCGTTGATCGTCGCCGCAATCACGGCATTGCCGTCGAGCTTGACCGATCCGGGCACCAGGACGGGCCGGTGACCCGCGACGCTGGCGTCGTCGGGATAGATGTCGAGCCCATATTCGTCATAGGCGATGTCGAGCCGCGTCGCGAGCACGTCGAGCGTGGTTTCCAGCTCGGCGCTCGGCTTCCACTGTGCCGAGATCAGCCCCGACAGGCGCTTGCGATCCTCGGTCTCGACGGTCGGCCGCGTGCGCCCCGGCGTATAGAAACCGGCGCCGAGCGCGGAGGCGAATTTGTCCAGATACCAGCCGGTATTGTACGACCGGTCGTTGCGGACCTGCTTGCCCCAATATTGCGCGGCGGCGAGGATCCCGAAGGTCCCGTCCTCGGTCGTCGCGCTCGTCAGCGCGGTCGCGTTCGGTTTTACCTTGTCGGTCAGCGTGGTGTAGGTGCCGCGCAGGTTGACCGTGGTCTTCGTGCCGACGTCGAGCGGACGGAACGTCTTCACGTCGATATTGCCGCCCAGCGCGCCCTCGGTCATGTCCGGGGTCGGCGTCTTGACCACGTCGATCTGCGACACGAATTCGGCGGGCAGCATCTCGAACCGGAACTGTCGCCCGTTCGTACCGCCATTCTCGATCAGGTCGTTGATCGCCACCGGGCGGCCGTTGAGCAGCGTGCTCTGGAACTGCGGACCAAGCCCGCGGACGCTGACGTACAGCCCCTCGCCGCGCGGGCGGGTGATCGTGACGCCGGGAACGAGCTGGAGCGCTTCGGCCACGTTCTGCGCGGGAAACTTGCCGATGTCGGTGGCGTTGATCGCGTCCACCCCGTAGCCCGCCTGCCGCTTCGTCTCGGTCGCGGCGGCAAGGCTTTGCGCATAGGAGCCGGCGATGACGATATCCCCCGCGGCATCGGCGTCAAAATCGGCGGTCCCCGCCGTCGGCGCAGGTGTCGGCGTCTGGCCAACCGTGCCGGGCGTGCGCGCGTCGGTCTGCGCACGGACCGGCTGCGCGGCACCCAGAGCAGCAAGCGTAAGCGGCAGCGTCGCCCAGAGCAGGCGTGAATCATGCAACATGTCGTGTGTCCCCCCTCCGAGCCAACCGGCCCGGACGAGCGGGGATTAGAGAGCGCCTGTTGCAGTTTGGCGGCCTCGCCGTGTCGTCGACGTGACCTGCGCGCGTCAGATTTGTTGCTGCACTCCTCGCACGCGCGATTGTCGTCGCACGTGCATCGGCAGTCCGAGGCCGCGACGCGCGGGGTCGCTCACGCCCCCCTCATAATCCCCGGGTCACGCGGATGCCGACCGTCCGCGGCGGGCCGACGAGATACGAGAAATAGCTGGTCGCGGTGGTGTTACCCGGCGACGTCGTGAATTCCTGCCCGAACACCGGAACGGCGTCGAACAGGTTGGTGACGAACAGGTCGACGCCGAGCCCGCCGCGCATCCGCACGCCTGCGGAAACATCGACCAGCGTATAGGCCGGACGCGGCAGCACCTCGCCTTCCCCGAACCCGCTGTTCGACGCGCCGACGTGACGCGCTGCGGCAAACAGGCTGGCAGTCACGCCCGCCGTGAGCGGTACCACATATTCGCCGCGCGCGTTCCACGCCCAGCGCGGCACGTCGAGCACGCGCGATCCTGCGGGCAGGATCAGATTGGGGACGTCGTTCCGGTAGGTCGCGTCGGTGAACGACCCACCCGCATGAAGATCGAGCCCGCGGATCGGCGACGCTGACAGCTCGAGCTCTCCGCCCCGGCTGCGGACACGCCCGGCGTTGACGGTGAAGGAGATCGTCGTCGCGTTGTTGATCCCGCACGCGGTCTGGAACGCCTGCTGATACGCCTTCCAGTCGATCGCATAGGCAGCGCCGTTGACCCGCAGACGGCCATCCCACAGGCTGGTCTTGGCGCCGATCTCGTAATTGTCGGTCCGGTCGCTGTCATAGGGTGGCGGGACGTCGGGAATGCCCGCCACGCGACGTTCCGCGGGGGAGCAGATAGCGTCGGTCACGGGTGCGTTGACGCCGCCGGTGCGGAACCCCTGCGAATAGCTCGCGTAGACCGTGGCCTCGCGGCTCGGCGCATAGCTCAGCGAGACGCGCGGCGTGACGCCGTTCTCGCGGTTGCGTTCGTCATAGTCGTAGGCGAGATCGCCCGCGGCGACGCCGCCGACGCCGTACCGCCGGCTCGCCTCGCGCTGGCGATAGGCAAAGGCCCGCGCGCCCGCGGCGACCTTGACGCGCGGCACGACCGCATAGGTCAGCTCGCCGAACGCCGCGACCTCTCGCTCACGAAAGCGCACCGTGGCGTCCTGGATGACGGCCGGGCTGCTCGCGCCGAGCGGCAGCGGTGGGGGCACGCCGAACAGGTCGGCGACGGTGATCGTCCGCCCAGCCCCCTGGCGAAGCCCGCGGTAGAAGCCGCCGAGGACATATTGCAGCGGGCCGGCGCCGTCGGACACCGCGCGCACCTCCTGCGTGAACTGTTTCGTCCGACCGAAATCCACGAGCGGCGTCGGGTACAGCGTGCCGCCGGGTCCAGGCCCGACGATGTCCTCGACGATCGGCGAGTCGAACGCGGTCACGTCGAACGAGAGCCGGTTGCGGCGGTCGAGCCAGGACGAGCTGGACGACAGCGTGAACCCACCCAGCGCGTCGAACCGGCGCTCGACCAGAAGCGTGCCGATGGCGAACCTGTCCTTGGCGAACGTGTCCGCGTACCGCGCCTTGAGCCGCGCCCGCTTGCCGAAGGTCACGTCGCTGTGCGGCCGATCCGCGTTGCTGTAGCCGTTTTGCCAGATCAGCGATGGCGTGATCGTCAGGCTCGGCGTGACGTCCCACCGCAGCGCGGCGCGAACCGTGCCCGTCCGCGTCCAGTTGACGTCCTTGCGGACCGCCGACGTTCCGGCGTTTTCGGTCAGGTTGCCCGTGGTTGGTCGCAGATCGTCGATCCATCCCCCCTGCCGGACGAACCCGCCCGAGATGCGCAGCGCCAGCGCATCGGCGACGATCGGCAGGTTGAGCATCGCCTTGGCGTCCCAGCTCGTGCCGCCATCCTTGACCGTCGCGACGCCCGCCTGTCCCTGCGCAGCGATGGCCGTGGCGTCGGGCTGGTTCGTGACGATGCGGACGAGGCCGCCCATCGTCGACGATCCGAACAGCACGCCCTGCGGCCCGCGCAGGACCTCGACGCGCGCAACGTCGAACAGCTGCGGATCCGGCTGGGAAAAGCCGCGCAGCGCGCGCGTCTGGAGCGGGGTTTCGTCGAGATAGACCCCCGTGGTCGGCGACTGGACGAAACCCACCCCGCCGACACCGCGGATGATGTATTGCGCATTGCCGACACCCGTCGTCGCGAACGCCACGCCCGGCACCGAGTCCGCGACGCGCGAGAAATCCTGCGCATCGAGGCGGCGAAGCAGCTCGGCAGACAGGATGGTGACGCTGGCGGCCACGTCCTGGAGCGCCTGCGGACGCTTGAGCGCGGTGACGATGATGTCGGGTGTTTCGAGTATGGCTGGCTGCGGCGCGGCCGCGACCCTGGCTTTGGATATGTCGGCCTGCTGCGCGAACGCGGATGTCGAGAGCAGCAGGCTTGAGACGGCGATCCCCGCCGACGAGGGAAATCGGATCATGGATATGCCCTTGCCCCTTTCGTGAAAGCGAACCGGCGTCGACGAGGATCGCGACCCGCGGTGTCGCCCGACCGGCCTGCCGTCGTCCAGTCTCAGGCCTCCCTGCCCGCTTTCCAGATCCCGTCTATCACCGGGCCCAGCAGGTAATCGAGCGCCGATCGCCTTTTCAGCGGGATGAGGATCTCCGCGGGCATCCCCGGCTTCAGGGCGCCCTTACCCTTGAGCACCGTCAGCAACCGGTCGCTGTGCGCGAGCAGCGATGCCTCGGCGCGATAATAGCGGTTGCCGGTGCGTTCCTCGGTGAAGCTGTCCGCCGACACCGACTCGATGCGCGCATCGAGGACGGGCATCGTGCGGTCGTGAAAGCCCGAAAAGCGGACCTGCGTCGTCTGCCCCGCATGAAGATCGTCGGCGTCGTCGGGCGAAACCTGCACCTCGACGACAAGCTGGCGCTGCTGCGGGACGATTTCCATCAGCATCTGCCCGGGCGACACGACGCCGCCCACGGTGAACACCGACAGGCCGACGATCGTACCCGTCACCGGCGCGCGGACCAGCGACCGTGCGAGCTGCTCACGCGCGGCGAGCAGCTTCGGGCGGAGCTCGTTCATACGCACGAGCAGGTCGCGAAGGCTGCCTTCGACTTCCTCACGCTGCCGGCGATCGACCCCTGCCGCGGACAATTGCGCCTCGCCGATCGAATCGCGGGTCTGCAGGATCTGCGCACCGAGCGCGCCGCGTTCGCCATCGAGCGCCGCCTGATCGCGTTCGAGCGCGCGGATCCGGTTGACGGACGCATAGCCCTTTTGCGCGATGATCCGCATGCCCTCCAGCTCGTCGGTCAGCAGCGAATATTGCCGGCGGTTCGAGTCGATCTGCTGCGTGAACCCGCCAATCTGTTCCTGATTGGCATGCGCCCGCTGCATCCAGACCGCCTTTTCGGTCTGCGCCGTGCGCAGCCGCGCGGTCAGCAATAGCCGCTGTCCGCGCAGCGCATCGTCGGCGAGGATGCGGTCGGCGGCGGGCAGGTCGTGAAACTCGACCGGTTCGACGATGACGTGGCGCCCCTCGCGCTCGGCATGCAGCCGCTCGCGCTGCGCATAGAGCATCAGCAATTCGGAGGTCATGCCGCGTTCGAGCGCGTGCAGGTCGGCGGACGATATCTCGAGCAGCACCTGCCCGCGGACGACCCTGGCGCCTTCGCGAACGTGCAAGGCGGTGACCACGCCGCCGTCGCGGTTCTGGACCGCCTGCCGCTTGCCCGAGACCATCACCGTGCCGTGCGCATAGACGCCCGAGTCCAGCGGCACCATGGCGGCGCCTCCCAGCAACCCGATGAAGAACAAGGCGGCGACGCGCAGGCCGAGCCGGATTTCGCTCCGCGGCGTGTGGTCGATAGCGGTCATGCCGTGGCTCCTTTCAATCCGACGACGTTGCCGGAGGTTTCGCCCGCGCGCTTGGCCAGCACCGCCAGCACGTCGTCGGCGGGGCCTTGACAGTCGACCGCCCCGTTGCTGAGCACCAGCAGGCGATCGGCGGCAGCCAGCACCCCGGTTCGATGTGCCGCCACGATGACCGTGGCGCCGCGCCGTCGCGTCGCGTCGAGCGCGCGGATCAGCGCCGCCTCCCCCTCGGCGTCGAGTGCGGCATTGGGTTCGTCGAGGATCAGGATCGCGGGGTCGTCGAACAGCGCGCGCGCGAGCGCGACGCGTTGACGCTGCCCGGCCGAGAGCGCGACGCCGGCACGGCCGATCGGGCAGTCATAGCCGCCTGGCAGCGACAGGATCAGCGCGTGACATCCCGCCACCTGCGCCGCGGCGATCACGCGGTGATCGAGATCCTCGGCATCATGTGGATCGGCCGCCGCGAAGCGTGCGATGTTCTGCGCGATCGTTCCCGACAGGAACGCCGGTTCCTGCGGAACATAGCCGCGGTACGTCGCAAGCCGTTCGGGATCCCACATGCCCGTGTCGGCCCCGTCGATCATGACCGTGCCCGCTTCGGGGGTGATCCCCCCCGCCAGGACGCGGATCAGCGTGCTCTTGCCGGCACCCGACGCGCCGACGATCCCGAGCATCTGGCCGGGCTCGACATCGAAGCTGACGCCTTTCAAGAGCACGCTCAATCCATCAGGGCTGCGGACCACGATCTTCCGCGCGGAGACGCGGCCCTCGGGCGCAGGCAGCGCGGTCGCGACCGACGCGACGCTCGTGTCGTCGAGCAGCCGCTTCAGCGACGCAATCGCTTCGCTCGCGTTCTGCAGATTGGCCCAGCCGCCGATCAGCATCTCGATCGGCTGCAGCGCGCGGCTCAACAGCACCGACGCGGCGATGATCGCGCCGACGGAGATCTGCCGCTCGATCGCGAGCATCGCCGCCACGCCGAGCGCCAGCGACTGCAGCAGCAACCGCATGAATTTGGCGATCGCGGCAAAGCGGACCGTGGCCATCTGCGCGCTGGCGCCAGCCGCCTGGCCCTGCGCGCGCTCGCCGATCTGGCGATCGACCATCGCGCGTCCCATGCCGAGCGCGCGAATGAGCTCGGCATGCTGCGCGATCTCTTCCTGCACGATCGCCGATCGCGTCGCGGCACGATGCGCCGTTCGCGTGAGCCGGCGCGTCGCCCGGTCGGAGAACACGGTCAGCAGGACGAGGATCGCACCCGCACAGACGACGAAGAGGCCGAGCAGCGGATGGATGAGAACCGCCGCGATCACGTAGATCGGCGTCCAGGGTGCGTCGAACAGGCCGATGAGCGTCGGCGCGGTGATGACGAGGCGCACCGTATCGAACTCCCGCATCGCCTGCGCGGAGGACGGGTCGCCACGCCCGCCCTGCCCCTTCGCGATCAGCCGCGCGAGGATCGTCCGCGCGAGACGGTCGTCGAGCTGGAGCGACGCCTTCACCATGAGGCGCGACCGCACCGCCTCGAGCATCGCGATCGTGGCGATCGCCGCCGCCAGCACCAGCGTCAGCGCGAGCAGGGTGACCACGCCGCCCGTCGGGACGACGCGGTCGTATACCTGCATCATGTACAGCGTGGGGGCGAGGTACAGGATGTTCACCAGCGCGCTGAACAGCAGCGCGGCGATGAAATGTCCCCGACACCCCGCCAGTGCCTCGCGCGCCGCCGCGGGCAGCCTGTCACCGAAGTTGCTCACCGTTTCGCTCCCCCGCAACCGCTGCTCAGAGACCGAAGTCGGTGTGGTCGATCGTCACGGCGCTGACACCGGCGAGCGTGATCGTCTGCGTGCCGATCGCGATGACGGTATTGGCGCCGACCTGCGAGACGAGCACCTGCGCACCGAAGTTTCCGGCATTGACCCCGAACCCCGAGATATCGAGCAGGTCCTGCCCACCCGCCGCGTCGAAGTCGAAATCGACCACGACATCGTTGCCCTGCCCGGTGCCGAACACGAAGGCATCGGTGCCGGCGCCGCCCGTGAGACGGTCATTCCCCGTTCCGCCGATCAGCCGGTCGTTACCGCCGCCGCCCAGCAGCTGGTCATTGCCTCCAAAGCCCTGCAGCAAGTCGTCGCCCTCGAAGCCGGACAGGATGTTGATCGCCGAATTGCCGGAAAGGCTGTTGTTGGCGCCGTTGCCCGATCCGTTGATCGCGACCGTACCCGTCAGCGTGAGGTTCTCGACATCCGTCCCCAGCGTGAAGGTCACGCTGCTGCTGACGCTATCGACGCCGTCCCCGCCGGCCTCGTCGACAACGTCTGCCGCCGTGTTGACGATATAGAGATCGTTCCCCAGACCGCCCGACATCACGTCTACGCCCGCTCCGCCATCGAGCGTGTCGTCGCCAGCGCCACCGAGCAGATGGTCGGCACCGTCTGCGCCACGCAATATGTCGGAGCCATCGAGACCGGAGAGCGTGTTTGCAGCGGCGTTCCCGGTCAGGATGTTGGCGTCGGCGTTACCCGTGGCATCGACCGCCGCCACACCGGTCAGCGTCAGGCGCTCGACCCCCGCCGCCAACGTGAAGGTCACGCTGCTGTTGACGGTATCGACACCATCGCCGCCGGTCTCGTCGACGACGTCGCCGACATTGTCGACGAGGTACGTGTCGTTGCCAAGGCCGCCGGCCATCACGTCCGCGCCGGTGCCGCCGTCGAGCGTGTCGGCACCCGCACCAGCGACGAGCTGATCGTCGCCGTCCATGCCGAACAGGCTGTTCGCGGCAGCATTGCCCGTGAGGATGTTGGCGGCCGCATTGCCCCGCCCGTTGATCGCCGCCGTACCCGTCAGCGTGAGCCGCTCCAGGCCTGCCGCAAGCGTGCGGGCGACGCTGCTGTTCACCGTATCGACGCCATCGCCGCCCGTCTCGTCGACCACGTCAGTGCTGCTGTCGACGACATAGGTGTCGTCGCCCAGCCCACCCAACATGGTGTCGGTGCCCGTACCGCCATCGAGCAGATCCGCCCCCTCTCCGCCGACGAGGCGATCATTGCCGCCGAGACCGATCAGCGTGTCGTTTCCAGCCAGGCCGGTCAGCGTGTTGGCACTCGCATTGCCCGTCACGACATTGGCCGCGGCGTTGCCGGTTCCGCTGGTCGCGCCGGTGAGCAACGTCAGGTTTTCGACGTTGGTGCCCAGCGTGAAGGTCACGCTGCTCCTGACGAGATCGACGCCGTCACCGCCCGTCTCGTCGACCACGTCGCCAGCGTTGTCGACGGCGTACGTATCATCGCCCAGACCGCCGAGCATGACGTCGACACCCGTACCGCCGTCGAGGCTGTCCGCCCCCTCGCCGCCGATCAGCCGGTCGTTGCCGCCAAGCCCCGACAGGATATCGTCACCGGCGAGACCCGAGAGGATGTTGGCGGCGACATTGCCGGTCAGCGTGTTGCGATCGGCATTGCCGGTGCCGTTGATCGCCGTCGTGCCCGTCAGCGTGAGGTTGTCGACGCCGTCCGCCAGCGTGAAGGTCACGCTGCTGCTGACGATATCGATTCCGTCGCCGCCGATTTCATCGACGACGTCGCCGATAGTGTCGACGACATAGCTGTCGTTGCCGAGGCCGCCCGACATGGCGTCCGCTCCAGCTCCACCGTCGAGCGTATCGTTGCCGCCGCCGCCGACCAGCGTGTCGTTGCCCCCCAGGCCAGACAGCACGTTCGCCGCGTCATTGCCCGTCAGGATGTTCGCGCCCGCGTTGCCGGTGCCGTTGATTGCACCGCCACCGATGAGGGACAGGTTTTCGAGCGCGGCCGCCAGCGTGTAGGTGATGCTGCTGCGCACGCTGTCGATGCCATCGCCGCCCGTTTCGTCGACCCCGTCGCCGCCACTGTCGACGACGTAGATGTCATCCCCCAGGCCGCCGGCCATCGTGTCGGCGCCCGTTCCGCCGTCGAGCAGGTCTGCCCCCGCGCCGCCGCTCAGCGTGTCGGCACCGTCCATCCCGAACAGCTGGTCGTCGCCGGCCAGACCGGCGATCCTGTTGGCCGCAGCATTGCCGGTCAGGACATTGTCCGCGCCGTTGCCCGTCGCGTCGATCGCCGCCACGTCGGTCAGAAGCAGATTCTCGACCTCCGACCCCAGCGTGTAGCTGATGCTGCTTTCCACCGTGTCGGTGCCGCTCGCGGCGCCTTCCGAGACACCGTCGCCGGCATCGTCGACGACATAGGTATCGTCGCCAACGCCGCCGGACATCGCGTCGGCGCCCGTGCCGCCATCGAGCAAATCGTTGCCTGCCCCCCCCAACAGGCGGTCGTTGCCGCCAAGCCCGAACAGCACGTCGTCACCGCCGAGCCCGAGCATGAAATCGGCGCCGGCCGTACCCGTCAGCGTATTCGCAGCGCCGTCGCCGACAATGGCATCATCCGGGACCGCAACGGGCACGGTCGGATCGGAATAGACCACCCCCTCGGACTGGTTGGTGCCGCTTGAGCTGAACCCGCGATTGTCGGTGTAGCTCGTCGCGACCCGCAATGCCTCGCCGACATAGTCGACGGTGACCTGGTAGCTATCCCCCGTCGCGCCCGGGATGTCGGTCCACACGCCCTCGACCAGATGCTGCCACTGGCGCGAGAATGTCGTCGTCCCGTCGTAATCGACGAACGACCCGGTCGTCACCGCGAGCGTCTGGCCGACCTTCGGCGTCGTCTGGTCGATCGCGAAGGTGCCGAGGTGCTTGCGGTTGATCTCGAGGATGCCGTCGGCAAACTGGATATGCTCGATGTTGCGCAGCATGTCGTCGCCTTCGTCGCCGATATTGTCGACGAGATTGACGCGTCCGTCGGGGCGGAAGGTGATCGTGAAATCGGACCGGTTGCCGATATAGACCGCGGTGTCCATCCCCTCGGTCACCGTCGCCGCGCCGATCGCGTAGCCGTTGACGGTCTCGCGGTAGACGATCTCGCGCGAGGCGACGAGCTGGCCGGGGTTGATCGTACGATCGAGCAGCCGTGCCTGGACTTGGGTCAGCGAGTCGGCGCGGAACAGCTCGGCACCGGTTCCGTCCTTGTTTTCCCGCACGCTGATAAAGACGTGCATATACGCATCGCCGTCGATGATGTCGTTGCCGGCGCGGCCCTTGATGACGTCGCTGCCGCCACCGCCGATCAACAGGTCGTCGGTCGTGTCGCCGTCGATCACCAGTGCATCGAGATTGCTGGCATCCCAGGTCTTGAAGTCGAGCAGCTCGCGCAGCCCGTCGATCCGGCGGACGCCGTCCTCGTACAGATCATTGCCGAGGATCCGCGGATTGGTGTCGCCGAGCAGATCGGAGAAATTCGCCCCCGTACCGACCAGCCCGAGCGGGATCTGCCGGCCGGTCAGGATATCGTCGTGCTTCCAGCCCGACAGCGCCTCGACCAGGTCGTTGCGATCGCGCAGCGTGAACGCCTGCTGGTTGACCGCCGCGCTCAGCCCGAGATCGGAATTCGCGTTGCTGACATCCCCCTGGTGGATCGACCAGTCGAACCCCGCCATGCCGTTGTTGCGCTGGATGCCGGCGCCCTGGACCATGATGTCGTCGCCGGTCTCGCCGTCATAGTCGGTATCGTTGCCCTGACCGTCCATGATGTCGTGGCCGATGATCGGGCTGTTGAAGAACAGGTTCGAATTCTCGCCCGTCAGGCTGTCGAGACCGTCGCCTCCCTCGAGCCAGTCATCGCCCTCGTTGCCCATCAGATTGTCGCTGCCGCTCCCGCCAAGCAGGAAGTCGTTGCCGCGTCCGGCGAACATCTCCTTGGCGTCGGTCCCGCCGACCATGAAGTCGTTGCCGCCCCCGCCGAACATGATGTCGAGCCCTGGGCCCGCGCTGACCACGTCATTGCCCTCGCCGCCACGCAGGAAATCATCGCCGAACGGATCCTCGATGATGTCGTCGCCGTCGCCGCCGAAGACTTCGTCCGATTCCATCCCGGGGTTGAGATAATCGTCGCCGCCGTCGCCCCACAGCGTGTCGATACCCTTGTCGCCATACAGGAAGTCGTTGCCCTCGGTGCCGCCGAGCGTGACATGCTCGCCACCGCTGTACTTGAGCAGCCCGCCATCGCCGAAGCCGTCGCCGTCGACGTCCGCACCGGGAGCGATACGCACCACCTTGGGGTCGATCGCCTGCAGGAATGCGTTCGACCATTGCGGATCGAAGGTGCCCCCGGCGAGGAAGTTGCCATCCTCGTCGAGGTTGGTGATCTGCCGCGTCAGCGGATCGAGCTCGAGCGTATAGTCGGCTGTGTCGAAGAGCGCTCCGGCAACGTGCGTCGAGTGAAGATCGCCGAGATTGGTATTGCGCATCACGAGATCGGAAAAGGTATTCTTCTCCAGCTCGTTGAGCATGTTGAGCCCCTGCGTACGGCTCAGATAATACATCCGGTCCCCGTTCTGCAGGTCCTCCATCTGGTGTTCGAACACATAGTTGAAGGTCGAACCCAGCATGCCGCCGAATTCCATCTTCTCCTCGGCCAGGCCGCCGATCCACAGGTCGACGAGGTTCAGACCGCTCTCATGCGTGTTCACGCCGCCGACGTTGTTCGGCGCCCAGCTGCCCTTGCTCTGCAGGAAGTCGAGCCGGTCCGTCGGTGCATGGATCGTGTGCTCCGCGACGCCCATCGCCGCGTTCGCATGGACGAGCATATCGGCGCCGCCCATGACCAACAAAGTCGCCGCAGCGCGTTTGCCCTCGAGCGTCAGCTCCCCGGTGATCAGCGGGTGCGTCCCATAGGCGGCGATGAAATTGACGATCGAAACCGGGTTCTTGATGTTCTGCGCAAAGTCGAGCCAGCTCGTATAGGGCTTGAGCTGCGCGTCGTTGGTCGCGGCATAGAGCTGCGCGCGCACGACGTTGAACGCCGCGACACCCGCGTCGCGACCGCGGGCGATGTTGAGCGCCGCGAGGTCGAGCGGCAGTCCGACGAGGAAGTTGCGCAGCGAGTCGACGACGAACTCGTCGATCTCGTTGCCCTCGACACGCGTCATGCCGCGAATGATATCGCCCGCCGCGGTCCCCGCATCGTACAGGCCCGTCGTGCCGTCGAGGCTCGCGGCGGTGAACGCCTGCGGGTTGAGGAACGCCTCCACCAGCGTCAGCGACTCGGTGGTCAGCGTCGGATCGGAAACCTCGATCGTGTCGGTCAGCATCGAATGGCCGAACCGGTACACCGCGTGCGCGAATTCCGCCGTGATCGCAGGGTCGATATTGGCCGAGTTGCTGAACACGAACGGGTCGATGTTCGGCTGGATCTTGCGCGCGAATTCCTCGAAGACCAGATGCTGATACTGCATTTCGGTGCTGAACCGCCCAGCCTGGAACAGCCGTTCGCCGTCCCAGTTCAGCGCGTCGATCGCCGCCACCCTGACGCTCCCGGTCAGCGCATTGATCGCATCGAGCTCCTCCTGCGTGATCGCGTCGCGCGTGGTGCCCGTGGTGGGCAACAGCCACTCGTTGACGATCGCGAGATCGCCCGATGCGATGATCGTGTCCTTGTCGGCCTCGACCACGCGGTTGTGCTCGGCATGGAAAATGGTGTGGACCGCGGTCAGCCCGATATTCTCGTTGCCGCGCCCGTCGCCGGTCACGAAATGCGCGTCGAGCATCTCGTTGTCGTAGGTCAGCGGATTATTGTCGTCCGCGACGAGATCGCTGGCGTCGATCCTCCCGTCGAGGTTGACGTCGGCGAGATCGGCAACCGTGATCTCGCGGTCCTCGTTCGCATCGACGATGAACGCGGCACCCGCCACCAGATCGGCCTCGTCCGAGACGCCGTCGCCATTAAAGTCGAGCAGATCCGTGTCCGCGATCTGCCGCACCGGGTCTGTCGCCGGGTTGTGGTCGAGATCGAGGAGCACCGGCTCGGCATGATGCGCGATGTCGTTGAGGAAGGCGTGACCCGTGAAATACGCATTGGCCGGGATCGCGACACCCTCTGCGGTGCCTTCGAGCAGCGTCCCGTCCTTGAGCATGATCTGCGCATAGCCGTTCGCGCCCGGGATGAACTTCCCGTACGCGTCGGTCAGCAGCAGCGGCACGTTGAGGACGTCGTAGTCGTCGAGCCTGATGCCGAGCATCGACAGCGCCTGCGCCTTCGTGTCGCCCCAGGTCGCCATGCCGCCGATCGCGCCGTCGAGCAGGCGACCGGTCGCGACGGCCCGCGAATCCTTGACGCCGTCGCCGTCGGAATCGACCGAGAACCTGTACTCGCGCAGGAACACCTGGTGCGACGCGTGCGAGGTGTAGGTCTGGTTCTGGTCGATGAACGGCGTGGTGGTGTTGACCGTCTCGGTCCCGCCGACGACCTGGTTGCCGTTGGCGTCATACTGCGTCGAGCGCGTCAGCGGCATGAAGTTCGGGCCGCCGGGGACGTACAGCGGATCATCGGGCTGGAGCGGAATGAAGACCGTGCCGTTGCCCCCCTTGGTGATCAGATCGAGCCCATGATCGAAAAACTGCCCGAAGAACGTCATCCACGCGTTGAATGACGGCGACAGGCCGATGTCCGGCGACAGGTTGGGGATGAGCGACAGTTCCTCGTCAGTCGGGACATAGCCGTTTGGCGGCGGGTTGCCGTCATGCGCGTCGGCATAGGCGGATTGCGCGTGCGCGTTGACATACCAAGCGGCGATCGCCGCGGGATTGCTGTTGGTCATGTCGACGATCAGGTTGCTGATGAGCCGCGGATCGGCATCGACGACGCTTCCCGGCGTACCGTAATCCGTGTTGGTCAGGGCCGGTGCGCCCGGACCGGGCGTGAAGGTGCCGCCGTCGTTGAGGTTGCGAAAGACGGGCGTGGTCAGCCGTGGCAGCAACTGGTCGGCCGCGCCATAGACTGCATTCCCCGGCAGCAGGTTGTTGTAGGTGCCGTCCACCGTCCGCAACCCGTACGGAATGAGCTGCCCCTGTGGTCCCATGATTCCGGCAAGCGATTCACCGGCGGCATTGCGTTCGGCAATCTTGATCTGCGCGAGAATGAAGTTGAGATCGCCGAGATCGACCGTGAAATCACCAGACATGGCAGGGTCCTCATCTAAGATGATGGCCCCATCTTCTTGCCCGACACTGTTGCGACGCCGGGATCGGAAGTCAGGACCTTTGTTGGCTCGCCTGCATGTTCCCATCAATATGGCGGGTTGCTAAGTCATATGAAGGACGTACCCGCACCATCTGTTGTCTAGGCCATGCCCTAGGCGGAACGGATTAGGGCGACCCGGCACATGGCGGACAGGGCGAGCCGAACGCGGCGTCCACGCTCGCTCGACGGATGCGTTCCCAAGCACAGCGTCACGCTCGCGATCCGACCCGCGGGACCGCTGCGGCATCATGCGTGCTGTCGTGATGACGGCAGGCCGCCGCCGCACCCCGCCGCCGGCGCGGAGGGGCAAGGTGCGGCGGCGGGGGCCCGATCCGGTGACGATGTCGACCGGCCGAGACGATGGCGGAAACGGCGTGCTGGCGCGTCAGGTCATGCGCGCCAGTTGCCGCAATGTTCGCTCGATGTCCGCCACCGACTGGTCGTGCATCGCATAGCCCGCGACACGCGTGTCGGGCGCGAGGAAATAGATCAGCGACGAATGGTTGATGCTGTGGCCGAGCTCGCCCGGCCGCGGCGGAATATGCTCGCGGGCGACCGCAAAGGCGCGGGTCGCGGCGGACAGTTGCGCGCGCGTGCCCGTGGCGACGATCAGCTTTCCGTCATAGGCCTTGGCGAGCGCGCGCATCGCCGCGACGCGGTCGAGTTCGCCATGACCATGCGCATGCCCCGAATGCCCCGCCATCGCGGCGGCCGCACCCGGTCGGCGAAACCGCATGACGCCGAGCGGCGGCACGTCGATATCGACGAACATCGCGCGCGCAGCGACACCCGACTGACGCAGCAGGTCCGCCGTCCGCACCATCTTGGGGATCGCAATAGGGCAGCTCGCACGACACCGGCTATAGCCGAAGAACAGCAGCGTCCAGCGCCCCCGGAAATCCGCCTGTGCTATCGTGCGACCCACGGTGTCGGAGAAGGCGAACGCGCCGCCCAGTTGGGCGATGCCCGGCGCGACGACGCCGTGATCATGGCCACCCGGCATGCCGCCTGCATGCCTGTTTGCGGAAGGAACGGGCACCGTCGCACCGGTTGCCGCGCGCGTGTTGGACGGGCCGGTCATGACACGACGATCTGTGTCTTGGCCACGCCGCGGCCATTGTCGTGCACGCGGCGGGTGATCCAGTGCAGATACTCGATCGTCGCGCCGATGCTGCCTCGCTGCGTCGCCGTGAACAGAAGGTCCAGCCGCCCGGCGGTCGTCAGTTCGATCGGCGTGCCGGCGGGGAACACGATCGGCGCATTCCAGCTTTCCTTGCCGAGCCGGTGCCCGTCGCAGGACACACAGGTCACCGCCACCTGGAAGGTGACGCGCAGGATGCAGTAGCTCGCATTCAGGACACGGATCAGGACGGTGTCGCCGACCCGCGCGGTCGCCGCGACCTTCTGGTCGTTCATCGTCTTGGTGTTGAACACGCCGTTGATCAGGAAATATTGCGGCTCGAAGCGGTTCATCCCGACATTTTCGCCGCACATGCCGGCATCGTGTTTCTGGCCCATCACATTGTGCCAGCGGATGTCCATGTCGTCGCACACCCAGAGCCGCTCGACCTGGTAGCGCTGGTTCGGGGCATTCGGCATGCTCGAGGAATAGAGATATCCAGGCCCCTCCGGCGGGTCGACAATCAGACCGCCGAAAAGCCCCATCTCGAAATGCAGCGGCGTATTGCGATGGCAATGATAGAAGAACGTGCCCGCGTTCGCCGGCTTCCATTGATAGGTATATTGGTCCTTCACCTCGAACGACACGTGACCGACGCCATCGTTCATCGTCGATGGCTCGATGCCGTGGTGATGGATGGTATGCGCATTCTTCGCGGTCAGCAGTTTGACGTGGACGACCTGCCCCTCGCGCACGCGCAGCAGTGGAGAGGGATACGGCGCCTTCACGCCGCTCGCCGGGTCCTCGAACGACCAGTAGCGCAGCTTGGCACCATCCGGCGCCATCAGCTGCCCGCTGGTCGAGACCTGCCGCACGAAACTGATGTCGGGTGACAGCTTGTCGGGCGTCGGGGGACTTTCCTGAAAGACGTTGCAGCCGAACGTCTGGTAATTGCTGATCCCCTTGACCCCGGTCTTGGTCCAGTCGATCCCCGATGCACTGACGGTATCCGCGCCCATGGTCTGTTCCCGCTGTCAGAAAGTGTAGATCGGGCCGGTCATCGTCCAGTGCGTGACGAGCCCCTGCGGATAGTTCCCGCCGCCCGCGGTCTGCGACATCTCGGTGTGGCAGTGCATCACGTAGCGCAGCGGGAACGGCTCCTGCTTCGGCGGCCAGACGGCGATGTCGGGCGGGCGTTCGAACGGCAGGATCATGTCCTTGCGATCCATCGGCCGCATGATCCACACGTCGCGCTCGTAAACATTGGTCTCGCAATAGGGCACGCCGCTCGCGTCGGGCTCGGTGCATTCGAACAGGTGGTTGCCGTGGATATGCGCCGAATGCGTGCAGAGCCCGGCGTTCATCACGCGCAACAGCGTCGGCTGCCCCTGTCGCCCGACCGGCTCGATCGCCTGCGTACCCGCGAGGTCCGCGCTCGTGGTGGTGGAGTGGGTCGCCGTATCGAAGCCGCTGAGCCCGTTGATGTGGAAATAGTCGGGCAGGAATGCGTCGACCAGCGCCTGGCCCGAAATGCGGTTTCCCGATGCCGCGCGCGCATTGATCGTCGAGTCCGTCTGCGAAAACACCCAGACCTTGTCGCGTGCCGCATCCTGCGGGTTCCAGCGGTCGCCGGGGAAACGCGGATGCCGGCCGAACGCATCGAAGACTGCGGCAATCTGCGGCGTGTGCATCGCGCGACTGAACGGCGTCGGCGACCCCATCGCCGTCGTGCCGAGCGCGGGGTCGACGACGAACGCGCCGTGCAACCCGAGGATGCGGTTGAGCGGCGCCTCGAGCGGATCGTGATACAGATACGAGCCACCGACGGGCGCGACAAACATCGGCACCAGCCGTGTCTCGCCAGGCGGGATCGCCGCGACCGTCGCCTGCGGGATCCCGGTGATCGCAAAGCCGTGCGCGACGATGTCGTTGTTGGTGACGCTTAGCGAAACCGTCTCGCCCTCGCGGTACCGCAGCACCGGCTGCGGCTGTCCCGTCGTCAGGAAATAGAACACCATGTAGACGATCTTGCCGTCGATCATCTCCTTCTCAACGGGTTCGATCACGAGCTGGAGCAGCCCCGCCATGCCGGTCGAGGACGATGTCACCGTCGGCGCCGCGGGCCGCGGCGCGACCGCGAGCGGCTCCGTCGACGGGGTGATGAGCTGCTGCGCCGTCGCCGCCAGCGCGACGGTGGTTGCCCCAGCCCCGACCTTGAGGAAATCTCGACGCTCCATCGGTTGCCCTTCGCCCTTGAGACGTAATGTTCGCCAGTCCATGATCTCTCGTGGTGACGTACTGATGCCTCGTGCCTGGTCGCGCGATCAATTAGGCCAGTCGACCTAGTCTGGTGGATAGACCGTACCGGCCGGGCACGGGCGAACGGTCTAGCCGGACACCCTGCCTTGTGCGTTCGTCAGTAGGCACGCGCATGGACCGACGCGACGGCACCTGCCCGGCTGTGCACGCCCAGCGCCTTGAACAGGCCGCTCAGATGCACCTTGATCGTCCCCTCCGCGAGGTTGAGCCGGTGCGCGATGTCCTTGTTCGACGCCCCCTCGGCGAGCAGGTGCAGGACCTGCTCCTGCCGCCGCGTGAGTGCGCCAGTGCGCCGGTCGTCGGCGTGCTCGGGGATCGCGAGGTCGGCGACGCTGTCCGGCAGGTAGACATGACCCGCGGCGACCATCCGCACCGCCTTCGCGATCACGTCCATGGGCATCGATTCGAGGACATAGGCGTGCGCACCGGCACTGATCAGCGCGAGGATCTTCATCCGCTCCTGCCCTTGTCCGACGAACACGATCCGCAGGCGGGGATAGGCAAGGCGCAGGTTTCGCACCGTGGTATGACACTGGCCGTTGATGACGTCGGTGTGGATGATGATCAGGTTGGCCGTCTGCCGATGCACCAGATAAGACTGTGCAACACACCAGCTGGATGCTTCCAGAACGGTCGCTATGCAAAGTTCGCGTCGCAGCAAGTTGGATATTCCAAACCGGAATATCTCTGATCCACTTGCCACAACCGTGCACGAAGTATTGACTACATGCTCAATAACAGCATCGTTTCTCATGGTGCCCCCATGCGACTAGATGTTCATCAAATTATCGGGATGATAACTCCAACTATCGTCGGGACGAACGGTGCGGCACCGCGGTGAAGCGGGCAACTCCGTAGGATTACCCACGCTGTCCCAAAGTGTTACAGCCTGAAACGGTCGGACGTGCCCCGCTGCTGCGGCGCAAGGGCGCAAACCGGCCGGCGCCGCCGCGATCTGCCTCGGCACCGACGCGCATGCGGCGCGTCCCGGAACGATATTCGATCGGCTGGCGGCTGTGCCAGCCTCCGTATCTTTACGGATATACGCGGCCGACCGTTCAGCTAAGCTTAAGTAATTCCTTCTGTACGCGCACAGCCGGCATCTCGACCGGTGCAGATGAAATTGGGGGAGAGGGCTGCCGTGCAGCGACTATGGGCGAAGGTCGATCAGCAAGCGCCGTCGACGGAATGGCCTCGCAGGCTCGCCCATGGCGTCGCGCTCGGCGGCGCCGCGCTGCTCCTGACGACGATCAGCCGGCACCTGATCGGCGTCGACCTGCCCTTTGCCTTTGCGCTGGTCGCGGTCGCGCTGGCGGCGGCGTGGGGCGGGGCGCTGACCGCGGTCGCAGTTGTCGTCACCGCAATCCCCGCGGCGGTCATGCTCAACCCCGACCATCCGTTCGTGACACCGGTCAATATCGTGGTCGTCATCGTCTTTTCGCTCATCCTGGCGCTGTTCGGCGGGCACACGACCGCGCTGCGCAAGCGCGCCGACGTCGAGGCCAGCCGGTCGCGCCGGCGCGAAGACTATCTCCAGTCGATCTTCGGGACCACGCCCGCGGCGATGCTGATCGCCGATGCGGCCGACAACATCCTCGCGATCAACACGAGTGCGCGCGACATATTCGGGATCGGGGACGAGGACGTCGAACGCCTGACACTGGCGACGCTGCTGCCGGGCTGGTCCGATGCCGACGTCGATCCCTGCTGCGTGCAACGGGCCGACGGAAAGCGGTTGACGCTGTCGGTCTCGAGCGTCGCTTTGCCGTCCGCGACGGACGACCTGCGCACGATCTACATCCGCGACGAGACCGACCGGATCGCCGCCGCGGAAGCGCTCGCGCTGCTGCAGGCGGAGCTCCACCAGCTCGCACGCGCGACCGCTCTTGGACAGCTCGGCTCTGCGATCGCGCATGAAGTGAACCAGCCGCTCGCGGCGGCTGCCAACTACGCCAAGATCGCGCAGGTCACGGCGTCGCGTGGCCCGATGACCGCAGAGGTCGGCGACGCGCTCGACTCCGCGCTGCAACAGATATTCCGTGCCGCCGACGTGCTGAAGGGCCTGCGCCGGTTCGTCCAGCGCGGCCCGTTGCAAGCGGAATGGGTCGATGCGCGGCAGATCATCACGGAGGGGGCAAAGCTCGGCGCCTTTGCGGTGCGCCAGGCGGGCGCCGAACTGACGGTGACGATCGATGATGACATTGGCGAGGTGTTCATCGACGCGACGCAGATCCAGCAGGTCCTGCTCAATCTCATCGCGAATGCCGCCGATGCGGTTGCCGACAGCGCGACACGCACGATCACGCTACGCGCATTTCCCGGCCCCGAGGAACGCTGCACGATCACCGTGTCCGATACCGGCCCGGGCCTGGCGGCGGAGATCGAGAGCGCCCTCTTCACCCCATTCCAGACGACCAAGCGCAACGGCCTCGGTGTCGGCCTTGCGATTTCTAGGACGATCGTCGAGGCGCATGACGGCCGGATCACGGGCGCCTCGAACCCGCGGGGCGGCGCCAGCTTCTCGTTCACGCTGCCACGACGGTCCTGCCGCGAGGAGTTGGCGGGTGCCGCATGACGGGATCATCTACGTCATCGACGACGAGCCCGAGATGCGTCGGTCGCTCGAAATGCTGTTCGCCGTCGAAGGTCTCGAGAGCCGGTCGTTCGCGAGCGCCGAGGCGTTCCTCGACGCGCTCCACGGCTTGCCGAAGGGCATCATCCTCGGCGACATTTCGCTCGGCGGCATGAGCGGGTTCGAGCTTCTGCTGGCGCTGCCGTCGCTCGGCCGGTCCGATCCCGTCATCCTCATCACGGGGAATGGCGACATCCCGCTCGCGGTGGCGGCGATCAAGGCGGGCGCCGCCGATTTCCTCGAAAAGCCGTTCGAACCGCACGAGCTTCTGAACGCGTTGAAGCAGGTCCGCCAGCGCATATCCTCCTCGACCGACATCGAGAAATGCCTCGCCTCGCTATCGCGGCGCGAACGCCAGGTGCTGCGGCATATCGTCGAAGGCATGACCGCCAAACAGACCGCCGCGCGGCTCGAGATCAGCCCGCGCACCGTCGAGACGTATCGCGAGCAGTTGATGAAGAAGACGGGCGCGACCGGCCTGTCCCAACTCGTCCGCTTCGGGATCGCGGCGCGGGTCTGAGCAACGACGCGACGGGGCGGCGATGCCCGATACCCGGCCGTCACGCTTGGAACGACGGCCTTATGCCCCTACTCTAACGATAACACGGCGCCGGCTCGGCCAGCCGATGGCCATACGCGCTTGGCGGGACGCTGCGCCGCCGCGCCACAAAAGGATGATGAAGACGCCATGACCTTCGAAAAGAACCCCCATCTCGAATTGCGGGTCCTTGACGACCGCCTCTACGACTGGGGGCTTCCCAAATATCAGACGGACCTGTCCGCCGGGATGGATCTGCACGCCTGCATCGCCGAGCCGATGACGTTGCACCCGCAGGCGCCCGCGGTGCTGATCCCGTCGGGGATCGCCATCCTGATGAATTCGCCCGACATGGTCGCCTTCCTGCTTGCCCGGTCGGGGCTCGGCCACAAGAAGGGCCTCGTGCTCGGCCAGGCGGTCGGCACGATCGATGCCGATTACGCCGATCAGATCTTCATCAGCGCATGGCTGCGGACACCCCCCGGCAGCGAGCCGATCGTCATTTCCCCGGGCGATCGCATCGCGCAACTCGTCTTCCTGCCGATCGTCCGCCCGACCTTCTCGATCGTCGATCGCTTCAGTGCGTCGTCGGCGCGAGGCCTCGGCGGCTTCGGTTCGACGGGCGTGACCGCCACGCAACCCGCGGCCTCGGGCAGCGACTGAACCGCAGACGGACGATCGCAGAGGCTGCGATCGATGAAAGGAACGCGAATGTATCGTTTATCCAGCGCGGCATGCTCGCCGCCTCGGGTGACCCCAGGCGCCCCGGCCCTTGCGATGCGCGGGCCCGGGGGTTGCGGGGCGACCAGGCGATGATGGGGCTTTCCATGACCGTCTTGGCGCTGTCCGCGGCAATGGCGCAGGTCGCGGTCCCGCGGGATCCCGTGGCGGCGATCCCGGCGCAGGAGGGTGCGTCACCGCACAAGGCTCCGATGCCGGCCCCGGCTCCTGTCATCCCCGCCGGTCCTGCCGCGACCCCGCTGCCGCCACAGGACTGGTCGGCGTTGCCCGTGCTGCGGTTTCGCCGCCCCGTCACGCCAACGACCGAATCGACGGCGTTCGTCGCGGGCCAGGTCAGTTCGGGACAGTGTTCGGGCGCAGCACGCACGCGCGACGGCTGGCAGCTGACGATCGACCTCGCGCTGTTCGCCACCGCCGACGGCCGGATACGCCGCGTGACGCCGCGCGCGATCGACTGTCCGACGGTCGAGCAATATGCGGCGGGGCTGCTGCTTGGCGCCGCGCGCGACAACATCGACCTCCGCGGTGCGGCGGGCGACATCTGGTATCGCACGACGATGACGTTCGGGTGGAAGGCGTGACGCTCGGCGATGACGAACTGACGCGCTACGCCCGGCACATCGTGCTCAAGGAGTTCGGCGGCGCGGGTCAGATGCGGTTGAAGGCGGCGACCGTCGCCGTGATCGGCGCGGGCGGGATCGGCTCGCCGGCGATCCAGTATCTCGCCGCTGCGGGCGTCGGGCGGCTCGTGCTGATCGACGATGATCGCGTCGAGCCGTCGAACCTCCAACGCCAGACGATCTTCCGAACGGAAGATCAGGGCATCGCGAAGGTCGAGGCCGCGGCGATCGCCGCCCGCCGCATCAACCCGCACGTGACGGTCGATACGCACCAGCTCCGGATCGACCCCGACAATGCCGGCGTGCTGCTCGCGGGGGTCGATGTCGTGCTCGATGGCTGCGACAATTTCGCGACCCGGTTTGTCGTCGCGGACGCCGCGTTCGCCACGCGGATCCCGCTGGTGTCCGCGGCGGTCGGGCAATTCGAGGGGCAGCTCGGCGTGTACCGCGGCTGGGAAAACGATCGCCCCTGCTATCGGTGTTTTGTCGGGCAGGATCCCGAGCGCGCGGAGACGAGCTGCGCGGAGGACGGTATCCTCGGCCCCGTCACGGGCGTCGTCGGCAGCCTCGCCGCGCTCGAGGTGCTTCGCGCGATCGCTCCGTTCGGGGAGGACATTGCGGGCAAGTTGCTGCTTGTCGATCTGATGGCGCTGCGCTTCCGCACAATCCGCCTGCCGAAGGACCCCGGCTGTCTCGGCTGCGGAACTGACTGCTCCGGAGGTTGAGGATCGGGAGGGGGCCCGCTGAGCCCCCTCCCCTGCACTCAGCCCAGCAGCGTCTTGGCGAACGCGCGGACGGCAGGCCCGATGTCATCACGCGCCAGCGCGAGCGCCAGATTGGCCTGGATATACCCCGCCTTGTCGCCGCAGTCGTAACGCTGCCCGTCGAAGGTGAAGCCGTGGAACGGCTGGTTGCCGATCAATTGCGCCATCGCGTCGGTCAGCTGGATCTCGCCGCCGGCACCCTTTTCCTGACCCTCGAGGATCCGCATCACCTCGGGCTGAAGGATGTAGCGGCCGGGGATCATGAGATTGGACGGCGACGTGCCCTTGGCGGGCTTCTCGACCAGCGCGGTGACCTCGGTCAAGCGACCATCGATCGCACCCGGCGAGATGATGCCGTATTTGTCGGTTTCCGAATCCGCGACTTCGAGCGCACCGATCACGTTGCCGCCGACCTGGTTATACGCCTCGACCATCTGCTTCATGAAGCCCGGCTTGCCGACCATCAGCTCGTCGGGAAGCAGCACCGCGAACGGCTCGTCACCGACGATCTCGCGTGCGCACCACACGGCATGACCGAGGCCGAGCGGCTCCTGCTGCCGGACGTAGACGGGCGAACCGGGCTTCTGCCGGATGCCGTCGAGGATCGACAGCGACTTGCCGCGCGCGCGCATGGTCGCCTCGAGCTCGAACGAAATGTCGAAATGGTCCTCGAGCGCACCCTTGCCGCGTCCGGTCACGAAGATGATCTGCTCGATCCCCGCCTCGAGCGCTTCTTCGACCGCATATTGGATCAGCGGCTTGTCGACGACGGTCAGCATCTCCTTCGGCATCGACTTGGTCGCAGGCAGGAAACGCGTTCCTAGTCCGGCGACGGGAAATACGGCCTTGCGTAGCGGTTTGATCGTCATTCGGTGCTCCCTTTGGTCTTCCCGTTCCGGCGCACGTCGCGCATCGTCTCGAGCAGTCTGGTATCATCTATCCGCATATCGACGCCGAAACGGCTCGGCAAATCGATCGCGGCAGTTAGCGCGTCATTAAAGACGTTCGGTGTAGGCGAGTTCCATGTCAAAAATACTCGTCATCTTCGGCACGCGCCCGGAAGCGATCAAACTCTTCCCCGTCATCGCGGCCCTCGCGGCACGGCCCGGGCTGTCGGTCCGGACCTGCGTGACGGCGCAGCACCGGGGTCTGCTCGACCAGGTTCTGGCGATCGCCGGACTGGTGCCCGACATCGATCTCGACCTCATGGAACCCGGCCAGACGCTCGACCGGCTGACCGCGCGGCTGCTGGTCGGGCTTGGCGAGGTGATGGATTCCGAACGGCCCGACCTCGTCGTCGTGCAGGGCGACACCGCGACCGCGATGACGGGGGCGCTGGCCGCCTATTACCGCAAGGTCCCGGTCGCGCATGTCGAGGCGGGACTGCGCTCGGGCGACATCCACCACCCCTGGCCCGAAGAGGTGAACCGCCGGATCGTCGCACCGATCGCGATGCTCCACTTCGCACCGACGCAGACCGCCGCCGATGCGCTGCTGCGCGAGAACGTCGCTGCGGAGACCGTCCACGTCACGGGCAATACGGTGATCGACGCGTTGCACTGGACGCGCGACCGGGTCGCGGGGGATCCAGGGCTCGGTGCCGGCCTCGACGCGGTCGTGCAGCGGTTTGCGGGCAAGCGCGTCATCCTGGTGACGACGCACCGGCGCGAGAATTTTGGCGACGGCATGGCGTCGATCGCGCGCGCGATCGCGCGGATCGCCGCGCGCGACGACGTCGCTGTGATCTTCCCCATCCACCCCAATCCCAATGTCGTCTCGGTGATGGACGCGATCCTCGGCGACCGGTCCAATATCGCGCGGATCGAACCGCTCGACTATCCGACCTTCGTGCGCGCGCTGGGTGTCGCGGAGATCGTCCTGACCGATTCGGGGGGCGTTCAGGAGGAGGCTCCCGCGCTCGGCAAGCCCGTGCTCGTCATGCGCGAGACGACCGAGCGCCCCGAAGGCGTCGCAGCCGGCACCGCCAAGCTGATCGGCACGGACGAGGACCGGATCGTTTCCGAAATCTTCACGCTGCTCGACGACAAGGCGGGCTATGCGGCGATGGCGCGGGCGCACAACCCGTTCGGCGACGGGCGGTCGGCGCCAAGGATCGCGGCGATCATCGCGCAGAGGTTCGCACCGACCCTCGCGCCAGCCGGCACTCGTTAGGATCATCGTCCATGCTTTCGGATACTGAAATGACCGTCGTCGTGATGGGGCTCGGCTATATCGGCCTGCCGACCGCAGCGGTGATCGCGCGCACCGGCGCGCGCGTGCTGGGCGTCGACGTCACGCAGCGCGTGGTCGACACGATCAACTCGGGGCGGATCCATATCGAGGAGGTCGATCTCGACGGACTGGTGTCGGGCGTCGTCGCGCGCGGGACGCTGCGCGCCTCGATGACGGTCGAGCCCGCCGACGTCTTCGTGATCGCGGTACCGACGCCGTTCGACGACTCGCATGCCCCCGACATAACCTATGTCCTCAATGCCGCGACGACGATCGCCCCCGTGCTGAAGACCGGCGACACGATCATCCTCGAATCGACCTCGCCCGTCGGCACCACCGAGAAGGTGCGCGACCTGATCGCCACGCTGCGCCCCGATCTGCGCGTGCCCGGGCGGACGGGCGAACAGGCCGACATCGCGATCGCCTATTGCCCCGAACGCGTGCTGCCGGGGCGGATCCTCGTCGAGCTGATCGACAACGACCGCGTCATCGGCGGCATCACGCCGCGCTGTGCGCGCAAGGCGCTCACCTTCTACCGCCGCTTCGTCCGCGGGGCCTGCGTCACGACCACCGCGCGCGCGGCCGAGATGACGAAGCTGACCGAGAACGCCTTTCGCGACGTCAACATCGCGTTCGCCAACGAATTGTCGCTGATCGCCGATACGATGGGGGTCGATGTCTGGGAGGTCATCCGCCTCGCCAACCGGCACCCGCGCGTCAACATCCTCCAGCCAGGCCCGGGCGTCGGCGGCCACTGCATCGCGGTCGATCCATGGTTCCTCGTCCATGCGGCACCCGACCAGACGCCGCTGATCCGCACCGCGCGCGAGGTCAACGACGGCAAGACCGAGCATGTCATCGCGCAGGTCGCGGCGATGATCGACGCACAGCCCGGTGCCGCGGTCGCCTGCCTCGGGCTCGCGTTCAAGGCGAACATCGACGATTTCCGCGAAAGCCCCGCAATGAAGGTCGCCAAGGCGGTGGCCGAGCGGTTCGGCGAGCGCGTCCGGATCGTCGAACCCTATGCCGCGACGCTTCCCCCCGCGTTCGACGGGACGGGCGCGACGCTGATCGACGTCGATACCGCGATCGAGACATGCCCGATCATGGTCGTGCTGGTCGATCACGACGTGTTCCGCTCGATCCCGCTCGAGGAACGCGTGACCAAGACCGTCCTCGACACGCGCGGGATCTGGACCGACCAGCCGCGCCGTGCACCGGGCGACGCGCTCAGGCTCGCGGGATAGGCGATCGCGCATGCGGGCGGTCGCATTTCTGCGTGACCGTGACGATCAATCGGCTAGACCCGTCGCAAACAGGGGGATCGCCGTACCGTGAAGCACCGCGCACTGACCGCACTCGCACTTTGTCTCGTCGCCGAACAGATTTCCGCCCAGAGCGCACCGCCGCCCGCCGCCAGGCCCGTCGAACGGACACAGGCGCCCGAGGACAAGGCGACGGCACCGCTTGCGTCGCCCGCCGGTCCGCTCCCAGCGCCGACGCCGGCGCCGACGCCCGCCGCCACACCCGCACCTGACGCCGCCACGACGCCGCCGGCGACCGCGAAAAGCGACAAGAAGCCGCCTGCATGGGACGTCAACAAGCCCCGCGGCCTGCGCACCCGCGAGGTCCGGATGCAGGTCGACGAAGGCAGCTGGATGAACGTCGACGTCTCGCCCGACGGGCGGCTGATCGCGTTCGACCTGCTCGGCGACATCTACACGATGCCGATCGCGGGCGGCACGCCGACGCGCATCGCCGAGGGGCTCGCCTTCGAGCACCAGCCGCGCTTCTCGCCCGACGGCCGTCGCATCGCCTTCACCTCCGACCGTGGCGGCGGCGACAATATCTGGGTGATGAATGTCGACGGTGGCGACAAGCGACAGGTCACCAAGGAGGATTTCCGCCTGCTCAACCAGCCGAGCTGGAGCCCGGACGGCCGGTTCATCGCCGCCAAGAAGCATTTCACGACCGGCCGTTCGCTCGGCACCGGCGAGATCTGGCTGTACCACGTATCGGGCGGCGGCGGCGTCCAGCTCGTCAAGCGCGCAAGCGAACAGCTCCAGAAGGAGCTTGGCGAGCCGATCTACGCGCCCGACGGGAAGAGCATCTTCTATACGCGCAACGTCTCGCCCGGGCCGATCTTCGAATATGCGCAGAACTCGCGCACCGATCTGTTCGACATCGAGCGCTACGACATCGACAGCGGCGAGGTGACCACCGCGGTATCGGGCGTCGGTGGCTCGGTGCGCCCGACCCCGTCGCGCGACGGCAAGCGGATCGCGTTCGTCCGGCGCGAGAACAACATCACCAAATTATGGGTGAAGGATCTCGCCAGCGGGGTCGAGCGCGTCGTCTACGGTGCGCTTGATCGCGACGTTCAGGAGGCTTGGGCCGTCACCGGCGTCTATCCGGACATGGCATGGACGCCCGGCGACACCGCGATCGTGTTCTGGGCGGGCGGCAAGCTGCGCCGCGTCGCGCCCGACGGCTCGGGCGGCAGCGTCATCCCGTTCCGTATCGACGACACCCGCGTGATCGTCGACGCGGTCCACCCGCAGATCGCGGTCGCGCCCGATCGCGTCACGACACGCATGCCGCGCTGGGCGACGGTTTCGCCCGATGGCCGGACCGTCATCTTCGAGACGCTCGGCAAGCTGTGGACCAAGCCGGTTGCAGGCGGCACCGCGGTCCGGCTGACGCGGGGTTCGGACGAGCTCGAGCTGTTCCCAAGCTGGTCCCGCGACGGCCGCCAGATCGTCTTCGTCGGCTGGACCGATGCGGGGCTGGGCCAGATCCGGACGATCGCGGCGCGCGGCGGGTCGCCGCGGACCGTCACCACGCTGGCCGGGCACTATCGCCGGCCGCGATTCTCGCCCGACGCGCGGACGATCGTCTTCGAGCAGGGCGAGGGCGGCGGCCTGACCGCGGCACGCGGCAACCCCGGCAGCGGCGCCTACCGCGTCGCGGCGAGCGGTGGTGCGCCGGTCCGGATCGCCAAGGACGTCGCCGCGCCGCAATTCGGCCGGAGCGACGACCGCGTCTTCCTGATCGCGACCGAGAAGGACAAGCGTCAGCTGGTCAGTACCGACCTCAGCGGCCAGGACCGGCGCGTCCACGCGTCGGGCGAACTCGTCAACGACTACCAGATTTCGCCGGCGGGCGATTACGTCGCGTTCCGCCAGAATTACGAGGCGTTCGTCATGCCGTTGATCCCCGGCCGGCAGGCGGTCGAGGTCGATGCCAAGGGCGGCCCCCTGCCCGTCACGCGCGTCAGCGGTGATGGCGCCGACTTCATCAACTGGTCGAACGACGGCGCGCAGATCCACTGGAGCGCGGGCCCGACGCTCTACACCGCGACGACCGAGAGCCTGTTCCGTACGCAGCCGGTGCCGAGCGGCGAGGAGGCGCCCAAGTTCGTCGCGCCGCGGACCGGCGTTTCGCTGTCGATGGAGGTCGCCGCCGACAAGGCGACCGGGACGACCGCGCTGACCGGCGCGCGCGTCGTGACGATGGCGCGCGGCGATGGCGGGATCATCGACGACGCGACGATCCTCATCCGCGGCGACCGCATCGTCGCGGTCGGGCCACGTGCATCGATCGCGATCCCGGCGGGCACCAGGACGATCGACGCGACGGGCAAGATCATCATCCCTGGGCTTGTCGATGCGCATGCGCACGGCCCCCAGGGTGACGACGAGATCGTGCCGCAGCAGAACTGGTCGGCGATGGCGAACCTCGCCATGGGGACTACGACGGTCCACGATCCGTCGTCGCGTTCGGCGGAAATCTTCCCCGCCGCCGAGATGCAGCAGACGGGCATGCTCCTCGCGCCCCGGACGTTCTCGACCGGGGAGATCGTCTATGGCGCGAAGGCGCCCGACGTCTACGCGCAGATCGACACCTATGAAGACGCGCTGGCGGTCATCCGCCGCCTCAAGGCGCAGGGCGCGCACAGCGTGAAGAACTATAACCAGCCCCGCCGTGAACAGCGCCAGATGGTCGTTGCCGCCGCACAGGCGGAGAACATGGAGGTCGTGCCGGAGGGCGGGTCGCTGTTCACGCTGGACATGAGCCTCGTCCAGGACGGCAACGCGACCGTCGAGCACAACGTGCCGCTCGAGCATTTCTATGCCGACGTCGTGAACCTCTGGTCGCAGACGACGGTCGGCTACACACCCACGCTGGTGGTGGCGTATGGTGGCCCTGCGGGCGATCCGTACTGGCGCGCGCACAGCGACGTCTGGCGGCATCCGCTGCTCTCGCGGCATGCGCCGCCCGCGCTGCTCGCGGCGCAGAACGCCCGCCGCGAGATCGCGCCCGAGGAGGATTATGTCGACGGCGCGACCGCGCGCGAGGCGGGCAAGCTTGCGGCAAAGGGTGTTCCCGTGGCGATCGGCGCGCATGGGCAGCAACCGGGGCTCGGTGCGCACTGGGAGCTGTGGAGCTTCGTCCGAGGCGGCTTCACGCCGATCGAGGCGTTGCGCGCGGGCACCATCGCGTCCGCGACGTCGCTCGGCTACGCCCGCGACGTCGGATCGCTCGAGCCCGGCAAGCTCGCCGATCTGGTCGTGCTCACCGCCGACCCGACGGTCGACATCCGCAACAGCGACAAGATCGCCCAGGTCATGCTCGGCGGGCGGCTTTACGACGCCGCCACGCTGAACGAGACCGCCACCGGCACGCGCAAGCGGCTGCCTTACTGGTGGGAGGGCGGCAACGGTGGTGCGGACACCGGCGCCAAGATCACGATCGGCCACGGCCATGGCGACATCGACTGACACGCTAAGCCCCGCCGAGCGCGACGCGTTCGGCGGGGCTGCTCGCTCCACTCCCAAATGCCAGCCCTAACCTTTGGAGGCAGCGCGGCGTGACGACCTAACCCGCGCGTCGCGATTTCGCGGCGGCAAGATCCGCTTGCGGCGCCGCGTCGGAGCGTGGTGGTGACCGATCGTCCACCATCATCGAGAGTTCTTGCTGGATCGTGCCGATGCAGTCGCTCACCTTCGCGCCGACCAGTGCATGCCCCCCCTCGTCAGCGATACGCAGCGACTCCTCGAGCAGGAACAGCATAGACCTCAACCGGGCAACAGTCTGCGCATAACCCTGCATTGCCAATCCCCTGCCCGTCATCATGACGCTGTTTATGCAAACGAGACTAGGACCATCCGAGGACTTTGCGAAGCGATTTCGCCACTGTAAAACCGTGTGAAATCCAGTGTTTGCGGTATCAGGCTACAACCGGCGCGTCACCGCCCGCCGATCGCATTTCGACCCCTCCGCGCCGTTTTCCTGATAGCGCGCACGCGATCGGCCACCGTCAAATAAACTACGCCGTTTCAATATCTTCGAGCGAATTTTACGGCAAATGCAACCTACCGTCGGCCGAGCCGTTTGCGTGACAGGGAGCTTTGAAATCAGCATGACTAAAGACGATGGATTCGCCGTTTCGCGCCGCGGCGTGATTGCAGGCGGCGTTGCGACGGCGACTCTCGGCGGTACCGCGGTCAGCGCGCAGACGCAGCCCGCACAGCAGCCCGCCCCGACGACGATGCCGGTGACGTTCAAGGTGAACGGTCGCAACACGAAGATCGATGTCGACACGCGCACCACGCTGCTCGACGCGCTGCGCGAGACGATGCGGCTGACCGGGACGAAGAAGGGCTGCGATCACGGCCAGTGCGGCGCCTGCACGGTGATCGTCGAGGGTCGCCGCATCAACAGCTGCCTGACCCTGGCAGTGATGCACGAAGGCGACTCGATCACGACGATCGAAGGGCTCGGGACGGAGGAAAAGCTCCACGCGATGCAGACTGCGTTCGTGAAGCATGACGGCTATCAGTGCGGCTATTGCACGCCTGGCCAGATCTGCTCGGCAGTCGCGACGCTCGACGAGATCAGGGACGGCATTCCCAGCCACGCGACGTCCGACATCGCCGCGAAGCCCGGTGTCACCACGGCGGAGCTCAAGGAGCGCATGAGCGGCAACATCTGCCGCTGCGGCGCCTATTCGAACATCATCGACGCCATCCATGATGTCGCCGGTACGGAGCGCACGGCATGAAGGCGTTTACCTACGAACGCGCAAAGACCCCGACCGAGGCAGCCAGTGCAGCGGCGCGCAATCCCGGGGCCAAGTTCATCGCGGGCGGCACCAACCTGCTCGACCTGATGAAGCTCCAGATCGAGACGCCGCAGCATCTGATCGACGTCAACGGCCTCGGCCTCGACAAGATCACGCCGACCAGCGACGGCGGGCTGCGGGTCGGTGCACTCGTCCGCAACACCGATCTCGCCGCGGACAGCCGCGTGCGGACCGACTATGCCGTGCTCAGCCGCGCGCTCGTATCGGGTGCGTCGGGCCAGTTGCGCAACAAGGCGACGACCGCGGGCAATCTGCTCCAGCGCACGCGCTGCCCGTATTTCTACGACACCACGAAGCCGTGCAACAAGCGCCAGCCCGGAACGGGCTGTGCCGCGATCGGCGGTTTCAATCGCAACCTCGCGATCATGGGAACGAGTGATGCCTGCATCGCCACGCACCCCAGCGACATGGCGGTCGCGATGCGCGTTCTCGATGCCACCGTCGAGACGGTCGATGCAGCAGGCAAGGCACGTGCGATTCCGATCGCCGACTTCCACCGGCTTCCCGGCACGACGCCCAACATCGAGACTGCGCTCGCCCCCGGTGAATTGATCACCGCGGTCACCTTGCCCAAGCCCATCGGCGGGACGCACATCTATCAGAAGGTCCGCGACCGCGCATCCTACGCGTTCGCGCTGATCTCCGTCGCGGCGGTGATCCAGCCCGGCAATCGTGGCCGGCTTGCCTTTGGCGGGCTTGCGCACAAGCCCTGGCGTGTCGAGGCCGCGGAAGCACAGCTCCCCGCGGGCGCAAAAGCCACGGCCGCCGCGGTGCTCGCCGGTGCGCGCACGACCTCACAAAATGCATTCAAGCTGCCACTGGTCGAGCGAACGATCGGTGCCGTGCTCGAAGAAGCGAAGGCCTGATCGCCATGAAGTTCGATACACCCGCAACGACCAACCCGATCGACCGCATGACCGTCATCGGCAAGCCGATCGACCGGATCGACGGCAAGCGAAAGACGACGGGCACCGCGCGCTATGCCTATGAGCGCAACGACGCCGCGCCAGACGCGGCCTATGGCTATATCGTCGGATCGGCGATCGCGAAGGGCCGGATCGACAGCATCGACGTGACCGACGCAAAGGCCGCACCCGGCGTGCTGGCGGTCGTGACGCACGAGAATGCGGGCAGGCTCGCCAAGGCCAAGGCGCATACCGCAAACATGCTCGCCGGCCCCACCGTCCAGCATTACGATCAGGCCGTCGCGATCATCGTCGCCGAGACGTTCGAGCAGGCACGTGCGGCCGCCAAGCTCGTTCGCGTCGGCTATGGCCGCAGCAGCGGATCGTTCGACCTCGCCGCATCGCAGTCGAGCGCGGTCAAGCCCAAGGACGGGACGCCCGACACCGCCGTCGGCGACTTCGCCGGCGCGTTCGCCAAGGCCCCCGTCAAGCTCGATCAGCGCTACACGACGCCCGACCACAGCCATGCGATGATGGAACCCCATGCGACGATGGCCGCCTGGAAGGGCAGCAAGCTGACGCTGTGGACTTCGAACCAGATGCTCAACTGGGCGGTTCGCGACATGAGCGAGACGTTGCTGATCCCCAAGGAGGACATCCGCGTCCTGTCGCCGTTCGTCGGCGGCGGGTTCGGGTCGAAGCTGTGGATCCGCAGCGACGCGGTGATGGCCGCTCTGGCTTCGCGGGCGATCGGTGGCCGCGCGGTCAAGGTCGCGCTGACGCGTCCGCAGATCATGAACAACACCACGCACCGTCCGGCGACGATCCAGCGGCTGCGGATCGGCGCGCAGAAGGATGGCAAGATCACCGCGATCGCGCATGAAAGCTGGTCCGGCGATCTCCCCGGCGGCGGGCCCGAGACGGCGGTGAACCAGACCCGGCTGCTTTATGCCGGGGCGAACCGGATGACCGCGACGCGGCTGTCGGTCCTCGACCTGCCCGAGGGCAATGCGATGCGCGCGCCGGGCGAGGCGGTCGGCCTGCTCGCGCTCGAAATCGCAATGGACGAGCTTGCCGAGAAGCTGAAGATGGATCCGGTCCAGTTGCGGATCGTCAACGACACGCAGGTCGATCCTGAGAAGCCGACGCGCCAGTTCTCGCAGCGCGATCTCGTCGGGTGCCTCAAGACCGGCGCCGAGCGCTTCGGCTGGTCCAAGCGCAACCCCGTCCCCGGGCAGGTGCGCGAAGGCCGCTGGCTGATCGGCATGGGCATGGCATCGGCGTTTCGCGACAACGTCGCGATGAAGTCCGCGGCGCGCGTCGGGATCGACAAGAAGGGCATCGTGACCGTCGCCACCGACATGACCGACATCGGCACCGGCAGCTACACGATCATCGCGCAGACGGCGGCCGAAATGATGGGCGTACCCGTCGACAAGGTCGTCGTGCTGCTCGGCGACAGCAGCTTCCCCGTCTCGTCCGGGTCGGGCGGTCAGTGGGGTGGCAACAGCTCGACCGCCGGCGTGTACGCGGCGTGCAGCGCGCTGCGCGACAGCATCGCGCGCAAGCTGGGCTTCGATCCGGCCGCCGCGGTGTTCGAGGGCGGCAAGATCCGCGTCGGGGACCGCAGCGCCTCGATCGCCGACGCGGCGGGTGACGCCGGGCTGTCCGCGGAGGAGACGATCGAGTTCGGCGATCTGACCAAGACCTATGCGCAGGCGACCTTCGGCGCGCATTTCGTCGAAGTCGCGGTCGACTCGGCAACGGGCGAAGTGCGCGTCCGCCGCATGGGTGGCGCGTTCGCCGCGGGGCGTATCCTCAATCCCAAATCCGCGCGCAGCCAGGTCATCGGCGCGATGACGATGGGCGTGGGCGCCGCGTTGATGGAGGACGCGATCGTCGACAAGCGGTTCGGCTATTTCGTCAATCACGACATGGCCGAATATCATGTCCCCGTGCATGCCGACGTGCCGCATCAGGACGTGTTCTTCATGGACGAACTCGATGAGAAATCCTCACCGATGAAGGCCAAGGGCGTGGGCGAGCTTGGTATCTGCGGTGTCGGCGCGGCGGTTGCCAACGCGGTCTACAATGCCTGCGGCGTCCGCATCCGCGAATATCCGCTGACGCTCGACAAGGTGATCACGGGAATGCCGCAGGTCGCCTGACCTCACTACCCGTCCCAACCCGACCGCCGTATCGCAGCCCCGTCGCCGACGGGCAGCGATACGGCGGTTTCGTTTTGATCGTCGGTGCGGCAGGAGGGCGTTGAGGAGAATCCGGCATGCCCCTATACGCGCTTGGCGATAAACGCCCGACCTGCCACCCCGGCGCCTGGATCGCCCCCAGCGCGGACGTCATCGCCGACGTCGTGCTCGGCGAAGACTCCAGCGTCTGGTTCGGGGCAGCGATCCGCGGCGACAATACGACCATCACGATCGGCGCGCGCAGCAACGTGCAGGAGGGCGCGGTGCTGCACTCGGACCCCGGCGCGCCGCTGACCGTGGGGGAGGATTGCACGATCGGTCACCGCGCGATCCTGCACGGCTGCACGATCGGCGACGGATCGCTGATCGGCATGGGCGCGATCATCCTCAATCGTGCGGTGATCGGCGAGAACTGCATCGTCGGCGCCGGCGCGCTGGTGACGGAGGGCAAGGTCTTTCCCGCCGGCAGCCTGATCGTCGGCAGCCCGGCGCGCGTGGTGCGCGCGCTCGACGACGCCGCGATCGCGCTGCTCGCCGTGTCGGCACGGCACTATGTCGACAAGGCGCGCGCCTGTGCGTCGGGATTGACCCCGATCGCGTGACGCCCCCGGTCCGGCCTGGACCGGACCGGGAGCTGATCGCTTATTGCGCCACCCATTTCGAGACGGCGGGCTGCAGCTGCGCAGCCGCCGCCTTGCGGACCGCGATTGCCGACAGCGACCGCGTCACCCCGCCCCGCGACGAGGCGGCCAGATATTTGTCCGCATAGGCCGTGATCTTGCGCGGCATCGCCGGATCGTTCGACCCTGCACCCAGTCCGACGATATATCCCGCGCGCGAGCTGTCCTCGATGAACCCGTCGACGAGCGTCCGGTTCGCCACCGCCCAGTCGAATGCGAGATCGGGATGCGAGCCCGCCACCGCACGCAGCAGGCCGGCCTTTTGCGGCGCACTGATCGTATCGGTCTTGAGCAGGTCGAGCGCGCGGCCGGCGATCGCGGGATTCCGCGCGGCGCCCAGCAACGACACGAACCGGTTCTTCGCGACCGGGTTCTTCTCCGCCTTGGTCAGCGCGAGCAGCGCGTCCCATTCCGCCGGTGTCGCGTTCACCGCATAGGTCGACAGGATCGGCTGGCGGATCGACGGCGGGATCGCGGTGGGATCGGTTGCGAGCGCCGCGACATAGCGCCGCGCGCGGTCGGCCACACCGGTGTCGCCGTTGACGCCGAGCCGTCCGACCAGCGTCTCGCGCAGGTTGCTCGTCAGCGGCGATTCGCCCGGTTTCGGCTCGAACCCGATCTGCGTCAGCACCGGCGAGAGGATCTTCACCGACCGCGCGCGCAGCGGCGCCTCGAGCGGCGTCTTGTCGTACAGCCCGGTGATCCGCCCCAGCGCGCCCGCGACCGAGGACCATTCAAGCGGATCCGAGGCCGGCCCGACCTTGGCCATCACGTCGAAATAGCGCGACAGGTCCTGATAGCCGCCCGCCGCGAGCGCGAAATCGTCGCCAAGCGTCCCCAGCCGGTCCGCCAGGTCGAGCTTTGCATAATCGCGGACGATCGCGGCATGCCCCGCCTCTTCGTACATCACGCGCGTATAGCTGCCCTTGCCGCGGTTCAGCACGACCGTACCGCATCCCTTGATCGTGACGTTCGACGGCGCGGTGCCCGTCACGATCGTCGACGTCTGCGCGCCGCCGAGCGTCCCGACCACCAGCGGGACGTGCCACGTCTGCGGCACGCGCGAAGCGGCGTCGAGGCCGAACCGCCCCTGCGTCATCGTCGCCGTCGTCGTGCCGCCCGCGCAGCGCGCGCCCGTCATCGTCACCAGCGGCACGCCGCCCTGCAGCGTGAAGTCGTGCGCGATCTCGGCAACGGGCTTCCCGGCGGCGGCGGACAATTCGGCCCAGAGCTGCTCGGTGACGGTGTTGCCGTATTTATACTTGGCCATGTAGCTGCGGATGCCCTTGCGGAACACGTCGGGCCCGAGCGTCGATTCGAGCATGCCGATGACGGCCTGGCCCTTCGAATAGGTGATGCCGTCGAACGCCTCGCCGATCTGGTCGACCGTCTCGATCTTGCGGATGATCGGATGCGTCGCGGCGGTCGCATCGATCCCCATCGCCCCTTCGCGCTCGCCCGAGACCGCGGCGGCCTCGGACTTCCACGCCGGCACCAGATCGGCGCTCGACTTGCCCTCCATCCATGATGCGAAGCCCTCGTTCAGCCAGAGGTCGTCCCACCATGCCATCGTTACCAGGTCGCCGAACCACTGGTGCGCCATCTCGTGCGCGACGACGGTATAGATGCGCTGTCGGCCGCTCTCCGTCGCCCGCTTCGGATCGAACAGCAGCTCGTTTTCGAAATAGAAGATCGCGCCCCAATTCTCCATCGCACCGAAGAACTGGCTCGACCCCGGGCCTGCGATCATGTCCATCTTGGGCAGCGGGTAAGGCTGGCCGAAATACTCGTTGTAATAGGCGAGCAGAGTCTTCGCCGAAGCCAGCGCATAGTCGCCCTGATCGACGACACCCTTGCGGCTGATGATGCCGATCTCGACATTGCCCGCCATCGCAGTCTTGCGTTCCATGTCGCCCATGCCGAGGAACAGCAGATAGCTCGACATCAACGGCGTCTCGGCGAACCGGTAGAGCTGCGTCCCGTCGGCCTGTTTCGTAATCGCGCTCGCCGGCATGTTGGAGAAGGCGAGCTGCTGCTCCGGCGCGACCGCGGAGAGGCGGAACTTCGCCTTGAATGCGGGCTCGTCCCACATCGGCGCGAAGCGGCGCGCGTCGGGCGCCTCAAACTGCGTCGCGAGCATCCGCGACGACGAGCCATCGGTATTGGTATAGTCGATCGCGAAGAGCCCCGCCGCCGACTGGTTGATCTTGCCCGTCCACGCGAACGAAAGCGTGTGCCGCCCGACGCTTGCCGCCTTGGGCAGCGTCACCGTCAGCCGCTGTGCCGCCGCGTCGGTCTTGACGCTCGCCGGGCGCCCGTCGAACGTCGCGGTACCGATGGTGAGATCGGCGGCATTGAGCTGGATCGTCTGCGTCGCCTGTTTCACGTCGATCGTCACGCTCTCGGTACCCGTGAAGGTCATCGCCTTCGCATCGGGACGGATCTGGATATCGTACACCAGCGGAACGACGGTGCGGGGCAACTGGCCGGCGGCAAGCGCGGGCGCGGAAACAGTCAGCCCGAGCAGGGCGGCAACGGCGGATTTCATGAAAGGGGACGCTCCGTAAGTCGTGATGTCATGGGTGTACGCCTTTGCTGACACAGCGCAATTACGCGCGCAAAATACGCCTGCGCTGACCGCTGGCATTGCCGTTTCGGGTGCGCTATGAAATCGCCATGACCGTACCCGCCATTCTAAAGAGCCTCCGCCTGCCCGTCATCGGGTCTCCGCTGTTCATCATTTCCGGGCCGGAACTGGTGATCGCGCAGTGCAAGGCGGGGATCGTCGGATCATTCCCGGCCCTCAATGCGCGCCCGCAGACGATGCTCGACGAATGGCTGCACCGGATCACCGAGGAACTCAGCGCGCATAATCGCGCGCACCCCGAGCGCCCCGCCGCACCGTTCGCGGTCAACCAGATCGTCCACAAGTCGAACGACCGGCTCGAGCGCGATCTGGAGACCTGCGCGAAATGGCAGGTGCCGATCGTCATCACCTCGCTCGGCGCACGCGAGGATCTCAATACCGCGGTACATGGCTGGGGCGGCATCACGCTGCACGACGTGATCGACGACCGGTTCGCGCGCAAGGCGGTCGAGAAGGGTGCGGATGGCCTGATCGCGGTCGCGGCGGGCGCGGGCGGTCACGCGGGACGTCTGTCGCCGTTCGCGATCATCCAGGAGATCCGCCAGTGGTTCGACGGACCGCTCGCGCTGTCGGGCTCGATCGCGACGGGCGACGCGGTGCTCGCGGCGCAGGCGATGGGTGCCGATTTCGGCTATATCGGATCGCCGTTCATCGCCACGACCGAGGCGAATGCGGATCCCGCCTACAAGGCCGGGATCGTCGAGGGCCGGGCGGCGGACATCGTCTATTCGAACCTCTTCACGGGCGTTCACGGCAATTACCTGCGCGCCTCGATCGTCGCGGCGGGGATGGACCCGGACGCACTGCCCGAGGGTGATCTCAAGACGATGAACTTCGGTGCCGGCGCCAATGGCGAGGGTGGATCCAAGCCCAAGGCGTGGAAGGACATCTGGGGATCGGGTCAGGGGATCGGGGCGGTCACCGCGGTGGAAAGCGTGGCCGATCGGGTCGATCGGCTCGAGCGCGAATATCGCGCTGCCAGAGCCCGCCTCTCGCTCTAGCGATCAGAGCGCCAGCCCCAGACGTATCTGCATCGACAGCGCGGGGCTGGTCGCGCGCGCCGGCGTCAACAGCGCCTGCTCGATATGCGACAGGCGGCGGTGCAGGTCGATGCTCGCCTCGACAAGTCCGCGCGCCTTCGTCGGCAGCGCGTCGAGCATCGCTTCCTCGGTCCTCGCGGCCGTGCCGAGCCGGTGCGACGGCTTCGCCGCGTCGTCCGCGTTTATCTCGCCCGCGAGCACGGCCTTCTGCGTCAGCAGCCACGCGATCACGTGCATCAGCCGGGTCGTCAGCTTGAGCGATTCACAACTGAACGCCACCCGCACGAACGGATCCAGACCACCGCGGTCGCCTCGGTCGGGCTCGTCGAAATAGCTGCGCGCCTCATCGGCCAGCAGCATCGCCTCTTCGTACAGCGCGTCGATCAGTCTTCGGTGCAAGGGTGCGTGATGCGGTCCACGAATCATCGAAGACGAGTGGCACGGCCTCGCTGCGTCGCCCACGCCGAAAACCGGCGCCTGCGCGGCGACTGTCCCGAAAAGATTCGTTTGCCAGGAAAAATGGTAAAAAAGTCTTAATTCATTTGAGGGGCATGCGATTCGCGGCGCCGCCCCGTGGCGAGTCGGTTCAGGCGATGATGTCGGGAATCAGCTGATCCTCGAACGCCGCGATCTCATCGCGCAGCCGCAGTTTGCGCTTCTTGAGCCGCGCGATCTGAAGCTGGTCGGGCACCACATTGCTCCAGAGCGCGGCAATCGCCGCGTCGAGATCGCGATGCTCGGTCCTGATCTCGCCGAGACGAACCTTGATCTGCGCCTCATCCACCATAATCACCCCGGCCCGCCCTGCTGCTCCAGCGCCTTTAGCAAATGACCCCGGCTTCGCGAGCATCAAAAATTGCGCGTGACGGTCTACGCCAAGGCCTTCGCCCTGCGTGCCGACCGCTTTTGCAGGAATCTCGGCCCGTCCCTCGAAACCGGTCGGCCAATCGATTTCATCAACCTTCGTTAAAGACTTTTTACGAGGTGGGTGGTTTACTTGGTTCCCCAACACGAATGCAGAAGGAGCTTTTCCACCATGCAGACGACGCACCAGGCTGCGCTAGAAACCAAGCACGAGATGCTCGATCGCCGGATTTCCGAGGAGATCCACAGGCCCATGCCCGACGCCCTGGCGCTTGCAGGATTGAAGAAGCAGAAATTGCGTCTGAAGGAAGAGATTGCCGGCCTATAATAGTTGACTTCGCGCGGGTAATCGAACCGTCCACCCGGCGGTTTGATCACCCGCTCGAACGACGCGGTATGCAGGCCGCGCGGTCTGCATGTCGTGGCATCCCTCCGGTCGCCTTCCCCCTCAAGACCGGAGGGATTAGCGTCCTCGTGGCGCGCGGAACACGATCGGCTTGGCGAATGTCGGCGTCGTTGCCCCCGCCCCCACCGGTTTACGCGCCTTTTTCGGGTCGATCGGCGCATCGAGCGCGATCCCCATCCGCCCCTCGGTGCACCATGCGATCCGGCCGGCGACCTCGCCGATCCCGCGGATATCGAGCATCACCGCGGTATCGACCGCGAGCGCACGATCGAACTCGATCATCATCCCGCCCTCGGACAGGTTCCTGATCCGGACGTCATGCGCCTCGGTCGCCGAACCGATCCGCATCGACGCGCTCAGCAGCAGGCTGTCGCGCGAACGTCGCTGTTCGCCGGAACCCGCGCCCTGTGCCTGCGCCGCCGCGACAGCCTCGACGCCATCGACCAGACGATGGTCGACGTCGTCAGCGGCGGGACGGTCAAAGCCCAGGCGTTCGTCGTTGATCTTGTCCATGCCCAGTCTCGCGCCCTGTCATTCCGTCGTCTCTTCGAACGGCGCGTATACCAAAAGCGTTACGGACTGCCTATCCGCGAACGACAGCCGCCGGGACGATCAATCTTCGCGCGAGATTTTCTCGTTCCGCTCGTGCCGCTCCTGCGCTTCGACCGTCATCGTCGCGATCGGCCGCGCTTCGAGCCGCGCGAGGCTGATCGGTTCGCCGGTCACTTCGCAATAGCCATATTCGCCATCGTCGATTCGACGCAGCGCTGCCTCGATCTTCGATACCAGTTTGCGCTGGCGGTCGCGGGTGCGCAGCTCGATCGACCAGTCGGTCTCGCTCGACGCGCGATCCGTCAGATCCGCCTCGCGCAGCGAATCGACCTGCAGCTGCGACAGCGTTTCCTGCGATTCCCGGAGGATCGCATCGCGCCATTGCTGCAACTTCTGACGAAAATAGGCCTGCTGACGCAGGTTCATGAACGGCTCTTCGCCGTCGGGTCGATAGCCATCGGCATCATTGGCCGCCGATTGGCTGGAACTGGTCTCGTCTACGCGATTCATTACCGTTGCCATACCACTCTCCCTCAGGCCCGTTCGGTCGGAAAGTCCGGACCGTCGGGGCCACCCCCAAATGGTGAATGCGCCTATAGTCTCACCCGCCCGGCACCACAAGCGATCCACCTTGCGCATCGATGGAGTTCGACGACAGATTATTGCGCCATGTTGTATTGCGGTTACACATGGCGGAGATCGTTCCGAAATGGACCGATTGTTCCGCTCCATCCAGCGTCACGGATTGTCCCGCACCGGCACGACGCGCGCCAATTTGTCGCATGACTTATCGCACCCGCTCGCTTAATTCTTTCACGGCTTGGGTATGATCTTGCGCTTAACGGTTTGTTTTGCGCTGCGGTGATAGTGACGGTGCCAGAGTGCCGTGAAGACGGGATCCGACGCCTCGTACGCGTCGGCAACGAAAGAGTGACCTATGTCGGTGCGGATGGCGTTGGCCAAATTATGTGCATGTGCGTGCGGTGGCGCTGTCATCGGCGGTGGCGCAGTCCATGTCGCCGAGCGCCCGAAGCGTGAGATCTACGCCAAGACACAGACCAAGACGCATATGACCAAGCGCGTCGTCCGCCGGCAGGTCGCATCGACGACGCGTCCGCGCGTCCGTCGCGTCGTCCGGACCACGACCAGCACCGCCTGCGCGCCGACCGTCGTAACGGTCGCCAATGCAGCGCCGGTGCCCGTTCCGCTCAGCGACGGCTTTGTCGGCGGCGGCGGTGGTGGCGCGCCCGCGGTAATCGGCGGCGGGGGCTTTTTTGGCGGTGGCGGTCTTGGCGGCGGCTTTGGCGGCGGCGGTTTCTTCGGCGGCGGCAGCTCGGGGTCGAGCGGCAGCATCGTCATCTCGTCGACGTCGAGCGGCGGGTCGACCAGCACCGGCGGCGGCTCCTCGAGCACGAGCGGTGGCTCTTCGAGCACCAGCGGCGGGTCGTCGAGCACCAGCGGCGGATCGACGTCGAGCGGAAACGTCAGCAGCACCTCCTCCACCGGCGGATCATCGACCAGCACGGGCGGCGCGAGCGTCTCGAGCACCTCATCCTCCGCGAGCGGCGGCAGCAGCGGCAACGTCTCGTCCTCGTCGAGCGGCAACGTCTCCTCCTCGTCGAGCGGAAACGTCTCATCCTCCTCGAGTGGCAACGTGTCGTCGTCGTCGAGCGGGAACGTGTCGTCCTCGTCGAGCTCGAGTGGCAACGTGTCCACATCGACCAGCTCGAGCGGCAACGTCTCGTCGAACAGCAGCGGATCGACGTCGACCTCGTCGTCGAGTTACGGGTCGAGCAGCAAGGGCTGGAGCAGCAACGGCGGCTGGAGCTCGAATGGCGGCTGGCACGGCTCCAACGGCAGCAATGGCGGGACCGGATCGAATGGCGGGTCGCCCGCACCAGTCCCCGCGCCGCCGATGGTCCTTCTGTTCGGCGCCGCCGCCGCGGCATTGATCGCGCGCAAGCGGTTCTCCAAACCGACCGCCTGACCTGTCAGGCACGCACTACACGGAAAAGGGCTCGCGGACGACGATCCACGAGCCCTTTTTCATACGATCGCTACCCGGCCTCAGGCGTTCTTGAGCGCGGTCTCGATATCCGCGATCGGGTGGCCCGTCAGGTCCTTGGCGAGTTCGCCCGCCAGACGGTTCTGCACTTCCTTGTGGTAATGCTTGCGCATCTCGCCGAGCGTCTTCGGCGGCGCGACCACGATCAGCGAGTCATAGTCGTTCTTGAGCGCACGCGTCTTGAGCACGTCGGCCGCCTCGGCGGCGAACCGGTCCTCCTCGAGCTGGTGCAAGTCGGTCGGCTCGACCGAACTTTGCGCGGCGCCCTGGGGCGAGGAGGCGCGGCCGGCCGAGTCGGTCGCCTGATCGCGCGTCGCGGGGTTCTCCTGCTCGACCGCCTGTTCGACGACCAGGTTCGGATAGGCGGCATCGCCTTCGTTGCGCAGGAACAGCATCTTGCGGCCGTCCACGACCAGGACGACGGAATTGTGCGGAAGCTCCACGGGCGTTCTCCTTGATTTGCCTGCTACGACGATAACGCCCTGGATCATGGCCCGGTTGCGCCGATCCGCCGAGCGGGTCGGTTACGGGGGCGACTTGCGCCGACATACGCGTCTCGGCATAGCCCGGGCCATGCATGATATCCGCCTCATCCGTGAAAATCCCGCCGCTTTCGACGCCGCGCTCGCGCGCCGCGGCGCCGCGCCCGTCTCCGCCGCGCTCGTCGCGATCGACGAACGCCGCCGCGCGACGATCGCGGAGGCACAGACCGCGCAGACGCGTCGCAACGAGCTGTCCAAGGCGATCGGCCAGGCCAAGGCGCAGAAGGACGAGCCGCGCGCGCAGGCGCTGATGGCCGAGGTGGCCGCGTTAAAGGCGGCGTTGCCGACGCTCGAAGCCGACGAGGCCGCGCTGACCGCGGAGCTCGATAACGCGCTCGCGGCGATCCCCAACCTTCCCGCCCCCGAAGTCCCCGAAGGCACGGATGAGACGGGCAACGTCCTGATCCATGCGCGCGGCACCAGGACCGATTTCGCTTTTCCCCCGCGCGAGCATGATCTGATCGGCCCCGCGATCGGTCTCGACTTCGAGACGGGGGTCGCGATGTCGGGCGCCCGGTTCACGCTGGTGCGCGGACCCGCCGCACGGCTCCAGCGCGCGCTTGGCCAGTTCATGCTCGATCGCCTGACCCGCGACCACGGGTTCGAGGAGGTCGCGCCGCCGCTGCTGGTACGCGACGAGGCGGTCTTCGGCACCGGGCAGCTGCCCAAATTCGCCGAGGACCTGTTCCGCACCACCGACGGCCGCTGGCTGATCCCGACCGCGGAGGTCAGCCTGACCAACATCGTGCGCGAACGGATCCTGAGCGAAGGCGAATTGCCGCTGCGGTTCGCTGCACTGACCCCCTGCTTCCGCTCGGAGGCGGGATCGGCCGGCCGCGATACGCGCGGCTATATCCGTCAGCACCAGTTCGACAAGGTCGAGATGGTCGCGATCGTCACCCCGGATTCGTCGGACGCCGAGCACGAGCGCATGACCCAGTGTGCCGAGGGTGTCCTCGACGCGCTGCAGCTTCCGTTCAGGCGCATGCTCCTATGCGGCGGCGATATGGGTTTCACCGCATCACGCACCTATGATCTCGAGGTCTGGCTTCCTGGCCAGAACCAGTATCGCGAGATCTCTAGCGTCTCGACCTGCACCGACTTCCAGGCGCGCCGGATGAACGCGCGCTATCGCCCCGAGGGCGAGAAGAGCCCGCGGTTCGTCCACACGCTCAACGGATCGAGCCTCGCGGTCGGTCGCACGCTCGTCGCGGTGCTCGAAAATTACCAGCAGGCCGATGGATCGGTGGCGGTGCCCGAGGTGCTGCAGCCCTATCTCGGTGGGCTCACGATGCTCGAGGCGCGACGCTGATGCGCATTCTTCTCACCAACGACGACGGCTATCATCCGTCGGGACTGAAGGTGCTCGAGGCGATCGCGGCGACCTTGTCGGACGATGTCTGGGTCGTCGCGCCTGCGGACGAGCAATCGGGCGCAGGCCATTCGCTGACGCTGTCGCGGCCGCTTCGCGTGCGCAAGTTCGGGGAGAAGCGCTACGCCGTCGCCGGGACGCCGACCGATGCGGTGATGATGGCGCTTGCAAGGATCATGAAGGACAGCCCGCCCGACCTGATCCTCTCAGGGGTCAATCGCGGCGCGAACCTGGCGGAGGACGTCACCTATTCGGGAACCGTCTCGGCGGCGATGGAGGGTGCGCTCGCGGGCGTTCGCTCGATCGCGCTGAGCCAGGTCTACAGCCGGGAAGGCATGGGGGACAGCGTACCGTTCGAGGCCGCCGCCGCGTGGGGCGAACGCGTCCTGCGCCCGTTGCTCGACGCGCCGCTCGCGCCGCGGACGCTGGTCAACGTCAACTTCCCCGTCGGCGCCGCGGACAAGGTGAAGGGGATCCGCGTCGTCAGCCAGGGGTTGCGCGATTACGGCCGGCTGAAGATCGTCACCAACACCGACCCCCGCGGCTATGACTATCACTGGTTCTCGCTCAGCGGCACCGCCGAGACACCGATGCGGGCCACCGATCTGGAAGCGGTGATGGACGGCTATATCTCGGTCACGCCGCTTCATCTCGACCTTACGCATGGCGAATCGCTGGACATGCTCGGGCAAGCCTACGCGTGAAGCGCGGCGCCGTGATCCTGGGCACGGCGCTCGCGGTTGCCGGTTGTATCCCGAGCGTCGATGCGCCGGTGCTGCGCGACGAGGCCCCGGCGCGTGCCCCGGCGGAACGCATCCAGCGGCTGCCGCCATCCGACGACGATCGCGCGCGCCAGTACAAGCCCCAGTACGAGCGCCGGGCTGAAAGGGGCGACTTCGATCGCGCCGACACGCGTCGGCGTCCCGAACAGCGCCGTACCATTGACCGAAGCCCACCACCCTATCCGCCCACCGATCGCCAGCGCAGCGACGGCGAGCAGGTCTCCACCCTCCCCGCGCCGCGCCCCGCGTGGGAGGCGAGCCCGGTGGTCGCAGACGCGCGCACGGTGGACGACTCGACCTATCCCGTCCGCCCGGGCGATTCGCTGCGGCTCGTCGCCGAGCGCACCGGGGTCAGCAGCGACGCGATCGCGCGCGCCAACCAGATCGACCCGCCCTTCACGATCCGCACGGGCGAACGCCTCACGATCCCCGGCGGCCGCTATCACCTCGTCCGCCGGGGGGAGACCGGGATCGCGATCGCGCGGGCTTACGGTGTCGAATGGTCGCGGATCGTCACCGCCAACGCGCTGCTCGAACCTTATGTGCTGCGCGCGGGTCAGCGGATCGCGATCCCTGCGCCGCCGGGCGGCACCAGCCTCGCCGATCGTGCGGCCGCGTTCACGCTCGACGTCGACGACATCCTGACCGGCGGCGAGCCCGCGCTCGCGAGCAATCAGGCGCCGGTGAAACCGACCGCAACGCCGAGGCGCGTCCTGCCCCCGAGCGCGGTCGTCACCGCGCCTGCCCGTCTCGCGGGCGGCAGCTTCCTCTGGCCGGTCGATGGCCGCGTCGTGAAGCGGTTCGGCCACGGCGCGAGCGGCGAGCGCAACGACGGGATCAAGATCGCCATCCCGGTCGCGACGCCGATCCGCGCCACCGCGGACGGCGTCGTCGCCTATGTCGGCGACGGAATCGCCGCGCTCGGCGGGCTGGTGATCGTCAAGCACGGCGGCGGCTGGACCAGCGTCTATGGCCACGCCTCCAAGCTGATGGTGCAGCGCGGCCAGAGCGTGAAGCGCGGCCAGACGGTCGCGCTGTCGGGCGATACCGGGTTCGCGGATCGTCCCGAGCTCCACTTCGAACTGCGCAAGGGACGCACGCCGGTCGATCCGACCACGCAGCTGCCGCGGCTGTAACCGGCGCGTATGTCGCGGCAGACGGACCTCACGAATATCCGTCATCCTGACGAAAGTCAGGATCCCGGGTTACAGGCCCTGGCGCTGATGGCTCTGGATCCTGACCTTCGTCAGGATGACGGCTCGCGGTAACGATGACCGCGCCGCCGGGATGACGGACCGCGCAACCGCTGCTAGTGGCTGCGCCATGACCTACCAGTCCGACCTGCTCACCACGCTGACCTCGCGCGGCTATGTCCACCAGATGACCGATGCGGCCGCGCTCGACGCGCTCGCGGGCAAGCAGGTCGTGCCAGGCTATATCGGCTTCGACCCGACCGCGCCGTCGCTGCATGTCGGCAGCCTCGTCCAGATCATGCTGCTGCGCCGGTTGCAGCAGACCGGGCACAAGCCGATCGTCCTGATGGGCGGCGGCACCGGCAAGATCGGCGATCCGAGCTTCAAGGACGAGGCGCGCAAGCTGCTCGGCGAGGACGGGATCAAGGCCAACGTCGCCTCGATCCGCCGCATCTTCGAACGCTTCCTCACCTTCGGCGACGGCCCGACCGACGCGGTCATGCTCGACAATGCCGAATGGCTCGATGCGCTCGAATATATCCCGTTCCTGCGCGATGTCGGCCAGCATTTCTCGGTCAACCGGATGCTCGCCTTCGACTCGGTCAAGCTCCGCCTGGACCGCGAACAGTCGCTGAGCTTCCTCGAATTTAACTACATGATCCTTCAGGCGTATGATTTCCTCGAGCTTTCGCGTCGCGCCGAGTGCAGGTTGCAGATGGGCGGATCGGACCAGTGGGGCAACATCGTCAACGGCATCGAGCTGTCGCGCCGGATGGACGGGACCGAGGTGTACGGCGTCACCACCCCGCTGATCACGACCGCGGACGGCGGCAAGATGGGCAAGACGATGTCGGGCGCGGTCTGGCTGCACGAGGACCAGTTGCCGCACTTCGATTACTGGCAGTTCTGGCGCAACACCGACGACCGCGACGTCGGCCGGTTCCTGCGGCTGTTCACCGACCTCCCGCTCGACGAGATCGCGCGGCTCGAGGCGCTCGAGGGCGCGGAGATCAACGCCGCCAAGATCGTGCTCGCCAACGAAGCCACCGCGATGTGCCGCGGTCGCGCCGCCGCGGACCAGGCCGCGGAGACCGCACGCAAGACGTTCGCGGAAGGCGCATCGGGCGACGCGCTGCCGAGCCACCCCGTCAGCGACGCCGATATCGGCATCGTCGAGGCGCTGGTGGCGCTCGGCTTCGTCGCGTCGAACGGCGAGGCGCGGCGCAAGATCGGCGAGGGCGCGGTGCGCGTCGATGGCGAACCGGTCCGTGAGGCAACGGCAAGGATCGCCGTCGCCGCCCCGGTCCGCCTCAGCCTCGGCAAGAAGCGGCACGGGATGCTCGTCCCCGCCTGATACCGGCCCGGCGCATGTGGTAAATCGCCCATTAGCCATGCCGGTTCTCATGCGCTTCACGGCGTCTGTTTTAGGACCGAAGCGGAACTCAAGCGGGACACGATCGATGCCAGACCAGGCGATGGCGATTCAGGAGACGCGGTCCGAACCGCGCGACGAGGTCATGCACCGCACGCGCGCGACCGACGGCGAGGGCAACGGCGTCAAGCTCGTTCTCGTCAACGTCTCGCCGAGCGGGTTGATGGCGCGCTGCGACCGCGATCCGGTCGCGGGCGACATGTTGCGCGTCGTGCTGCCGATCATCGGCGAGGTCGTCGCGCAGGTCCGCTGGTCGCTCGGCGGCCGGATCGGCTGCTCGTTCGACACCACGATCCCGCTAAAGGCCTATTACGGCATGCTCACCGCGATGCTCCGCAACAGCTGAGCGCGGTCAGCCGGCGCGGACCAGCAGGACGCCGCCGATCACCAGCGCGACACCCGCCAGCCGCGCGAGGCTGATCGGCGTCGCGCTGAGGCCGAGCAACCCGAACCGGTCGAGGATCAGCGCGGTCACCAGCTGACTCGCGACCGCCATCGTAAGCGCGGATGCCAACCCCAGCCGCGGCGTCGCATAGGCGAGCGCGGCGACGAAGCAGGCGCCGTACACGCCCCCCAGCCAAGCCCATCCGGGCGCGCCCTTCAATGCCGCCGGCATCGTCCGGTCGGTTGCCGCCCAGACTGCGAACAGAATGACCGTCCCGACCGCGAACGACACCAGCGAGCCCAGCCACAACGAGCCCGACGCCTTGACCAGCGCGGCGTTGGTGGGCGGCTGGATCGCGAGGCCGATACCGGCGAGGAGAACGACGAGGATGGGAAGCAGGGCGGCCATCGCCGGTCCGTGATCGCTCGCCCCACCCCGGTCAACCCGCCCCGGTCAACCCGAGCGGAGCAATGCGACTCCCGCATCGCGGTCGAACAGGTACAGCGCGGTGCGCGCCGCCTGACCACGCGGCCCTTCAAGCCCGCCGTCGCGGTCGATCAGCAACCGCGCGTCGTCGTGTGCGCATTGCAGCAGGTCGGCCATCATGTCCGGCGTCGCGAGCCGGAACGCCATCTCGCCCGACTGCTTCGTGCCGAGCAGCTCGCCCGCGCCGCGCAACCGCAGATCCTCCTCGGCGATTCGGAACCCGTCATTCGTTTCGCGCATCAGCGCCAGCCGCGCGCGCGACGTCTCGCTGAGCGAGCTCCCACGCATCAGCAGGCAGATCGACCGCCCGCTGCCCCGCCCGACGCGCCCGCGCAGCTGATGGAGCTGGGCAAGACCGAATCGGTCGGCATGTTCGATCACGATCAGCGTCGCGTTGGGCACGTCGACGCCGACCTCGATCACCGTCGTCGCGACCAGCACGGCGGTGCGCGCGGCGGAGAACTCGGCCATCACCGCGTCCTTCTCCGCGGGCTTCATCCGGCCATGGACCAGCGCGACCTTGTCGCCGAACCGCGCACGCAGCGTCTCCGCACGCATCTCCGCGGCGGCGAGGTCGCTCTTCTCGCTCTCCTCGACCAGCGGGCACACCCAGTACGCCTGCCCCCCGTCCGCCAGATGCCGGCCCAGCGCGTTGACCACGTCGTCGAGCCGGTCCTCGGAGATCACCCGCGTCTCGATCGGCTGGCGGCCCGGCGGCATCTCGTCGAGCCGGCTGACGTCCATCTCGCCATATTGCGCGAGCGTCAGCGTGCGCGGGATCGGCGTCGCGGTCATCGCCAGCAGGTGCGGCGGCGCGATACCCTTGGCCTGCAGCGTCATCCGCTGCGCGACGCCGAACCGATGCTGCTCGTCGACCACCACCAGCGCGAGGTCCTTGTAGGCGACCGCATCCTGGAAGATCGCGTGCGTGCCGACGAGAATGTCGATCTCGCCGCTCGCCAGCGCCATCAACGTCGCCTCGCGCACGCGGCCCTTGTCGCGTCCGGTGAGCACGCCGACCGCGATCGGCAGCCCGGCGAGCGTCTTCCTGAGCGTCTCGTAATGCTGGCGCGCGAGGATCTCGGTCGGCGCGAGCATCGCCGCCTGTGCGCCCGCCTCGACCGCGATCAGCATCGCCATCGCCGCGACCAGCGTCTTCCCCGAGCCGACATCGCCCTGCAGCAGCCGCAGCATCGGCGCGGTCTGCCCAAGATCGCCCTCGATCTCGCCCACCGTCCGCGATTGCGCGCCGGTCAGCGTGTAGGGCAGCTTGAGCATGCCCCGCAGCCGCCCGTCGCCGTGGAGCGCCCGCCCCCGCCGCTTGCGCGTGTCGGCGCGGACGAGCGTCATCGCGAGCTGGTTGGCGAACACCTCGTCATAGGCCAGCCGCTCGCGCGCCTTGGCATCGGACGGGTCGGCATGGATGCGCGCCAGCGATTCGTGCCAGCCTGGCCATTCGCGTTTCGCCTTCAGCCCGGGCTCGATCCACTCGGCCAGGTCCGGCGCGCGCGCGACCGCCTGCGTCGTCAGCGCCGCCAGCCGCCGCGAGGTCAGCCCCTCCGACAGCGGATAGATCGGCTCGCGCTCGCGCAACTCCTCGTCGGGTTCGACGATGTCGGGATGCACGATCTGCAGTTCCTGGCCATATTCGTCGAGCCGCCCCGACACGCGCTTGGCCTCGCCGATCGGCAGCAGCTTCTTCGCCCAGCCCGAACTCCCGCCGAAGAAGACGAGGCTGACATAGTTTCCATGCGCGTCGGTCGCCTGCACGCGCGTCGGGCCACGCCCCGCGCTCACGCGGTGCTCGCGCGCGGTCAGCGTGATGACGATGATCCGCCCGGCATCGCTCGACATCAGCTCGGTGCGCGGCAGGCGATCGACATAGCCGGTCGGCAGATGGAAGGCGACGTCGACGACACGCGCGAGCCCGAGCCGGTCGAGCGGCTTGGCGAGCGCAGGCCCCACCCCTTTCAGGACGAGGGTTTCGGCGAACAGCGGATTGAGGATTTCGGGTCGCATGACTATCTGCTCCCTATAGCCCAGCCGACGCCCGCCGCCAGCGGTCGCCGGTCAATCGGCGTTGGAGATATCATGGACCACGAAACCCGCCTCAAGCGCCTCGGCTTCCGCAGCTCGCACCGCGGCACGCGCGAAGCCGACATGATGATCGGCGGCTTCTTCGAAACCTATGGCCGGACCTGGACGCCCGAGCAGCTCGACTGGTTCGAGGCGCTGCTCGAGGAGCAGGACGTCGACATCATGGGCTGGGCGATCGGCTCGATTCCGTGCCCGCCCGAATGGAACGGCCCGATGATGCAGGCGATGCGCGACATCAATTACGTCACGGTCGTCAAGTAACCTACTCCCTCTCCCCTCCGGGGAGAGGGTCGGGGTGAGGGGCAGCCAAGCAGCGCAGCGCCTAGGACAGCCCCTCACCCAACCCTCTCCCCATAGGGGAGAGGGCTTCAGGAACGATATGCCAGATCTGAACACCACCCTCTCCGCGACGACCCCGCTGACGCTGTCGGGCGTGCCGTCGGGGTTCCAGCCGTCGCTGCTCGCCGATCTCGCCCGCGCCGCAAAGACGCGCGCGGTGTTCATCGCGCCCGACGATGCGGCGATGCGCGCGATCGCCTCGACCGCGGCGTTCTTCGCGCCCGATCTCGAAGTGTTGAGCTTCCCCGCCTGGGATTGCCTCCCCTATGACCGTGCCTCGCCCACGCTCCGCGTCATGGCCGAGCGAGTCGCCGCGTTGCAGCGCCTGCAAGGCAAGCCCAAGGGCCCGCAGCTCCTCCTGACCACCGCGAACGCGGCAACCCAGCGCGTCCTCACCCCGTTCCGCATCCGCCAGCTCGTCGCGCGGCTCGCCCCCGGCGAGCGGATCGGTCGCGACAAGCTCGCGACTTTGCTCCAGGCGAACGGCTATGTCCGCACCGACACCGTCCACGACCAGGGCGAATATGCAGTGCGCGGCGGGATCGTCGACCTGTATCCGTCGGGCGAGGACCACGCGCTGCGCCTCGACTTCTTCGGCGACGAGATCGAGAGCGTCCGCACCTTCGACGCCGCCGATCAGCGCACGACCGGCCGGATCGACGGCTTCGTCCTGCTCCCCGCGTCCGAGGCCTTGCTCGACGAGGACTCGATCAAGCGCTTCCGCACCCGCTACCGCGACGCGTTCGGCGCGACCGCGACGGGCGATCCGATGTACCAGGCGATCTCCGAAGGCCGGCGGATCGCGGGCATGGAGCATTGGCTGCCGCTGTTCGAAGAGAAGATGGCGACGCTGTTCGACCATCTCGGCGCCGACGACGTCGTGGTGCGCGACAGCGGTGTCGCCGCGGCGGCAGAGAGCCGGCTCGAATCGATCGCCGACTATTACGAGAACCGCAAGCGTGCCGAGGCCGCGCAACCCGGCAGCTACCGTCCGATGCCCGCCAAGGCGCTCTATCTCGACGCGCAGGACTGGTCGGGCGCGACCGAGGCGTTCGCCGCGCACATCACCTCGCCCTTCCACGAGCCGGAAAGCGCGACCGTGCTCGACTTCGCGGTCGACGGCCCGCGCGACTTCGGCCCCGAGCGCGCTGCACAGGCGAACATCTACGAGGCCGTCGCCGACCATGTCGAGAAACTGCGCAAGCAGGGTCGCAAGCCGATCCTCGCCAGCTATTCGATCGGCGCGCGCGAACGCCTGGGGAGCCTGCTCGCCGACCACGGCCTGAAGGGCGGCAAGCACGCCGAAACCTGGCAGGAGGCGCTCGGCGTCGCCGATACCGCGAAAAGCTTCGGCGTCGCGCTGATCGTCCTGCCGCTCGATCACGGGTTCACCGCGCCGGGCGTCGCCGTCCTCACCGAGCAGGACATGCTCGGCGACCGTCTCGTCCACCGCAAGAAGCGCAAGAAATCCGCCGACGCGTTCCTCGCCGAACTCGCGACGCTGACGCCGGGCGATCTCGTCGTCCATACCGAGCATGGCATCGGTCGCTATGAAGGCCTGACCTCGATCCCGGTCGGCCAGAGCCCGCACGACTGCGTCGCGCTGAGCTATGCCGGCGGCGACAAGCTCTACGTGCCGGTCGAGAATATCGACGTCCTCTCGCGCTACGGCTCGTCGGAAGAGGGCGCATCGCTCGACAAGCTCGGCGGCGAAGGCTGGCAGCGTCGCAAGTCGAAGATGAAGGAGCGGATCCGCGAGATTGCGGGCGAGCTCATCGCGACCGCCGCCGAACGCGCGCTGCATCCCGGCGACGTGCTCGAACCCGACGCCAGCGGCTACCCCAGCTTCGTCGATCGCTTCCCGTACGAGGAAACCGAGGACCAGGACCGCGCGATCGAGGAGGTTCTCGCCGATCTGTCCGCAGGCAAGCCGATGGACCGGCTCGTCGTCGGCGATGTCGGCTTCGGCAAGACCGAGGTCGCGCTGCGCGCCGCATTCGTCGCGGCGATGGGCGGCAAGCAGGTCGCGATCGTCTGCCCGACGACGCTGCTCGCGCGCCAGCACTACAACAACTTCGTCAGCCGGTTCGAAGGCTTCCCGATGAACATGGGCCGCCTCTCGCGGCTCGTCACCGCGAGCGAGGCGAAGGCGACCAAAGAAGGGCTGGCGAACGGCACGATCGACGTCGTCATCGGCACGCACGCGCTGCTGGCGAAAAACATCGACTTCAAGCGGCTCGGCCTCGTCGTCGTCGACGAGGAACAGCGGTTCGGCGTCACGCACAAGGAACGGCTGAAGGCGCTCCGGGCCGACGTCCACATGCTGACGCTCACCGCGACGCCGATCCCGCGCACGCTGCAGATGGCGATGTCGGGCATCCGCGAGCTGTCGGTGATCCAGACCCCGCCGGTCGATCGCCTCGCGGTGCGCACCTACATCATGCCGTTCGACCCCGTCGTCCTGCGCGAGGCGCTGCTGCGCGAGCATTATCGCGGCGGGCAGAGCTTCGTCGTCACCCCGCGCGTCGCCGACCTGCCCGAGATCGAGGAGTTCCTGCGCGAACAGGTGCCCGAGATCCGCTTCGTCGTCGCGCACGGCCAGATGTCGCCGACCGAGGTCGAGGAGCGCATGTCCGCCTTCTACGACAAGAAGTTCGAGGTACTCGTCTCGACCACGATCATCGAAAGCGGGATCGACATCGCCTCCGCCAACACGATGATCGTCCACCGCGCCGACCGCTTCGGCCTCGCCCAGCTCTACCAGCTGCGCGGACGCGTCGGCCGCTCGAAGACGCGCGCGTACGCGTATCTGGTGACGCCACCCGAGCGGCAGATGACGGTGACCGCCGAAAAGCGGCTGAAAGTGCTGTCCGATCTCGATTCGCTCGGCGCCGGGTTCCAGCTGGCGAGCCACGATCTCGACATCCGTGGTGCCGGCAACATGCTCGGCGACGAGCAGACCGGGCACATCAAGGAGGTCGGGTTCGAACTCTACCAGGCGATGCTCGAGGAGGCGATCATGGACGCCAAGTCGGGCGGCCTCGCCTCCGCACGCCCGAAGGACTTCTCGCCGCAGATCACGGTCGACGCGCCGATCCTCATCCCGGAGGACTATGTCCCCGATCTCGATCTCCGCATGGGGCTGTATCGCCGCCTGAACGAGCTCGACGAGGGCCAGGAAATCGAGGCGTTCGCCGCCGAGATGATCGACCGCTTCGGCCCGCTGCCCGACGCGACCGAGAACCTGATCAAGGTCATCGAGATCAAGCTGAACGCCAAGCGCGCCTGCGTGTCGAAGATCGACGTCGGCCCGCGCGGCGTGCTGGTGTCGTTCCACAACGACACCCCGCCCAATGTCGACAAGCTGCTCGCCTATGTCGAACGGCTCAACGGCGTCGCGCGGCTGCGCCCCGACAGCAAGCTCGTGCTTCAGCGCGCGTGGGGCGACCCGAAGGCGCGGCTCCACGGCGCGCTGCAGTTGTCGAAGGGGCTGGCAAAGGCGGCGGGCTGAGCGCCGCCGCGCTCAGCTGCTGTGATCGGTGATGATCTTCCACGCACCGTCGCGCCGTTCGAAGACGAGCGTCGTCATCCCCGTCTCGCTGCTCGTCGCGCCCGTCAGCGTCCACCGCGCGATCAGCACCGCATGCGTCGGATCGATCCCGCGCATCTCGAGAAACGCAAAGCTTAGCCGCCCACGACTGTTGCCACCCGAACTGAAGCTCGGTGCGTACCGCGCGGATATCGCGGACTTTCCGCGCAACACTCCCTTCGGCGTGACGAACAGCGCGTCGTCGGCATAGATTGCGACGAACCGCGCGAGGTCGCCGGCGTTCCACCCCGCCGCGCTCGCCTCCATCGCGTGCCGGATCGCCACCGATGCAGGGGTCTGCGCCGCCGCCTGCGCGCGGCTGCTCGTCGGTGTCGCGCCCGCGGTGATGAGCGCGAGGCCAGCCAGCGGCATCAGGATCGCGCGCATCATGTCCGCGCCATCAGTTCGAGCAACGCCGCCTCGCCGACCGGTTCGGACAACAGGAACCCCTGGTACAGCCGCGTCCCGCACGCGGCGAGCAGCTCGAGCTGGTCGGGCGTCTCGACCCCTTCCGCGATCACCGACAGTCCCAGCGAGCGCGCCATCGTGATCGCCCCGGCGACGACCACCCGGTCCCGCTGGCTGCCGCCGATGTCGCGGACCAGCGCCTTGTCGATCTTCACGTAATCGAGCGGCAAGTCCTTCAGATAGGCAAGGCTCGAATAACCCGTTCCGAAATCGTCGATCGCCACCCGACACCCCGCGCCGCGCAGTTCGGCGAGCAGGACCGATGCGATCGCGAGATCCTCGATCAGCCCCGTCTCGGTGATCTCGACGGTCAGACGCCCGCGCGGAAAGCCGCTGGCGTCGACCCGCGCGAGGAACAGCGCCGCGAACCCCGGCCGCGTGATATCCGCCGCGGTCAGGTTGAGCGACACGCGCAGCGCCGACAACGCCTCCGGCCACGCGACCGCCCGCGCGAGGACGAGGCGCTGGATATGATCCGACAGCGCGATCCCCAGGTCGGCGCGATCCGCCGCGGCGAACAGCGCGTCCGCGCCGAGCGGTCCGAGCTTGCGGTGGTCCCAGCGCGCGAGCGCCTCGACCCCGACGATCCTGCCGCTCGCGATCTCGACCTGCGGCTGGAAGCGGATGTCGATCTCGTTGAGTTCGATCGCGTGGTGCAGATCGATCGCGAGCGTATCGAGCGGGACGCCATTCGGCGCCGACGCGACCTGCAACACCGCGCCGTCGCTCGCCTTCGCATCCGCCAGCGCATCGCTCGCGCGGCGCAACAGCGACGCGGCTCCGTCTTCCGGATCGCGCATCGGCTCGGCGCGCCCGGTCGACGGCGGATGGCTCGCGACGCCGAACCGGCAACCCAGCACCGCGAGCGCCGATGCCACCGCGAACGGCCGCGCGAGCGCCGCGTCGAGCGCCGCGATCAACCCGGCAAGATCCGCATCCATCGCCTCGACCGCGACGACGAACTCGCCGCCGCCGGTCCGCGCGACGCAGGCGGGGGCTTCGATCGTGCCCCGCGCCACCGCTTCGGCGCGCGCGACGGCCTCCTCGATCAGCGCGTCGACGGCCGAACGCCCATGGGCGGCATTGACGATGTCGAGCCGTGACAGCGACACGAGGACGAGCGAGACGGGTCGCGCGGCCGAGATCCGGTGCGCGATCCATCCGCGGGCCGCATCCGCGCCGCGATCCATACGCTCCGCAGGTATCCCCAGCCGGCGATCGGCGGGCTTTCTGACCGCCCGCGCGGCATGGCGTTCGGCGAAGCGGACACTCTGCACGATCACTTCGTCCTCCGCCGGCATCGTCAGGAAATGCGTCGCACCCGCATCGTAGATCGCCGCGATCGACGCCACGTCCGTCTGCGCCAGCAGGACGAGCAACGCGCCCCCCTTCTCCGCGACCCCCGGTGCAAGCGCCCGCGTCGCGGCGAGCGCATCCGCGATCGCATCGCGCGCGTCGAGAATCGCGACCCGCGCCCGGCTCGAGGCATAGCCCGAGACGATCGCACCGATCCCGGCGGCGGCAGTCGTCACGTTCCAGCCCCCGGCCGTCGCTATCTCGGCGATCTCGTCGCCGTGACGGAACGCGCAGGCGAACAGCATCGTTCTGTTCACTATGTCAGTATTTTCAAGTGCGGCAGGTCTCATCCCCGAGAGCCTAGCCCTCGCATCGCCTGCCGCCAATCCTGGAACGCACTTGTCGCCCGCGACGGCAGCACCTAGCTCTGTGTCGATGGCGACCGACACCAATCTCGAAACTCCGTCGGCGCTCGGTCGTCCGCTGATCGACCGCCACCAGCGGACCATCCGCTATCTCCGGATCTCGGTCACGGACCGCTGCGATCTCCGTTGTCGCTATTGCATGTCGGAAAAGATGACCTTCCTCCCGCGCAGCAAGTTGCTGAGCCTCGAGGAGATCGCAATCATCGCCGAGCGCTTCATTGCGCGCGGCGTGACGAAGATCCGGCTCTCGGGCGGCGAGCCGCTCGTCCGGCGCGACGTTGGCGAACTCGTCACCCGGCTTGGCGGCAATATCGGTCGCGGGCTCGAAGAACTCACGATGACCACCAACGGGACGCGGCTCGCCGAACACGCCGAGGCGATCGTCGATGCCGGCATCCGCCGCGTCAACGTCAGCATGGACAGCCGCGACCCCGACCGGTTCCGCTACATCACGCGTCATGGCGACGTCGATCAGGTGATCGGCGGCATCATGGCGGCACGCGATGCGGGTCTCGCGATCAAGATCAACATGGTCGCGCTCAAGGGATTCAACGAGGACGAGATCGCCCCGATGCTCGCCTGGTGTCGCGACGAAGGGTTCGACCTGTCCCTGATCGAGACAATGCCGCTTGGCGCCATCGATGAGGATCGCACCGATCGCTTCCTCCCGCTGACGACGGTGTTCGAACAGCTCGGGACGCAGTTCACGCTGGCACGCGACGCGCACAAGACGGGCGGTCCCGCCCGTTATTGGAACGTCGACGGTTCGCAGACGCGGCTCGGGCTCATCTCGCCATTGACCGCGAACTTCTGCGACGGATGCAACCGCGTCCGGCTGACGACCGAGGGCAAGCTCTACATGTGCCTCGGCCATGACGATCAGGTCGATCTGAAGGCAGCGCTCCGCGACGGCGGGATCGCCGGTCTCGATACCGCGATCGACGCCGGGCTCTATGCAAAGCCCAAGCGCCACGACTTCCGTATCGGTCAGGGCGAGGGTCCCGCGGTCGCGCGTCACATGAGCGTCACCGGCGGATGACGCATTACGCGCGCCGGGCGCTGGTCGTATCCTCGACGCCCCAGGCGCGCGAAGCCGCGGCGCAGCTGACCGATCTCGGCGACTGGGTCGGCGAGGACGAGGCCGACGTCGTCATCGCGCTCGGCGGTGACGGGTTCATGCTCCAGACGCTGCACGCGATGCTTGAGCGTCGCAAGCCGGCGGTGCCCGTGTTCGGGATGAACCTCGGCACCGTCGGGTTCCTGATGAACGAATGGCGCCACCACGGCCTCGACGACCGCTTGTCGCGTGCCAAGCCGTTCAAGGTCACGCCGCTCAGCATGACCGCGGTCGGGATCGACGGGCGCACGCACACGCTGCCCGCGATCAACGAAGTGTCGCTGCTTCGCGAGACGCGCCAGACCGCCAAGCTCGAGGTTACCGTCAACGACCGCGTCGTGCTGCCGGAGCTCGCCTGCGACGGCATCCTCGTCGCCACCCCCGCAGGTTCCACCGCGTACAATTTCTCCGCGCAGGGGCCGATCCTGCCCTTGGGCTCGGGGATGGTCGCGCTGACGCCGATCAGCCCGTTCCGCCCACGTCGCTGGCGCGGGGCGATCCTGCCCGACAAGGCGCGGATCCGCATCCGCGTGCTCAACCCCGGCAAGCGCCCCGTCTCGGCCGTCGCCGACCAGCGCGAGATCCGCGACGTCGCGCAGGTCGACATCTGCATGGACCGCGCGCGCGAGCTCACCCTGCTGTTCGATCCCGAGCACGCGCTCGACGACCGCATCACGATGGAGCAGTTCGCAGCCTAGCCTTTTTCTGGTTTTTCGCGACAAACCGGGTTGCATCGTCCGACTGGCCGTTTATAGAGCCGCCTCCGGCAACGTTCCCTGATAGCTCAGCGGTAGAGCTCTCGACTGTTAATCGAGTGGCCGTAGGTTCGAATCCTACTCAGGGAGCCATTTCCTCGTTCGCGGGGGTGCCGAGAAGGCCGCGACGGCTTGCAAGCCCGCGGAAATCCTCACATTTGAAGTTCACGGCGGTTCGGCGCCGACCGGGGGCATCCAGCCTCAAGCGGGGGCACTTTGGGGACACCGATTTTCAGAGCTAGGGGCACCGCGTGCTGACCGACACAAAGTGTCGAAATGCGCGGAAGGCCGAGAAGCCTCAGAAACTTTCCGACGCGCACGGTCTGTATCTCTACGTCACGCCGACCGGGTTCAAATCCTGGCGGATGAAGTATCGGTTCGGCAACAAGGAAAAGCGGCTGACGTTCGGTGGATATCCGGAGGTCTCCCTGCAGGACGCCCGAGAACTGCGGAACGCTGCGCGACTACTGCTCCGGTCCGGGATCGACCCAGCGATCGAGCGGAAGCAGCGCGAGGCGACGATCGCATCCGAATCGCTCCGCCTGTTCGAGCCGATCGCCAGGGCGTGGCACGATTCGCAGAAATCTACCTGGTCGCCGCGATATGCATCGAAGGCGCTGGCGAGCATGGAGAAGGACGTCTTTCCCTCGCTCGGCAACGTACCGATTGGCTCGATCACCGTGCCGATGGTCCTGAAAACGCTTCGAGCGGTCGAGGAACGCGCGGCGATCGAAACGGCGCACCGCTTGCGCCAGCATATGTCGGAGATCTTCCTCTATGCCATCGGAGCTGGTCTGACCGAGTCGGATCCCGCGCATGTCGTGAAACCAGCGCTGCTGCCTATGACGAAGGGACGGCGACCAGCAGTTCGGCTCGCGAGCGAGGCGACCGCGGTCCTTGGAAGGGTCGAGGCTATGGACGCATTCCCCGCGACCAAGCTAGCCTCACGACTACTCGCGCTGACGGCAGCACGCCCTGGCGTGGTCCGGATGGCGGCGCCGCAGGAGTTCGAGGGGCTCGATTCGACGACGCCGCTGTGGCGCGTGCCGGCGGAAAAGATGAAGCTGACGGTCGAGCGCAAGAACGACGCGGACTTCGAGTTCGTTATCCCGCTGTCAACGCAGGCGGTGGAGGTCGTTCGTGCAGCGTTGCTGCGATTCGGGAGTGGGCCCCTGCTCTTCCCCAGCGTCCGGAGTCCGAAGAACCCGCTGAGCGACAACACGCTGTCCAAGCTATATCGGGACGCCGGCCAGCGCGGCCGCCACGTTCCCCATGGCTGGCGAGCTACGTTCTCGACGGTAATGAACGAGCTGGCGGCGGTAGACGACCGCACTGGCGATCGCGGCGTGATCGATCTGATGCTGGCCCACGTTCCCGCGGGAATGTCGGCGTCGGAAGCCGCGTACAATCGAGCGATGTATATGCCGCGACGACGCGCGATCGCACAGGCGTGGGCGGACCTGCTGATCGTCGATCTTCAGTCAGCTCAACAACTAGCGGAGCGCACCGCGCAGTAGCAGGTGCAGCGTGATGCGCCGCTCAGACGGTGCCCCAACCGCGCAGGCTGTCCACAACCTGATCCGCGGCACTGGCGCGAGGTTCGCCGAGAAGTCGCGCGGGACGGATCATGGCGAGGGCCGCAAGGTCCCGCGGCGGAACAGCTACGACGTCGACGACAAGCGAGCCCAGCCCTGGAAGAAGGTTGGCGACGGATCGCATGCGCAGGCCGTGATCCACCGCGAGGCGCTGATCAAAACCGCCAAGGAGCAGCGCCGGACGGATTGGGAGCGCTTGCCCAACCGTCGCCTCCGCGAGATCCGCGAGCAGCGCGACGCGCTCGCGGCCGAACTGGCGGCGCTCACCGCGCAGGGGCAGGCCCCCATTGGTCGACCGGCGACGATCCGGCACGAGATTGAACGGCTCGACGCGACGATCGCGCGCGCCGATGTCAGGCTCACCCGCATCGACATCGCCGTCCTCGATGCGTTGCTTGAGCGGATCGACCACGCCACCGGCGCGCTGTTCCCATCGTACGAGACGATTGCCGAATGGGCAGTCTGCAGCCGCAACGCGGCGATCGAGGCCATCGCGCGCCTGAAGACCCGCGGCTTCATCGATTGGGTTCGGCGGAGCATCCGGACGAACAACGAAGGCGAGTTTGCCCCCCAGCGCGAGCAGACGTCGAACGCCTATTATTTCGACCACCGGCGCAGCATGGAGCGCGGGACCTGGCAGCGGTACATGCAGATCTTGGTGGCCAAGCTTCGCCGCCTGGGGGCCGTCCCTGCCGCCCTAGCGCCCGACGCGCCGCGCGAAGTCCAATACGCGCCGCTGCGTGAAGCCCTCGCGAGCGCGGCTTCTTCGTTCGACAACGCGAGTACATGAAATGTGCTCTATCCTGCATTCAGACATAATGAATAAGGAACGTCTCCGCTGAACGCGGAGCCGGCGTTGATTTGATATTCCCCCAGAGCCGAAACGGCATGCCTCAAGGACCCGACCGCCAAGACCCGGCTGTCGGAACGAGGCGGCTTGCGCCGCCCCGGGCTGTCGGTGGGGGAGTGAAACGAAAATCCGTCAACCTCTCAGGCGGCGCGAACGCGGAGAGGTAGGCGCGATCGTCCGCCAATTGGCCGATCGGCCGTGGCCGATCTTTCTACCCTGAAACACCTCGCAGTGCGCACGGTCCCCCTACGCGGTGTCCGGCAGGCCACCCTTCTCGACTTTACCCCCCCCGGGGGTCAGGCGACCGCCACTGCCGCCGCCGCGCGCGCGGCGCCCGCGCCGTCGAGCTCGTCCGCCCATGCCTGGAACAACCGCCGCCGGCGGGCGAGCTGCTCGCTCCGATCGTACGCGGCCGCGACCTTGTCCTTCGGCGAATGCGCGAGCGCGCGATCGATCGGGGTATGCTCGCCCGGGCACAGCTCGTTGAGGATCGTCGCGAACGTTGCGCGCCATCCATGGGGAACATGGCGGCCGCCGAACCCGGCGCGCGAATAGAGCGCGCCGATCGCCGCCTCCCCGATCGCCTTTTCCCCAACGCCGACAGGAAAGATCAGATCTGACGGGCGTCGGTGCGGAAAGATCGAAACGACAACGCGCAGCAGCTGTACCGCTTGGCGCGATAACGGCACGATGTGATCGTTCTTGGCATCGAGCTTCTTCGCTGCCGCGAGCTTCATGCGCGCCGCCGGCACCCGCCACAGCGGCGCCGGGCCATCGAGATCCTCGATCTCGTCCCATCGGGCGCCCCGTACCGCCGCCAGTCGGACGGCCGTCAGCGCGAGGAAGCGCGACGCCAGCCGCACGACCGGCGCGACGTCGACCAGCTCGGCCGCGGCGAGCAGTGCGCGAGCGTCCACGATCTCGAGCAGCGCGGGGTGATGGCGTGCCGGCGCCGGTGGCGTGAGCGCCTTGGCGACGATCGCCGCAGGATCCTGGTCGACGAGATCCTCGGCCATGGCAAAGCCGAACACCGCCGAGATCCGCTGCCGCACGCGACGCGCGGTCTCGAGGCTACCGCGCTCCTCGATGACGCGCAGCGCGTTCAGGATCACCGGCACGGTGATGGCGCCGATCGGCATCTCGCCGATCGCCGGAAAGACGTCGCGCTCGAGCGTGCGAAGGACGTCGCCGGCATGCACGTCCGTCCAGCGCCGGCGCATGTGGGCATGCCATTGGCGCGCGACGTTCTCAAAAGCACGTGCCGCGCCGACCTGCGCGAGTTCGACCACACGCGGATCCTCGCCGCGGCCGAGCTGCGCGCGCACCTGGTCGCAACGGACGCGGGCATCATTGAGCGACACTTCAGGAACGGCACCGATCGTTAGCAGCTGTTCCTTGCCGCTGAATCGGAAGCGCATGCGGAAGGACTTCCGACCGGTAGGCGCGACGTAAAGATGCAAGCCGCCCTGGTCGAATAGCTTGTATGCAGCCGTGCGCGGCCGCGCGGCTTTCACCGCAGCGTTTGTGAGCATAGTATCCTCGGAATTTGTAAGCGGGGCTAACGATGTTTGAAGTGCGAGGCCGGCCACTGCGACGATCGGAGCGTATTGAAATTCGTGTTGCACACGAAGCTCGTCGGCAGGAGGCTTTGGAGGCTGAAATCGCCATAGCGAAGGCGGCCATTGAAGAACGTCAGGTGAAGATTGCCGAACTCAAGGATCAAATGTCCGAAATCGATACTCGTCGGAATGTACTTGAGACGCAGATGAGTCGTATGATTGCTGTCACACAAAAAGTAGCCGACCGTGATCAGCAGACCGTTGCCACCTTAGCAGCTTGGCTATTGACCTCATCTCTGGCCGCCAACCTAGCCGGACTATGGGCTTTAATTAGCGACAAAAGCACAGACAAAAATTCTCTTTTCTGGGCTATGATATGGTTTGCTCTTGGCGTCCTGACGTCATTTGTTGCCGGAACCGTTCGTTTAGCTATTGCCTCGCGAAATTGGACAGCGATGATTCGTACTTTAGGGCGTGCAGCGGCAACCGGTGACGGATTCAAGAAAACGAGCCCTGCAATCGAGGGGAATAAAGTAGACGCAGCGATCATCGCATTGACAGCTATTCCAATCTGACTTTTTATCACTGGTTCTATAGTGATAGTCTGCGCGCGTCTGTCATAAGGCTACGACACGCGCTGCGGAATGCGGGTATCATTCGCTCAGCTTGAAAGAGGCTGTTCTGGTCAAGCGGTTCCGCCATAGCGTGGGGTAGCATTAATTCTGCTTTTGGTTACTTATAATGACTTGTCTATCCACTTGATGGAGCAGGAAACGGGGCGGAATGGCGGACGAACAAAGAGGCGCGCGGCGACCTAAGACTGTGATCGAATGGGCCACGTGGTGGCAACGTCCGTTTGCTCCGCTACCAAAACAGATCAATTGGAGTGGTCCAAACTGTTGGATCGCGGCCATTTTGCTATTGGCCGCCCTTTCGACAAATATTCCGCTCAAGGCAAAATATTTTGGCTTGCTCGATCGCACTCAACTGTTCTGCGGGCTATCCTATTTGGCCGCGTTACTGACGCGCCGCGTGGCGGCTAGCTTCGCCAGTGCAGTAGAAGGCTTTGAGCCCGCTACGTCGGTCGAAGCAAAGAGGGCGAACGAGCAGATCAAGCTAACCGCAACGCTTATTAACGGTGCTGCTGGCGCCGCAGTCAGTATATTTGCGCTTGCCGAGCTTATCCAGCCTCACCCCAGTTACCTTCAGATTATCGCCGCGGTTGGAGCCGCAGTTTGGGTGCACAGCGGTGCGCGTTCGCTGATTGGTTTGCTGAAAGACGAGGTCATCACTTTATCAAAACCAAACCTCGCTAGCTAATTGCGGCGGAGGTGACCTCCACCGCTGGCACGGTTTTGTAGGCTTCTCGATGGCGACTATACCCCGCGGTTGGTGCGCGACACCCCGGCGATATGTTATGGCAATGACGCGACAGATTGCCTCCGCAGGTAGTAGGTTGGCCTTAACACAATCGATTTACGGGCTGCGGTGCTTTTGCTTTCTATTAGGTATTCCTTCCAATCATGACAGACCCGACAACGCCATCAACGGCTCGAACTGAGGGGCTGGCGGCGGGCAAGGCGCTGGAAGGGCGGCTTGAACAATGCCCATACGATGAGGCTCAAAACCCAGTTCTACGAGCGATCTGGCAAAATGCCTTTGTGACTGCGCGCCTCTACGGCGACGAATGATCGAGCGGGCGCGGCAGAAAACAGAGTCAATCCGTCTCAATACGGGACGCCGCTAGGTGATTAATTAGTAAGAGTATTTGCGATTAGCCCACACTGCCGTAACAGCTCGCCCTTCAAATAATGGCGAGGGTTCTGTGTGCCTTACGAGCAGCCTGAAGACGATTTCGAAAAATTAGCATTGGACGAACTCAAGGCCGCTGCGTCCGCCGAAACCATAGACCAGCGCCGAGCTCATTTAGACCAAGCGGCCGTATACGCCGCCCTTGGCGAGCGCAGTCGGAAGTCGGACAGCTCGTCGGCTCGCTAAGCCACGGCGCAGGTTTCCTCCGCCGCCTCGAATGTAATTGGATAAGCGCATGCGATGCCGCTGCTTCAGATCAGCATGATTGGGTATAAATTCCATCACATGTCTGATGGACCTACTATCGACTAGCCTAGGAGGCATCAGTTAAGTGAGCGGTATGCTATCGAAGCCCCCGATTTCGCCGGATGAGCTGCGCACCCGTCTGAACGAGCTGGTCGAGCAAGCGGATCAATTGAAGTTGTATGCTGTCGCCGCGATGCTTGACTTAGCGGTAAGCCAAATCCCAACAGACACGCAGCGCGAGGTGTAGCGGCAGAGATGCCCTCCGCCGCCAACGCGGTTTTCTGCGGCTTTCCGCGTCGGCATACCCCGCTTTTCGGCGCTCGATACCCCCGGCGCTGGCGATCGATCAGGTAACTGAAAGCACGCGGCCCGGGGTTTTCCGAGTCAAAGCACGAAGTCGGTCAGGCCGCCTTGTTGCGAATGATCAGCTCGGTGACCTTCGCGCCGGCGCCGGTCGCTACCGCCCCGATCGTCCAGGTCGTCTCGACTTCCTGGATGTCGAAGGCAGCGAATGCCTGGCGGATGAACGGCGTGTCGTTGATTGACATGATGAAGCTGCCGGCAATCGTCGCGAGCTGCGCAGCCATCGCGAGATAGTCGTCGCGGCCGAACTCGACGCCATAGCCGGTCGTTTCGTCATAGGGCGGATCCAGATAGAACAGCGCGCCGGCGTGATCGTACCGCCGAATGACCTCGGCATAGGTCAGCTGCTCGACCTGAACAGGCTCGAGGCGCCGGCTGAGCAAGCGCAGCTCGGCGCGAAGCTTGCCGAGGTTGAACCGCGACGGCGACTTCCGGTCGACGCCGTAGTGCCGACCGATAATCTTGCCTCCGAATGCCAGGCGCTGAAGGTAGAGGAAGCGGACCGCACGCTCGACGTCGGTCAACGTGGTCGGGTCGATCGACCGCTGCCGTTCGAATTCCGCCCGACTGGCGATCATCCAGCGCAGCTCTTTCACGAACGGCTCGTAGTGCCGGCGCACCACGCGAAAGAGGTTGGCGACGTCGCCAGACAAGTCGTTGATGATCTCGACATTCGGCCGGCGTGATCGACGCAGGAAGACGCCACCCATGCCGACGAACGGCTCGATATAGGCCTTGTGCGGGGTGGCATCGATCAGCGCGCACAGGCGCGTGGCGAGGTTGCGCTTGCCGCCCATGTACGGTGCGGGCGGGCGAGCGGTGATGGTGGCATGCATAGTGGTGGTGTGACCTTCATGACGAGGCACGGGCTACGCGCGCCATGATGGCCGCCGATCGACGCGATCGGCGGGGCCCCGGCCGGTCGGCCGTGGGATGGATGGTGCGACGATCGTCGCGAAACTGTTTGGAGGGTCGCTACGCGGCTGACCCACCGGACGGACCGGGTGGTTAGCCGCGCAGGATCCCGGGGAACTACGCCCCGCGTGTTTCCCCGAAGGGTCTTCTATTCCGCGGGCCACCCGGCGAACCGGAACCCGGGGATCAATCCGCGCGCGCGGACCGGTCATTGCGGCTAAGCTCGGACCGGTGCGGTATCTATGCCACGCGGGTCCGAACCGAGCAATCGGCGCTCGAGCTACTTGGCGATCTCGTACCAGGTGCCGCCCGTCGAGCGCAGCGTTGTACCGGTGGCGAGCTTGAATTGCTTCGCCTTCACCGCGCCGAGCTTCACCAGGCCGTCGCCGTCCTTGTCGAGCAGCACCTCGCCGGCGTCGAACCCGCGCGACACCGCCATGACCGGCGTGTTGATCGCATAGCTCTTGGCATCCCGGGTGCAGTTCTTGCCCCAGGTCACCCGGGCAGCCTTACCGCCCCACTGGAGTAGCGTGCCGGCCGGGACCGCGAGGAAGCATTCCTTGACCGTGATCGAGACCGCGTACGTGTTCTCGATGCGCAGCACCGGCGCCGTGGTCTTGCTGCTGACGACCAGGCGGTCGATCGTGACGTTCTGCGGTGCCTTGGCGTTCAGCCAGACATGCGCGCCCGACGGATCCTTGCTGATCAGCGTGGTCGCCGTGATGTCGTTCCAGAATCGATAATTGCGGCCATTGCGCTCGGCCGTCAGATCCTCGAGGCGGGCCTGCCCCTTCAGGTCGAAGCCCCCATCACTGTTGTCCGTCGAGACGTCACGCCGATACCGTGAACAACAAATGGGTGGCGACGTATCACTGGCGCGGTTCGGGCGACCTCAACCGCATCGGCATGATGTCTGGGCCGCTTGTTGCGCCTGTGGCATCGACACCACTCAACCCGAACATCGCAGATCTGACCGAAGAGCGGTTCGAGCTGCGCAACGCCGCATCCCGGCCCGCGGCCCTGACCACGGCCGGGTTTGGCACGCAGACCGGCAGCCCGACGATCAGCTTCAATGCCCAGGGCATGCAGGCGCGGGTCTATGGCGGCGCGACGGCCGACAGCGAGGCCAACATCTATTACGATGCCGGCATCGTTCCGTCCGACTTCTCCGTCGTCGATTTCTATGTCGAGTCCGTGAAGGAAGAAAACGGCAACGCCGCGCGCAAGCTGTTCGTCGGGTTCGCTACCCAGAAGGCGGTATCGATCAGCGCACAGACCGACGCGATCTATGTGTCGAACGTCGTGCAGTCGGCCGGCGCGATCCCAGCGGCCGGCTCGGCCGCAGCGACGGGCTACTCGCATATCTTCCAGGGCGGCGTCGATAAGGCGCGGGCGTCCGTCGTCTACCCGGGCTTCGGCGTTGGCTCGGGGCTGGCCGAATTCACCCGTTCCTTTGGCGTCAGGCTCTACCCCAAACTGAACCGCATCATGTGGCTCGACGAGGCTGGGGTGGAGATGGAGGAATTCGACCCGCCAGTCGGCTGGGATTGGTCGAAGCGCCTGTACCCGTTCATCTCGCTCATGACGACGTCGAGCGGGACCATCAACAGCTACACCCGCATGGGTGCAATCATCGTGAGGCGCAAAGCATGACCCGTCACCGTTACATCGCATTTGCCGCTCTGATGTTCGCTGCCCCCGCGCTTGCCGGTCCCGCCCGACCGCTCAAGCCGGGGACGGTCATCACAAAGGCCGAGAACCTGACCAGCTATCGCTACATCGATGCGCTGGCCGAGGCGAACGGCCTGCGCATGGATGGCTTCACCCTCCGCTATGGTCGCGCCGGCATTCGCTTGCGCGGCGACGCGCACGACGTCGTGATCCGCAACGGCGCGATGACGACCAAGGGCATCACGTCGGGCAGCGACCTGCCGGTCGGGATCGACATTGGCGGCACCGTGCACGACGTCCTGGTCGAGGGCGTGACCGCCAGCGGGCACCGGATGGTCTACATCCCCAAGAAGTACACCAACGGCGACGGCTTCAGTCAGGAAGAGAAGGTCTACCGCGTGACCTAAGGCGCGCGGGTTTGCGCTCCGGGAACCGAGGGTCCCAGAGGAGGATGGTCTTCATCGCCGAATTCCTTGTTAGTTCGGAGTGGGGCAGCCTGGCGGCGTCGGGTGGACCGAGATCATCAACAACATCGCCGGCTATTTCATCGACCAGGATCCGGCGCCGATCATGGTGATGCAGCCGACGCTGGAGATGGCGGAGGGCTGGTCGACCGACCGCCTGGCGCCGATGGTGCGCGAGGCTGCCCCATGCAGCCAGGAATTCGCCGAGCGTCGCGCCGTCTGGCGGCATCTCGCCCTTTGTTCGCAGGTCCGAAATCCACCGGCTCGACTTGCCAAATAACGCGGCGACTTCACCGAGCGTCGGCCTGTAACCCGCCAAATCCATGGGTTTTCACTCCAATGATGATGAAGTGACGATTTTGCCTGTAGCTAGGAAACACATGCGCCATCGGCCCCCGCATACCGATCTGGTCCGGGAGGACCCAAAGGGTGGGGGTGGTGGTAGGTCCGATCCGGTCCGGTCGGGCTCCGAGGGGGGGCGATCGGTCCGGTCCGGTCCCGATCCGTCACCGGTCGGGCGGTGTCTCGCGGGGGCCGACAAGAACGTCGCACCACCGATCGGCGTTCGTCTGACCTCGTGGGGGCAGCGCCGCCTGCGCGCGCGCCGTGGGGGAGTCAGCCTGCCGCGCTATCACGATGGCGAACAAAGGCTGAAGGCGGCGGAAGTTGGTGGTCAGCACGCCGTTGATCAGGAGGGCGCCCACCGGGCTGGTCAGCGGCGGAAGCCGCGGCCGCGGACGATCGCGCGGACGTCGCCGGCGACGGTCTCGATCTCGTCGCGCAGGCGATCGACGGCCGAGTGAGCGCGCTGCGGCGTCTCGGCCAGGTCGGCGAGGAGGAAGAGCTGATCGCCGGCGTCGCGCAGCTGCTCGGCCACGGTGCGGGTCTGGGGTGCGGCCATAGCCACCTCCGGATGTTCGACATGCTTACGACTTCCTCCGCGACGGGTCGCGGGGAAATGATGGCGGGCGCGCAAGAGCCGAAGCTCCAGATCGTCTGTCCCGAAGGCCGCTTAAGCGGCGAGGCCCAATGCGGCCGATGTGTCTGAGTCCGACAACGATAGCCGCCATCCCTCAATTTTCCATGAATGCGAGCCGAAGCGCACCCAGGCATGAATGCCGTCACTGGTCTCGACCACGCCCGCTACGCCCGCCAGCGCTGGCATCTCCGACACCTCGACCTCGGTGCCGGGCTCGAAGGTCTTGCGCGTCGACCGTAGCGCTGCGCGCTGCTGCCGTTCCAGATCCTTGGTAGCGCGACGTCGCGCCGCCTCGGACTTAATAGCCGCGATGCGGATCTTCTCGCCCTCGGCATAGCTCTCGGCATCACGGATGGCCTGGTGCAGCGCGACCACCCGCGCCTCCTCCTCCCGAAGCCCCCTCACCTCGGCATCGCCGACGATCGGGACGCGCCCCCCGTAACGGAAGACTGAGAACGCGGGGTGCGGGCTGATCGACAGCGCGGCGATATCGCCCAGCGCTGCCAGGTCACGGTCGCTGGCGAACACGAACGTCGGCAGGATCGGGACCTCGGTCTCGATCAGCCGCGTCCCGCTGGGCGTCTTGGCGCGGAGCGTGCGGCGGATAGGCTTGGCTGGAGACCAGACGTCGAAGCCGGCCTCGCGCAAGGATCGCATCAGCGGTAGCGTCTGGCCACCACTGGTGCGCAGGATTGCCCACCGGGTCATGCCGAGGCCAAGTCGATCGTTACGGCCGACCAAGGCGCGTCACCCGCTGGCCGATCATAGAAGCGCACGTACTGGCGCGAGCCGATCGTGCGGATGGATTCGCGGATTGCCTCCATGGCGCGGATCCAGCGCGGCTCGTCGATGTTCACGCGCAGCAGCATGAACATCTCGGCCCGGTTGATCTGGCCTTCCTTGTCGACCTGGAACACGCGGTTCACAAGCGCTCGGATCTGCGCGCTGCCATCGGCCGCCCACTCCGTCAGGCACTCGTCAATCAACGCCTTTGCCGACAGCAATTCGGGGCCGAACTCGATCCGGTCCGCGACCTGAACCTGCACCTTCTCGCGGCCGTCGAACGTCGTGAGCGTGATGTTGCCCTTCGCGCCGCCCACCGTCGCGCCGTAATTTTGCAGGAACAGCGCCTGCAGATCGCCGACGCGCTCGAACGTCCGGATCTTGAAGTCCGCGATCAGCTTCGACACGGCACGCGCGTCCTCGAGGATGCTGCGCACGGTCTCATCCATGAGCAGATCGGCAGGCTTGACGGCCGACAGCGGCACGAGGCTGCCCTTCGCATCGCGCAGATACGGCTGGCCGTTGACCTCGATCGCGCCGGGATGGCTCGGCGCGCTCATGCAGCGATCGCCATGCCGCGAACATGCTGGCTCATGCCGGCGAGCTGGTCGGCGATGCGGCCGAGATCCACCGCGTCGAGGAACGACCGGATCTGGTTCTTTTCGAGGGCCATGCGATCGCCAGGCGCGGCATCGATCAGCGCATGCAGATGACTCTTGTCCATCGCCATGCGATCGCCGGGAGCCGCGTCAATCAGATCCCGCATGCTCTTCGTGTCGACCGCCATGGTACCTCCGCTCAGTGTGGGTCGGGCGGTAGCTCGATCAGGGGCAGCAACGGCAGGTGCTCAAATGTGGAGGGGGCCTCGAGCGCACCAAGCGCTTTGGAATGATGCCAGCCCTTCTGTCCGAGTGCTTCGTCGATCAGCTCGCGACAGCGCTGCAGATCACGGATGCGAATGCCCCGGCGCGACGCCGGCGGGCGCTCGATCACACCCAGCGCGACCAACTGGTTGACCAGCTGCCGCGCACGCGACTTGTCCACTTCCGGACGTAACGCCCGCCCGATCTCGCCGTAGCTCGGGCTGGTCCCCGAACGCTGGATGCGTTCGATGATGTAGGCCAGCGCTTCGATGCGACGAGGCGTAGCAGGTGACGAGCGAGCGTATGCCCCCATCGATTGTGAAACCCCGTATTCCCCCGGAGGGAACATAGGGTGAATCACGATCAATCGCTACAGTGCTTCGGGCCATGAAATACTGCTGTGACTTAGCCAGGCAGGGTGTCATTTTCTAAGAGATGGTCGAGGTGATCCAGGAGCTGAGCAGTCAGCGCTGCTGCGTCACGATCGAGGCGAATTTCCGTGGTCGAGAAATCGGTCAATTGCTGGCGTAGCTCTCTCGCAATTGAGGTCGCGCCGAACATCATGTCGAATTTATCCATGGTCTGCTTACAGTTAGCCGGAAGTCCCTCCACGGCGTTATTCGAAGGCTTCGAAAATATCGCGGATATGCACGTGCACGATCACAAGCGGAGCTAACGTATCAAAGTCATACCTTGCCGGTCGGTCGCTCGATACGACACCTTCTACAAGCTTGTTTTCTCCAGCGTCCTGTGTCGTTTTCGACATACGGAAAACAACGGACGAACCTGCTGGTGGAACACAGTCGGCTTCCCCGGAGTAAACCGTGGCGCTGCCAGACTCGAAGCGCAGAAGCATAGGCATCTCCCTTAATATGTTTTGCGGCGAAGACACCCTCCGCCACATCATTCGATAAACCAACTGATCCGAGATACAAAAAACGCCGCCCATATCACTAGATCGTCGGAGGCATGATTGCGGACAACCGGAGATGAGAAGGCTTAAAATCACCAGCTTCCTGCAAGGCGATCATGTCTTTGATCTTGTAATAACGGCCGTGGCGATGGATCAGTCCGTCTAATTCCAAACCGCGCAGCGTGCGATTAATATGTACGGCGGTCAAACCTAGAACGTCCGCAAGCTGATGCTGGGTGACGCCCATGTCGATTGTTTTGTTTTCCACCAAGCCTCTTCCCGTCATGCGTGCTGCATGTTCGCAGAGGAAGTGAGCGACGCGGGCTCCAGAGGGCCGGCGTGTCACATTCAAAAGCCAGTCACGACCGATGGATGCGTCAACGAGCAACGACGCCAATACGGCCGCACGGACGGCTGGCCGGTCGTTAAAAAGGGCCAGAGCAGCTTCTCTTGGTATAAGCGCTACTGTTGCGCCGGAAACTGCCGCGACCTCATAGTCGATATCGTTCAAGAACATCGCGGAGGTGTTCAAGGCGTCACCGGCAATGTTGACCGCCGAGATATGTCGATGACCGGATGATGTCAGCTTTTGCCTTAGTGAAAAGCCGTCCAGGAGAATGACTAATTCAATGTCCGCCTGACCTGGATAAGAAATCCGTTTATTGTTGACGATCGCTCGGGTTTCGAACGGCAGGGCTAGTATAGCCTCACGGTCGTTTGCATCGATTTGGGCGTATGTGCTGAGTTGCGTCGCGAAGGGTGCGAGATCGTACGGCACGAGCCATCCTTTGCCCATATAGGCTTACTGTAACCTGGAGCGCCCCTTAACGCAGATTACTGGCGCGTCAACTCGTCTTAGCTTAGATTATTAAACTGTATTGCTATTGGTTACAGAAATTTGCCGTATGGCGGCGGAGGAGAGACCCTCCACCGCAAGCGATCAATCCGGAAGATAACCGGGGTTTGTGCGACGCGTATGGCACAATGTACCCCAGCGATACCCCAGTCAGGCCACGCTCTATGCCCTGCGCCATCGCAAATGGATCACAGCCCCACCACTCGTCCGCTTGCGCATGAACGATACGGCGAACCTTACGATTGCGACATCGAGCGGTTGGTGCTCAATTGCGATCTCACGCTAATGACGAGGGCGTGGTCGGACCGGACGGGCTGGCACGCTAGGGGATGCTAAATGAAAAAGCTGGTGATGCTGAGCGCGCTTCTTGGCGCGCTCTCAGCCGCCTCAGCGCCAAGCGCTGAAGAGGCGATTCCGCTGGCGATCTATCAAGGCAAGCAGTTCACGGTCGAGGCTACGGTAGCTGGAAAGCCGCGCACTTTCCTGTTCGACACCGGTGAAGGGGTGACCATGATCAACCCAGCGCTGGCCCGCGAAGCCGGCTGCGAGCCATGGGGCAACATCGCCGGATTCCGCATGACGGGCGATCGCATCGATACCAAGCGATGCGACGGCGTCGCGTTCAATATGGGTCGGCGCCGATACGTTGCGCCGTCGGTGATGGTCTACGACTTGGGGGAGATCACAGGTAAAGACGCGCCGCCATTAAGTGGCGCGATCGGCCTCGACCTATTTGCCGGGCGCACGATCACGCTGGATTTGCCGCATCGGCGCGTGGTGGTGGAAACACCCGCCTCGCTTCGGGCAAGGCTGCGCGACGCAACTGAGGTGCCGTTGCGGCTAGTGCAGGGCGATGCCGGGGGTTTGGACGTAAACCTGGGCGTCACTACTGTGAAGGGGTTTGCTTGGATGGAGTTGGATACCGGCAACGCTGGTCCGACGATCTTCGTATCGCAGGCGATGGCGCCGCTGTTCGGCCTCAATCCCGAGACGCGGGAGCCGCAGGACGTGGTCGCGCGGCTTGGCACGACCGTGCTGAAAACGCGGGCCCGAGTGTTTCCCAACATGATCATGGACGGCAACATTGGCATGCAGCTTGTGCGCGAGCGCGCCATCACGCTTGACCTGAAAGAAGGTCGCGCATGGTTGGCGCCGGTAGCAGCGAGGCGCTGACGTGCGCCAGCGGCGGCGGAGGAGACACGCTCCGCCGCGACCAGCTCAAGCCAACGGAAAGCGCCCCCTTTTTTGCACGGTAAGTGCCGACGTTCGTTACTGATACGTCCCGTGGAGGATGCGACGGAACCAAAACGGCTAGGCGTTCGCTACTAGAGCATCGCTTTCGAAAGCGACTGAGAGACTCAGTGCTCCCGCTTTATTTCGGGAGTTGAAATGTCGATTTACTTTTTTGAAATAGCCGACGCTAACCCACCGATCCCCTGCGTGGGTGAGAACCTTGCATCTCTCGATGATGCCCGACGTTTTGCGCTAAAATATGCTGCTGCGCTTCTATGCGAGCAGAAAGAACCGTTTTGGAATGGCGATGAGTGGTCAATGACGGTAACAGACGCGAACCGGCTAAACCTATTCACGCTAATGATATATTCGACTGCCGCACCTGCAACATTAAAGCTTGCACACTAGATCGGCTGGGTTTCGAAGTGTGTTACTAAGTGGAACCCGCGCTGATCGTAGATACCAGTGCAGCCGCCCGGGATGCACGTAGACTTGGCGGAATTTAGCGCAACGCATTAGCAGATCCTCGCGCTAGTATGCGCCGAACCGTAGCCGGCACGATTTTGCGGACATAAACATCTCTAGAAGACCGATCCGCTCGCTCTCTTCTAGACGTTTCACATTCGTGCGGCGGAGGACCCCTCCGCCGCCGCCGATACAACCCCGCAGATAACCACGGTTTATGCGCAGCCTATGGCGCGATGTACCCCAGCGATACCCCAGTCAGGCAGGGCGGCATGTCCAGCCCGATCAATAATGGACCATCTGTTCGCGCACGTCCGCTTTCGCCCAATTGCGGACATCGGCTTAGGTATGGCAACATCGGTAAATGCTCCAGCTACTCGCCATTCTTTTGCAGGCCTTGCCGTCCCCACCCGTGCCAGCACCGCCGGCCGACAGCCTTGCGGCAGCCATCCAGCTGTGGGCGGACCATCCACCGGAAGAATTTACGAAGCAGCAGGCGATTGATAGCGCCGTGGCGGAAGCAACGAGGCAAGCCCTCCTCATGGTTGGCATGCAGCCGAGCCCGAAGTTGTCGGTGACCAAGATCTATCTGGGTGCATACGACAGATTAAAGCCGCTGATCGCCCGCCAGGTGCCCGTGAACCGAAGCCAGCTGGACACTGCGGTTGCGGCATGTGCGGTGGACGGGATAGCGCGACGGCTATCAACTTCTGAGATAGCGGAGGTTCGGAAATCTCTCTCGACCGCAGCTGGGCAGAAATTCTGGGAGGCGGCAGGGATCACAGATCGGCCGCTGGAAGGCTGCTATCAAGCTGCCCTCAATCTCAAGCCGGTAGCTGCCGACTATCTCGCCGCCGGCTTGCGTCCGCCAACGCCGCCCAAGCCGCTGAAGCAGGACATGTCGATCGTCTACTGACAGATCGGGAACGACCGCTAACCACCATTCTGGACGTTCCAAAGCCGGTCACATCGAATGACCGCTGACGCCCAAAGTCGGTCATTCGAGGCTTGTCCCGCCGATCCCCAAAGCCGCCGTTCGTGATGCGAAAATCAAAAGTTTTGCATCAAGTTTAATCGCTAGCGCTGGCTGCATTTCAGATCGATCGCACGCCGATCGAGGTCGCTGAGTGTTTCCCCGATCCTAGCGGATTCATTATCCCAGCAACGCTGCTTAGGCGTGCGATCGTCCCTCTGTTGGACGGGCACCACGTACACAGGATATGGAAAAACAGGCGTTTTGCTATCGGGGACGGCAGGCGCTGCCTGTTGAAACGATGAATACGCCTTTGACGTATCCTGTGCCTGCAAGGATGCGATCAGGGCCATTCCGAACGTGATTATCGTTGCCATCATCACCGCGTCTCCCCGTTGCCGAGCCGAGAGTTACCTCCGCGCGCTGTCGGATCCTGACAAACGCGACCGCCTGACGATCGAAGACGCGATCAAGCTTGACCTCGAATATCGCGCTGGCGGTCGCGAAGGCTACCCGTTGCTCGATACCTATGCCCGCATTGTCCAGGCGGCAGCAGACGCAAAGTTCGCCGAAGAGCATGCAACCGGTCGCTTAACTTACGACTTTGTCAAAGAGGCGGGCGAAGCGTCTTGCGCCTTGATCGCCGCCCAGCTTCCGGGTGCCACGCTGACCACCCTGCAGACAGCGCTGCATGAGGTCGAACAGGCTGACAATGCGTCGGCGACCGTCATCGCGCATCTGCAGGCGCGGATCCGCCGCGCGCGCGACGGCCCCAACCGACCGGACGGCTGACGCCGGCCATCCACTGACATCGCCGCCCAACTCGCCCGCCCGCTGATCACCGCGATCAACGGGGCGGAAAACTGCTGCCTGGGACTTTCTGCCATGCCCGACGAACGCCGATCTCTCACGAATATACTGACGCCGCCGGACCGCGTGATGACGCCTGGCGCCTATCTAAAATACCGGCGCACCGCTGCAGGCCTTGGCTTGCATGACGTCGCTGCGACCGTTGCGACTGAACCGCGCTTGGCCGAGCATGTTCGTGGCGCGTGGATCGAGCGTATAGAAGCGGACGTTGCACCAATGTCGCTCAACACGATCGTAGCACTTCGCCGTGCCTATCGCTTCGACCTCGACGTACTCGCGCAGCTCGCCGCCATCTCGATGCATTTGCGGGTTCAGCCCCCGCGCATCTGTCGAATTTGCGCCTGCAGCGATGCTGATCCGTGCCTAGGTAATCGTGGCCCGTGCTCATGGGTCAGTCCAGATCTCTGCAGCGCCTGCTTCACCCCCGGAAAAGGTGACCGCTGATGCCAGCCACCAATGTAGCTAGTGGAAGATACTTACGTCTGCCCGACGTGAAAGCCGAAACGGGCCTTGGCAAAACCTCGATCTATCACCTGATACGGGAAGGCGAGTTCCCCAAACCGGTGAAAATCTCGAGTCGCGCTGTCGCCTGGCGGGAGGGCGCGATCGAGGCCTGGAAGGCAGATCGCCAAGCCCTATCCGAACAAACCTAGCGCACAAATGGGGGCACTGACGGGGGCACTAAATGCCCCGTCATCCCAAATAATCCGTAAATTTCAGTGGGTTTAGCCATGCAGTTTATGACGTACTCAGGGAGCCATTTTTCGCCGACACACCCCCGATCAATATCTGCCCGTGCGTAATTGCGAAGACGCTCGGCCACCCGCCCGATGGGCCTTCCCACTCCAGCGATACTGGCTCGACCCGTGCGTTTCGGGCAGGAAGCCGACCCGTCGGGAACCCGGCTTATCGTATTGGGTTATTGATCGCGGTTACTTTTTGCATCCAAGGTCGTTCAACGACCGCGGCCTCTATGGCTGCCCTTATCGGGAGACTATATATGATGAAGACTTTGATCCTCGGCGTGAGCGCACTGTCCATGACCGCCCTGCCCGTCGCGGCAAACGCTGCGACCGCAGCTCCTGCAGGCGCGAATGCCGCTCGTGCGTTGTCCGTTTCCCCCGCGGTCCGTGCGGGTACGTCGACGTCCAAGTCCAGCAAGCTCGCCGGGCTGCAGGGTGCCAGCATCGCACCGATCGTGATCGGTGTCGGCATTCTCGCGGGCGTCACGTATCTCATCATCGACAATGAGAACGACAACGACCGTTCCGACAGCAACTAAGATGGTGGGCCGAGGATAGTCTCGGCCCATTTTTCTTGTGCGCACTGCACGGGCATCGTGATCGGTGGTGCGGCACAGGCGGTATCACCTTGTGATACTCTACTCCGCGGTCGATCATGGTCCCGTCAGAACGATGACCATTCCTCTCCCGCGTCTGCCATCTCCCGTTGGAACGTAGTTGCAACACTGCCCTGCCCGTTCGCCGAACGCGGCCTCGGAGTGACGGTCGAGACCGGGCGATCCGATACCACCGCGCTGCGGCGTGATGGCTCGCCGATCCTGAACCTCGCGGCCTGATCCGATAGTCCCGCGACCTCCGTGGTGAGGTTGCGCGCGGCGGCGGACGTCTGCTCGACCATCGCTGCATTCTGTTGCGTCGCGCGGTCCATCGCGCCCACCGCTGCGCTCACCTCGGTGATCGCCGAGGACTGCGCCTGGTTGTCGGTCGCGATGTTCGCGAGCAGCGCATGGACTTCGCCGACATCGCTCGCGATCGCCGACAGCGCGCCGTCGACGCGCTGCACATGTTCGACCGCTGTCCCGATATCCGTCTGCGTTGCGGTCAGCTGCTGGCGCGCACGCCCCGCTTCCTCCTCCGCGCGCATCGCGAGCGCGGACACCAGGTCCGCGACGACCGCGAACCCGCGTCCCGCCTCACCCGCTCGCCCCGCCTCGACCGCCGCGTTCATCGCAAGGACGCGTGTCTGGAACGCGATCTTGTCGAGCCCTTCGATCACGCTGTCGATACCCTTGGCGCTGTCGCTAACGCGGGTCATCGCCTGGACCGCCTCGTCGGCGATGCCACGTCCCCCCGCGACCGTCGTGATCGCACCGTCCGCGCGCTCGACGGTCCGCTCGGCAGCCACCGCGGTCGCCTTGAGCCGCTGATCCATCTGCGCGATCGCCGCCGAGGTCTGCTCGAGGCTCGCCGCATTGCCCTCGGTGCGCCGCGCGAGGTCCTCGCTTGCGTGCGCGATCTCGTCGGAACCGGTGCGGATCATCGTCGCGCTGTCGGCGACCGACCCGATCAGCGACCGAAGCCCGACCAGCGCGCTGTTGAAATTGTCCTTGAGCCCGGTGAAGGGCGCGTGGAGATCCGCAACGATCTCCGCGGTCAGATCGCCCTGCGCTAGCGCGGTCAGCCCGGTCCCGAGACTGTCGACGATCAAGTGCGCCTGCGCCTGCTTCGATGCCTCGGCGGCCTGCAGCTGGTCGCGGAACGCGAGCATCGCCTTGGCCATGTCGCCCAGTTCGTCGCCGCGCCCGGCGCCTGCGACCTCCGCCTTGAGATTGCCGCCGGCCAGCGCGCGCATCGTGGTCGCCAGCGTGACCATCGGGTCGACGACGCGCCGGATGGCGAGCACGACCACGAGCAGCGTCCCGGCGACCCCCGCGAGCAGCGTGATGACGAGCACGATCATCGCGATCCTGCCCATCCGTTCGGCCGCCACCACCGCACGCGCGCTGTTCGCCTCGATCGCGTTGGTCGCCTCGGCCATCGACACTTCCAGCTTGCGGAATTCACCGAAGAACGCGGGCAGCATCCGTCTGGCCCGCGCCGGATTCTCGTCGATCTTCGCCATGATGGCCGTCGCGGAGGCGACATATCCCGCCATCGGCGCGCCGAGTTTCGCGGTCAACGCAGAGACCTCTGCCGCTCCCGTATAGTGCGTGTCAGCACCGATCGCGCGCTGCAGTTCGGCGCGGTGGGTCACGAAGTCCTTCATGACGTCGTCGTGTCGGAGCGGGCTGTCCGGTTCCGCCGCCTGGAACGCGGCCAGCACGTCGCTGCGGATCGCGTCGTGCATCATGTCCGCCTGTCCGTGGTTGACCAGCAGCGCGGCGGACTCGGTCTGCCGCTTGAGCGCGGCGGGCTGCATCCAGGCCGCGCCGATCCCCGTCCCGCCGCACAGGAGGATCAGCCCGACTAATATCCCCCCGGCGATGCGGATCGAGCGTCCCAGCGACATCGTACCCGCGTCGCTCTTGTACTTGCTCAACATTGTTTGGCGCCCATCCACAAAGGAGAAATTCACCATCCTATAATAGCCGGTATTGGCGCGGCTGGAGGATGATCGGTGGATATTGTCACGAGACGCCGCCTATTCGGTGCAGCCCTGCCCCTGGCATTGCTGTGGCCGACATCGATATTCGCGCAAGCCATGTCGGACGATGCCGCCCCTGCCCCGCATCCGGTCACTATGGAGGTTCGCTATGTCGCCGACGCGATCGGCGTCCTCGCGGGTGGCAGCGATCGCGGCGCGCGTGCACTCGAGAATCTCGACGTGACGACCGACGGCGATCTCGATCGCCTGATCGGGTGGCGCGGTGCGAAGGGGCATGTCCATCTGCTGAGCAACCATGGCGGTGCGATCAACACGCTGGCGGGCACGATCCAGGGCGTCGACAACATCGAAGTCGCGGACGGACGGACCAAGCTGTACGAAGCCTGGGTCGAACAGAGGCTCTGGCAGGATCGCGTCTCGCTGCTGGTCGGACTGTCCGATCTCAACGTCGATTTTTATCAGGACGATTCCGCCGGGCTGCTGATCGCGCCTGCGTTCGGGATCGGGTCGGAACTGGCGGCGACCGGACCCAACGGCCCCTCGATCTTTCCGTCGACCGCGCTGACGTTCCGCGCGGACGTCAGGGTCGGTGGCGCAGGCTATGTGCGCGCCGCGATCGTCAATGCGCGCGCGGGCGTGCTGGGCGACGCTGCCGGGATGGACCTCGGCATGCATGACGGCGCGTTGCTGATCGCGGAGGCGGGTATGACCGCGAACGGCAAGCTGGCGATCGGCGCATGGCGATACACCAGGCGGCAGGACGATCTGTTCGCGCGCGACATTGCCGACGCGCCGGTACACCGCATCGCGACGGGGGCCTATGTCCTGCTCGACCAGCGCGTGTCGGGCGGCGATGACCGGGGCGTCGACGTCTTCCTCCGCGCAGGTCTGTCCGAGGGCAGGACCACGCCGTTCGTCGGTGGGTTCCAGACCGGCGTGCTGGTCCGCGGCGCCATATCGGGCCGGCCCCGGTCGGAACTGTCGACGGGCGTCTTCCAGGGCGCGCTGTCGTCCGCGTTCCGGCGCAACCTCGCGACCACCGGCCAGCACCCCGATGCGACCGAGACGGGGTTCGAGATCACCTATCGCGACACCGTCGCGTCGTTCCTGACGATCCAGCCCGATCTGCAATATGTCCGCCGCGCGCATCTCGAGCGCGGGCACCGCGGCGTGCTGATCGGCGGGGTCCGGATCAGCATGACGTTCGACCGGTCCTGAACCGATCGAGCCGGGGCAACATTGGTCCTGCCCGAGGCTCGTCGATCGAAGCGTCTCAGCCCTCGACCTGCCCCAGCCCCCTGACCGCGGCTCGGTACAGCGCGGCGCGTGCCTGGCTGAGCGCTGCCTCCTGATCGCCGCCCTGCCCCACGACGATCCCCGCGGACGCCGTCACCACGCCGATCCACTCGCCACTGCCGCGCAGCTTGAGCCGGCGTGTCTCGAACGACGCGAGAACCTCCTCGGCCAGACCGCGCGCGGCGGCCAGCGCGACGTCGGTCACCACCAGGACGAACTCGTTGCCCGTCCAGCGGATGACCTCTTCCCCGTGGAACGCCTGACGCAGGTTCGCGACGAAGGCGCTCAGGACGTTGTCCCCGACCGCGTGGCCGAAGCGTTCGTTGATCCCGGCCAGATCTGCGACGCTGAAGATCAGCATGACATAGCTGCGATGCTGATCCGCCAGATGCGCGAACATCGGCCGCGCGCCCTCCGGGGTGAGCGCCTGCGTGGCGGTATCGCGCATCGGGTCCGCGCGGCGTTCGCCGAGCGACCCCAGATCCGCCTGCAGCCGCGCGACATCCCTGCGCAGATCCGCGAGTTCGCGCTCGGCATCGGACAACCGCGTCACCAGCGCGGTCGATTCGGGCCACCCTTGCGCGTCGATCGACATCGCGGTGACATCGTTGCTCAGCGACTGCGTCAGCGCCTGTGCATCCGACGTCAGTGCGTCGAGCTGGTCGGCATGGCGGGTGACCGCGGTCTCGCGCTCCGTCGCCCTGTCCGGCCTTGCGGGTAGATAGCGGTCGCTCAGCGTCTCCAGCGACCGCGCCGTCAGCCGCAGGCCACCATCCGTTTCCGATGCCACGGCACGCGCGAGGTCCGAGTTTGGATCGCCGACGACGGCAAGCGCGAAGGCGTAATTGGCGGCCATGGGCTCGAGACGGTGCACCTCGAGGAATGCCAGCGCATCGCGCGCGGCAACGAACGCATTCGGCATGCTCGTAAAGGACCCTTCGCTAACCCTGCGCTGCCTAACGCGGCGTCACGGTCGTCCGTTTCACGCCGGTGGCACGAATTAGCAAATGTTCTGTTGTCGCAAGCGACCCCGCATCGCCCCGCAGGCCAGGCGGGCATCGCCGGTTTCACCGCCGACACTGGGCTGCCCGGCGGGCGAACGCGTCCGTTTCGGCCGAACCGAGCCTGCGATGTGACGAACTGCTCTGTCATGTTTCGCAACCGATGCTAGCGTATGTCCGTGCCGAAACGTCGCTGACGTGCCGGCCTCGGTGCCCCGCCCGGATGCGAGAGTGTCACACGGACGGGCGGGGCACCTCGTTCATTTGAAATTCACTTATGTTTGTCATATCGACGGCTAGAGGCATCGCTTTCAGTATCGCGTAACCTTCAGCGCCCCGCCAGCTTCAGTCACACGGACCGGCGGGGCGCGCAGCCTCCCGGCGCAAACGACCGATTCGCGACGATAGGTCCGCCCCGATCGATACCCCGCCTCCGCGCCCTGGCGCTCGACGGCTTCCCCGGTCTGTCTCCAGCGATATCTTCTTGATAATTCTGCGCCCGGATCACCCGATCGGACGTTGACCCTGCAGGTATGCCGGGTCGTCGATCCTTTGGCTCGTCACCAAGGCGGCCCGGCATACTGAAGTTTCAAAACCCTTGAACTGCCAGACCATTAGGTCCATATTCGATCTGTCCGACGCACTACCCCAAGACGGTGACGTCGGCACTGGACTGCGGCCCGCACGAGTTTCCCCCCTTTCTCGAGCGGGCCGTTTCGGTTCCGTATACCGGCCCGCCAGAAATGAGCATCGCCGATGGGGCAATCCGCACTCTGTCAGCGCCGGACGTTGAGCCCGCCAGCCAGATAAGCATCGATATCCGCCTGCCGAAACATACGCGCGGTGCCCGGAAAGCGAGTGCCACCAGCGTTGCCTCGCCGATCTCCTCGCCCACCTAGTGCGCCGCTGTTATTCCCACTCGATCGTGCCGGGGGGCTTCGAGGTGTAGTCGTAGGTCACCCGGTTGATGCCCTTGACCTCGTTGATGATCCGCGTCGCGACGCGCGGCAGGAAGTCGCCGGGGAACTGGAATGCCTGCGCGGTCATCCCGTCGGTCGACGTCACCGCGCGCAGTGCCAGCACGTTGTCATAAGTGCGGCCGTCGCCCATCACGCCGACGCTGCGAACCGGGAGCAGCACCGCGAACGCCTGCCAGATCGTATCATAGAGCCCCGCCGCGCGGATCTCCTCGAGGTAGATCGCGTCGGCCTTGCGCAGGATGTCGCAGCGCTCCTTGGTGACTTCGCCGGGAATGCGGATCGCGAGGCCGGGTCCGGGGAACGGGTGACGGCCAACGAAGATCTCGGGCAGCCCCAGCTCGCGACCTAGCGCGCGGACCTCGTCCTTGAACAGTTCGCGCAAGGGCTCGACGAGCTTCATGTTCATGCGCTCGGGAAGACCGCCGACATTGTGGTGGCTCTTGATCGTCACCGACGGCCCGCCGGTGAAGCTGACGCTCTCGATCACGTCGGGATAGAGCGTACCCTGAGCCAGGAACTCCGCCCCGCCCAGCTTCTTGGCTTCGGTATCGAACACGTCGATGAAGGTCTTGCCGATGAACTTGCGCTTCAGCTCGGGGTCGGTGATCCCGGCGAGACCCGTGAGGAACAGCTCCTCGACGTTCACATGGATCAGCGGAATATTGTAGGCGCCGCGGAACAGGCTGACGACCTGTTCGCTCTCGCCCGCGCGCATCAGGCCGTGATCGACATAGACGCAGGTGAGCTGCTCGCCGATCGCCTCATGGATCAACACCGCCGCCACCGCCGAATCGACGCCGCCTGAAAGGCCGCAGATGACACGGCCGCTGCCGACCTGAGCGCGGATCTCGGCGATCTTGGTGTCGCGGAACTCGGCCATCGTCCAGTCGCCGCTGAGACCGCAGACGTGCCGCGCAAAGTTCGCGATCAGCTTGCCGCCATCGGGGGTGTGGACGACCTCGGGGTGGAACTGAACGCCGTAGAAGCGCCGCGCCTCGTCGGCGACGATCGCATAGGGCGCGCCGGTCGACACCGCGACGGGGGTGAAGCCTGGCGGGATCGCGTCGACCTTGTCGCCGTGGCTCATCCAGACCTGATGCCGCTCGCCCTCGGCCCACAAACCGTCGAACAGCGCGCAGGGCGACTTGACCTCGACGAAGGCGCTGCCGAACTCGCCGCCATCGCCCGAGACGATCACGTTGCCGCCCAGCTGTGCAGACATGACCTGCTGGCCGTAACAGATGCCGAGGATCGGGATTCCCGCCTCGAAGAAGCGCTGCGGCACGCGCGGGGAATTCTCCGCGGTGACCGAGGCGGGACCACCCGAGAGGATGATGCCCTTGGGCTGCATCCGGTCGAACGCGGCCTCGGCCGACTGGAAGGGGGCGATCTCGCTATAGACGCCGGCTTCGCGCACGCGGCGGGCGATCAGCTGGGTTACCTGGCTGCCGAAATCGACGATGAGAATGCTGTCTGGATGCTCCATGTCGGGCGCATAGCCGGATGGGACCCGTAACGAAAGAGGCCGCGCCTCCCGGATGGGAAACGCGGCCTGCAATTCGACTAACGAGAGGCGGGGATTATGCCGCTTCGTTGTAATCTTCGTCCGACATCACCGGACCCGAATCCTGGCCCTTCGCCGAGACGTCGCGGTCGACGAACTCGATGACGGCCATCGGCGAGGCGTCCGACATGCGGATACCGGCCTTGATGACGCGGGTGTAACCGCCGTTGCGATCCGCATAACGGGTCGCCAGAACGTCGAACAGCTTGATCAGCTGCGCGTCGTCGAGCAGCTTGGCATGCGCGAGACGACGGTTGGACAGTCCACCCTTCTTCGCGAGCGTGATCAGCTTCTCAATGTAGGGACGCAGTTCCTTCGCCTTGGCGACGGTGGTGGTGATCTGCTCGTGCTTGATGAGCGCAGCGCTCATGTTGCGGAACAGGGCAAGACGGTGGGCCGAGGTCCGCTGAAGCTTACGGCCGCCTACGCGATGGCGCATGTTTAATACCTTTTCGTTCGTTCAGGGGCCGTATGAGGTACCCGGGAGCTGGTGGGGACGGCGGCCCACCCGATTATCCGTCATCCCAGCGAAGGCTGCGATCCAGGGTAGAATACGGTGCCGTCCGTTATCCTGAATTGCGTCAGGATAACGGACGGCTTCGCACTCAGCCCATGATTTCCTGCTCGAGCTTCTTGGCCATCTCTTCGATGTTCTCAGGTGGCCAGCCCGGGATTTCCATCCCCAGACGAAGACCCATCGACGACAACACTTCCTTGATCTCGTTCAAGGACTTGCGGCCGAAGTTAGGTGTGCGCAGCATCTCGGCTTCGGTCTTGCCGACCAGATCACCGATATAGATGATGTTGTCGTTCTTGAGGCAGTTCGCCGAACGCACCGACAGCTCGAGCTCGTCGACCTTCTTGAGAAGGTACCGGTTGATCTGCTGCGTGTCGCCAGCCGGCTCCGCACCACCGGCAGCGGGTGCTGCCTGGCCGATCGGGGCCGACGAACGCGTCACCGACGAATCGTCGAAGTGGACGAACAGCGCGAGCTGGTCCTGGAGGATGCGACCGGCATAGCCGACTGCGTCTTCCGGGGTGATCGTGCCGTCGGTTTCGATCGTCAGCGTCAGCTTGTCGTAATCCAGGTCCTGACCGACGCGGGTCGGGTCGACCTTGTACGACACCTGACGTACCGGCGAGTAGAGCGCGTCGACCGGGATCAGACCGATCGGCGCGTCGGCCGGGCGGTTTGCGGTCGCGGGCACGTAACCCTTACCGATGTCGGCGGTCAGCTCCATGTTGAGCGTCGCACCCTCATCGAGGTGGCAGATCACGAGATCCTTGTTCATGATCTCGATGTCGCCCGAGACGGCGATATCGCCGGCCTTGACTTCACCCGGACCCGTTGCCGAGAGCTGGAGGCGCTTGGGCCCCTCGCCCTGCATGCGGATCGCGATCTGCTTCACGTTGAGGACGATGTCGGTCACGTCCTCGCGGACGCCTGCCAGAGACGAGAACTCATGCAGCACGTTCTCGATCTTGATCGAGGTGACGGCCGCGCCCTGCAGCGACGAGAGCAACACGCGACGCAGCGCGTTGCCGAGCGTCAGGCCGAAGCCACGCTCGAGCGGCTCGGCGATGAAGGTCGCCTTGCGCTTGGTGTCGCCACCGGCCTTTTTCTCCAGGCCGCTGGGCTTCTTGAGTTCCTGCCAGTTCTTTGCGTTGACAGACACTTGCTTCCCCTAATTTGGGGGCCGGCGGAAAGGACTCCCGCCGGCCATGAATATGCACCCGTGCCGCGCGATCAACCGCGCACGGGCAACGTCGGAGAAATCAGACGCGACGACGCTTCGAAGGACGAACGCCATTGTGCGGGATCGAGGTCACGTCGCGGATCGACGTGATCTGGAAACCGACCGCCTGCAGCGCGCGCAGTGCCGACTCGCGACCCGAACCGGGACCCTTCACTTCGACTTCGATCGTCCGGACGCCGTGCTCGGCGGCCTTCTTGCCGGCGTCTTCCGCTGCGACCTGCGCCGCGTACGGGGTCGACTTGCGCGAGCCCTTGAAGCCCATTGCGCCCGCCGACGACCACGAGATCGCGTTGCCCTGGGCATCGGTGATCGTGATCATGGTGTTGTTGAAGCTGGCATTCACGTGAGCGACGCCAGAGGTGATGTTCTTGCGCTCGCGCCGCTTAATGCGCTGAGGTTCGCGTGCCATGGTGTATTTCCTGACCTGTATCTTCATGACGCCGGGCGGTCCCTTCGGACCGGCGCCGGCGGAGTAATCCGGTTAAGGGATTACTTCTTCTTACCGGCGATCGGCTTGGCCTTGCCCTTGCGGGTGCGCGCATTGGTATGCGTGCGCTGGCCGCGGACCGGCAGGCCCTTGCGGTGACGCAGGCCGCGATAGCAGGCGAGATCCATCAGGCGCTTGATGTTCATCGACGTCTGGCGACGCAGATCGCCCTCGACGGTGTGATCGGCGTCGATCGTCTCGCGGATGTGCAGGACTTCCTGGTCGGTCAGGTCCTGGACTCGCGCCGTGTCGGCGATGCCGAGCTTGGTGACGATTTCCTTGGCCTTGGTCGAACCGATGCCGTGGATATAGGTCAGCGCGATTACCACGCGCTTGTTGGTCGGGATATTAACACCCGCGATACGTGCCATGAACTTGGTTCTCCTGCTCCACGGGCCCCGGCATGGCTGCACGGCGCCCATCTCCTAGCGATGATCCGAAACGCACGACGACGGCGTACGCAAAAAAGCGCCGCCGGGAACCGTCGTATCGGGAAAGCCGAATTAGGCGCGGGCAAACGAACTGTCAAGCCGCGGGTTCCGCGCGGTGCCGCAGCAGCGCGACGGTTCAGGCTGCGGGATCGACCACCAGCCGCATCGTCTGCCAGCGCCGGATCGCCACCACGAACCAGATCAGTTCGACCGCGCCGAACGGCCACGCGCCCTGCAGGAAACCATAGACCGACCCGAGCAGGCACCCGACCGCGAAACCGAACGTCCACCAGTGCGACCCCGCCTCCTTCGCATAGCAAAGCAGTGTGAACGAAACGGCAGCGAGGCCGAAGAGCGAGAGCGCGTCCATAGCCGCCCTTAATCCCGTCCGCCCCGACAACGCCACCCCCTGCGGTAACGAAACGGCGTACACCCGGCTTGGCGTACGGCTTAAAAGGGCAGGACGATCCGCGCGACGAGGCCCGGCGCGTTGTCGCCGAGTTCCAACCGGCCATCGTGCAGCCGCGCGACCGCCTCGATCAGCGAGAGCCCGAGCCCGGCGCCGGGCGTCGTCCGCGCGCTGTCGAGCCGGCCGAATCGCTTGAGCGCCTGCGCGCGATCCGACTCCGCGATACCCGGGCCACGATCCTCGACCTGGATCACGACGCCGTCCCCGCGCTCGATCAAACGCAGCGTCACCGATCCGCCGGTTGCACCATGCCGCAGCGCATTGTCGATCAGGTTCGCGATCGCCTGGCTGATCAACTCGCGGTGCAACGCCATCGGCATCGGCCGGTCGTCGATCGCGACCTGGAACGTCAGCCCGGCATCCTCCGCGACGGGCGCATAGAGCTCGCCGATCTCCTCGATCAGGTCGGCGGGCGACACCTCGATAAAACGGTCGCGCGACACCGATCCCGACCGGCTGATCTCGATCACCATCGTCAGCATCCGCATGACGAGATCGGTCTCGGTCAGCAGCCCGCCAAGCGCGACCTCGCGCGCATCGGGGTCGGCGATCAGCACCGCCTGCTCGGTCTTGGTGCGCAACCGCGCCAGCGGCGACCGCAGATCGTGCGCGAGGCTGTCGGTGACGACGCGCAGTTCGGCCATCACGCCTTGGAGCTTGCCGAGCATGACGTTCAGCCGGGCGGCCAGCCGATCGAACGCATCACCCCCGCCCGCCACCACGCCGACGCGCCGTGACAGGTCGCCCTCGCCCGCCGCCTCGATGACGTTGGCGATCGCGTCGAGCCGTCGCCCGACATAGCGCGCGAGCACCAGCCCCCCGAAAATACCCAGCGCGAGCGACAGCGTGATCGCAAACGCCAGCGCGCGCTCCATCGCTCGCTCTTCCGCCGCGATCAGGTCGAGATTGCGTCCCGTGAGCAACCAGTTCCGGCCAATGGGATAGAGCGCATAGCCCGTCTCCCGCGCCGCCCAGAGCGAATCATTGCCGAGCCGCGCGATACGGAACGTCGTCGTCTTCAGCGGGATCGTCACGCGATCCGGCGCCATGCCCTGCAGACTGCGCCCGTTCGCGTCGAGCAGCGCGAGCACCTGCGATACGTCGCCCGGATTGTCCGCCTCGCGGATCGCCGCGCGAAGCTCCGGCAGCCCGCCGATCTGCCAGACGGTGCGCAGCGCATCCGACTGCTCGGTCGTCTCGCGCCGGATCGCATCGATCGCATCCGCACTCGTCTGCTTCCAGACGAACCCGATCAGCGCGAGATTGGATACCAGCGACAGGATGATCGCGAGCAGCGCGATCCGTGCGGTGATCGACAGCCGCAACGCGGGTCAGCCGTCGACCGCGAGCCGATACCCTGCCCCGCGCACCGTATGCAGGATCGGCGTCGGGAATCCGTCCTCGAGCTTGCGGCGCAGACGACCGATATGCACGTCGACGACGTTCGAGCCTGGGTCGAAATGATAGTTCCAGATCTTCTCAAGCATCATCGTCCGCGTCACCACCTGTCCGGCATGACGCGCGAGAAACTCGAGCAGGTTGAATTCGCGCGCGCCGAGCGGGATCGTGTTGCCGCCGCGCGACACCACGCGCGCGAGCAGGTCGATCTCCAGGTCGCCGACCGAAAGCTTCGTCTTCTGCGGGTCGCTCGCCAGCCGGTCGGAGCGGCGCACCAGCGCCTCGACGCGCGCGGACAGTTCGGCGAACGAGAAGGGCTTGCACAGATAATCGTCCGCGCCCGCCTTCAGCCCGTCGACGCGGTGGTCGACCGCCGCGAGCGCAGACAGGATCAGGACCGGGGTGACGATCCCCGCCGCCCGGATCGCGCTGACCATCGCCAGCCCATCGAGACCCGGCAGCATGCGATCCGCGATGATGAGGTCGAAGATGCCCTCGCTCGCGAGGAACAGCCCGTCGCGACCATCGCCGCACGACTCCACGGCATAGCCCGCCTCGGCCAATCCCTTGACGAGATAGCTCGCGGTGGAGGCATCATCTTCTACGATCAGGATCTTGCGGTTCACGGCGTCATCGCTTTCACCTGTCTCCATAACGGAAAGGCCGGCGGAAAGCACGTTTCCGCCGGCCCCCACGGTACCCCCGGGAGTGACGGGCACCGATCTCTGGAAACGCTTCCGGCCGTTGCTGGCCTTGGCGCTGCTCTAGGATCAGGTGACCGTCGCCGTGATGACCCAAAGATGACAATTTTGTCATGTCACCGACGCCGTACGCGACGTCGGTCGATACGGGCCTATTTCTCGTCGAGGATCGCTGCGATCGCGGACCCGACATGCGCGATGTCCGCCATGCCGTCGACCCGGCGCACCAGACCGCGCGATTCGTACAGCGGCAGGATCGGCGCGGTCTTCGCGCGATACTCCGTCATTCGGTTCGCGACGGTCTCGGCATTGTCGTCCGGGCGGCGCTTGAACTCGGTCGAGCCGCACACGTCGCACACGCCCGCCACGACCGGCTGCTTGTGCCGGTCATGATAGCCCGCACCGCATTTGGCGCAGGTGTAGCGGCCGACCACGCGGTCGATCAGCGCGGTCTCGTCGACCGCAAGCTCGATCACGAAGTCGAGCGTCCGGCCGCGTTCGGCGAGCAGCGCGTCGAGCGCGTGCGCCTGCGCCTCTGTCCGGGGATAGCCATCGAAGATCACGCCCTCGGCCGTGTCCGGCTGGTCGAGCCGCTCACCGATGATGCCGGACACGATCTCGTCGCTGACGAGGCCGCCCGCGGCCATCACGGCCTTCGCCTGCAGCCCGACGGGCGATCCGGCGGCGACCGCAGCGCGGAGCATGTCGCCGGTCGACAACTGGACCATGCCGCGATCGGCGACCAACGTGGCCGCCTGCGTACCCTTGCCCGCGCCTGGCGGGCCAAGAAGGATGATATTCACGAAACGCACTCCCCTCGTTCGTGCAGGATAATAACTCGGTAACCCCGCATCTTAGCGAAGTCGACCGCCCTTCAGCTTCGCCTTCTTGATCAGGTCGCCATATTGATGCGCGAGCAGATGGCTCTGGATCTGCGTCACCGTGTCCATCGTCACGTTGACGACGATCAGCAGGCTGGTGCCGCCAAGGTAGAACGGGATCGACAGCGCGGTCACCAGATATTCGGGCAACAGGCAGATGATCGTGAGATAGGCGGCACCGATGACGGTGATGCGCGTCAGTACGTAGTCGAAATAATTCTCGGTGTTCTTGCCCGGACGGATGCCGGGGATGAACCCGCCATGCCGCTTCAGATTGTCCGCGGTTTCCTCGGGGTTGAAGACGATCGCGGTGTAGAAGAACGAGAAGAAGATGATGCCGGCGCCGTACAGTAGCATGTACACGGGGCTACCGTGCTGCAGATACTGGTTGAGGGTGATGATGAAATCGCCCCACTTCGACTCGCCCGCGACGCGCTGGCCCGCGAACTGCGAGATCGTCAGCGGCATCAGCAGCAGCGACGAGGCGAAGATCGGCGGGATGACGCCCGCGGTGTTGATCTTCAGCGGCAGATGGCTGCGATCCGCCTGCATCCCGCGCTGCGTCTGGCGCTTGGGGTACTGGATCAGGATGCGGCGCTGCGCGCGCTCCATGAAGCAGATGAACAGCACGAGCAGGACCACCGCGACGATGATGCCGATCAGCTTGATCGGATCGAGGCTGCCCGAACGGCCGCCCTCGAGCAGGTTGACCAGCGTCGTCGGCAGATGCGCGACGATACCGGCCATGATGATCAGCGAGACGCCGTTGCCGATGCCGCGGCTGGTGATCTGCTCACCCAGCCACATCAGGAACATCGTACCGCCGATCAGCGAGATGACGGCCGCGATGCGGAACGTCATGCCGGGTTCGATGACCGCGGCGATGCCCTGGTTCGCGCCGAGCGTCTCGAGCCCGACGGCGATGAAATAGCCCTGCACCGCGGTCAGGCCGACCGTGCCGTAACGGGTGTACTGGTTGAGGCGCTTGCGGCCCGATTCGCCGTCCTTCTTGATCGCGGCGAGCGTCGGCGACAGCGAGGTCGCGAGCTGCACCACGATCGAGGCGGTGATGTAGGGCATCACGCCGAGCGCGATCAGCGACATGCGGCTGAGCGACCCACCCGAGAAGGTGTTGAAGAAGTCGAGGACGCCGCCCTGCGTCTGCTGCGAAAGCAGGCCGAGCGCGGTGGGATCGACCCCCGGCAGCGGCACGTAGCTGAGCAGGCGGAAAACGATCAACGCGCCGATCGTGAACCACAACCGCTTCTTGAGGTCGGTTGCCTTTGCGAATTTCGAAAGGCTGATGCTTTGCGCCATCTGGTCGGCTGCGGATGCCATGCGTGTGATCGTCCTGGAAACAAAGAAGGCGGGATGCGTTATGACCGCCCCCGCCGCTCATATAGGCGCACGAGCGCGCTTGTCTAATGCCTAGGTGGGATATGGCGAGGTGGCGAGCCACCCGATCGGCTCAATTCCACCGCCGCGTCACTGTCCTCACCGCATTCCGTTCGTCCCGAGTAGCCCTCGAGCTTGTCGAGATGGCGTATCGAAGGACTTGCCCGCTCGGGTCTTGTACCTCGATACGACGTCTCGACTACGCTCGACCTCTACTCGGCACGAACGGAATGCGCGAGGGACGGACTTCGCGCTGAACCCTAGGCAGCACGAACAAAAAAGGGAGGGAACGCACCCGGCGTTCCCTCCCCCTTCAAGGTCAGGCGTTGAACGACGCCTTGTGCGCCGCACGCTCCTTGTACTTCACGCCCTTCTTGGCGGCAGCCTTCTCGGCTGCGGGGACGAAGTGGATCACCTCGACCTTGCCGCCGATCTTCTCGACCGCTTCGATCGCGCCCTTCGACGCGCCATCGACGGTGAACGAGAGGACCGTGGTCAGCTCACCCTTGGCGAGGAGGCGGACGCCGTCCTTGCCGCCGCGTGCCAGGCCAGCGGCCTTCAGCGCGTTGTGGTCGAGCGTGGCGTTCGCCTCGATCTTGCCGGCATCGACCGCGAGCTGGATCGCGCCGAGGTTGACCTCTGCGAAGTCCTTGCGGAAGATGTTGTTGAAGCCGCGCTTAGGCAGACGCATGTGGAGCGGCATCTGGCCGCCTTCGAAGCCGGCGATGGACACGCCCTCGCGGCTCTTCTGGCCCTTCTGGCCGCGGCCGCCGGTCTTGCCCTTGCCCGAGCCGATGCCGCGTCCGACGCGCATCTTGGACTTACGGGCACCTTCGTTATCGCGGAGTTCGTTGAGCTTCATGGTAATGCACTCGCTTTCGCTTGTTACGCGCTGTGGAAATGGATTCTGGAATAAGAAAGGGGGCCGTTAGCCCCCTTTCCCGTATTTGTCACGTGGGTCGTGAAGGCTCAGCCTTCGACCGACACCATGTGCTGCACCTTGCGGATCATGCCGCGGACCTCTGGGCTGTCTTCCAGCTCGCGGGTCTTGTGCATCTTGTTCAGGCCGAGACCGATCAGCGTTGCGCGCTGGTCCTTCTCGCGGCGGATCGGCGAACCGGTCTGCGTGATCTTGATGGTAGCCATGATCGCTTACTCCGTGATCGCAGCTGCATCAGCCTCGGGGGTCTTCGACCCACCGTGGCCGAGCAGGTCGGCGATCTTCTTGCCGCGACGCTGTGCGACGGCCTTGGGCGAGGTCTGCTCGCCAAGGGCTTCGAACGTTGCGCGGATCATGTTGTAGGGGTTCGACGTGCCGACCGACTTGGTCACGACGTCCGCAACGCCCAGCGATTCGAAGACGGCGCGCATCGGGCCACCGGCGATGATGCCCGTACCCTGAGGCGCCGACCGCAGCGTGACCTTGCCTGCACCGAAGTGACCGTTGCCGTCATGATGCAGCGTGCGACCGTCCTTGAGCGGAACGCGGACCATCTTCTTCTTGGCAGCTGCCGTCGCCTTCGAGATGGCTTCCGGCACTTCGCGTGCCTTGCCATGACCGAAGCCTGCACGGCCCTTGCCGTCGCCGACGACGACGAGTGCTGCAAAGCCGAAGCGCTTGCCGCCCTTGACCGTCTTCGAGACGCGGTTGATGTGCACCAGCTTCTCGATCAGCTCTTCGCCGCCATCGTCCTGACCAGGACGACCGCCACGATTGTCACGACCACCGCGACCGCCGTCACGACCACCGCGGTTGCCGCCCGGGCCACCGCTGCGACCGCCACCGGGTCCACCACGACCGCCACCGCCGCCGCCACCGGGACGACCACGGCCACCGCCGGTGTTGCCTTGGTAGCCGGTGCTCTGCGGCACGTTCTGAGCCGTGACGTCCTGTGCGGTCGTCTCGGGTGCGATTACCGCTGGCGTGTTGTTTTCGTCAGCCATGTCTTAGAACTCCAATCCGGCTTCGCGCGCGGCATCGGCAAGAGCCTTCACGCGACCGTGGTAGAGGAAGCCGCCGCGATCGAACACGACCTGAGTCACGCCCGCTGCCTTGGCAGCCTCGGCGACGCGCTTGCCGACCGAAGTCGCCGCGTCGATGTTGGCGCCGGACGTGTCGCGCACGTCCTTCTCCAGCGTCGAGGCCGAAGCGACCGTCGTGCCAGCGGCATCGTCGATCACCTGGGCATAGATGTGCTTGCCCGAACGATGCACCGACAACCGCGGACGGGTGCCTGCGCGTGCGCGGAGCGCGGTACGATTGCGGCGACGCCGCTTTGCGAAAAGAGAGAGACCCTTGGTCATTACTTCTTCTTCCCTTCCTTACGGAAGATGAACTCGCCGTCGTACTTGATACCCTTGCCCTTGTAAGGCTCGGGCTTGCGCCACTGACGGATTTCGGCGGCCAGCTGGCCGACCTTCTGCTTGTCGGAACCCGAGATCTCGACCGTGGTGTTGTCCGGGGTCTTCACCTCGATGCCTTCCGGCACGTCGATGTTCACGTCATGGCTGTAGCCGAGCTGCAGCTTGAGGTTACGACCCTGGGCAGCGGCACGGTAGCCGACGCCGGTGATCAGCAGCTTCTTGGTGAAGCCTTCCGACACGCCCGTAATCAGGTTCTGCACCATCGTACGCTGCATGCCCCAGAACGCGCGAGCGCGCTTGGTGTCGTTGGCCGGCTGCACCGAGATGCCGCCGTCTTCGATCGTGTAGCTGATCTCTTCGCGCAGCGGCATCGTGAGCGTGCCCTTGGGGCCCTTCACGGTCAGCTGCTTGTTCTCGATGGTCGGCGTAATGCCGGCCGGTACCGAAACCGGCTTCTTACCAATACGGCTCATCAGAACACCTCCGCGAGGACTTCGCCGCCGACGTTCTGCTCGCGTGCTTCGGAATCCGAGAGCACGCCGCGAGGCGTCGAGACGATGGTGATGCCGAGGCCGTTACGGACGCGCGGGAGTTCCTGCGAGCCGGAATAGACGCGACGGCCGGGCTTCGAGACGCGCGCGACATGCTTGATCGCAGGCTGGCCCTCGAAATACTTCAGCTCGATGCGAAGGCCGGCCGCGGGGCCCATCTGCTCTTCGCTATAGCCACGGATATAGCCTTCGCGCTGCAGAACGTCGAGCACGCGGACGCGCAGCTTCGACGCCGGCGTCAGGACGGAGTCCTTCTTCGCGCGCTGGCCATTACGGATACGGGTGAGCAAATCACCCAGGGGATCGGTCACTGCCATGATTAGTCCTTACCAGCTCGACTTCGTGACGCCGGGGATCAGGCCCTTGTTGGCCAGATCGCGCAGCTGAATACGGCAGAGCCGGAACTTGCGGTAATAAGCGCGCGGGCGACCGGTCAGCTCGCACCGGTTACGGATGCGGGTCGGGTTCGCGTTGCGCGGCAGGGCCGCCATCTTGAGGCGAGCGATCAGACGCTCACCATCGTCGAGCGTCTTGTCCGCTGCGATCGCCTTCAGTGCCGCGTACTTCGGGGCATACTGCTTGACCATGCGCTTGCGGCGCTCGTTCTTGTTGACTGAACTCAGTTTCGCCATCGACTTAAGTTCTTTCTTTCTTCTGCCCCCTCGCCCCTCCGGGGAGAGGGTCGGGGTGAGGGGCAGCCCAGCAGGACCGCGCCTCCAGTTTTCGGGCGGGGTAAGGGAGACTCACTCCCCCTCACCCCAGCCCTCTCCCCGAGGGGAGAGGGAGTCTCTTACGCTGCCTTCTTCGCGTCGGCAGCGTCGTCTTCGATCGGGAACGGGAAACCGAACAGACGCAGAAGCTCGCGAGCCTCGTCGTCGGTCTTTGCGGTCGTCGTCACGATCACATCCATGCCGCGGACCTTGTCGACCCGGTCATAGCTGATTTCTGGGAACACGATCTGCTCCTTGATACCGCAGGCATAGTTGCCACGGCCATCAAAGCTCTTCGGGTTGAGGCCGCGGAAATCGCGGACGCGGGGAAGAGCGATCGTGATGAAACGGTCGAGAAACTCGTACATGCGCTCGCGGCGAAGCGTGACCTTCACGCCGATCGGCATGCCTTCGCGCAGCTTGAACTGTGCGATCGACTTCTTGGCCTTCGTCACGACAGGCTTCTGGCCGGCGATCAGCTCCATTTCGGAAGCAGCCTGGTCGACCTTCTTCTTGTCCTGCGTGGCTTCGCCGACGCCCATGTTCAGAACGATCTTGTCGATCCGCGGGATCTCCATGACGTTCTTGTAGCCGAACTTGTCGACCATCGCCTTGATGATCGTCTCGTCGTACATCTTCCGCATGCGCGGCGTGTAGGCGACCTCGGTGCCAGCGGCGTCTGCGCCAGTGTTCTGATCAACCATTGATCTTCTCCCCGGTCTTGACGGCCACGCGGACCTTCTTGCCGTCCTGCTCCTCGAAGCGGACGCGGGTCGGCTTGCCGTCGGCGGTCACGTGCGCGACCTTCGAAACGTGCATCGGTGCTTCCTTGCGGACCAGGCCACCCTGCGGGTCGCCCTGGGTCGGCTTGGTGTGGCGCACCGCGATGTTGACGCCCGCGACGACGACCTTGTCGGCCTTCGGCATCGACATGGTGACTTCACCGGTCTTGCCCTTGTCCTTGCCGGACAGGATGATGACCTTGTCGCCCTTCTTGATACGCTGGCTAGCCATTACAGCACCTCCGGCGCGAGGCTGATGATCTTCATGTGCTTCTTGCCGCGCAGCTCGCGAACGACTGGGCCAAAGATACGAGTGCCGATCGGCTCCTCGTTCTTGTTGACCAGCACCGCGGCGTTGCCGTCGAAGCGGATGACCGTACCGTCTGCACGGCGGATATCCTTGGCGGTACGCACGATCACCGCGCGGTGAACGTCGCCCTTCTTCACACGGCCCCGTGGCTGCGCTTCCTTGATGCTGACGACGATGATGTCGCCAACGCCTGCAACACGACGCTTGGAACCCCCAAGCACCTTGATGCACTGCACCCGCTTCGCGCCGCTGTTGTCAGCGACGTCGAGATTGGACTGCATCTGGATCATGGATCCGTATCCCTTCTCTGTCTCTGGGGTCGATACCGACCGAACCCCGCCTAAAAAATCACCCCGCCGCGGCAGAACCGCAACGGGGAGGAGCGGCCGCTTAGCCGTTCCCTCGGTGGAACACAAGGTTCCAATGTAAACCGTCATCCCGGCGAAAGCTGGGATCCGGAGTGATCAGGCGTTACGCCCTTGGCTCTGGATCCTGGCTTTCGTCAGGATGACGGGAACCCCGTTCAGCCCTCGGCCGAAGCCCGCTCCGGCGTCGCGTGGGTGTTTACCCGCTCGATCACCTTCCAGGTCTTCAGCTTGGAGATCGGTGCGGTCTCTTCGATCCGCACGGTCTCGCCCTGCTTGAACTCGTTGCTCTCGTCATGAGCATGATACTTCTTCGAGCGACGGATGATCTTCCCGTAGAGCGGGTGCTTCACCTTACGCTCGACGTTCACGACCACCGTCTTGTCGCCCTTGTCGGACACGACCAGACCGGTCAGCACGCGCTTCGGCATGATGTGTTCCTTACTTCGCGGCGTCAGCGCTGGTGCGCTGAGCCTGCAGGGTCTTGATGCGAGCGATGTCGCGGCGGACCTCACGAACGCGGCTCGGCTTTTCGAGCTGGTTCGTGGCGGCCTGGAAGCGCAGGTTGAACTGCTCGCGCTTCAGTTCGCCGAGCGACTCCGACAGCTGGTCGTCGCTCTTGGCCTTCATGTCGTCGATACGAGCCATGATCTTACTCGCCTCCCAGATGCGAGGTGTCACCCAGGCGGGCAACGACCTTTACCTTGATCGGCAGCTTCATGGCCGCCCGCTCGAATGCCTCAGCGGCGATCCGGCCCTCGACACCGTCGAGCTCGAACAGAATCCGGCCCGGCTTGACGCGCGCGGCCCAGAACTCGGGCGAACCCTTGCCCTTACCCATGCGGACTTCGGCAGGCTTCGACGAGACGGGGACGTCCGGGAAGATGCGGATCCACAAACGCCCCTGGCGCTTGATGTGACGCGTGATCGCGCGGCGAGCCGCCTCGATCTGGCGTGCGGTGATCCGGTCAGGCTCCATGGCCTTCAGCCCGTAGGATCCGAAATTGAGCGAGAAGCCACTCTTGGCGTCGCCCGAAATCTTCCCCTTGAAGGCCTTCCGGAACTTGGTCTTTTTTGGTTGCAGCATGTCTGTTCCTGACCCTTAGCGACGATCGTCGCGCTGCGGACGCACGCCGGAGGTCTGAGCCTCCATCATGATCCGGTCATACGACGTCGGATCATTGCCGAGAATCTCGCCCTTGAAGACCCAGACCTTCACGCCGCAGACGCCGTAGGACGTGTGCGCCGTAGCCTCGGCATAATCGATGTTCGCGCGCAACGTGTGCAGCGGAACGCGACCTTCGCGGTAGCTCTCGGAGCGGGCGATCTCTGCGCCGCCAAGACGGCCGCCACAGTTCACGCGGATGCCCTCGGCACCGAGACGCATCGCCGACTGGACCGCACGCTTCATGGCGCGACGGAAGGCAATACGACGCTCGAGCTGATCGGCGATGCCCTGCGCGACGAGACGCGCATCGACTTCCGGCTTGCGGATCTCGACGATGTTCAGCGACACGGTCGACGACGTCATCTTGCCGATCGTCGAACGCAGCTTCTCGATGTCCGCGCCCTTCTTGCCGATGATCACGCCGGGGCGTGCAGCGAAGATGGAGATGCGGCACAGCTTGGCAGGACGCTCGATCACGACCTTCGAGATCGCGGCCTGCGGCAGCGTCTTGATGATGTACGCGCGGATCTTGAGATCCTCGAGCAGCAACCGACCATAGTCGGCGCCCTCGGCGTACCAGCGGCTGTCCCAGGTGCGGTTGATCTGCAGACGCAGACCGATGGGATTGCTCTTCTGACCCATTATGCTTCTTCCTGCTCGCGCACGACGATGCGCAGACGGCTGAATGGCTTGAGGATGCGGGTCGACTTGCCGCGGCCGCGGGTAGCGAAGCGCTTCATCGTGATCGACTTGCCAACCGAGGCCTCGGCGACGACCAGCGAGTCGACGTCGAGGTTATGGTTGTTCTCCGCATTGGCGATGGCCGAGGCCAGCACCTTGCGCGCTTCGATCGCCATGCCCTTGGTCGAGAAGGCGAGGATGTTCATCGCATCGCCGACCTTCTTGCCACGGATCAGCGCAGCCACGAGGCCGAGCTTCTGCGCGGAACCACGGATCTGCGTACCGACCGAAAGCGCCTCGTTGTCCGCGACCTTGCGCGGGCTGACTTGCTTAGACATCAGCGCTTGCCCTTCTTGTCGGCGGAGTGACCGGGGAAGTAGCGCGTGGGCGCGAACTCGCCCAGCTTCATCCCGACCATGTCCTCGTTGACCGAGACCGGCACGAACTTGCGGCCGTTATAGACGTTGAACGTGAGGCCCACGAACGACGGCAGGATCGTCGAGCGGCGCGACCAGGTCTTGATCGGCGAACGCGCGTTGGTGTCCTGGGCGGTTTCTGCCTTCTTGAGCAGATGAAGGTCCACGAAAGGACCCTTCCATACGGAACGAGCCATCGTTTAGCCCTTCTTCTTCGCGTGACGCGACCGGATGATCATCTTGTCGGTCGACTTGTTATGACGAGTGCGAGCACCCTTCGTCGGCTTGCCCCAAGGCGTGACCGGATGACGGCCACCCGAGGTGCGGCCTTCACCACCGCCGTGCGGATGGTCGACCGGGTTCTTGGCGACACCACGGGTCAGCGGACGGATACCCATCCAGCGCGAACGCCCTGCCTTGCCGAGGTTCTGGTTCTGGTTGTCGGGGTTCGAGACCGCGCCAACCGTCGCCATGCAATCGCTGCGGATGTAGCGCTGCTCGCCCGAGTTCAGGCGGACCATCACCATGCCCTTGTCGCGACCGACGACCTGCACGTACGTGCCGGCCGAACGGGCGATCTGGCCACCCTTCATCGGCTTCATCTCCACGTTGTGGACGATGGTGCCGACGGGCATCTGACCGAGTTCCATGGCATTGCCTGGCTTCACGTCGGTCTTCTTGGCCGCGATCACCTTGTCGCCGACGCCCAGACGCTGCGGCGCCAGGATGTAGGCCAGTTCTTCGTCCGGGTACTTGACCAGGGCGATGAACGCGGTGCGGTTGGGATCATACTCGATCCGCTCGACGATGCCCTCGACGTCCCACTTGCGACGCTTGAAGTCGATGTAGCGGTACTTCTGCTTGTGACCGCCGGCGATGCCGCGCGAGGTCACATGGCCCTTGTTGTTACGACCGCCGGTCTTGTGCTTGCCTTCGGTCAGCGCCTTGACGGGGCGACCCTTCCAGAGCGACGACTTGTCGACCAGGATGAGACCGCGGCGTGCCGGCGATGTCGGATTATAATGCTTGAGTGCCATGGCCTCAGATCCCCGTCGTCACGTCGATGGACTGACCGTCCTTCAACGTCACGATTGCCTTTTTCATGTCCGAGCGCGAATAGTTCGTGCCCTTCCACTTCTTGGTCTTGCCCTTCTGGACGAGCGTGTTCACGCCGACGACGTTCACGTCGAACAGCGCCTCGACGGCCGCCTTGATCTCGGGCTTCGTGGCGTCGTTGGACACCTTGAACACCACCGCGTTGTGCTCCGACAAAGTCGTCGTCTTCTCGGTGATGTGCGGCGCGAGGATAACGTCGTAATGACGGTTATCGATCGTGCCCTTCTGCTTCTTAGCCATGGAAGCGCGCCTCCAGCTTTTCGACAGCGGCGCGCGTCAGCACCAGCGTGTCATGCTTCAGGATGTCGTAAACGTTCGCGCCGGCTGCCGGCATCACGTTCACTTCGTACAGGTTGCCCGCAGCGAATGCGAAGCTGGTGTCGACCATGTCGCCGTCAATGACGAGCGCACGCTTGCCGAAGCCGAGCTTTGCGAGATCGCCGAGCAGCGTCTTGGTCTTGCCACCCTCGACAGCCAGGCTGTCCATGATGACCAGCGAACCCGCCTTGGCGTGGCTGCTGAGCGCCATGCGCAGGCCGAGTGCGCGAACCTTCTTGTTCAGCGACGGGTTGAAGTCACGGACGCGGGCGCCGTGAGCCTTACCACCACCGATGAACACGGGTGCGCGACGATCGCCGTGACGCGCCGTACCGCCGCCCTTCTGGCGACCGAACTTCTTGCCGGTGCGTGCGACGTCTGCGCGCTCACGCGTGCCGCGAGCCGTCTCGCGACGCTTCTCGAGCTGCCAGGTGACGACACGGTGCAGGATGTCGGCGCGCGGATCGAGACCGAAGACCTCGTCGTTGAGCTCGATGTCCGCAGCGTCGGTACCGGCGAAAGATGAAACCTTGATCTTCACGCTCAGCCCTCCTGGCCGTCGGCTGCAGGTGCGTCGGTCGTTTCGGCCGGCGTGTCTGCTGCAGTATTGCTGTTGGTGGTCTTGAGACCGGCGGGGAACGGTGCGTCGGCGTGGCGCGCGACCTTCACCGAGTCCTTGACGAAGAGCCAGCCGCCCTTGGAGCCAGGAACCGAACCCTTGACGAACAGGAGACCACGCTCGACGTCCGTCGATACGATCTCGAGGTTCTGCTGGGTGCGATACTTGTCGCCCATGTGGCCGGCCATCTTCTTGTTCTTGAAGACCTTGCCCGGATCCTGGCGCTGACCGGTCGAACCGAGCGAACGGTGCGAGACCGACACGCCGTGGGTTGCCCGCAAACCGCCGAAGCCCCAACGCTTCATGCCGCCCTGGAAGCCCTTACCCTGGGTCTTGCCCTGGATATCGACGATCTGACCTGCGACATAATGGTCGGCCGAGATCTCGGCGCCAACGTCGAGCAGGCCGTCTGCGTTCACACGGAACTCATGGACGACAGCCTTGGGCTCCACTTCGGCCTTGCCGAAATGGCCGCGCTGTGGCTTTGCAACATTCTTCGACTTGGCAACGCCTGCACCAAGCTGGACGGCGGTGTAGCCGTCACGATCCATTTCGCGAACGGAAACGACCTGATTGCCTTCGAGTGCCAGAACGGTGACCGGCACGTGCCGACCATCTTCCTGGAACAGGCGGGTCATCCCCATCTTCTTCGCGATCACGCCAGTACGCATGATCTTGTCCCTTCCTAGACAGAGGCCCCGTCGGACTATTCCTCGGGGGCTTGCGGACCATGTCCGGAGCAAGCTCCATGATGCATCCACCTGACCCCATTCCCGGCCAAAGCCCTGAATGGAGTCGGATCAACCCGGTAAATACGAAACGCGCCCCGTCCCGGGCTGGTGCTCCTGCGAATGCGGGAGCGTGACGGGGGACGCTGCCCCGTCGGTTTGCACCGACGGCGGTATCCCAATGTCGAACGGCGCGGGACCGTTACCGGTCGACCGCGCCGCGCTCGCCCTTAGGCGAGCTTGATCTCGACGTCAACGCCAGCGGCGAGGTCCAGCTTCATCAGCGCATCGACCGTCTGCGGCGTCGGCTGGACGATATCCAGCATACGCTTGTACGTACGCACCTCGAACTGCTCGCGCGACTTCTTGTCGATGTGCGGGCCGCGGTTCACGGTGAATTTTTCGATGCGCGTCGGAAGGGGAATCGGACCGCGGATGAGCGCGCCGGTGCGGCGTGCGGTGTCGGCGATGTCGCCAGTGGCCTGATCGAGCACACGGTGATCGAACGCCTTCAGACGAATGCGGATATTGCTGTCCATAGTCCCTACCGATGCGAAAGAGCGGGCCCGTTTCCGGGCTCTTGCTGGTTGATGTTTAAACCGAAGGCGGGCCATTACGGGAGAGTCGGGTGAAATGCAACCGGGGGGTTGCGGGTTTTCGGGCGACCGCAATAACGAAGGGCATCCTGTCCTCCCCCTCCGTCACCTTCGGTGCCACCTCCCCCTTGCGGGGGAGGATTGTAGATGTCGACGCTCTGCCGCTAAGATTGCCCCGCGACTTGATCCTCCCCCGCCAGGGGGAGGTGGCACGCAAAGCGTGACGGAGGGGAAGGCACGCGATGCGGCTCCAGGGATCTCTACGAAGCCATAGCAACGCCAAGCGCCTGCGAAAACAGATGACCCCACCAGAGATCGCCCTCTGGCTAGCGCTACGACGTAACGAAGAAGGCCTCCGTTTCCGAAAACAACACGCAGCAGGCCCCTACGTCCTCGACTTCTACTGTGTTCCAGCCCGACTCGCGATCGAGGTCGACGGCGAAGCTCACAACCACGGCAACCGCCCCGAAAGAGACGCAACCCGCGACGCCTGGCTAGTCACCCAAAACATTCAAGTCCTCCGCTACTCAGTCCGCGAAATGCTCGTCAACCTCGACGACGTCGTCCGCCAGATCACCGCCATAGCGGTCCAGCACCGATCCATATTCGAAAGCTAATCTCCCCCTCCCCCTCCGACGCCTCCGGCGCCACCCCCGCCCTAGCGGGGGAGGATTGGGTGGCGCAGCGCATTTTCACACCACCAACTCCTAAGCGGCCACTATTGCTGCTATTCGCAGTCCCGCAACGGAAGGGCACCCTGCCCATCCGGGACCTCGTAAATTCGCCACTTTGTTGCGACCTCGGCCACAACTCGGTTCGCGAACTGCCGAGCGATATCTGGTTTACTTCCGTTGAAGCCGATGGCGATCTGCCGGGTTGGCAAGCCCAAGTTACCCGCGCCGAAGCTGAAATCACCCGACCGGTCCGCTCCGATATTCACGTGCGGGTGAGCGACCGGTACGTCTGCGTTGCCGATGCTTCGCAACTCAGCTTCTGCCGCACCACTTCGGTTCGTAAACGTCATCCGATTAGCCTGCGCTATCTGATCCATTAAACCGACAAAAGCCGGGACTTCCTCCGCTCCTGCAAGACAGATTTGTACTGTTCGGAACGAAGCCTGGCCGCTGGAACAGCCAATGAGCATGATGCTCCCGCTAATCAGAGTGGCAGCGCAGCATAAAGCAGTTCGGTTCACGTACGCACCCTACCTACCAGCATTCAGGAATGATCTACCAACCACCTGACGCCTGCAAGCGGCAAACCCCAAACACGAAAAAGCCCGGCCTCTCTCGAGAGAAGCCGGGCTCTTTTCGATCAACTCCCGAAGGAGAAGATGCTTACTTGTCGATCTGGCTCACAACGCCTGCACCGACGGTACGGCCGCCTTCGCGGATCGTGAAGCGCTGGCCCACGTCCATGGCGATCGGGGCGATCAGCTTGATGCCGAGCGACACGTTGTCGCCTGGCATGACCATCTCGGTGCCCTCAGGCAGCTCGACGGTGCCGGTCACGTCCGTCGTACGGAAGTAGAACTGCGGGCGGTAGTTGGCGAAGAACGGCGTGTGACGGCCACCCTCTTCCTTCGACAGCACGTACACTTCCGAGTTGAAGTCGGTGTGCGGCTTGATCGTGCCTGGCTTGCAGAGCACCTGGCCACGCTCGACTTCGTCGCGTGCAACGCCGCGGATCAGCGCGCCGACGTTATCGCCAGCCTGGCCCTGGTCGAGCAGCTTGCGGAACATCTCGACGCCCGTGACCGTGGTCTTGCGAACGGTCGGGTGAATACCGACGATCTCGACTTCCTCGCCAACCTTGACGATGCCGGTCTCGACGCGGCCGGTGACGACCGTACCACGACCCGAGATCGAGAACACGTCCTCGATCGGCATCATGAACGGCTTGTCGAGCGGACGCTCGGGCTGCGGGATGTAGTCGTCGACAGCCTGCATCAGCTCGGTGACGGCGTCGGCGCCGAGCTTCTGGTTCGAACCCGACAGCGCGCAGGTTGCCGAACCCTTGATGACGGGGATGTCGTCGCCCGGGAAGTCGTACGAGCTGAGCAGCTCGCGGATTTCCATCTCGACCAGCTCGAGGATTTCCTCGTCGTCGACCAGATCGACCTTGTTCATGAACACGACCATGGCAGGCACGCCGACCTGGCGTGCGAGCAGGATGTGCTCACGGGTCTGTGGCATCGGGCCATCGGTCGCCGAAACGACGAGGATCGCGCCGTCCATCTGGGCTGCGCCGGTGATCATGTTCTTCACATAATCGGCGTGGCCCGGGCAATCGACGTGCGCGTAGTGACGGTTGGCCGTCTCGTACTCGACGTGTGCGGTCGAGATCGTGATGCCGCGCTCGCGCTCCTCGGGAGCCTTGTCGATGTTGGCGAAGTCGACAGCGGTACCGCCGGTCGTCTCTGCCAGAACCTTCGTGATCGCAGCGGTGAGCGACGTCTTGCCATGATCGACGTGACCGATGGTGCCGATGTTGAGATGCGGCTTGTTCCGCTCAAATTTTGCCTTGGCCATTGTTTCCTACCTTCTGATTCGTATTCCGGTGCCACACCGGGAACCGCGCGAACGCGGCCCCATAGCGGCTGTTAAAGCCTGACGCTAGCCCTACCCCCTTAAAGGGTTAGGCCAGTTTCGCCTTCACCTCGTCAGCGACGTTCTGCGGCACTTCGTCGTAATGCGAGAACTGCATCGAGTATTGTGCACGGCCCTGCGTGAACGAGCGGAGCGAATTCACATAGCCGAACATGTTGGCCAGTGGCACCATCGCCTCGACCGTCTGCGCGTTGCCGCGGCTGTCGGTGCCCTGGATCTGGCCACGACGGCTGTTCATGTCGCCGATGACGTCGCCCAGATAATCCTCCGGGGTGACGACCTCAACCTTCATGACCGGCTCGAGCAGCGTGATGCCCGACTTCTGTGCAGCTTCGCGCATTGCGCCACGGGCACAGATTTCGAACGCCAGTGCCGACGAGTCGACGTCGTGATACGCGCCGTCATACAGCACGATCTCGAAATCGATGATCGGGAAGCCGACCAGCGAACCCGACGCTGCGGTCTCGCGGAAGCCCTTCTCGATCGCAGGCAGATATTCCTTCGGAATGTTGCCGCCCTTGATCTCGTCCTTGAACGTGATGCCCGACCCGCGCTCGCCCGGCGTCAGCTTCACCTTCACGCGACCGAACTGCCCGGTACCACCCGACTGCTTCTTGTGCGTGTAGTCGATGTCGACCGGCTTCTTGAGGTACTCGCGATACGCCACCTGCGGCGCGCCGACATTGGCCTCGACCTTGAACTCACGCTTCATGCGGTCGACCAGAATCTCGAGATGGAGCTCGCCCATGCCCTTGATGATGGTCTGGCCCGACTCGGGGTCTGACGACACGCGGAACGAGGGGTCCTCGCGTGCGAGACGATTGAGCGCGACGCCCATCTTCTCCTGATCGGCCTTCGTCTTCGGCTCCACCGACAGCTCGATCACGGGCTCGGGGAATTCCATCCGCTCGAGGATGATCGGTGCGTTCATCGCGCAGAGCGTGTCGCCCGTCGTGGTATCCTTGAGGCCTGCGAGAGCGACGATGTCGCCAGCGAAGGCTTCCTGGATATCCTCACGGCTGTTCGCATGCATAAGCAGCATGCGGCCGACCTTTTCCTTCTTGTCCTTGACCGAGTTGGTGACCTGCGATGCGGTCTCCAGCTTGCCCGAATAGATGCGGGCGAAGGTCAGCGTGCCGACGAACGGATCGTTCATGATCTTGAACGCCAGTGCCGAGAACGGAACCTCGTCCGACGAAGGACGCTCGTCCGGCGTCACGCCATCGAGCTTCAGGCCCTGAATCGCGGGAACGTCGAGCGGCGAAGGCAGATAGTCGACCACGGCGTCGAGCAGAGGCTGGACGCCCTTGTTCTTGAACGCCGAACCGCAGACCACCGGCACGAATGCCATGCTGAGCGTACCCTTGCGGATCAGCTTCTTGAGGTCGGCGACGCTTGGCTCGTTACCCTCGAGATAGGCTTCCATCAGAGCATCGTCCTGCTCGACGGCCATCTCGATCAGGTCACTGCGATACTTGGCGGCCTTGTCGGCCATGTCCGCCGGGACGTCCTGATATTCGAACTTCGCGCCCAGGCTCTCTTCGAGCCAGATGATCGCGCGGTTCTCGACGAGGTCGACGAGGCCCTTGAAGCCGCCTTCCATGCCGATCGGCAGATACAGGACCGCCGGGCGTGCACCGAGACGCTCGATGATCGAGTCAACGCAGAAATAGAAGTCGGCACCGGTGCGGTCGAGCTTGTTGACGAAGCACATGCGCGGAACGCCGTACTTGTCGGCCTGACGCCACACGGTCTCGGACTGCGGCTCGACGCCGGCAACGCCGTCGAAGCATGCGACCGCGCCGTCAAGGACGCGCAGCGAACGCTCGACTTCGATCGTGAAATCGACGTGGCCCGGGGTGTCGATGATGTTGATAAGGTGCTCTTCGCCCTTACCTTCTTCGGCGCGCCACTTGCAGGTGGTCGCGGCCGAGGTGATCGTGATCCCGCGCTCCTGCTCCTGCTCCATCCAGTCCATCGTCGCGGTGCCTTCGTGCACTTCGCCGATCTTGTAGGACTTGCCGGTGTAATAGAGGATGCGCTCGGTCGTCGTCGTCTTGCCGGCGTCGATGTGCGCCATGATGCCGATGTTACGGTAACGTTCGAGCGGATGGCTGCGGGCCATGATCGTGCTTCCTTAAGGATATGGGGAGCCGAACGTGCCGGCTCCCCAATATATAGGTGTTTGCGTTACGGGCGAAAGGCCGCCCGCGACACGGTTACCAATGCTAGGCTTCGAAGCCCGCTGTTACCAGCGATAGTGCGAGAATGCACGGTTGGCTTCTGCCATCCGGTGCGTGTCTTCGCGCTTCTTGACCGCGTTGCCGCGGTTGTTCGCGGCGTCCATCAGCTCGCCCGACAGCCGTGCGGCCATCGTGTTCTCGCTGCGCGAACGTGCCGCACCGATCAGCCAGCGGATCGCCAGCGCCTGTGCACGCTCGGGACGCACTTCGACGGGAACCTGGTAGGTTGCACCACCGACGCGACGCGAACGGACTTCGATGCCCGGCTTCACGTTGTTCAGCGCATCGTGAAACACGCCGATCGGATCGCGCTTGGCGCGGCTCTCGACGGTTTCGAATGCACCGTACACGATCAGCTCTGCGACGGACTTCTTGCCGTCCAGCATGACGCTGTTCATGAACTTCGACAGAACCTCATCCCCGAACTTGGGATCAGGCAGGATGACCCGCTTTTCGGGACGACGACGACGTGCCATTTTATATTCCTTCTAAACTTCAGCCATAGTGATCAGATACCTGATCGGCTTACTTCGGACGCTTGGCGCCGTACTTGGAACGCGACTGACGCCGGTCCTTCACACCCTGTGTATCGAGCACGCCGCGCAGGACGTGATAGCGAACACCGGGAAGATCGCGGACACGACCGCCACGGATCAGGACAACCGAATGCTCCTGAAGATTGTGGCCCTCGCCCGGGATGTAGCTGATGACTTCGCGCTGGTTGGTCAGGCGAACCTTGGCCACCTTGCGCAGAGCCGAGTTCGGCTTCTTCGGGGTCGTCGTGTAGACGCGCGTGCAAACGCCGCGCTTCTGCGGGTTGGCTTCCATCGCAGGGACCTTCGACTTGGCCTTCTGCGGATCGCGGCCCTTGCGGACCAGCTGGTTGATCGTCGGCATTGAAGCCTTCACCTTTCAAATGGTTACTTTGCTGGAGCCATTGAGGCGCCTGAGAATACAAAAAGGACCATCGACGCGCACACGGCGCCCCTCAGGTCCTGGAATGCATCCAGCAATGTTCAAGCATGCCCGGCGGGAAACACTCCCGAAGAACAGGGCGCGCCTATAGGTCAGGACGCAGCGCGGGTCAACGGGCCGGAATCGGTTTGCGACGCCTGCAATCCTCCCCCAGACGGGGGAAGATCGTCGGGCGGCCCTACCGCGACCGCGCCCCGATCACCGTCAGCAGTGTCTTCTCGAATCGCACCGGATCCTCGACCTGTGGCGAATGGCCGAGCCCCTCGAGCGTCAGCAGCGTTGCATTGGGCATCTGCTTGACGGCGCGCGGCGCGATCACGGGGATCGCCTCGAGGAACTTGCGCAGGTTCGCCGGGGCCTGCGCGCGGCCAAAGGCGGTCTTGTCGAGCGTACCGACGATCAGCGTCGTCGGCGGGGTGACACGATAGAGTTCGTGCGCGACCGGCTGCGTCCGGATCATCTCGCTGGTCTTCGCCTGTGCGAGCGCCACGCTGTCGCGCCCCGCCCCCTGGTACATGCCCGCCTGCATCCAGACCCAGCGGTCATAGGACGGCTTCCACGTGCCGTGATAATAGTTCTCGAGCTGGTATGCCTTGATCGACGCGTAGCTCGTCTTCTTCTCGCCGGCCCACAAGGTATCGACATCGGTATAGGGCACGCCGTCCTCCGACCGATCCCTCAGCCCGAGCGGATTGACGAGAACCAGCCGCTCGACCGCCGCCGGGTACAGGATCGCGTAGCGCATCGCGAGCATCCCGCCCATCGAATGCCCGACGATCGTCGCGCGCGGGATCCCCCGCGATTCGAGGAGGCGCCGCGTGAACGTCGCGAGCATCTCGAAGCTGTACTGCGCCGCGCGCGGCTTCGACGACTTGCAGAAGCCGATCTGGTCGGGAACGATCACGCGGTAGCCGGCGCCGCTCAGCGCGCGTGCCGCGCTCCCCCAGGTCGCGCCGCAGAAATTCTTGCCGTGGAGCAGCACGACCGTGCGGCCATTCGGACGCTGCGGCGCAATATCCATGAATGCCATCTGCGCGGGCGCGCCGACGATATCGACCTCCATCGTCTGGACCGGCCAGGGATAGGCGAACCGCTCGAGCATCGGTCCGAAATCGGGAACCGCGGGCGGCTGATCCGCTGCAACCAGTATGAGCGCGGCAGGCAGGACGGTGGCGCGCGCGACCGCGCGGCGGAAATAACGTGACATAACAGGCTCCCTTTGCCCGCTTCCTATCCTGCACATCGGCCATCGTCACCCCGACGCCTGACACGCGGAGCGCGCCGCCTCACGGGCCCGGCCGCTGACACCATCCGGGGCACGACGCGTGCCCGCCGGTTGCACGAACGGCAATCGTCACGATCGCATGATCGGGCGCTTGCCCTCCCGCGGACATGGCGCTAGAGCCCGCCACCGCACAGGAGTGTAGCTCAGTTGGTTAGAGCGTCGGTCTCCAAAACCGAAGGCCCTCGGTTCGAATCCGAGCACTCCTGCCATTTCTCGCATCGTCGTCCGCATCCGGCACCTCGACCATCGCGTCCAGGGACCCCGCTTCTTTGCGAACACCACGATTGCAAGAAATGCATTTGTTAATGCAATTTGCGCAGTTGTGAAGTTCGGTGCTGCGATGCACAAAGAGTGTGCCTTTCAGGCATCCTCTCCTAAAACTTTCATGGCCGGTCTCTGACCGGCCTTTTTTTTCGTCCGCAGCAGGTGTATCCAGATCACGCGATCGTCACGCCGGACAATAAAACAGAAACGTGGGAGCGGAGCCGCCGGCATGACCGGCACCGGCAGACGGCCGACGGGGGATCGAGCCAATCGCTCTCCCCCGTACCTTCCTCCCCAATCGCCCACGCTGTCGCGCGCCCTCCCCATTACGAGTCCCATCGGCCGCGCCCCGGCCCCTCGCCGTGCGCCCCCTTGCGTTCCCCCTGCGCGGAAGCTATCTGCGCCGCCATCCGACAGCAGACCGGACCCACGCCCCTGCTCTTGCAGGCTGCCCTCACCGGGGCGCCCTTCACAAGAAGCGGGTAACGGGTCTATGACTTGCTTCCTTCTTTTCCCAATCAGGCGGGTTCGAACAGCATCGTGGCTAAAACGTCCCCACTCGAATTCATCCGGCAGGTCCGCACGGAAACCTCCAAGGTCACGTGGCCGACGCGTCGCGAGACGATCATGACCGGCGTGATGGTCGTCATCATGACGACGATCCTCGCGGTCTTCTTCTTCGGCGTCGACTCGATCCTTCAGGCGATCGTCACCGCCCTTCTGAAACTCGCTCAATAAGGTCCGCACATGGCGCGCTGGTACATCATTCACGCCTATTCGGGTTTCGAGGGCAAGGTCCGCGACTCGATCATGGCAGAGGCGACCCGCATGGGTCTCGAACAGCTCGTCGAGCAGATCGAAGTCCCGACCGAGACGATCACCGAGGCCCGTCGCGGCAAGAAGATCGCGGTCGAGCGCAAGTTCATGCCGGGCTATGTGCTCGCCAAGCTGAACATGAACGACGACGTCTATCACCTCGTCAAGAACACCCCCAAGGTGACCGGCTTCCTCGGCAGCATGGGCAAGCCGCAGGCGATCAGCGAGGCGGAAGCCACGCGGATGCTCAACAGCAAGGAAGAGGCCGCCGCTGCGCCCAAGCAGAAGGTCAAGGTCGACTACGAGATCGGCGATCAGGTCAAGGTGCTCGACGGTCCGTTCGCGAGCTTCAACGGTCTGGTCGAGGAACTCGATTTCGACCGCAGCCGCGTCAAGGTGTCGGTCTCGATCTTCGGCCGCGCGACGCCCGTCGAGCTCGAGTTCGAACAGGTCGAACGCTCGAAGTGATCCAATGGGGCGGCACATCAGCCGCCCCGCTCACCCCGCGATCCTGACGACCGTCAGGACCGCGGCTCTTTTCAGGCCGTGACCGCCGGCTCGCCCTAGCGCTTCGCCACGACGCGTGCCGCCGTCGCCTCGATCTCCACGAGGAAATTGGGCCCCGCGAGCGCTGCCACCTGCACGGTCGACCGCGCGACCGTTTCGGGGTTTGCGGCCGTGCCGAAGAACATCTTGAACCCCTCGTTCATGCCCGCGAAATCCATCTTGCCATCGGTCCGCTTTGGATCTGCCGCGACGAACACCGTCAGCTTGTAGACGTCGCGCATGGTGTAGCCATGCTCGGCAAGGATCGCCTTTATCTTGGTCAGCACGCTGATCGTCTGCGTCCTGGTATCGCCGAACGAATCCACCCCGGTGACGGGCTTGGACGGATCGATCGGCGCCGCAAGCTGACCCGACAGCACCAGCGTCTCCGCCCCCGCCGGGATCGTCACGCTCTGCAGGATCAGCGAGGGCGTCGCTCCCGGATTGGCATGCCGGACGATCTGCGCCGCACAGGTCATCGGCGTGAGCAACGCCGCCGCGACTCCCGCCGCCATGATGCTCCAGCGCGCCGCGATGTTCGTGTCAAAAGCCATTATCGTTTCTCCCGTGAATGTGAGGCCGGCACCGTCAGGCGCCGGCCGGATCGTGCAGCGTCTTGTGCATCGGCACGAACGGCACCGCGATACCGCCCGCGTCGACGGTCACGCCCGCCGCGGCGATGAAACCATGGCCGCGATAGAAGGCGACGCCCGATAATGTCGCCATCAGCGCGAGTGCGTCGAACCCCGCTGCGCGCGTCGCCCGCTCGCTGGCGTGCATGATCGCCGAACCGACGCCGCGGCGTCCGTATTCGGGTGCCGTGAACATCGCGCGGATCCGGGCGGCATCGCGTCCGGGCACCAGCAAAGCCGGTGACCGGTCGGCATAGCGGTCGCTGCCGAACAGCGTCGCGAACCGGCTCCAGCCGCCGCACCCCGCCAGCCTGCCGTCGATCTCCGCGACCAGATAGCTGCCGTCGTCGACGAGCTGGCTGTCGACCCCGAAGATGTCGCGGATGGCCATCGCCAGCGCATCGGGGGCGTAGAACGTGCGCCCCAGCGCGGCGGCGGATCGCGCGATCAGCGTTTCGAGTGCGGGGATGTCGTCCCGGGTCGCCACCCGGACCGACACGCTGCGCCCGTCGCTTGCCGCGACACCCCCCGCACCGGTCACCCGCGCACCGGTCGATTCCGCACCGGTCACCCCCGCATCCGCCATCACGCCGCCGCTTTGACCGGCTGGGTGACGCCATCGCCGCGCTGCATCGCTGCAACCGACGCGATCGCGTGATGCGCGGACTGGATCGCGCCTTCCTGCCAGCCCGGCGTCTGGCTGAGCGCGGCGCTTGCAAAGACCGTGCGCCCCGCCGGCCGGTTGAGCAGGCGATAGCCGTCGGTGTCGATATCCCCCTCCTGATGCCCCGCCATCCCGACGAACCAGTTGGGCCACGGCCCAAGGCTGTACGGCACCTTGTTCCAGTTGACCGCGACGCCGTTGATCAGGTCCTTGCCATGCCCCGGGTGCAGCCGTTCGACCGCGTCGCGCGCGCGCGCGACCTGGTCCGCGATCGGCAGCTTCGCGAACCCCTCGGCGCGCTCGCCCGAGGTATAGCAGGCGAGCAGCATCCCGCGCGGACTGAACAGCCCAGCGCTCGGATACCAGATCAGCGACGTATCGCCGCCGACGAACGAGATCCCGCCATAAATCTGGTCCTTTTCCCAGAAGCGCGGCGCATCGAACGCGACCTTGTTCGAATGGTCATAGACCACGCCGGCGATCGCTTCGGTCACGGGCTTGGCAAAATCGCAATCGACCTTCGCGAGGACGGGGAACGGGATCGTGCACACCGCAAAGTCGGCCACCGCGATCCGGCCCGCACCGGTCTTGGCATCGCGCCAGGCGATCTCGACGCTGTCGGGGCGATTGCGGATCCGCGTCACCTCGGCGCCGCGCACGACCTTGCGCGTCAGCGCGCGCTCGAACCCGGCCGGGATCCGGTCCATCCCGCCGACGGGCTGGAACATCGTCGCCTGCATGTAGACATTGTCCTCGAACAGCATCGCCGGAAGCTGTTCGTTGGCGAGCAGCTGCCCGAGCGGGACGGGCGCTGGCGGTCGCGCGAACACCCCGACGCCCGCATCGGGAAACGCCTGGAACCCCGACCGCAACGTCCCTGCGAAATGTCCCTGCGGATCGAGGTCGCCATAGGTCTTGAGGAACGGCAGCAACGCCTGCTTGTCCGCAACGCTCAGGCTCTGGTCGAGCGATCCCTGGTTGACCGCCTTCATCAGCAGCTCGGCGACGTGGCCGCGCGTATCGTTGATCGCGGTGCGCATCCGCACCTTGTCGCCCTTTGCATTCATCAGGAAGGCGCTGCGGCTGGAATTGATCTCGACCTCGAGCGGCACGCCCAGCTTGCCGCAATAGCCAAGGATGCGGTGATGGAAGCTCGGCAGGCGCGCCGGCCCCGCGTTGAAATAGGCGCCCTCCGAAAAGCGTGCGATCTGGTCCGCCTCGCCGTTCATCACGATCCGGTCGCCGTCACGCACCGTCCAGTTGCGCCCGCCGACCCGGTCGCGCGCTTCGAGCACGGTGACGTCGAACCCGGCAGCCTGAAGTTCATAGGCAGCAACCAGCCCCGCAATCCCGGCGCCCAGCACGATCACCGACTTGCCCATGCCGAACCCGGCCGGCAGGTCGGGCATCGGTGCCGCCGCCGCGACGTTGCCGGCAATCCCCAGTGCCTCCATCGCACCGAAGGTCGCGGCCGCGCCGCCCGCCATGCCGATATGCTGTAGAATCGATCGCCGCGTGATCATGTGTGCCGCCCCCGTTTACGCGCCGCAACCGCGGCGCTTCCCCTGGAAAGTCGCTCACCTTTCCAAGCGGCCGGACCTTGCGGCCCGGACACCGGCACACTCCCCCATCGACCGAAATGCCATGCATCTCGGCTCGTTATCGTTCGTCCCTGACTTTATTATGCTTGCATGACACCCTAATGGGATCGCGTACGCAAGCGATATTTTGTCGTTTTCGACGGCACGCCTATACCAATATTGCGCATGACGGGATCACGACCATCTTTCGACATCGTTTATCCATCCAGTCGTTTCGCTGGTCTTTTCGGCGATCTGTTGGCCGGACGATAGCGACGTCGGCAACCCCCGCAGCATCCGCGGCGTTATCCCCCCGCACATGATCAAGGTCGCCAGCTACAACATCCACAAGGGCATCGGGCTCGATCGCCGGCGCAACCCCGAACGCGTGATCGAGGTCCTGCGCGAGATCGACGCGGACGTCGTCGCGCTGCAGGAGGCGGACCGGCGGTTCGGCACACGCGCCTGCGTCCTGCCGTTCCACATGCTCGAGGATCACAGCGACTGGAAGCCGATCCCCGTCGGTCTCAACGCGCTGAGCATGGGCTGGCACGGCAACGTCGTGCTCGTCCGCAAGTCCGCGACGATCGAGGCCTGCGACGCGATCCATCTCCCCTCGCTCGAACCGCGCGGGGCGGTGATGGCGGATGTCCGGACGGCGGGCGGGATGATCCGTGTCGTCGGGATGCACCTCGACCTGTCGGGGCTCTGGCGGCGGCGACAGGCATCGGCGATCCTCGCGCATGTCGACGCGTGCGCGGCGCGGCATCCGACGGTGTTGATGGGCGACCTCAACGAGTGGAGTGCCGGGTCGGGCTGCCTGCGCGATTTCGGCCGCGACTTCGCCTTTGCCGAGACAGGCGCGAGCTTTCATTCGCGGCATGCGATCGCCCGGCTCGACCGGATCATGACATCGCGCGATCTCCGCGTCGTCGAATGCGGCGTCCATACGAGCCCGGCCGCGCGCAAGGCCTCGGATCACCTGCCGATCTGGGCAACGCTGGCCCCCGCATGACCGCCCACGCCCCCCATATCGCCTCCCTCCGGATCCGCGGCGGCTGACCCGGTGCGCGAGAAGGAACTTCGCCTTGCCCTTGTCTGCTACGGCGGGATCAGCCTCGCGGTCTACATGCACGGCATCACCAAGGAGATCTGGCACCTCGTCCGCGCCAGCCATGGGCATCATGACGGCAGCCCACGCGGCGGCGGGAGCCAGGCGGTCTACCGCGACCTGCTCGAGGAGATCGAGGCACAGGGCGAGTTACGCGTCCGCGTCCTTGCCGACATCATCGCGGGCGCGAGTGCGGGCGGGATAAACGGCATCTTCCTCGCGCAGGCGGTCTCGACGGGGCAGAGCCTCGACCCGCTGACCGACCTTTGGCTGAGTTCCGCCGACGTCGAAGCGCTGATCGATTCGACCGCGGCGCCGCGGTCGCGCTTCTCGAAGGCGTGGGCGCTCCCGCTTGCATGGGTCGCGGCGGGGCGCACCGCCGACAAGGTCCAGACGCTCGATGATCCGACGCGCGAGGAGGTCAAGGCGAAGCTGTCGCACTTCGTCCGCTCGCGCTGGTTCGAGCCGCCATTCGGCGGCGCGACCTTTACCGGGCTGCTGCTCGATGCGTTCGACGCGATGGCAGCGAGCACGCGCGGGCCGCGACTGCTTCCCCCCGGCCAGCCGCTCGACCTCTACGTCACCGTCACCGACTTCACGGGCCATCCCGAACGGCTCAAGCTCAATTCGCCGCCCGAGGTCGTCGAGACCGAACACCGCGTCGTCGTCGACTTCTCCGATCATGGCATCGCGACCGACAGCCTCGCCGACATTCCCGAGCTTGCGTTTGCCGCACGCGCGACGTCGAGCTTTCCGGGGGCGTTCCCGCCGTTCGTCGTCGCCGAACTCGACGGCGTGCTCGATGCGCGGACGACGACATGGCCGGGCAAGGCCGCGTTCCTCAAGCGCATCCTGCCGCGTCAGTCCGCGACCAATACCGCCGAGCAGGTCGTGCTGATCGACGGGTCGGTGCTTGCCAATGCCCCGTTCCGCCCCGCGATCGACGCGCTGAAGGACCGCCCCGCGCGTCGCCAGATCGACCGGCGGTTCGTGTATATCGACCCCTCGCCCGGGATGAAATTTCGCCTGCCGCCGCAAGACGGTACGCCGGGTTTCTTCCAGACGATCATCGGCGCGATCAGCGAGCTCCCCCGCCAGCAGCCGATCCGGGACAATCTCGACGCGATCGCGGCGCGTTCGGCGCAGATCGACCGGATGCGCGCGATCGTCGATGCGATCCGTCCCGACGTCGAGGCGGAGGTCGAGTCGCTGTTCGGGCACACGCTCTTTCTCAACCGCCCGACCGCCGCGCGGCTCGTCGCATGGCGCGCGCGCGCGCAGAAGGCGGCCGCGGCCAGCGCGGGCTATGGCTATGCCGCCTATGGCCATTTGAAGGTCGCGGGCGTCGTCGAGACGCTCACCGGGCTCCTGTACCATGCCGGTGGCGAGCCGGGCCCCGAGCGCTGGGCACGGATCCGCGCCGCGATCGCGACGACGGTCACCGCAAGCGGTGCGGAGGCGATCGGTGCGGCGCATGGCGGGGGCGCGAGTGCGGAGACGATCGCCTTCCTGCGCCGGTTCGACCTGTCGTTCCGGATCCGCCGCCTGCGGCTGATGGCACGACGGCTGACCGTGCTCGAGGCCGATGTCGACGAGGCCGGGCTCGCCCCGATCCGCGATGCGATCTACGTCGCGCTCTCGGCCTATCTCGAATGCCAGCGCGCCGACAAGCATACGGAGCTTCGCCATGCGGTCCGGTCGCTGCGCGGCGACGCCACCGCATTGCTCGACGCGCTTGGCCAGTCGCTCGACCTGGCGCGGCTCGATGCAGAAACCGACGTCCGGCTGGCGGACGCATTCGCGGCGCTCGACAAGCCCGTCCGCCGATCGATGCTGCTCGCCTATCTCGGCTTCCCCTATTTCGACACCGCGACGCTGCCGCTGCTGCAGGGCGAAGGGCTCGACGAATTCGATCCGATCAAGGTCGACCGGATCGCCCCCGACGACGCGGTCGCGATCCGCTCGGGTGGCGCCGAGGCAACGCTGAAGGGTATCCAGTTCAACAGCTTCGGCGCCTTTTTCAGCCGTGCCTACCGCGAGAACGACTATCTTTGGGGACGGCTGCACGGTGCGGAGCGGATGATCGACATCACCGTGTCGACGTTGCCGGCGTCGGTCCGGATGAAGCCCGGCCGCGTCGCTGCGATCAAGCGCGCCGCCTTCGTCGCGATCCTTGATGAGGAGGAGGGCCGGCTGACCGCGATCCCTGCGCTTTTCGCCGATCTGCGCCGCGAAATCGGGTGATCGCGCGAATCCTCCGAAAAATCCCGCGACGCTCAAGGCTGGCCAAACCCGACCTCGACGATTACCCCTGCGCAAATGCAAGGGGATAAGTCATGCAGTTCCTGAAAATCCTGTTCTGGTGCCTGCTGGCGTTCATCGCCGCGGTGTTCACCATCGCCAACTGGGCGACCGTGCCGATCCGGCTCTGGGGCGGGCTGATCGCCGACGTTAATCTGCCGATGCTGTTGCTCGTCACCTTCCTCGTCGGGTTCGTCCCGACCGCGCTCTACAATCTCGCGCTCCGCTGGCGTCTGCGTCAGCGGCTCGCGACCGCCGAGCGCACCATCCTCGACCTGCGCACCGCGCAGACACCGCCGGCGGGCGCCTATCCGGCCACTGCGACACCGGTCCGGACGTCGCCGGCCGCGGCTCCGACGATACCCGCAAGCGCATCGACGACGACCACGACGATCGCGCCCGTACCGAGTACGACATTGTGACGAACCGGATCTATGTTGCACTCGACACGCCCGATCTGGCGCGTGCCAAGGCGATCGCCGCGCGCGTCCGCCATCATGTCGGCGGGATCAAGCTCGGGCTCGAATTCTTCTCCGCGCATGGTCAGCCCGGCGTCCATGCGATGGCCGAGTTCGGTCTGCCGATCTTCCTCGACCTCAAGCTGCACGACATTCCCAACACCGTCGCGAAGGCGGTGCAGGCACTCGGGACGCTCAACCCGGCGATCCTGACGGTGCATGCAAGCGGCGGGCGGGCGATGCTCGAGGACGCCAAGGCGGCAGCGCCGGCTAATACCAAGGTGATCGCGGTTACGATGCTGACGAGTCTCGACGCGTCCGATCTCGCCGCGACGGGCATCACCGGCAGCGCGCACGACCAGGTCTCGCGGCTGACCGAACTCGCGCATGAGGCGGGCGTCGACGGTATCGTCTGCTCTGGTGCGGAGGTCGCCGCGGCGAAGGCGATCTGGCCAAAGGGGTTCTTCGTGGTGCCCGGCGTGCGGTTGCCCGACGGACAGACCGGCGACCAGAAACGCGTCGTCACGCCGCGCCAGGCGCTTGACGCGGGCGCGTCGATCCTCGTGGTCGGCCGCCCGATCACGCAGGCCGAAGACCCCGACACCGCCGCCCGCGCGATCGGCGCGACACTGTAAATTGGCCTCGTCATCATGACGGGCGGCCCCTGCGCAATCATGCCACCTTCCGTCATCCTGACGAAAGTCAGGATCCAGGGTTACTCAGGGCAGCGCATGGTACTCTGGGTCCTGACTTTCGTCAGGATGACGGGGGGTTGCGAGGGTGGCCCACGCCTCTCTCGCTCGGAGGCATAAAAGGAACACCATGACCACCGCCAAGATCTGCGGCCTCTCGACCCCCGCGACGCTCGACGCCGCGATCCGGCACGGCGCGAGCCATGTCGGCTTCGTCTTCTTCCCCGCCTCGCCGCGGCACGTGACGTTCGCCAAGGCCGCGGAACTCGCCGCGCGCGTCCCGAGGCACGTCGCCAGGGTCGGCGTGTTCGTCGATCCGGAGGACGAGATGCTCGAACAGGCGGTCGCGTCGGCCGCACTCGACGTGCTGCAGCTTCACAAGGTGACGCCCGCGCGCGCCGCCGCAATCCGCGCGAAGTTCGGGATCGAGACCTGGGTGGCGGTCGCGGTGCGCACGCGCGGTGACCTCGACGCCGCGCACGGCTTTACCGGGATCGCCGACCGCATTCTCTACGACGCAAAGACGCCCGATTCGGCCGCATTGCCGGGCGGCATGGGGCTCCGGTTCGACTGGGACCTGCTCGACGGGTTCCGGCACCCCCTGCCCTGGGCGCTGTCGGGCGGGCTCGATCCGGCGAACGTCGCGGAAGCGATCCGGCGAACGGGAGCAGAACTAGTCGACGTGTCCTCCGGGGTCGAGAGCGCACCGGGCACCAAGGACGAAACCAGGATCGCGGCGTTCCTGAAGGCTGTCGCCACGCGCTAGCACCACCCCGGCGAAGGCCGGGGCCCAATTGGGAGACGCCTGTGACAGGCCTTTGCCGCCGTCACCAAAACCTTCCCACTTGGGCCCCGGCCTTCGCCGGGGGGTAGGTATCGGAAACCGAAGGGGTGACAGCGATTTCGGAAGTGCTAAACGCCCAGTCATGAACGCTCCCCTCGCCCCCAATTCCTACCGCGCCCAGCCCGACGAGCGCGGCCATTTCGGCGACTTCGGCGGACGCTATGTCGCCGAGACGCTGATGCCGCTCGTCCTCGAACTCGACGAGGCCTACCGCGCCGCCAAGGCCGACCCTGCGTTCAAGGCGCAGTTCGACGACCTGCTCGAACATTATGTCGGCCGCCCAAGCCCGCTCTACTATGCCGAACGCCTGACCGAGGCGCTGCGCGAGTCCGCTCCCGAAGGCATGGGCGCGCAGATCTGGTTCAAGCGCGACGAGCTGAACCACACCGGCGCGCACAAGATCAACAACTGCATCGGCCAGATCCTGCTGGCGATCCGCATGGGCAAGACGCGGATCATCGCCGAGACCGGCGCTGGCCAGCACGGCGTCGCGACCGCGACGGTCTGCGCGCGCTTCGGCCTGCCTTGCGTGATCTACATGGGCGCCAAGGACGTCGAGCGTCAGGCGCCCAACGTGTTCCGCATGAAGCTGCTCGGCGCCGAGGTCCGCCCGGTGACGTCGGGCGCGCACACGCTGAAGGATGCGATGAACGAGGGCATGCGCGACTGGGTCGCGAACGTCCACGACACCTTCTACATCATCGGCACCGCCGCGGGGCCCCACCCCTATCCCGAGATGGTCCGCGATTTCCAGAGCGTGATCGGCACTGAGGCGCGCGCGCAGATGCTCGCGCGGACCGGTCGCCTGCCCGACATGCTCGTCGCCGCGATCGGCGGCGGATCGAACGCGATCGGGCTGTTCCATCCGTTTCTCGACGATGCCGACGTGCAGATGCTCGGCGTCGAGGCGGCGGGCCACGGGCTCGACAAGCAGCACGCGGCGAGCCTGGCGGGGGGCTTCCCCGGCGTGCTCCACGGCAACAAGACCTATCTGTTGCAGGACGAGGACGGTCAGATCACCGAGGCGCATTCGATCTCGGCCGGGCTCGACTATCCCGGCATCGGCCCCGAGCATGCGTGGCTGCGCGACATCGGCCGCGTGCAATATGACAGCGCGACCGATACCGAGGCGCTCGACGCGTTCCAGTTGCTGTGCCGCACCGAAGGCATCATCCCCGCGCTCGAACCATCGCATGCCATCGCCACCGTGACGAAGAAGGCGCGCGCGATGCGGCAGGACCAGATCATCCTGGCGAACCTGTGCGGCCGCGGCGACAAGGATATCTTCACCGTCGCCGAAGCGCTCGGGGTGGCGATTTGAGCCGCCTCGCCGCCACCTTTACGCGCACCGCAGCCGCCGGTCGAGCAGCGCTCGTCGCGTTCGTTACCGCGGGTGATCCGTCGACCGCCGCGACGGCTGCGATCCTCGACGCGCTCGTCGCGGGCGGGGCCGACGCGATCGAGCTCGGCATGCCGTTCACCGATCCGATGGCCGACGGCCCCGCGATCCAGGCCGCGAACATCCGCAGCCTTGCGCAGGGAACGCGCACCGCGGACATCCTCGCGATCGCGACCGCCTTCCGCGCGCGGCATCCGGACGTGCCGCTGGTGCTGATGGGCTACGGCAACCCGATGCTCCGCCGCGGCGCCGACTGGTTCGCCGACGCGGCAGCGCAGGCCGGCGTCGATGGCGTGATCTGCGTCGACGTGCCGCCCGAGGAGGACGATGCGCTCGGCCCGCAGTTGCGCGCCGCGGGGATCGACCTGATCCGCCTCGCCACGCCCACGACGGATGCCGCGCGCCTGCCGACCGTGCTCGATGGCGCCAGCGGGTTCCTCTATTACGTCTCGGTCGCCGGCATCACCGGGCTGCAACAGGCACAGCAAGGCTCGATCGAAGACGCCGTCGCGCGGCTCAAGGCACAGACCGATATCCCGGTCGCGGTCGGCTTCGGCATCCGTACGCCCGAACAGGCCGCCAACGTCGCGCGCGTCGCCGATGGCGTGGTGGTCGGCTCGGCGATCGTCGAACTGGTCGCGCAACACGGCACCGCTGCGGCCGAGCCCGTCCGCGCCTATATCAAATCTCTCGCCGACGCCGTCGCGTCCGCACGGAAGGTTTCCGCATGAGCTGGCTCAACAGCGTCCGCAACGTCCTCCCCTTCGTCGCGAAGCGCGAGACGCCCGAGAATCTCTGGCACAAGTGCAAGGGCTGCGGGCAGATGGTCTTCACCAAGGAACTCGAGGATAATCTCTACGTCTGCCCGAAATGCGATCACCACGACCGCATCGGGCCGAAAGTCCGCTTCGCGCAGCTGTTCGACGAGGGTAGCTGCAGCGAGCTCCCCGCGCCGAAGGTCCCCGAGGATCCGCTCAAGTTCCGCGACCAGAAGCGCTACACCGATCGCCTGAAAGCCGCGCGCACCGACAACAGCGAGCAGGATGCGCTGATCAACGCCCGCGGCGCAATCGACGGCCACCGCGTCGTCGTCGGCGTGCAGGATTTCGGCTTCATGGGCGGCTCGATGGGGCTCGCGGTCGGCGAAGCGTTCGTCCGCGGCGTCGAGGCGGCGATCGAGGACCGCGTGCCCTATGTGATCTTCACCGCGAGCGGCGGCGCGCGCATGCAGGAGGGCATTCTCAGCCTCATGCAGATGCCGCGCAGCACCGTCGCGATCCAGATGCTTCACGATGCGGGCCTGCCCTACATCGTCGTGCTGACCGATCCGACCTCGGGCGGCGTGATGGCAGCGTATGCGATGCTCGGTGACGTGCAGATCGCCGAGCCCAAGGCGACGCTGGCGTTCACCGGCCGCCGCGTGATCGAGAGCACGATCCGCGAGAAGCTGCCCGAGGATTTCCAGACGTCGGAATATTATCTCGAGCACGGGATGATCGACATGGTCGTCCACCGCAAGGATCTGCGCGAACAGCTCGGCACCGTCATCGGCTATCTGAGCGCCCGCGAAGCGGCGTAACGTACTCCCTCTCCCCTCCGGGGAGAGGGTCGGGGTGAGGGGCCGCCCAGCACTGCTGCGCCCGGAACCGGGGGGGGGGGGGGGGGGGGGGGGGGGGGGGGGGGGGGGGGGGGGGGGGGGGGGG
>NZ_CEEDCZ010000001.1:0-466287 GCF_979253475.1 Sphingomonas sp. AC449 | reverse complement strand
CCCCCCCCCCCCCCCCCCCCCCCCCCCCCCCGCCCAGCACTGCTGCGCCCGGAACCGCCCCTCACCCCAGCCCTCTCCCCGGAGGGGAGAGGGAGCCAAGAATGCCCGACCACGCCGTTTCCTCCTCGCCCGCCGTGCAGGCGCAGCTCGACCGGCTGACCGCGCTGTCGCCCGGCGCCGATATCCTCGGCCTCGAGCGCATCACCGCGCTGCTCCGCCGCCTCGGCGACCCCCATCTGTCGCTCCCGCCAGTCTTCCATGTCGCCGGCACCAACGGCAAGGGCTCGACCTGCGCGTTTCTCCGCGCCGCGATCGAGGCGGCCGGTCACAGCGTCCACGTCTATTCGAGCCCGCACCTCGTCCGCTTCAACGAACGCATCCGCCTCGCCGGATCGCTGGTCGAGGACGAGACTCTCGCCGCGTTGCTCGCCGAAGTGCTCGACCACGCCGACAATTTGCACGCGAGTTTCTTCGAGGTCACGACCGCCGCCGCCTTCCTCGCCTTCGCACGCACGCCAGCCGCGGCGACGATCGTCGAGGTCGGGCTCGGCGGCCGGCTCGACGCGACCAACGTCATCCCCAACCCCGTCGTCACCGGCATCGCCGCACTCGGGATCGACCACCAGGCGTTTCTCGGCGACACGCTCCTCGCGATCGCGGGGGAGAAGGCGGGGATTGCCAAGCCCGGCGTCCCACTCGTGACGATGGACTATCCCAAACCGCTACGCGCGCGGATCGCGGCCGTCGCGGCCGCCGCGGGAGCACCCGTCCTCGCGCGCAGCACGAGCTGGACGAGCACCACTACGCGCACGACCATTCGCTACACCGATGCGGAAGGCAGCGTCGTCGCCGACCGCCCCCGCCTCGTCGGCCCGCACCAATCGCGCAACCTGGCGCTGGCGTTCGCGATGCTTCGCCACCAGGACGCGCTGCCGATCCCGGAGGCCGCGCTTCATGCGGCCTCGTCGCATGCCCGCTGGCCTGCGCGGATGCAGCGTCTTGCCGACGGCCCGCTCCGCGCGAGGCTGCCCATGGGCAGCGACCTGTGGCTCGACGGCGCGCACAATCCCAACGCTGCGCAACCGATCGCGCGCATCCTGCCGACGCTCGCGCGCAGCCGTCGCGTGACGCTGGTCGTCGGAATGCTCGCGAACAAGGATGCGGACGCGGTGCTGCGCATCATCGCCCCCGCGATCGATCACGTGGTCGCCATCCCCGTTCCTGGGCATGCGCATCATGCGCCGGAGACGCTCGCGGCCCTTGCGCGCACGTTTGGCAAGACGGTGGCGACGGCAGCCGATCCAGCCGCCGCATTAGACGCCGTGGCCGCGACGGATGCTGGTCCCGCCTGCGTCCTGATCGCGGGCTCGCTCTATCTGGCGGGCGAAGTGCTCGCGGCGAACGACGAGCTGCCTGAGTGACGTCTTATTGATATTGACTATCATTAACGAAGAGGCGACGATCAGCGCGAGACCACGGAGTCGCGCGACCATGACCGATGTACGAACCGCTACCACCCTCCTGCCGCACGCACTGCCGGTCTGCGAAAATGCGCGGATCGCGTTGTTCGCGATCCGGCGGATGGGCGCGAACGGGCTGTCCGACGCGCGCGCGGCGCACCTGCTGTTCACCGCGTTCGGACGGGATTTCCGTCGCCCGCTCGTCCTGCTGCGCGCGCTGATGGCCGATCTGGCGGGCACGGCGTCCGGCACGATCGCGATCGCGCCCTGCTGCTGTGCTCGGATGACGCCTGCGGAGAACGCGCTGCTGACGATCCTCAGCCGGATCGACTATGCGCCAGACACCGCACGGCTGCTGATGGCCGACCTACTCGGCGTTCGCCGCGTCGATGGCGTCCTGGCCAGCGCCGCCGCGGTCTCCGCCGCATTTGCCGACGAAGGCCGGCCCGTGACGATCTGACGCGGCTATTCCGCTTCGATGGCGGGATCGCGTCGCACGCTTTCGACGACGAAGCCCTGCCGCCACAGGATCCACAGCAGCACGAGCCCGGGTATCGCGACGACCATCGTCAACATCCAGAACCCCGGCCATCCCAGCGCATTGGCCGCATAGCCCGCGGGCGCCGCAAGCCACGTCCGGCCGACCGCTGCGAACGACGACAGCAGCGCGAACTGCGTCGCGGTATAGGCGAGGTTGGACAGCCCCGAGAGATAGGTGACGAACACCGTCAGGCCGATCCCGCTCGTCACCTGCTCGGTCGCGACCGCGATCGTCAGCCAGGTGTTCGAATGGCCGTGCCAGGCGAGGATCACGAACATGAAGTTGCTGAGCATCATCAGCATGCCCGACACGAACAGCGCGCGCCCGAGCCCGAGCCACGCCATGAACGGCGCACCCAGTGCGGTCCCGACGATCAGCCCCCAGAACCCGACCAGCTTGTTGATCGCGATGAATTCGGTGTCGCTGAACCCCAGCTCGACGATCATCGGGTTGAGCATCCCCTGCCCCATCGCATCACCAAGCTTGTAGATCAGCACGAACAACAGGATCAGCACCGCGCCGCGACGCTGGAAGAACTCGCGGAACGGCCCGATGATCGTATCCTCGAGCCAGCGCCCGCGCGACGCCCCGCCCGATGCCGCATCCTGCTTTGCCAGCACCTTGTCGTGCAGCCCGCGGCCCGCCCAGAGCGCTGCGAGCGCGCCGGGGATGACGCAGAATGCGGTCAGCCCATAGCCCATCGCCCAGCCGAGCCCGAGCCCCTCGGACGAGGCGATCGCGATCGTGCCGACCCCGGCCGCCAAATTGCCCAACCGATAGCCGAACTGGTTGTTCGCGGTCCCGTGCGGGAGTTCGTCTTCGGGCAGGATCTCGATCCGGTACGCGTCGATCACGATGTCCTGCGTCGCGCCGAGGAACGCGGTCACGATCGCCCAGAAGGCGAACACCCCGAGATGATCCTGCGGCGCGCTGAACCCCAGCATCCAGACCGACCCGAACAGCAACGCCTGCACAACGAACAGCCACGCACGACGCTGCCCCACCCACCGCGTCAGGACCGGGATTTCGAACCGGTCGATGAACGGCGCCCAGAGAAACTTCAGCGTGTACGGTGTCGTCAGCCCGATCGCGAACCCGATCGTCTTCTTGTCGATCCCGACCTTCGACAGCCAATAGCCCATCGTCCCGAGCAGCAGCGCGAGCGGAAACCCGCTGGATATGCCCAGCAGCAGGGCCGCGACCGGTCTCGGACGAAGATAGGGTGAAAGCGTGGCGAGCAGCGAGCGACGCTGGACTGTGGTAACGGACATGCCGCGACCATAGCGGGCTGTCGACGCGAGGAAAGCGGCAAGACGTCAGCGCGGGGGAAACACGCTTTCCTGCCCCGCGCGAACGCCCATTATGCTGGTGTAGCGAACAGCCGAAACCCCGAGGGCAGACGCTTGGGGACGACGCCACCGATCTGCGCCTCGATCGCCGCAATCGCGCCAAGCAGGTCGCGCTGCGAATAGGGCTTAGACAGGCACCCCGCGGCGAGCGTGGTCGCCTCGATCGGACAATTCCCCGTCACGAACAGCACCGGGACACCCTTGGCGAGCGCGGCGCGCGCGACGTCCAGCCCCGACCCGTCGCTCAGGCTGACGTCGGCAAGGACGAGATCGATCGCCGATCCGCTTTCGATCACCGCGAGCGCATCGCTGACCCGGTCGACCGTCGCGACGACGGTGAATTTCGATTCGGTCAGGAAATATTCGGTGTCGAACGCGATCAGCGGTTCGTCCTCGACGACCAGCAGGCGAACGATCAACCGCTTCTTCTTTCCGAACAGCATCGAGACGGGGCCCCCGCGCGCAACGATAGGTCGTTACGCTTGTGCCACATAACGCAGCGGCAGCGCTAAGGGACGCAAATATTTTCGCGCTGCGATGCGATCCATAGTATCAGCCCCGCCATGACGACTTCAAAAGACGACAACCCGACTGCCAGCCCGTCGAACGACGCGCCCGCACCAGCTCCAGCAGCCCCCATCAAGGGCGATCGCATCGCCAAATTGCTCGCGCGCGCGGGCATCGCATCGCGTCGCGACATCGAGCGCATGATTGCCGAGGGGCGAGTCGCGCTCAACGGCACCACGCTCGACACGCCCGCGACGATCCTGCGCAATCTCGCCGGCGTTACCGTCGACGGCGACCCGGTCGAGGCGCCCAGCGCGGCGCGGCTGTTCCTCTATCACAAGCCGACCGGGCTGCTCGTCACCGAGCGCGATCCTGCGGGCCGGACGACGATCTACGATCGCCTGCCGCGCGAGCTGCCGCGACTCGTCCCCGTCGGTCGCCTCGATCTCAACACCGAGGGCCTGTTGCTGATGACCACCGACGGTGGTCTCAAGCGCCAGCTCGAACTCCCCGCGACCGGCGTCGAGCGCGCCTATCGCGCCCGCGCCTATGGCAACATCACGCAGCCGCAGCTCGAGGAACTGATCGAGGGGATCGAGATCGAGGGCGTCCGCTACGGCTCGATCAACGCCAATATCGAACGCCGCACCGGCGCGAACGTCTGGATCGAGATGATCCTGACCGAGGGCAAGAACCGCGAAGTCCGCCGCGTGCTCGAGCATCTGGGTCTCCAGGTCTCGCGCCTGATCCGCACCCGCTACGGCCCGTTCGTGCTCGGTGATCTCGCCCCCGGCCAGATCGGCGAAGTGCTGCAGCACGACGTGGTCGCCTTCCAGAAGGAGCTCGCGCGCGGCAAGCCCGAGGGCCCCGGCGCGCGTCCGAACATCGGCATCAGCGCCAGTGCCGGCGCGGGCGCAGGGATCGGCGCCAAGTCACCCCAGCGCGGCGCCAATGCGCCCCGCCCCGCCCCCTCGGCCCGGCCCGCGACCGCGGCACCGCGCCAGCCCGCGCGCAGCCCTTATGCGGCGCCGGCAAGCTCCGGCTTCTCGAGCGGCGCACCACCGGTCGATCGCGCCGCACGGCCGGCCCGCCCGGCCCGGCCCGAGCGCATCCGCCCGACCGCGGCGATGGTCCGCGGCGACGTCACCGATCCCTGGGCCAAACCCGATGCGCGCGGCGGCAATCGTGCGGCCGCGACGCATCACGCCCAGCCGACCGGCGCCGGCACCGGTCGCCCGACCTATCGCCAGGAGCGCGCGGACCGCGGCGAAGAGCTGAGCACCAGCCCCAAGATCAAGCATTTCCGCGCCGCCAAGCCGCCCCGCGACCGCGCCGCCCCGACCCGCGTCGGCGGCGGGGGCAGCGCCGGCACGACAGCTCCGCGCCGTCCCGACTCGCCCCACCGCCAGGACCAGCGCCAGGACCAGCAACGCGGCTTCCGCCCCCAGACGGACGAATCCCGCGCGCGGACCGGTCTCGACAAGCGTGCCGCGCGCAGTGCCGCCGGTCGCCCCGGTGCGGATCCCCGCCCGCCGCGCGACGCCGCACCGCGCCCCGAACGCGACAGCCGTCCGCCCGCACTCGGCAAGGGACCATCAGGGGGGCGCGGTCACCCGCCCCGCGCACCACGCGGAGGTAAACGCTGATGCGGATCATCGCAGGCCAGTATCGCGGTCGCCAGATCGTCGCGCCCAAGGGTGACGCGACCCGCCCGACCGCCGATCGCATGCGCGAGGCGCTGTTCTCGATGCTGACCAGCCGCGTCGGCAGTTTCGAAGGCCTCGCGGTCGCCGATCTCTTCGCGGGCTCGGGCGCGCTCGGGATCGAGGCCTTGTCGCGTGGCGCGGCTTCGTGCCTGTTCGTCGAACAGGACAAGCCCGCGCTCGACGCGCTGAAGGGCAATCTCGCCAAGCTCGGCATTCGCGGCGACGTCCGCGCGACCTCGGTGATGGCGATGGGCCCCGCGCCCGCGCCGCTCGACATCATCCTGATGGATCCGCCCTATGACACCGGGGCAGGCCTCGTCGCGCTCGACAAGCTCGCCCGGCTCGGCTGGACCAGCCCGGCGACGTGGATCAGCCTCGAGACCGCGAAGGCGGAGGTCGTCCAGCTGCCGGGCTTCGAGGTCGACGCCACGCGCGTCCACGGCAAGGCGCGGCTGACGCTGCTGCGCCCCGCCTGACGTAACGGTCTCCCGCGCAAGCGGGAGACCCCGTCCTACGCGGCGGCGCGGCGCCCGACGATCAGCAGCCCGCCAAGGCTCAGCACCCCCGCGGCCATCAGATACACCCCGACCAGCCCCAGCCCGCGCGGCGCCAGCGCCTCCGCCACGATCGGCGCGAGCGCGCCGCCCAGCACGCCGCCAAGGTTGAACGTCATCGACACGCCGGTGTAGCGCACGCCCGCCGGAAACAGGCTCGGCAGCCACCCGCCGAGCGGGCCATAGGCGAACCCCATCACGAACAGTGCGCCCGACAGCCAGAGCGATACCGTGACCAGCGATCCCGATCCCAGCATCGGCCCCATCAGCGCCCCGACGACGATACAGCCCGCAAACCCGACGCTGAGCATCCGCGCCGCCGAATAGCGATCCGCCAGCACGCTCGCGAGGATCACCCCCGCCGCGAGGAACCAGATCGCGACCAGCTCGACGCCGAGAAACGCCTCGCGCGAATAGCCGAGCGTCTTCGTGCCGTAGCCGAGCGCGAACGCGGTCGCGAGATAGAAGAGCGCGAAACACGCGATCACCCCGAACGTCCCCGCCAGCGTCGCGCGCAAATGCCGCGTCAGCAGCTCGGCGATCGGCACGCGCGGGATCGCCTCGGTCTGCTCCGCTTCCAGAAACGCGGGCGTCTCGGTCAGCTTCAGCCGCACCCACAGCCCCAGTCCGACTAGCACCGCACTGACCAGGAACGGGATCCGCCAGCCCCAGGCAAGGAACTGCGCCTCGTCGAGGACCAGGCCGATGATCAGGAACAGGCCGTTGGCGGCGAGAAACCCGACCGGCGCGCCGAGCGGCGGGAACATCCCGAACGTGTTGCGACGGTGCGGCGGCGCATTCTCGACCGCGAGCAGCGCGGCCCCACCCCATTCGCCGCCCAGCCCCAGCCCCTGCCCCAGCCGCATCAGGCAGAGCAGCGCCGGCGCGCACCAGCCGACCTGCGCATAGGTCGGCAGGAACGCGATCGCGACGGTCGATCCGCCCATCAGCAGCAGCGAGGCGACCAAGGTCGACTTGCGCCCGACCCGGTCACCGAAATGCCCGAACAGCACCGCGCCCACCGGTCGTGCGACGAACGCCAGCCCGAACGTCGCATAGCTCAGCAGCAGCTGCGCCGACGCCGACTGGCCCGCGAAGAACAGCGGCCCGAACACGAGCGCCGCCGCAGTCGCGTAGATGTAGAAGTCGTAGAATTCGACCGCGGTGCCGACCAGGCTGGCGGCGAGGATGCGGCGGCTGGACCTAAGCGTGCTCATGCCGCGTGCATCGCCGCCCGCCGCCGCCCCGTCAATCGCGTACGGGGCCTCAGCGCCCCAAGGCGTGAGCAACCCCGAGCAGCATCCAGTACAGCCCGCCCGACAACAGCATCGCGACCGGCAGCGTCATGATCCACGCCAGCCCCATGTTCACCAGCGTCCGCCGCTGCAGCCCGCCGCCATTGGCGACGCTTGCGCCCGCGACGCCCGACGACAGGATATGCGTCGTCGACACGGGCAGGCCGAACCGGTCCGCCATCATGATCGTCGCCGCCGCCACCAGTTCGGCCGATGCGCCCATGCCGTACGTCAGATGCGTCTTGCCGATCCGTTCGCCGACGGTCACGACGATCCGCTTCCACCCGACCATCGTCCCGAGCCCGAGCGCCAGCGCGACCGTGACCTTCACCCAGATCGGGATATAGCGCGTGCCCTTTTCGAGCTGCCCGCCATAGGATTTGAGCGTCGTGATCTCCTGCGCGGTGAAGCGGCTCTGCGCGCGCTTGTCCGCCACCACCAGCTTGGTCGTGTCGAGCACGAGGTACATGTCGTTGCGCAGGTTCGACGTCGCGGCCGCGGGCACCTTGCCGAGCGACCCATAACCCGCGATCCGCGTCGAGACGTCGTCCGACAGCGACGCCAGCGCGCCATAGACGAACGGATCCGAAACCTGCTTGGCCTTCAGCGCGCTCGTTACCGCGGCGCGCGCCGCGTCGATGGTCGCGGGCGCGCCATTGGCGTGCGCACCATACGCGGCGGACGCGGCGCGGGCGGTCTGCACGAACGCCGGCGTCGCGCTTTCGGGCATCGTCCGGTTCAGCGCATAGGCGGTCGGCGCGCAGCCGATCAGGATGAGCATGATCAGCCCCATCCCCTTCTGCCCGTCGTTGCTGCCGTGCGCGAAGCTCACCGCGGTGCAGGTCCCGATCAGCAGCGCGCGGATTCCGCGCGGCGGCGGCGTATTGCCCTCGGGCGCTTCGTACAGCTTGCGGTCGCGCAGGAAGCGTTTCATCACGAGCAGCAGTAGCAGCGCGCCCGCGAACCCGATCAGCGGGCTGAACGCGAGCGCGGACAACACTTTCCACACCTGCGCCATGTCGACGCCCGACGTGCCGTCGGGGCCGCCCGTAATCAGCTGGTTGGCGAGGCCGACGCCGAGGATCGACCCGATCAGCGCGTGGCTCGACGAATTGGGCAACCCGACGAACCAGGTCGCGAGATTCCACAGGATCGCGGCCAGCAGCAGCGCGAAGATCATCGCGAAGCCGCCGGCGCTGCCGACGTGCAGTATCAGGTCGACCGGCAGCAGCGTGACGATCGAATAGGCGACCGCGCCCGACGACAGGATCACGCCCAGAAAATTGAAGAACCCCGACCACACCACCGCAAGCGGCGCGGGCATCGCATGCGTGTAGATCACCGTCGCGACCGCGTTGGCGGTGTCGTGGAAGCCGTTCACGAACTCGAACCCGAGCGCGATCAGCAGCGCGAGCGCGAGGAAGGCGAACGCCCCCACCGCCATCGATTCGCCGACCTGCGCGGTATCGACGACGATGCTGAACCCCGCATAGGCCAGCCCCCCGACCAGCACCGCGAGGAAGATCCAGCGCCCGGCCGGATGCAGATCATGATCGAGCCGCGGCCCGCTGCGCGGCGCGCGGTCGATCGCCTCGACCGTCAATGTGGAAGTAGCCATGATCGCGCAGTCGGCCCTTACGATTACAACTTTATGACAACGCGGTGCATCGCCGTCCCGGGACGGGAAAACTCGTAGCGCGCGCCCCCGATCGAGATGCGTCACGCAAGCGACCGTACAGAGCGCAACCGCCCCCTATCCTCCCCCGCCAGGGGGAGGTGGCAGGCGCAGCCTGACGGAGGGGGGACACGAGCACGCCGTACAGTCCCCCCATGCCCGGGGGGGACCGTATCAGCGCGCTCCATCAATCTGGCACAAGGTCAGGCGCGAACACGCCCCCCCGTCACCGCCCGACGAGGCTCGCGAGCCGCGTCGCGTTGCGCTCCAGCAAAGCCGCGGTCTGCACCGTGGCGTCCTGCATCATGTCCGCGCGGCACCGGCGCGACTCGGCGAACGCGTCCAGCCCGCCGGTCCGCGGCGCGCACACGCGATTGACCGCCAACTCGACGCGACGCGCGAGCACGCGCCGCCCGGTATCGTTCGTGAGGTCGAGCCCGGCATGCGAGACACGGATCGAGACGGGGTCGCGCATCGGATCGGCGGCAGCGCCGGTCGCAAAAAGGCACGCGGAGGCGATCGCCGCCGAAGCGACGCTGTGGAAAATCTTCATGATGACGTCCTTTGCTGGTCCTGCGGTCCGCAGGCACGCCGCCTGCGCGCGACGATGACCGAGCGTCGGGAGGACCGTCTCTGCGCGGGCTCTCCGACGTAGATCCTCGTCGCTGCGCACGCCCTACGCCCGGATCGTTACGCTCCCGCGACGGTTCGGCGACGGTTCGTCGGTCGCCCCGCGATTTCGATTCCCCGCACCCGGATGGCGACGGCACGCCCGTTCACAACCCCGGATAGCGCGCGAATTCGGGCAGGCTCGCCAGGTCCGCCATCCACGCCAGCCGCTCCGCGACCTGGATTTGCGCACTTGGTGCGACCGACTCGGGATCGTCGAGCGTGCACGACTGGATGTCGATGATCCCAGGCAGCGCGACCGGGTTGGTGTAGAACAGGCCCGTCCCGCACGTCCCGCAGAACTGCCGCCGCCCGTGCTCGGACGACGCATAGGGCACCGGATCACCCGAGATCGTCACCTGCTCGGTCCTGAACGCGATCCAGCCGACCATCGGCGCGCCTGCGCTGCGTCGGCAATCCTCACAGTGGCACAGCGCATGATGCGCCGCCTCGCCCGTCGCGACATAGTGGATCGCTCCGCAGTGGCATCGTCCCGACAACATAGGCGCCTCCGACTGATATTCCTGATTTGTTCCACACTTCGCCGCCCCGTGCAAGCCATAGCCGCTTGCCCCATCGCGCCCCGTTCCCTACCTGTTCACCGGTGAACCAGATCGCCCATCCGTCCGACGCAAACCGCCAGCCGCCCTATCTCCGCGGCCTCAACGATCCCCAGCGCGAGGCGGTGCTGACCACCGACGGCCCCGTCCTGATCATCGCGGGCGCGGGCACCGGAAAGACCGCGGCGCTGACCGCGCGGCTCGCGCACCTGATCTTCACCAAGAAGGCGTGGCCGTCGGAGATCCTCTCGGTCACCTTCACCAACAAGGCCGCGCGCGAGATGCGCGAGCGCGTCGGGCGCCTCGTCGGCGACGCTGTCGAGGGGATGCCGTGGCTCGGCACCTTCCACGCGATCGCCGCCAAGATGCTGCGCCGCCATGCCGAGCTCGTCGGGCTGCAGTCCAACTTCACGATCCTCGACACCGACGACCAGCTGCGGTTGCTGAAACAGCTTATCCTCGCTGCCGATATCGACGAGAAGCGCTTCCCGACGCGCAGCCTCGCCGGGCTGATCGACCAGTGGAAGAACAAGGGCCTCGTCCCCGCCGATATCGATGCGGGCGAAAGCGAGCGCTACGCCAATGGCCGCGGCGGCGAGCTGTACGAGCAATATCAGACCCGGCTGCGCGCGCTCAACGCGTGCGATTTCGGCGACCTGCTGCTCCACATGCTCGTCATCCTGAAGACGCACCGCGACGTGCTGGCGCAGTATCAGCAGCGCTTCAAATACATCATGGTCGACGAGTATCAGGACACCAACTCGTCGCAATATCTCTGGCTGCGGCTGCTCGCGCAGGAGCGCAAGAACATCGCCTGCGTCGGCGACGACGACCAGTCGATCTATTCGTGGCGCGGCGCGCAGGTCGAGAACATCCTGAAGTTCGAGCGCGACTTTCCGGGCGCGAAGGTCATCCGGCTCGAACAGAATTACCGCAGCACGCCGCACATCCTCGGCGCGGCGAGCGGCGTGATCGCCAACAATGGCGGCCGTCTCGGCAAGCAGCTCTGGACCGAGCTCGACGTCGGCGAGAAGGTGAAGGTCATCGGGGTCTGGGACGGCCCCGAGGAAGCGCGCCGCGTCGGCGAGGAGATCGAGTCGGTCCGCCGCACGGGCAAGAGCCTCGACGAGGTCGCGATCCTGGTTCGCGCGCAGCATCAGACACGCGAGTTCGAGGACCGCTTCATCGCGATCGGCATGCCGTACAAGATCGTCGGCGGCTTCCGCTTCTACGAACGCGCCGAGATCCGCGACGCGCTCGCCTATCTCCGCGTCGTCAACCAGCCCGCGGACGACCTCGCCTTCGAACGCATCGTCAACGTCCCCAAGCGCGGGCTGGGCGACAAGGCGGTCGCGCGCATCCACCAGCTCGCGCGGGCCACCGGCACGCCGCTGACCACCGCCGCCGCGCGTATCCTCGATACCGACGAGCTGACCGGCGCCGCGAAGAAGTCGCTCGGCCGCCTCGTCGGCGACATCGCCCGCTGGCGCGACATGGCGACGAGCCTGCCCCACGCCGAACTCGCGCGCCAACTGCTCGACGAGAGCGGCTACACCGCGATGTACCAGGCCGAGAAATCGGTCGAGGCGACCGGCCGGCTCGAGAATCTGAGCGAGCTCGTCCGCGCGATGGAGGAATATGACTCGCTCGGCGCGTTCCTCGAGCATGTCTCGCTGGTCATGGACAATGAGGGCGGCGCGCAGGATCCGCAGGTCACGATCATGACCATCCACGCCGCCAAGGGCCTCGAATACGACACCGTCTTCTGCGTCGGCTGGGAGGAAGGGCTGTTCCCGTCGCAGCGTTCGCTCGACGAGGGCGGCGTGAAGAGCCTCGAGGAGGAACGCCGCCTCGCCTATGTCGCGATCACGCGCGCACGGCGGCTGGCCGTCATCATCCACGCCGCGAACCGCCGCATCTACGGCCAGTGGAATTCGTCGATCCCCTCGCGCTTCGTCGCCGAGCTGCCCGACGAGCATACCGACACCGAGACGACGATGTCGGGCGGCGCGAGCCTGTGGCAGGCGAACTGGTCCGACCGCGCCGATCCGTTCGCCGACGTCGCGCGCGGCACCGGCCGCGGCCCCGGCTGGCAGCGCGCGGCAAGCCCCGGCGGCGGCTTCTCCGCCAAACCCGCGCGCGTCGTCGAAAGCCGGTCCAGCGCGATCAGCCTCGGCAACAAAGGCCGCGACGACCTGTCGGAGGGCATGCGCGTGTTCCACCAAAAGTTCGGCTATGGCAGCATCGCCGAGATCGAGGGCAACAAGCTCGAGATCGATTTCGAACAGGCGGGGCGCAAGCGCGTCATGGACAGCTTCGTCACGCTCGCGCCCTAGTCCGGCGCGCGCTGCGCCGACGAACCTGTACACAAGCCGACAATCGCGTTCAGGAACGATGCGGGTGCGGAATCGTATCGCCGGTGCACCCGATATTCGGGTCCGAGAGGATAGCGCATGAAATTCACCAAACTACTCGCCGCAGGTCTTGCCCTTGCCACGCTCGGCATGGGCGTGGTCGCGCCGGCCGAGGCACAGCGCGGCCCCGGTCCCGATCGCCACTACAGCCAGAACGACCATCGCGGGCCGCACCGCGCGGATCGCCGCGATTACCGCCGCAACGACCATCGCGGCCGTCATGACGACCGTCGCTATCGCGGCCGCGGCAATGACCGCCGCAATTGGAACAACAATCGCCGCTGCCGCACCGAATGGCGCAACCATCGCCGCGTCCAGATCTGCCGTTGATGACCGCGCGGTGGCGGCGCCCGGTCGCCACCAGCGGCGTCACGACAAACGCCAGGACGGGCGGCGGCACGGTGTCGTCGCCCGGTTCCACGTCACCCAACCGTGAAAGGATTTCGATCATGAAGCGTTCTCTCGGCCTCGCGACATTGATCGCCGCGACGTGCCTGTCCGCCGCCACGCCCGTCGCCGCGCAGAGCAGCGCCGACGACGCGCGCTTCGCCGCCGCCCAGTCGCGGCTCGACAGCGAATTGCAGATCTTCCGCCAGGAATTCGATCGCTACCAGTCGCTCCGCGGCAACCGCGGCGGCGGCTATGTGCCCCCCGCCCCGTCGCAGGGCGGCTATCGCCAGGCGCCCGACCGCTATCAGGACGGCTATGCCGACGAGCGCGACGAGGGCAATTACGATCCCTCGCGCTATTACCGCGCATCGCCCAACTACCAGGAGCGCACGCTCGCCGAGAACGACCGCGTCTATGCCGGGCAGGACGGACGCTATTACTGCAAGCGCAACGACGGCACGACCGGGCTGATCATCGGCGCGGCGGGTGGCGGCATCCTCGGCAACGTCATCGACGGCGGCCGCTCGCGCATCGTCGGCTCGCTGCTCGGCGCGGCCGCGGGTGGGCTCGCCGGCCGCGCGGTCGAACAGAACAACAGCCAGATCCGCTGCCGCTGACGCGCGGCGCTGCGACTTGTTCGGGGGACCGTGATACTGGCGAGAGCTAGGATCACGGTCCCCGCACCCCAACCGTCATCCTGACGAAAGTCAGGACCCAGAGCCACAAACGGCCCCGCCCGCGACCCTGGATCCTGGGTCGAGCCCAGGATGACGGGCTGCTACTTCGCCGGCCCCATCAGCTTCTGCGCGAAATAGGTCATCTGGAGCGCCTGCATCCGCGCGCCCTGTTCGATGTCCGCGTCCCCCGAATGCCCGCCCGCGGTATCCTCGTAGAACAGATAGGGCAGCCCATATTCCTTCAGCCGCGCGGCGAACTTGCGCGCATGCTGCGGGCCGACGCGGTCGTCCTTCGTCGTCGTCCAGATATACGGCTCGGGATAGGCCACCCCGCGCTTGATGTTCTGATAGGGCGAGATCGTCTCGAGAAACGCCTTTTCCTCCGGCACCGCGACCGACCCATATTCGTCGACCCACGACGCCCCCGCGGCGATCTGCTCGTACCGGATCATGTCGAGCAGCGGCACCTGGATCGTCACCGCCTTCCACAGATCGGGGTGCTGGTTGAACTCGACCCCCATCAGCAGCCCGCCATTCGACCCGCCATAGATGCCGAGCGTCTTCGTGCTCGTCAGCTTGCGCGCGATCAGGTCCTGCCCGACTGCGGCGAAATCGTCATAGATGATCTGCCGCTTCGTCTTACGCCCCGCGTCATGCCATTTCGGCCCGAACTCGCCGCCGCCGCGGATATTGGCGAGCACGAAGCTGCCCCCGCGCTCGAGCCACAGCTTGCCCATCACGCCCGAATAATAGGGCGTCATCGACGATTCGAACCCGCCATAGGCGGTCATGATCGTCGGCGTCGTCCCGTCGAGCGGCACGCCCTTGCGGTGGACCACGAAATACGGAATCTTCGTGCCATCGGTCGAGACCGCCTCGAACTGCTCGACGGTGTCGTTCGAGGCATCGAACTTCGCTGGCAGCGCCTTGACCTGCTTCGGCACCCCCGTCGGGCCCGCATCCAGCGTCCACAACGTCGTCGGCTGAAGGAAGCCCGTGACCTGCACGAACGTCGCATTGCTGCGATCCGTCGTGCTCGCGACGTCGATCGAGGCGTTGTCGGGCAGCGCCACCGCGCGCGACGTCCAGCCCGTCTTGCCGCGCGTGAACACCATCGCCCGGCCGCGCACATTGTCATACACGCTCGCCACGACGTGATCGCGCGTCACCGACACGCCATCGACCGACTGGCGCGCGTTGGGCGCGAAGATCAGCGTCGGCGTGAACCGGCCCTTGCGCACCTCGGCGAGCGGTGCCGACGCGATCGCACCCGCCGGGATCTGCCCCCACGCCTCGCTGGTCGAGAAGATCACGTGCCCGTCGACCATCCCCGACGGAAACACCCTGGCCGGGACGTCGAGCTTCACCAGTCCGGTGGGCGTCACGACGTGCTTCTCGCCGCCGAAGAACGTCGGCCGCCGCTGGATCATCGTCACGCGATTGCCCTGCCCGTCGGTCATCACGCCGGCATAGGTGCCGAGCTGATCCGACGCCTCGCCGCGGAAGATCTCGCGCGCCGCACTCAGCGGCTGGCCGCGCTTGACTTCCTTCACGACGAACGGATAGCCCGACGCGGTCATCGATCCCGCGCCCCAGTCGCGCGCGACCAGCACCGTGTCCTTGTCGACCCATGACGCGCCTTGCTTCGAGGTTGGCAGCGTGAAGCCGCCGGGGACGAACTGCCCGGTCTGGAGATCGAATTCGCGGTACGTCACCGCGTCCTCGCCACCTTCGGACAGCGACACCAGGCACAAGCGCTCGTCGGGCTGGAGGCAGGTCGCGCCCTTCCAGACCCATTTCTTGCCCTCCGCCTTGCTCAGCACGTCGAGGTCGAGCGCGGTGGTCCAGACGGGGGTCGCCTGCGTGTAGCCCGCCTCGCTCGTCCAGCGCCAGATGCCCTGCGGATGCTCGGCATCGCGCCAGAAATTGTAGATCCGGCCGAACCGCTGGTCGGGCATCGGGATCCGGTCCTTCGCCGCCGCGATCGCCAGCGCCTCGGCATAGAAGCTCTTGTAGCGCGGGTCGTTCTGCAGCCGGGGCAGCGTCACGGCATTCTCCGCCTCGACCCAGGCAAGCGGCTTCGCGCCATCCTTGTCCTCGAGCCAGATATAGGGGTCGGCAGCGGCGTCGGCCTGCGGGGCCTTGGAAGCGTTGGGCGTGGTCATCGATGCGACTTGGGCGAGCGCATCGCCTCCTGCAACCCCGACGGATCCCGCCACGATCGTCGCCGCTAGTGCCGTGGCCACAACCCGCATCGTCTTATCTCCCGCTAAACGCTTGGCCCCGAAGCGCCTGCCCCCGAAGGGCTTGGCCCCGAAAGCCTTGAGCGAGGTACATGCCGCGGTCTATCGCGCTCTGCAATGCAGCCCGACCAGATCTCGGCCGTCGACGGCCTTCCCAAACCCCGCCGATTCCTCGCGGTCGCAGCGATCTCCGCGGGCACCGCGCTGACAATCATCGATGGCGGCGTCGCCAATGTCGCACTGCCGACGATCGCGCGCGATCTGAACGTCGGCAGCAGCGCCGTCGTGACCGTGGTCACCGTCTATCAGCTGATCCTGGCGATGGCGCTGCTCCCCTTCTCGGGTCTGGGCGACCGGATCGGGCTCAAGCGGATGTATCAATATGGCCAGCTCGTCTTCACCATCGCGACGATCCTGTGCTTCTTTGCCAAGAGCCTGCCGTTCCTGCTCGTCGTCCGCGCGGTCCAGGCGCTCGGCGCCGCCGCGGCGCTCAGCGTCTCATCCGCGCTGATCCGGTCGATCTATCCGGCAAGGCAGCTTGGCCGCGGGCTGGGGATCAACTCGGTCGTGGTGTCGAGCTCGGCCGCGCTCGCCCCGACGATCGGGGGGCTCGTCCTCGCGATCGCGCCCTGGCCGTGGGTCTTTGCCAGCGCGGTGCCGTTCGCGATCATCAGCCTCGTCCTCGGCCGGTCGCTGCCCGAGCCGCGCAAGCGTGAAGAGCCGTTCGACGTGGTCGGCGCGATCATGTGCGCGGCGATGTTCGGCCTCGTCATCGGCGGCGCGGAAAGCGGCGTGCACGGCGACAGCCCGGTCGTGTCGGTGGCGATCGTCCTGACCGGCATCGCGATCGGCTGGGTGTTCGTCCGCCGCGAGCGTGCGGAGACCAAGCCGATCCTGCCGATCGACCTGCTCGCGCGGCCCGTGCTCGCGCTGTCCGCCGTCGGGGCCTATACCGCGTTCATCGCGTCGATGACGCTGTTGCTGTCGACGCCGTTCCGCCTGACGCACGGCTATGGCTTTTCCGCAGCGGAAGTCGGCGCCGCGATCGCCCCTTGGCCGCTGACCAACATGATCGTCGCGCCGCTCGCCGGCTGGCTGTCCGATCGCTATCCCGCGGGGATCCTCGGCGGGATCGGCATGGCGATATCGATCGCCGCACTGTTGCTGATCGCGTTCATGCCCGCCGACCCGAGCTATTTCGACGTCGCGTGGCGGATGGCGCTGTGCGGGTCGGGGTTCGGGATGTTCCTGCCGCCCAACGCGCGGCTGATGATCGGGTCCGCACCACGCGACCGCGCCGCGGCGGCAGGCGGGCTGGTTTCGACCGTGCGCTTGGTCGGGCAGACGACGGGCGCGACGCTGGTCGCCGCGCTGCTCGCGCTCGGGATCGGTGCGGGCGCGACGCCGCCGCTCGTCGCCGCCGGGTTCGCGCTCGTCGCAGGGCTGTGCAGCCTGTCGCGCCTGCGCCCCTCGATCCGCAATCCCCCGACCGACGAGACGCGCGACGTCCAGCCCGCGTCGCAGGCGCGCTGACCCGCGGCTCAGAACACCGCGAGCGGGCGCGGCTCGTTCATCATCCGCTGCCGGACGAGCGGGATCGGCGGCCCGCCATAGCTCATCAGCCGGTCGTGGAACGCCTTCCATGCGCGTCGCCCCCCGCGGGCTGCGGTCCAGTCGGCGCGCAGCCGTCGGATCAGCAGCTTGCCCATCGTGTAGTTCAGATAGGCCGGATCATATGTCCCGCGCAGCGCCTGTTGCCGCGCATTGCCCTCGTCCTGGTGGCACTGGTCGACGAACAGCCGGAATGCCTGCGCCTGCGTCATGCCGCGCGTGTGCAGGCCGATCGCCGCGAGAAACCGGCAGTCGCGCAGCAAGGCGTTCGACAGCTGGCCGACATGCGTCTCCGGATTTCCCGCGTTGAGGCCCGCCTCCCACATCATCTCCTCGGCATAATGCGCCCAGCCCTCGGCAAACGCGTAGCCGACGAACACCCGCCCGATCAGCGACGGCGACCGGTTGGAGTGGAGGAACTGGACGAAATGCCCCGGCATCGCCTCATGGATCGAGGTGAACATCAGGTCGTCGCGGCCCGGCACGAACGCCGCCTGGACCGCAGGCGTCCAGCGCGGGTCGGGCGGCGAGATGTAATAGACCGACGGCACGCCGCGGTCGAACGGCCCCGGCGGATCGATATAGGCGAGATTCTGCCGGCTATAGGGCGGGCTCTCCTCGACCAGCGCCCGCTCGGGCCCGGGGATCGTCAGCAGGTCGCGATACTGGATGAACGACTGCAACAGCGGGATCTGTCGCCGCGCTTCCGCGACGGGTCCGTCGACCGGCTTGTCCGCCGCCATTTTCGCCATGCACGCAGCGATCGACTGGCCCCGCGCGAACGTGCGGCAGGCGATCCCGAGTGCCCTCTGATTGCGCGCGAGGTCCGCGCGCCCGGCGGCCTCGAGCTGGTCGAGCGGCGTATCCACCCCCTCGGTCGCCGCGATCATCCGTGCGAAGCGGCGGTCGCCCAGCGCGAACGCCTCGGTCGCGGTCGATCGCTGCGCCTCCATCCACCGCCCGAGGTCGCGCATCGCCTCCGACGCCGTCATCGCCGCATCCGCCAGCTCGCGCTGCAACTGCTCGTCGTCGACATCCGCGAACGCCTTGACCGAATCGTCCATGTAATAGGCGGCAAAGCCGTTGAACGCGGTCGCGCCGTAATCGACAAAGCTGCGCGGCATCGGCGTCCGGAGATTCGCCCTGATGTTCGCCGCCGCGACCGGGATTCGCCGCAGCAGGCGAGTCAGCGCCTTCATCCGGATTACCGGACTGGCATAGGCCCGCATCACATACACGTTCGGGTCGAGCCCACCGGTCACGTACCAGGCCGGATTGCGATGCGGCTGATCCGCATCCTCGAGCCAGAACAGCTTGCCGCGCGCGACCATCATCAGATAGTCGCGCTCGAACCGTTCGTCGGGGTTCAGCGCAGCGTCGCGAAAGCCCCGCGCTCGCGCGATTGCCGCATGAAGGAACGCCGCCTGCCGTGTGAGCCCTGCCGCGCTCCAGTCGGAAAGCCCGCCATCGAAATCGTGGCGCCCCTGGAACACCGCATAGGCCGGGTCGATCCGGAACCAGTCCTCGACGAAGCGGTCGCGGAACGCGGCCCAGTCCCGGTTGCGCCGCACCTGCGATCCCGCGCGCGTCTCGCCCCCACCGAGCGCCCCCGCCCGCCCCCTTGCCGCACGCGAAGCCCGCTCCGAAGCGGTCCTGTCGAAATCACACGACCCCAGCGACAGCGTGACCCAGATGGTCACGACCGTAGCCAGACGCGTGGTCCGCATGCCTCTCCCCCTTCACGCCCAACCGGTCGGCCGATGCTGCCAGTCGAAACGCGTCGGCGCTAGAGCGGGAACGGGGGACGACTCCACCCGTTACGTCCAAATACGCCCGATCTATCTTGGAGAGTATCATGCCCTTTATAAAAACACGTGATGGCACGGATATTTACGTCAAGGATTGGGGCAGCGGGCGCCCCGTCGTCCTTTTGCATGGCTGGCCGCTCAACGCCGACAGCTGGGATGCGCAGGCGATGGCGCTCGCCAATGCCGGGTTCCGCGCGATCGCGTATGACCGCCGCGGGTTCGGTCGCTCGAGCCAGCCCTGGTCGGGCTATGACTATGACACGCTGACCGACGATCTTGCCGACGTGCTCGAGGCCACGGGTGCGCAGGACGATGCGACGATCGTCGGCTTCTCGATGGGCGGCGGCGAGGTCGCGCGCTACATGAGCCGCTATGACGGCAAGGGCGTGGTCGCCGCCGGGCTGATCGCCTCGGTCGTCCCGTACATGCTCAAGACCGACGACAATCCCGATGGCGTCCCCGCCGAGACGCTCGCCAGCATCGGTGCGGGTATCGAGGAGGACCGTCCGGCCTTCTTCAAAACGTTCCTGCAACAGTTCCTCGGCGTCGGGTTCATCACCTCGCCGGTCAGCGACGAGGTCGTCGACTGGGTCTGGGGTCTGGCGATGCAGGCCGGGCTCAAGCCTACGCTCGCCTGCGCCGAATCGTTCGGCCACACCGACTTCCGCCAGGACCTCGCGGCGTTCCGCATACCCACACTGATCGTCCACGGCACCAGCGACAAGACGGTACCGATCGATGCCACCGGCCGCGCCGCCGCCAAGGGCATCGCAGGCTCGCAGCTCGTCGAATATGACGGCGCCCCCCACGGTCTCACGCTGACGGAAAGCGAGCGTTTCACCAACGACCTGCTGACGTTCCTCGGCCGGTAATTCCGTCTGTCACCCACCCCGTCATCCTGACGAAAGTCAGGATCCAGAGCCCCGAGCGATACCGCCAGTGGCTCTGGATCCTGGATCAAGTCCAGGATGACGGATGTTAAGTTCCCGCGGGACGATCAAGGCGCCAACAGTGCCCCCGTCTGTCATCCTGGCGAAAATCAGGACCCAGAGCCCCAGGCGCTACCGCAACCAGCACCCGATCCAAGATCAAATCCGGACCGGCACGATGATCAGTTCCCCAGCGGAACGATCACCTCATCCGGATGCGCCACATTGAGCTCCTTGCGCACCATCTCGTCGACCATGTCCGGATTGGCATGGTCCGGATCGAGCAGCGCGACGCGGTTCTTCAGGATCTCACGCTTGCGGTCGAGCGCGGCATAGTCGCGCTCGCGCTTGGCAAGCTGCCGCTTATAGTCGCCATAGGCAAACATGCCGTTCGGCCCGAGCACGGCGTACGCGCCGAAGAACGCCATCAGCGTCAGCCCCAGCGCGGGCCATGCGGCCTTGCGCATCGTCCGCCGCAGCTTGCTCGTCTTCGTCACGCGCGCCATGTCGGTTCTCCTGCGCCTAGCCTATCAACGCCCGATCAGGATGTCGCGACCCGCATAGCGCGCCGCGTCGCCGAGCTCTTCCTCGATCCGGATCAGCTGGTTGTACTTGGCGAGCCGGTCCGACCGCGCGAGGCTGCCCGTCTTGATCTGCCCGCAATTGGTCGCGACCGCGAGGTCGGCAATCGTCGAATCCTCGGTCTCGCCCGACCGATGTGACATGACCGCGGTGTACTTGGCGCGCTGTGCCATCGACACGGCTTCGAGCGTCTCGGTCAGCGTGCCGATCTGGTTGACCTTCACCAGCAGCGAATTGGCATAGCCGCCGTCGATGCCGCGCTTGAGTCGCTTCGGGTTGGTCACGAACAGATCGTCGCCGACCAGCTGGACCTTGTCGCCGATCAGGTCGGTGAGCGTCTTCCAGCCTTCCCAATCGTCCTCGCCCATGCCGTCCTCGATCGAGAAGATCGGGTAGCGGCGCGTGAGGTCGGCGAGATACTCGGCCATCTCGGCGCTCTCGAGAATCTTGCCCTCGCCCGAAATGTCGTACTTGCCGTTCTTGTAGAATTCGGTCGCGGCGCAATCGAGCGCGAGCATCACGTCCTCGCCGGGGGTGTACCCCGCCTTCTCGATGCTCGACATGATGAAGTCCAAGGCCTCGGTCGTGCTGCCGATGTTCGGCGCGAAACCGCCCTCGTCACCGACGCTGGTCGACAGGCCCTTCTCGCTCAGGCCCTTCTTGAGCGTGTGGAAAATCTCCGAGCCGCAGCGCACCGCCTCGAGGATGTTCGACGCGCCGACCGGCACGATCATGAATTCCTGGAAATCGATCGGGTTGTCGGCATGCTCGCCGCCATTAATGATGTTCATCATCGGCACGGGCAGCAGATGCGCCTGCACGCCGCCGACATAGCGGTACAGCGGCAGGCCGCGCGCTTCCGCCGCCGCCTTGGCGACCGCGAGGCTGACGCCGAGGATCGCGTTCGCGCCCAGCCGGCCCTTGTTCTCGGTGCCGTCGAGCTCGATCATCGCGCCGTCGAGATCCGACTGGTCCTCCGCGTCCATGCCGAGCACGGTGTCGGTGATCTCGTCGTTGACCGCGTCGACCGCACCGTCGACGCCCTTGCCGCCCCAGCGCGTCTTGTCGCCGTCACGGCGCTCGACCGCCTCGTGCGCGCCGGTCGATGCACCCGACGGCACCGCCGCGCGACCGAAGCTGCCGTCCTCGAGCAGCACGTCGACTTCGACGGTCGGATTGCCACGGCTGTCGAGGATCTGGCGTGCATGAAGGTCGATGATTGCGGTCATGTAACGATGCTCCTACAAATTCCCAGGCTGATCCGATCACCCGGGGTCGTTCGCGTTGCCTCTATCGCCTCGCGACTTATCGGGCAATCGGGCCGGCAAGGCGGAACCGTGCCATCGCGCCGGTGTTGAGACCGTAACAATTCGAAAGGGACCGTCATGGCCGATACCGACGCACAGCCAATGGGCAATGCCGACTTCAACGCCGCCAGCACTGCCACCACCGCAACGCCGGTAAAGGGCGCCACGCAGACCGCCACGACGTCGGATGGCACGGCTCTCGCAAATACTGTCACCGACGCCAAGCAGGCGCTCAAGGACAATGCCGGCAAATATGGCCAGCAGGCCGCCGACAAGGCGCGCAGCTTCGCCGAGGACGGCAAGACGCGTGCGGGCGAAGCGCTCGACCAGATCGCGCAGCTTCTGACCGACGCGGCGGGCCAGGTCGACGACAAGCTCGGCGCACAATATGGCGGCTATGCGCGCACCGCAGCCGACAGCGTATCGGGCTTTGCCGATCAGGTGAAGGCCAAGGACATCGACGCGCTGATCGAAGACGCGACCGCGCTGGTCCGCAAGTCGCCGGCAATCGCGATCGGCGCAGCCGCGGCGGTCGGCTTCGTCGTCGCGCGCCTCGTCCAGTCCGGCGTCGATGCCGATCCGAAGGTCTGACCTTGGACAACTCCGTCACGTCCCCGTTCGACAGCGATGAGAGCCTGACCGAAGTCGTCGGACGTCTCGCCGCGGAGACCCGTGCACTCGCGGGTGCGGAAGTCGCTGTGTACAAGGCGAAATTCGGTGAGACGGCGTCGGCCTACAAGTCGGCGGCGATGTTCTTCGCGGTCGCCGGCGTGCTGGGGCTGGCCGCGTTGATCGCACTGCTGGTCGGTGCGATCTTGACGCTGGCGACGCTGGTGGGGCCAGGTTGGGCGACCGTCATCGTCGTCGGGGTCGTGCTGGTGCTTGCCGGCATCCTCGCGATGATCGGCAAGTCGAAGCTTCAGACCAAGAGCGAGCCCGTATCATGACATCCGCCAAAGTCGCCGCCGCAGAGATCGAAGCCGCCCTCGCCCGCCAGCGCGTCATGATGACGATCGGCCAGCTTCAGGACCGGCTCAACCCACGCCGTCTCGCGCTCAACGCCAGCCGCGATGTGGCGGACGTGAGCAGCGCCGCGCTCACCGCAGGTGTCGACACGGTACGGCGCAATCCGGGGTCGGCGGCGGGTGCCGCGGCCGTCGCCGGGCTTTTCTTCGCCCGTCACCGCATCGTTGGCCTTTTCCGCCGCGGTCGCTGACCGGTTTCGACCGAAACCCTATTCACCGGCGTGCGTTCGATACCGTGACGCCGGAAACCAGAAGGACCGTCCCATGACCGACGCCCATACCAAGATCCACGATGCCGAAAACCGTCTGCGCGAGGGCTATGACAGCGTTCGCGAAACCGCATCGCGCGTCATCCACGACGCGGGCGACAAGGCTGCGGAAGCGCTCGACGCCTCACGCGAGACTGCCAAGCGCACCGTCCACAGTCTCGAATCGAATCCGCTCGGCATTCTCGTCGGAGGCCTCGCCGTCGGCGCACTCGCGGGTGCGCTGATCCCGCGGTCGGCGCGTGAGAAGCAGCTGCTCGCCCCACTCGGCAAGCGTCTGGGTGCGACCGCCGTTGCCGCCGTCGCCGCTGCCAAGGCAGCGGGCCAGTCGGAGCTCGGCGAACTCGGGCTTACCAAGGACAATGCCCGCGGCCAGGCCAAGGGTCTCGTCGAAGGCGTCGTCAAGGCGCTGACCACCGCGAGCACCGCAGGTGCGAAGGCCGTAACGCAAAAGCCGGCCAGCTAAGGGTTCAAAGCGCGGGTCGAACACGCTAGGGCAACTGCGACATCCCTCCCAAGGACAGCAGCGCATGAGCAAGCTTCACCTCGTATTCGGCGGCCGCGTCAGCGACCCGCGCACCCTCGACTTCAACGATCTGAGCAAGATCGAATTCGTCGGCGTCTTTCCCGACTATGCCAGCGCCGAGAAGGCGTGGCGTGCCGCAGCGCAGCGTACGGTCGATGACGCCGAGATGAAATTCGTCGTCGTCCACCTCCACCGCATGCTCGAGCCGAACCTCAACAGCACGCCCACTGCCGCATAAACCACTACCGCAAGCCCCCGCCCGTCATCCTGACGAAAGTCAGAACCCAGCGCCAAACACGGCCAACGCGGCATCTGTAGGTTTATCTGCCGCCGCATGACGGGGAGGGCAGGCGCGGGACACAGCCTCCGAGGCTGCCGGGTAACCAATCAGGCCGCCCGGTACCGCCACAGCAACAGCGGCCGCGCGAGCACGAGCCCCGCCAGGAACCCGCCAATATGCGCGCCGATCGCGATCGGCCCATTCGCACCGACTGACGCGCCAAACCCGGCCAGTCCCATCAGCAACTGGATCCCGATCCATGCCGCGGCAAGCCATGCGACATGCACGACGCCGGCAGGCACCGGACCAATCGCCTTCGCGCGCCGCTCGCCGTACAACAGCGCATAGGCACCGACGACCGCGGAGATCGCGCCACTGGCGCCGATCATGGGAGCAACGGACTGCGGGTCGAACGCCCAGTGCCCGGCCGCCGCGACATACGCGCCCACGGCGTACAGCAGCACCGTCTGCGGCGTCCCGATCGCGCGTTCGACGAATTGCCCGCAATAGACGAGCATCACAAGGTTGAGCAGGACATGCGCCCATCCGCCATGGATCAGCGTCGCGGTCAGTGGCGTCGCCCAGGCGGGAACCGCGAACATGTGATCGACCGGCACGCCGGCGTCGCCCATCCGCAGCGGAATGAAGCCCGCGTTGACCGCCCAATAGGGCAGTAGCCCCGCAACCAGCAGAAATCCCGAGACGATGACCGTCACGATCGCGATGATCGCCGTCGCCCGCGTCTCGAAAAACGGCATGGCGATCAGATGAACTCGATCTTCGACACCACGTAATAGCGATCGCCCGCGGGCACCGTGACCTCGACCTCCTCGTCGAGCTTGCGACCAATCAGGCCACGCCCGAGCGGCGAATTGTACGAGATGCGGCCCGTCTTGGCGTTCGCCTCGGTCTGACCGACGATCTGGTACGTCACCGGCTTGTCGTTCTCATCGAGCAAGGTGACCGTCGCGCCGAACACGACTTTGTCACCCGACAGGTCCTTGGGATCGATGATCTGCGCGCGGGACAGCTTGTCCTCGATGTCCGAGATCGAGGCCTCGACCTGCCCCTGGCGTTCCTTCGCGGCATGATATTCCGCGTTTTCCGACAGGTCGCCATGCGCGCGCGCTTCTTCGATCGCGTCGACTATCGTCGGACGTTCGGCTTTCAGGCGCTTGAGATCCGCACTGAGCGTCTCATAGCCTTCCTGCAGCATCGGCATCTTTTCGACGGTCGCCATCATCTCGTCCCCAAATTCATTACCCGACGCGGGGCGCGATGGCCCCGCCCACACATCACGCTCATGTCGGGATCAGTTGTGCGACTGCGAATAATAGGATTGCAAGGGCCGTACTTCAAGGCTGTGCGTCGAAAGCTTGGCGATCGCCTTGGCCGCCTCGAGCGATGCGGGCGCGGTCGTGAAGTAGGGAATCCGCTGCCCGAGCGCGGACGCACGGATCGGTTGCGAGTCCTTCAGGCTCTGCCACCCCTCGGTCGTGTTGAAGATCAGCGCGATGTCGCCGTCCTTGATCCGGTCGACGATATGCGGCCGCCCCTGCGCGACCTTGTTGACCTTCTCGACCGGGAGCCCCGCACGCGCGAGGTAATCCGCGGTGCCGCCGGTCGCGACGATCGCAAAGCCCGTGTCGATCAGCGCCTTGACCGCCTCGACGATCATCGCCTTGTCACCGTCCTTCACGCTGACGAACACGTTGCCGCTCGTCGGCAGGATCGTCCCCGCCCCGAGCTGTGCCTTGGCGAAGGCCGTCGTGAAATCGGGATCGATTCCCATGACTTCACCGGTCGACTTCATTTCCGGTGACAACACCGGATCGACGCCCGGAAACTTGTTGAACGGGAACACCGCCTCCTTGACCGCATAATAGGGGATATGCCGGTCGATCGGCGGCAGGTCCTTGAGCTTCTCGCCCGCCATCACGCGCGACGCGATCTTGGCGATGGGCACGCCGATCGCCTTGGCGACGAACGGCACGGTGCGCGACGCACGCGGATTGACCTCGATGAGGTAAACGAGCCCGTCCTTCACCGCGAACTGGATGTTCATCAGCCCGACGACCGACAGCGCATGCGCCAGCGCCACCGTCTGCCGCTCGATCTCGGCGATGATCTCCGCGGACAGCGAATAAGGCGGGATCGAGCACGCAGAGTCGCCCGAATGGACGCCCGCCTCCTCGATATGCTGCAGCACACCCGCGACGACGACATCGGTCCCGTCGCAGATCGCATCGACATCGACCTCGATCGCATCGCGCAGATACTGGTCGATCAGCACCGGCGAGTCGCCCGACACCTGCACCGCGGTGGTGATGTAATCGTCGAGCTGCCCGAGCGTATCGACGATCTCCATCGCCCGCCCGCCAAGCACGTACGACGGCCGCATCAGCACCGGATAGCCGATCCGCTCCGCCGCCGCGACCGCCTCGTCGCGGCTGCGCGCGAGCCCGTTGGCGGGCTGGAGCAGACCCAGCTTGGTGATCAGCGCCGCGAACCGCTCGCGGTCCTCCGCCAGATCGATCGCGTCGGGCGTCGTCCCCAGGATCGGGATCCCGGCGGCTTCCAGCGCACGCGCGAGGTTCAGCGGCGTCTGCCCGCCAAACTGCACGATCACGCCGACGAGCTCGCCCTTCGACGCCTCGACATGCAGGATCTCGAGCACGTCCTCGGCAGTCAGCGGCTCGAAATACAGCCGGTCGCTGGTGTCGTAATCGGTCGACACGGTCTCCGGGTTGCAGTTGACCATGATCGTCTCATAGCCCGCATCGGCGAGCGCGAAGCATGCATGGCAGCAGCAATAATCGAACTCGATCCCCTGCCCGATCCGGTTCGGCCCGCCGCCAAGGATGACGATCTTCTTCCGGTCGGTCGGCGCGGACTCGTTTTCGGGCTCGCCGAAGCTCGGCGCCTCATAGGTCGAGTACATATACGGCGTCTTGGCGTCGAATTCGGCCGCGCAGGTATCGATCCGCTTGAACACCGGCCGCACGCCGAGCTTCAGGCGATGCTGGCGCACCTCCTCCTCGGTCACGCCGCCGGTCATCGCCTTGACGACCTCGTGGATCAGCCCCGACCCGCGCGCGATCCCGCGGTTCATGCCCCGCAGATTGGCAGACTGCAGCGCGAGCCAGGCGAGCCTTTTGTCGCTGAACCCCATGCTCTTCAGACGCCGCATGCCCGCCGCGTCGATCGGCAGCCCGTCCTTCATCACCTCGGCCTCGGCCGCGATGATCTCGGCGATCCGCTCGAGGAACCACGGATCATACTTGGCGATCGCGTGCACCTCGGCGACGGTGAAGCCCTCGCGCAACGCCTGAGCGGCGACCAGCAGCCGGTCGGGGGTCGCGACGGCCAGTGCCGCCTCGATCTCCCCGCGCGGCGCGCCGACCAGATGGTCGACCTGGTTGAAGCCCGACAGCCCGGTCTCGAGCCCGCGCAACGCCTTCTGCATCGATTCATGGATGTTGCGGCCGATCGCCATCACCTCGCCGACAGACTTCATGGCGGTGCCGAGCGTGCTCGACGCACCCTTGAACTTCTCGAACGCGAAGCGCGGGATCTTGGTGACGACGTAGTCGATCGTCGGCTCGAAGCTCGCGGGCGTCGCGCCGGTAATGTCGTTCTCGATCTCGTCGAGCGTGTAGCCGACCGCGAGCTTGGCCGCGACCTTGGCGATCGGGAAGCCCGTCGCCTTCGACGCCAGCGCCGACGAACGCGACACGCGCGGGTTCATCTCGATGACGACGAGCCGGCCGTCCTTCGGATTGACCGCGAACTGGACGTTCGAACCGCCTGTTTCGACACCGATTTCCCGCAGCACCGCGATCGATGCGTTGCGCATGATCTGGTATTCCTTGTCGGTCAGCGTCAGCGCCGGCGCGACCGTGATCGAGTCGCCAGTATGGACGCCCATCGGATCGACATTCTCGATCGAGCAGATGATGATCGCGTTGTCCTTGCGGTCGCGCACCACCTCCATCTCATACTCTTTCCAGCCGAGCAGCGATTCCTCGATCAGCACCTCGGTGGTCGGCGACAGGTCGAGCCCGTTGCGGACGATCGCGATAAACTCCTCGCGATTATACGCGATCCCGCCGCCCGATCCGCCCATCGTGAAGCTCGGCCGGATGATCGACGGAAGCCCCGTCTTTTCAAGCCCTTCCAGCGCTTCCTCGACAGTATGTGCGATCGCCGAGCGCGCGCTTTCGAGCCCGATCCGGTCCATCGCGTCGCGGAACTTCAGCCGGTCCTCCGCCATGTCGATCGCATCGGCATCCGCGCCGATCATCGTCACGCCGAACTTTGCGAGCGTACCGTCATGGAACAGCGCGAGCGCGGTGTTCAGCGCGGTCTGCCCGCCCATCGTCGGCAGGATCGCGTCGGGCCGCTCCTTCTCGATGATCTTGGCGACGATCGCGGGCGTGATCGGTTCGACATAGGTCGCGTCGGCCAGCTCGGGATCGGTCATGATCGTCGCGGGGTTCGAATTGACGAGGACGATCCGGTAACCCTCCTCCTTCAACGCCTTGATCGCCTGCGTGCCCGAATAATCGAACTCGCACGCCTGGCCGATGACGATGGGTCCTGCGCCGATGACGAGGATGGAGGAGATGTCGGTGCGTTTTGGCATTGTTAACCTGCAATCATGGAATACGATGATGGCATTGCCATCACAGGAGGCAGCGCATGGCGAATGTGACGATCAAGAATCTGCCCGACGACGTTGAGCAGGACCTGCGTGATCGGGCCGTACGCAATGGCCGATCGCTGGAAGACGAGGCACGTCATACGCTGATCGCGCTCGTCAGACCCGAGCAACCCGAGCTCCGCAAAGGCTTGTTCGAAATGCTGTACGAGGCCAGCCGACCGGGCATCGATCTGCCGATCCCGCCGCGAAGCCGCGCGCGTATCCTGACCTTCGACGACGAGTGATCCTGGTCGACACCAACGTCTGGAGCGAGGCGTTCCGACCGACGCCGGACCCGACCGTGCGCAAATGGGCGCAGGCCAATGCGGACCGGCTGTGGCTATCGACGATCGTGGCGGGCGAACTGTTGGCGGGCGTCGAATTGCTGCCCGTGGGTCGCAGGCGGACGACGATCGAGCAGGGCTATGGTGACCTTCTCGAAACCTATCGTGACCGGATAGCGCCGTTCGACCTTGATGCGGCACGACATTTTGCGGTCGTGCTGGCGCTTCAGGCGCGAGCCGGACGCAATCCGGATACCGCAGACGTACAGATCGCAGCAACGGCGCTTGCCCGTGGGATGTCGCTCGCGACGCGAAATACGAGGCATTTCGACGGCCTGGGGCTCGCGCTGATCGATCCGTGGCAGGCGTGATCGCCTGCTGACACGTCAGGCCAGACGCGGCCCTGATCACCGTAGCGAACCCACAAACCGCTCGAACAGATACAGGCTGTCCTGCGGCCCCGGGCTCGCCTCGGGGTGATACTGCACCGAGAACGCCGGCTTATCGGTCAGCTCGAGCCCCGCATTCGACCCGTCGAACAGCGACACATGCGTCTCGCGGACGTTCGCCGGCAGGCTGTCGCGCTCGACCGAAAAGCCGTGGTTCATGCTGGTGATCTCGACCGCGCCATCGGAGAGGCGCTTGACCGGATGGTTGGCGCCGCGGTGGCCCTGGAACATCTTGGTCGTGGTCGCGCCGACCGCGAGGCCGAGCAGCTGGTGGCCAAGGCAGATGCCGAACAGCGGCTTGCCCGTCTCGAGCAGCTCGCGGATCACCGGCACGGCGTATTCGGCCGTAGCGGCGGGATCGCCCGGGCCGTTCGACAGGAAGATGCCGTCGGGCGCGAGCGCCATCACCTCGTCATAGCTCGCGGTGGCAGGCACGACGGATACCTTCGCGCCCGCGGCGACGAGGTTGCGGAAGATGTTGCGCTTCGAGCCGTAATCGATCGCGACGACATGCGGGTGGGCCGCACTCGCGACGGGGGCATCGCCTTCGCCCGGCGCGAACGATTGGGGCGACGCATCCCCTTCCCCGTTCGTGCTGAGCGCAGTCGAAGCACCGCTCTCCCCATAGCCGAACCCAAGCCGCCACGTGCCGCCCGGCGCCTGATCCCCCCAGCCATAATGCATCTCGGTCGATACGCCCTTGGCGAGGTCCATCCCCTCGAGCCCGGGCCAGCCCCGCGCCATCGCCAGCAGCGCGGCGACGTCGAACTCGCCGCTCGCCGAATGCGCGATCACGCCGTTGGGCGCGCCGCCGACGCGAATCCGCCGCGTCAGCGCGCGCGTGTCGATCCCCGACAGGCCGATCCGCGCATGCCGCTTCATCCAGCCGTCGAGGCCCTCGACCGCGCGGAAGCTCGAGGGGCTCGTAACGTCCTCGCGGACGATGATGCCCAGCGCGTGCGGGTCGTCCGCCTCGATATCGTCGGGGTTCGCGCCGACATTGCCGATATGCGGAAAGGTGAAGCAGATCATCTGCCCGGCGAAGGACGGATCGGTCAGAACCTCCTGGTACCCGGTCATCGCGGTGTGGAAGCACACCTCGCCGACCGCCTCGCCCTCGGCGCCGAACCCGCGCCCCCAGATCACGTCGCCATTGGCAAGCACGAGCACGCCGGTCGCGCCGGCGGGCTTTGCCGAAGACATGGGTGTAGGCTGGGCGTCGGCCATCAGGCTGGGCACTCTCTTTACGTTGACGATGTCGCTAAGTGGTGTCCGCTAAGGCCGGCGTGCCGCAGCGTCAATCTGTTAAACCTTGGCTCGACGCGCTATCGCGTCCGGCTATCCCGAACCGCCTGAAAGACCCGTATATGATTCGCGACGACATCAAGGCCGCGCAGCTCACCGCGATGAAGGCCGGCGACAAGGAGAGCCGCAACGCCATCTCGTTGATCCAGGCCGCAATCAAGAACCGCGACATCGAGGCGCGGACCGGCAAGGCACCCGAAAGCGACGACGCGCTGGTCATCGAAGTGCTCCAGAAGATGGTCAAGCAGCGCCGCGAGTCGATCGAAATGTTTTCGAACGGCGGCCGCCAGGAACTCGCCGACGCCGAGGCCGCGGAGGTTGCGGTAATCGAACGCTTCCTGCCCGCGCAGATGGACGAGGCGGAAACGACGGCCGCGATCCTCAAGATCAAGGACGAACTCGGCGCGACCGGCATGAAGGACATGGGCCGCGTCATGGCCGAGCTGAAGGCGCGTCATGCGAGCGAGCTGGACATGAGCAAGGCGAGCGGGCTGGTGAAGGCGGCGCTGAGCTAAATGGACGAGGACGCCCCCCTTCTTCCTCCCCTCCCGCAAGCGGGAGGGGACCGAGGGGTGGGCCCGCGCCATCGACTGGACCGACCGACCGAGAGAGCTCGCAACCTCCGCAACGACGCGACAGATGCCGAGCAGATGTTATGGCGACAACTCAAAGGCTCGAGGCTCCTGAACCTCAAGTTCAGTCGCCAGCTCCCCATCGCCGGTTACTTCGCCGACTTCGTCTGCCGCTCGCACAAGCTGATCGTCGAGCTCGACGGCACCCAGCATTGCGAACACCAATCCTATGACGAGGCGCGAACCCGCGACCTCGCAGCAGCAGGCTACCGCGTCATCCGCTTCTGGAACAACGATCTGACGAGCAACATGGGCGGCGTTTTGGAGACCATTGTCAGCGCTGCGATCGGAACCGAGCGCGTGCCCACCCCCCAGCCCCCTCCCGCAAGCGGGCGGGGGGGCTCGGTCGAGGCTGGAACGGACTGATGGCCCTGACCCCGCAATTTCTGGACGAGCTGCGCGGCCGTACGTCGCTGTCGGCGCTGATCGGCAAGACCACCAAGCTCACCAAGGCCGGGCGTGAGCACAAGGGCTGCTGCCCGTTCCATAACGAGAAGACGCCCAGCTTCTACGTCAACGACGACAAGGGCTTCTACCACTGCTTCGGCTGCTCCGCGCATGGCGACGCGATCAAGTGGATGACCGACCAGCGCGGCCTGCCCTTCATGGACGCGGTCAAGGAACTCGCCCAGGCCGCCGGGATGGACATGCCCGCGATGGACCGCCAGTCCGCCGCCAAGGCCGAACGCGCCAAGGGCCTGCACGAGGTGATGTCCGACGCCGCCGACTGGTTCGTCGAGCAGCTGAACGGCCTCGCGGGCAACGACGCCCGTGCGCTGCTCGACCGCCGCGGCATCACGCCCGAGACCGCGCGCGCGTTCGGCATGGGGTTCGCCCCCGACAGCCGCGGCAAGCTCAAGACCGCGCTGAAAACATACGGCGACCCGATGCTTGTCGAGTCGGGCATGCTCATCAACGTCGAGGGCAAGGCCCCGTACGACCGCTTCCGCGGCCGCCTGATGATCCCGATCCGTGACCCGCGCGGCCGGACGATCGCGTTCGGCGGGCGCGTGCTCGACGGCGGCGAGCCCAAATACCTCAACTCCCCCGACACCCCGCTCTTCGACAAGGGCCGCACGCTCTACAACCTCGACAAGGCCGCCCCCGCGTCGCGCAAGTCGGGCCGCGTCCTCGTGGTCGAAGGCTATATGGACGTCATCGCGCTAGCCCAGGCCGGGTTCGGCGAGGCCGTCGCCCCGCTCGGCACCGCACTCACCGAAGCGCAGCTCGAACGCCTGTGGCGGATGGTCGATGTCCCCCTGCTCTGCTTCGACGGCGACAGCGCCGGCCAGAAGGCCGCGCTCAGGGCAGCCCACCGCGCGCTCCCCCTGCTCGCCCCCGGCCGCAGCCTCGCCTTCGTCACGCTCCCACAAGGCCAGGACCCCGACGATCTCGTCCGGTCGGGCGGCCCCGCCGCGTTCGAGGCGCTGCTCAAAGCCCCCGAACCGCTCGTCGACCGCCTCTGGGCGTCCGAAGTCGCCGCCGAGGCGCTCGACACCCCCGAACAACGCGCCGGCCTCAAGCGCCGCCTCCACGAGCTTGCGGAAGGGATCGCCGACGCATCGGTGAAGCAGGAATATCAGTCCGAGTTCAAGGACCGCTTCTACAAGCACTTCAAACCCGTCCGCGCGCCCTTCGTCCCCCGCGGTGAACGCCCGAAAGGCGGGTGGAAGCCCCCCGCCGCGCCCGTCACTGAAGACGCGAAGGCGTTTCTCGCCACCGGAATCGACCGCGTGCTGGCGAAGGCCGTGCTCGCCGGGCTGATCCGCCATCCCGTTGAGATCGCCCGCCACATGGAGGTGCTGGGGCCGCTGCAGCTCATCGACGGCGCGCTCGGCCGGCTGTTCGAGGCGGTCGTCGATGTTGCACTTGAGGACCAGAAGCTTGATAGCGGGCGACTTCTCACCATATTGGCGAGGTCCGGTTTCAATTCAGTCGCGAGTGACCTGTTGAGAGCCGATACGATGCCCTACTCGTTCACGCAGACCACGGCCGATCCCGCCCGCGTCCGCGCCGACCTAGACGAGGCGATCGCGATCATGGTCGCGCGTCCCGAGGTCGATGCGGCGCTCAAACAGGCGACCGCGGCGATGCAGACGCACTTCACCGAAAGCGCGTTCGAACGACAAGTGGCTATGGTAAGAGAGAAACAGGCGTTGGAAGTCCGACTTGCAAATCTTGTACAGTCGAACGAAGACGCCCGAGCGTTGGGTACCGAGGGCGATTGATGGCTAAGGCGAACATGGCGGAACCCGCCGAGACGAACGACACCGGCGATGCGCCACTGATCGACATGAACGATGCGTCGATCAAGAAGGTCATCGCGCGCGCCAAGAAGCGCGGCTACATCACCTATGATCAGCTCAACGAAGCCTTGCCGCAGGGCGAGATGTCGTCCGATCAGATCGAGGACATCAGCGCCGCGCTGAGCGAGATGGGTATCAACATCGTCGACAACGACGAAGCCGGCGAGGAAGGCGAGGCCGAGCCCGCCAAGGACGACGACGACGAGCCGGAGACCGCCGACGCGGAAGCCGACGCGGGTCCCGCGATCGAGAAGAAGAAGGAGACCGTCGATCGCACCGACGATCCGGTCCGCATGTATCTTCGCGAGATGGGCGCGGTCGAGCTGCTCAGCCGCGAGGGCGAGATCGCGATCGCCAAGCGGATCGAGGCGGGTCGCGACACGATGATCCTGGGTCTGTGCGAATCGCCGATCACCTTCAACGCGATCATCGACTGGTCGACCGCGCTCAACGAGGGCACGATGCAGTTGCGCGAGATCATGGATCTCGACGCGATGCTCTCGAAGGACCCAGCGCCCGAGGCGATGGCCGAGGACGGCGAAGCCGACGACGGCGAGATCAGCGAGAAGAACGCCGGCCCCTCGTTCAAGGAAGAGGCCGAGCCCGAAGAGCCGTCCGCCGACGAGGACGAGGACGGCGAGCGCCGCGCCCCGCGCGCGTCGGACGACGAGGAGGAGGACAACACCCTCAGCCTCGCGCAGATGGAGGAACAGCTCAAGCCGATCGCACTCGAGCGCTTCGCCAACATCACCGCGCTCTACAAGAAGTTCAGCAAGATCCAGCAAGCCCGTGTCGACGCGATGGGCATCGGCGGCGAGTTCTCGGCCGCCGACGAGCGCAAGTACCAGAAGCTGCGCGAGGAACTCACCGCAGAGGTCGAGAGCGTCCAGTTCCACAACGCCAAGATCGAATATCTCGTCGATCAGCTCTATGCGTATAACCGTCGCCTGACCGCGCTGGGCGGCCAGATGCTGCGCCTCGCCGAGCGCCACAAGGTGCCGCGCAAGGACTTCCTCGATCGCTATATCGGTCACGAGATCGACGAGAACTGGCTGGCGACGGTCAACAAGGTCGACAAGAAGTGGACCGCGTTCGTCGCCAACGAGAGCGAGGCGGTCGAGCGCATCCGCGCCGAGATCGCCGATATCACGCAGCAGACCGGCATGGCGCTCACCGAGTTCCGCCGGATCGTCAACATGGTCCAGAAGGGCGAGCGCGAGGCGCGTATCGCCAAGAAGGAAATGGTCGAGGCGAACCTGCGGCTCGTGATCTCGATCGCCAAGAAATACACGAACCGCGGTCTTCAGTTCCTGGATCTCATCCAGGAGGGCAATATCGGCCTGATGAAGGCGGTCGACAAGTTCGAGTATCGCCGCGGCTACAAGTTCAGCACCTATGCGACCTGGTGGATCCGCCAGGCGATCACCCGCTCGATCGCCGATCAGGCGCGCACGATCCGCATCCCGGTCCACATGATCGAAACGATCAACAAGCTGGTCCGCACCAGCCGCCAGTTCCTCCACGAGCAGGGCCGCGAGCCGACCCCGGAAGAAATGGCCGAGCGCCTCTCCATGCCGCTCGAGAAGGTCCGCAAGGTGATGAAGATCGCCAAGGAGCCGATCAGCCTCGAAACGCCGATCGGCGACGAGGAGGATAGCCACCTCGGCGACTTCATCGAGGACAAGAACGCGATCATCCCGGTGGATGCCGCGATCCAGGCGAACCTCAAGGAAACCGTCACGCGCGTGCTGGCGAGCCTCACCCCGCGTGAGGAACGCGTGCTGCGCATGCGCTTCGGCATCGGCATGAACACCGACCACACGCTGGAAGAGGTCGGCCAGCAATTCTCGGTGACGCGCGAGCGCATTCGCCAGATCGAGGCGAAGGCGCTGCGCAAGCTGAAGCATCCGAGCCGCAGCCGGAAAATGCGGAGCTTCCTCGACCAGTAAGCGGTCGTAAGATGCCGGAACGAAAAAGGGCCGCGGTGGCAACACCGTGGCTCTTTTTCGTCGCGTACGTCATTCCATGACGCTGCCCGCGCGACCTGCAAATCGAGCGTAGCGGGCCGGTGGTATTCCCGCCGAACTTACAACAGCGTCCCCGACAGGATCGCCAGTGCAATTGAAAAATAGATTACGAGCCCCGTCACATCGACGAGTGTCGCGACAAACGGCGCAGAGGCGCTCGCTGGATCGAAGCCGAGCCGCTGCAGCGCAAAGGGGAGCATCGATCCTGCAAGTGATCCGAACGTGACGATCGCAACGAGTCCCATCGCGACCGTGACCGCGATCAGCGACCAATGCGGGCCATAGTCGTAAAAGCCCAGCCCCTGCCACGTGGCGATACGTGCGAACCCCAGCAGCCCGAGAATGCTGCCGAGAACGAGCCCTGCGGGCAACTCACGCAGTGCCACCCGCCACCAATCCCTGACGCGCACCTGACCGAGCGCCAGCGCGCGGATGATCAGTGAGGTCGCCTGTCCGCCGCTATTGCCTCCGGAACTCATGATCAGCGGAATGAACAGCGTGAGCACCACGGCACGTGCCAGTGCGTCCTCGAAGTGCTGCATGACGCTGGCCGTCAGCATCTCCGACAGGAACAGGATGCTGAGCCACCCAGCCCGCTTGCGGATCATCGCGCCGAAACGGGTATCGAGGTAGGCGCGATCAAGCGCCTCGACTCCTCCGAATTTCTGGGCATCCTCCGTATGTTCGGCAACCAGCGCATCGACCACGTCGCGGATGGTAACGATGCCGAGGGGGCGATCTTCGGCATCGACGACGGGAAGCGCCAGCAGATCATGGCGACGGATCAGGTCGGCCACCCATTCGCGATCGGTGTCCGGCGACGCCTTGACCGTTTCACCGGCGCCGGCCAGCGCGAGCGCGACCGACGCCGGATCGGCGACGATCAGACGCCGAAGCGACACCGTCGCGGCGAGCCGGCCCGTGTCGTCGATGAGGAAAACCGAATAGATCGCTTCACGACTGCGTTCCGCGGTACGGATCTGGCCGAGGACCTCCCCGACAGTGGCCGCCGCCGGGGCTGCAACATAATCGGTGGTCATCATGCCGCCCGCGCTATCCGCGGGCCAGGCGAGGAGGATGTCGAGCGAGCGCCGCACAGCGGGTGGCAATGCCGCAAGGATCAGCGCCGCGACGTGCGTGTCCATTTCGGCCAGTACATCCGCTGCTCGATCATCTGCCATCCGGGCAACAAGCTGCACAGCCCGCGCGAGCGGCAACACCGCCAGGACCTCCGGCGCCGTGGTGAAGTCTGACCGGTTGAGTGCCCCTACCGCCTGCTCATCTGCCATCTGGGCAAGTGTCCGGGCGGCTTGCTTCCGTGGAAGCGACTGGAGCATCTCGACGATATCGGCGAGGGAGGGGCCACGCGTCGCGGGCCGCAGGCTGGCGGCGACGCCAGCGAACTAGCAGACGGCCGTAGAGCGTGCGGTCATACTGGAACTGTCACTGGACATGTTCATGCTTCCTGGACTGACACGGGAATCCGTATCGCCGCCTTCGTGGGCAACGTCGGGCGGCCCGTCAACCCGCAAGCGCATTCTTGGCCCGAGACGTTCAGGATCGCGCGCAGGGATCCCCGTCGACACGGATATCGTGCCGGCACAAGGAATTGTCCGCCCGGTTGCTCGTTGGCGCATCCCCACATACGGGTTAAGCTGAGACCCAACGACCAGCAGGCCCCGTGTATGTTTCACAAGCTCAATCCCCGGATCCGCATGTTTCTGGAACAGGTGGTCTGGGTCGTCGGAAGCTATCTCGCCGCCACCGGGCTCCTCGCGATCCTCATGCACAAGGTTGCAGGCCCGCCCTGGTGGGTGCTCCCGCTGTTCCTGACCGCATCGGCGTGCGCCGCGGCGTTTCGCGACATGTCGGGCGACAGTGCTACGAGCGTGCGGCCTTCCGCGCACGATAGTGACGTAACCCCCCGTTAAACCTCGACTGTTACGCTCTCCCCATGAAGGCGTCATGGATAGTCGCGGCAGAGCCGCAGCGGAATTATCTCCGCATGAAGATCTCGGGCTTCTTCACGGTCGACGACGTCGCGGCGTTCGCCGCCACCGTCGCGGCGGAGATCGCGGTGTTGAAGCGCCAGGCGGGGGCGCTGCCACACGTGACGCTGTGCGACACGCGCGGGGTGCAGATCCAGTCGCAGGACGCGGTCGCCGCGTTCACCGCGATGCTCGACAACCCCGCCGCCCGCTCGCGCCGGCTCGCTTATGTCGTCGATGCCGCACTCGCACGGATGCAGATCCGCCGCCTCACCGAACGCAGCGACGCCGGCTATTTCGACACCGTCGAGGCCGCCGAGGCCTGGCTCTTCGCCGAGGATGCGGACCCCGCCCTGCCCGGCGCTACGCCTCCCGCGACCCCGGCCCCCTAGCCCCGCTCCCCTCGACCGGCCGGTACGCGCCGGGGACGCGCAAAAAATGGCTCGCGACCGCGCCGCGCATGGTGTCGGGGCCGCTATGATACGGCGATGAAAGCGCACTTCTCCATCCGGGTCGACGTCCCGCGCAGCCTTGTCGTCATCACCATGGCCGGGTTCTTCGAGCCCGCGGACATCGCGCGGTTCGTCGCCGCGCGCAACGACGCGCACCGCCTGCTGACCTGCGGCGCGAACCAACAGGTCACGCTGATCGACATCCGCGCGATGGATATCCAGGCGCAGGACAGCGTCGCCGCGTTCCGCGCGGTCCTCGTCGATCCCGCCAGGGCCTCGCGCCGGCTCGCCTTCGTCGTCCCGCAGTCGCTCGCGCGGATGCAGATCCAGCGCGCCGCCGACAGCCGCGCGGCGCACTATTTCGGCTCGCTCGAGGATGCCGAGCACTGGCTGATGGCACCCGACCCTGACCCCGCGCCCGTGCCAGCCGCCACAGGGACACCGGCCGCTCCCGCCGCCCCTGCGGCCTCCACCGCCACGTCGAGAGCGGACGCCGCACTTCCCGCCTGACGGCGCTGCGCAGGAGCGCGTTGGAAGGACCATCGCTGTCTACATCGCGCCGGTCCCGCTGCCGCGCCGCACTATCCGGGGCAAGCATCACCAAAGCCGCCCCGGCGCCTCAACCTCTTTAACTTGACCGTCTCGATGGGGCCCGCCCGCGCGGACGGCGCGCACGAAAAAGGGCGCGGGGACCAACGCCCCCGCGCCCTTTTCCCTGTCGAACCCGGCGTACCGGGCCGCGCGATTACTCGGCGGCTGCGGTGCCCTTGGCCGGACGGTTGTCGCGGCGCTCGGCGATACGCGCCGACTTGCCGGTACGACCACGCAGGTAATACAGCTTGGCGCGACGCACCGCGCCCTTGCGGACGACTTCGATCGAATCGATGTTGGGCGAGTACAGCGGGAAGACGCGCTCGACGCCCTCGCCGAAGCTGATCTTGCGCACGGTGAAGTTGCTGCCCATGCCCTTGTTCGAGCGCGCGATGCACACGCCCTCATAGTTCTGAATACGCGTGCGCTCGCCTTCGACGACCTTCACGCCGACCTTCAGCGTATCGCCGGGGCGGAAATCGGGGATCGTCTTGTTGGCCAGGAACTTCGCGATGTTCTCGGCTTCGATCGTCTGCAACAGGTTCATAGTCAGTCCTCGTGTCGCCGCGCGCCAGAGGGCGACTGGACCCGAGCGCCCTCATGGCGCTCCCAAAGGTCCGGTCGCCGTGACCGTGTATCGATCTCCGCGCGGCGCTTGCGCCATGCGTCGATCTTCGCATGATCCCCCGATCGCAGCACCTGCGGGATCGTGCGCCCTTCCCATATCTGAGGTCGGGTATAATGCGGATATTCGAGAAGCCCCGTTTCGAAGCTCTCGTCATCCCCACTAGAAGCCGCGCCCATTACGCCGGGGAGCAGCCGAATGCAAGCATCGAGCAGCACCAGCGCGCCCATCTCGCCCCCCGACAGGATATAGTCGCCGATCGACACCTCCTCGATGGCGCGCGCCTCGAACAGTCGTTCGTCGAACCCCTCGAACCGCCCGCACAACACGGTGACGCCGGGGCCCGCTGCCAGCTCACGGACGCGCTCCTGCGTCAGCGGCCTGCCGCGCGGCGTCATCGCCAGCACCGGCCGCCCATCCGCGACGCTGTCGATCGCCGCGGCGACCACGTCTGCGCGGAGCACCATCCCCGCGCCGCCACCCGCCGGTGTGTCGTCGACCGAGCGATGCTTGTCGGTCGCGAAGTCGCGCAGTTGAACGGGCTGGCATGACCACCGCCCCTCCCCCAGCGCCCGCCCGGCGAGCGACGTGCCGAGCGGCCCGGGGAACATCTCGGGGTACAGCGTCACGATCGTCGCCGCCCAGGGTAGCTCACCCGCCGCCAGCCGCGCCAGACGCGCCTCCTCCTGCGCCGCCACAAGGACCTGGGAGACGACGTCGGCGGGAAATTCACACTCCCGCGCCTTCAGCCATTTCAGGCGCGCGAGGAACGCGTCGGCGCTGTCCTCGACATAGTCCGCCTCCACCCCGCATCGCGCGACCGCAGGCTCGGCGACCTGTGCGACGTACCGCCGCACCCCCTCCGCGGTTTCCGACGCATAGGCGTGGAGATCGCCCTCCGACCAATCACAATAGCTCATGCTGCCCGCCGCTATCACTCCCGCGCCTGGCTTGCGATAGCGATCGAGCGTTTCGCCACCGGAACGGATTCGCCGCGCCGCGCTTATAGCGGGATGGACGATTGCATCATCATCGGCGCCGGGCCTGCGGGCCTCACCGCGGCGATCTATCTCGCGCGGTTCCACCTTTCGATCCGGCTGTTCGACTGCGGCAGCAGCCGCGCCGCTTTGATCCCCTGCACGCACAACCACGCCGGCTATCCCGAGGGGATCCGCGGCACCGATCTGCTCGCGCGGATGCTCGCGCAGGCAGAGACCTATGGCGCCGTGCGCGAGGGCGCGCGCGTCGACGCGATCGAGGTCGATGACGACGGCTTCACCGTCCGCCTGGGCGATCGCCGCGCCCGCGCGCGGAGCGTCCTGCTCGCGACCGGCGTGGTCAACAATCGCCCCGCCATGCCCGACGCGGTCCACGACCAAGCGCTCGAGGCCGGCCTGTTCCGCTATTGCCCGATCTGCGACGGCTACGAGGTGACGGACAGGCGTGTCGGCGTGATCGGCACCGGCGACCACGGCATGCGCGAGGCGCTGTTCCTGCGCGGCTACACTAAGGACGTGACGCTGATCGCCCCGGACGGCGGCCACGAACTAGATCCGAAATGTGAGGCGGCGCTGGACGACGCTGGGATCTTCCGCGTCGGCGGCCCCTGCGGCAACTATGCGATCGAAGGCGATCAGCTCGCGCTGGATACCGTCGAGGGGCGGATGTCGTTCGACAGCGTCTATCCCGCGTTAGGCTCGGTGATCCGATCGGAACTCGCCGTCGCGGCCGGCGCACGCGCGACCGCCGAAGGGTGCCTAAAGGTCGACGACCACCAGCGCACCTCGATCCCCGGGCTGTTCGCGGCAGGCGATGTCGTGAAGGGGCTCGACCAGATCAGCCACGCGATGGGCGAAGCCGGGGTGGCCGCCACGACGATCCGCAACATGCTGTCGGAACAGCGCCCGATCCGGCGATGACTTAGCGACGATGTGTCCCCGCGAAGGCGGGGACCCAGACTGGGCTCCCGCCTTCGCGGGAGAACAGGCGCGCCCGAGGAATTAATCGGTCGCGAAAGACGCCTCGACCACGAGCCGTTCCGAATCCCATTCGGGCACCGCCTCGACGCGCATCGGCACCATGAACCGCTTGCCGGGCTTCTCGTCCACGGCAGGCCGCTCGATCTCGATGACATCGCCCGCGCCGAAATTGTCGATCGCAACGACGCGCCCGATCGCCTCGCCATCGGTCGAGACGGCTGCGAGCCCGATCAGGTCGGTATGATAATATTCGCCGTCTTCCAGTGGCGGCAACGACGACCGCGGCACGGTCAGTTCGGTCCCGCGCATCGCCTCGGCGGCATTGCGATCGGCCACCTCGGCGAAGCGCGCGATCGTGCCGTTGTTGCCGGCACGCGCGGACTTGAGGCTCAGCGCGCCATCGTTGAAGCTCTTATACGCCGCGAAATTCTCGGCAAAGACCTTCAGCCGCACCTCGCCGCCGATGCCGTGCGCGCCGATCACGACGGCGAGCGTCACGCTACCCTTGCGCGGAGCCGGTGTCGGGTCCGGGGCTGTCGTCGGCGCCTTCTGCGGGGTCTTCGGCGGAGACGCCTTCATTGCTGGCATCTTCGATGTCCTCGGGTGCGGGGGCTGTTCTGGGATCTGGATCGGGGGTCATCATGCGCTCCTTGTGGGTGACAGACCGACAAAGAACGCATGAACCGCCGTTCGGCTGCGGGCATCGCCGCTCCCAATCCGTCATCCTGGGCTCGACCCAGGATCCAGAGCCTAGGACGTTGCCGTCCCTGGCTCTGGATCCCAGCCTTCGCTGGGATGACGAGGAAGACGATCTTACGAAGCAGCTTCTTCGGTCTCGGCAGCAGGTGCCTCTGCCTCGGCAGGAGCCGCCTTTGCAGCCGCTTCGGCCTCGGCAGCTTCGGCCGCCTTGGTCGCACGCTCTTCAGCGCGCTCGGTGGCCTTCTCGCCGGGCTTGCCCTTGTTCGGGTTGTTGCGCGCCGAACGCTCGAGAACGCCTGCGGCATCGAGGAAGCGAGCGACACGGTCGGTCGGCTGCGCGCCGACGCTCAGCCAATGCTTTGCGCGGTCGGCGTCGAGCTGCACGCGCTGCTCGTTGTCCTTGGCGAGAAGCGGGTTGTAGTTGCCGATCTTCTCGATGAAGCGGCCGTCACGCGGGCTGCGCGCATCGGCAACGACGATCTTGTAATAGGGACGCTTCTTGGAGCCACCGCGCGCGAGGCGAATGTTGATTGCCATGATATTTTCCTTCTGGATCTAAACGTCACCCCAGCAAAAGCTGGGGTCTTTGGGTTGGTAGGTCCCGCACTCTCACCGGGAGATCCCAGCGTTCGCTGGGAAGACGGTGGGGCGCGGAGGGTTATTTCTTCTTCAGAAAATCGTCGAAGCCCGCGGGCAGCTGCGGCATCTTGCCGCCAAGGCCCGGCAGGCCGCCCCCGGAATTGCCGCCCGGAAGCCCGCCTGTGCCGGCCTTGTTGAGCATGTCGCCCATCTGCGGCCCGCCGATCGCATTACCGATGCCGCCGAGACCGCCGCCCATGCCGCCCTTACCGAGCATCGCCATCATGCCCTTCATACCGCCCATCTTCTTGATCTTCTTCATGGCGGTCGACATTTCGAGGTGCATCTTGAGCAGCTTGTTGACCTCCTGCACCGTGGTGCCGGAGCCCTTGGCGATGCGGATCTTGCGCTTGGCGTTGATCAGCTCGGGCTTGTTGCGCTCCTTGATCGTCATCGATCCGATCATCGCGTCCATATGGACGAGGACCTTCTCGCCGCCGACCGAGGCGACCGCGCCCTGCGCCTTCTTCATGCCGGGGATCATCCCCGCCAGCGCGCCGAGCCCGCCCATCCGCTGCATCTGCGCGAGCTGGGCACGCAGGTCGTTCATGTCGAACTGACCCTTGGCCATCTTGGCGGCCATCCGCTCGGCGTCTTCGACCTGGATCGACTCCGCCGCGCGCTCGACCAGGCTGACCACGTCGCCCATGCCGAGGATCCGGCCGGCGACGCGCTCGGGATGGAACGCCTCGAGCGCATCGAGCTTCTCGCCGGTGCCCGCAAACTTGATCGGCTTGCCGGTGACCGCACGCATCGACAGCGCCGCGCCGCCACGCGCATCGCCGTCCATCCGGGTCAGCACGATACCCGTCAGCGGCACCTGGTCGGAGAAGTTCTGCGCGACGTTGACCGCGTCCTGCCCGGTCAACGAGTCGACGACGAGCAGGATCTCGGCCGGCTTGGCGACATCCGCGACCGCCTTCATCTCGTCCATCAGCGCCTGGTCGACATGGAGTCGACCCGCGGTGTCGAGCATCAGGACGTCATAGCCCTGCAGCTTGGCCGCCTGCATCGCGCGCCGCGCGATATCGACCGGCTGCTGGCCAGCCACGATCGGCAGCGTCGAAACCTCGATCTGCGTGCCGAGCGTCGCCAGCTGCTCCTGCGCGTTCGGGCGATTGACGTCGAGCGACGCCATCAGCACCTTCTTGCGCTCGCGCCCGTTGCCGCCGATCGCCGACTGCCCCGCCGCGAGCCGCTTGGCGATCTTCGCAGTGGTCGTCGTCTTGCCCGAGCCCTGAAGCCCGACCATCATGATGACCGCGGGCGGCGTGACGCCCAGTTCGAGTTCGGAGGCCTCGGCGCCGAGCATCTCGACCAGCGCGTCGCTGACGATCTTGACGACCTGCTGCCCGGGCGTGACCGAGCGGAGCACGTTCTGGCCAACGGCCTTCTCGGTCGCCTTCTCGACGAAGTCGCGCGCGACGGGCAGCGCGACGTCGGCCTCGAGCAGCGCGACGCGCACCTCGCGCATCGCTGCGCGCACGTCCGCTTCGGTCAGCGCACCCCGGCCGCGAAGGCGGTCGAAGACGCCGCCAAGTCGATCGCTCAGGCTTTCGAACATCGAAATACTCCAATACACCGTCACCAAACGCAAAAGCGCCGGCGGGCGAAACCTCGCCGGCCAGCGTGCATCCTTGGATGCTCGTCTTATGCGTCCCGTGACGGAACGTGGAACGCCCGATACGCGACCGCGCCGCTTGATGCAAGATGGCGCCCGCCGGGCAGTTGCGCACGACGCTCCGCACCGCGGCTAAACCGCCTCTTAACGGGTCCTACACATTTCGCGCGCAGATGTGATGTAGATCATAAGCGCAAAGGCCCGTCATCGCATGACAGCATCGCCGGCGGCTCCCCGCCTGCCCCGCAACATCAGCCGTGAGTTCGTCACGGGTGCCGTGACGGGCGCGGCTGCGTTGTTGCTGGTCGGTACCGGCGGCGCGGTTCTGCTCGACGCGATCGCGCATGTCACGGGTGACGGGACGGGAATCGACCACCGGCTGATCGTCGCGATGCTGCTCAACGTCGCGCTCATTTTTTTCGGGGTCCTGCGCTATCGTGCGTTGTCCGTCGAATTGAACGAAGTCGCCGATGCGGGGATGCGGGATCGGATCCTCGCGCAGCGCGATCCGCTTACGGGGTTCCTCAATCGGCGCAGTCTGTCGGAAGACGGCGCGACCTTGTTCGGGAGCGCGCGTCGCCGCGGCAAGGCGGTCGCGATGCTGATGATCGACATCGACCTCTTCAAGGGCGTCAACGATCTGCACGGCTATGCGATCGGTGACCTGCTGCTCATCCATGTCGCAGAGACGATCGCCGCGATCGTTCCGGGGTCGAGCCTGCTGGCGCGACTCGGCGCGGATGAATTTGCCTGCGCCTTCATCTTCGACCCCTCGCATCAGGAAGTCGCCGACCGCATCGCCGAGCGTCTCGTCGCCGGTCTGGCCACGCCGTTTCGCGCCAACGGGATCGAGATCCATACCAGCGCCTCGATCGGCGTGGCGCGCTCGGATGCGGATTGCGCCTCGATCGACGCGCTGCTCCGTACTGCGGACATCGCGCTGCACGCCGCGCGGACGAACGGCCGCAACCGCCATGCATGGTTCAGTCCGTCAATGGAGCGCACGCTCCAGCTTCGCGGCGAACTCGAGACGGGTCTGCGCCATGCGATTCCGGCGCAACAGATCATTCCCTGCTTCGAACAGCAGGTCGATCTCGCAACGGGGCGTGTCACGGGGTTCGAGGTGCTTGCGCGGTGGGAACACCCTACCCGCGGCACGATCACCCCCGACGTCTTCATCCCGATCGCCGAGGAGATCGGCGCGATCGGCGACCTCTCGCTGTCGATCATGCGGCAGGCATTCACCGCGGCGCGCGATTGGGATGCGGCGCTGACATTGTCGGTCAACATCTCGCCGCTCCAGCTTCGCGACGCGTGGCTCGCACAGAAGATCATCAAGACGCTCGTCGAGACGGGCTTCCCCGCAAGCCGGCTGGAAATCGAGATCACCGAGAGCGCGCTGTTCGACAACCTGCCGCTCGCGCAATCGATCGTTGGAAGCCTGAAGAACCAGGGTATCCGCCTCGCGCTCGATGATTTCGGGACAGGCTATTCGAGCCTCGCGCATCTGCGCGCGCTGCCGTTCGACCGGATCAAGATCGACAAGAGCTTCGTCGCTTCTATCCTCGAAAACCCCGAGAGCATGGCGATCGTCAACACGATCGCGCGGCTTGGCGACAGCCTCAACCTGCCGACCACCGCGGAGGGAATCGAGGACGCCGCGGTCGAGGAACGCCTCTGCGCGATCGGATGCGCCAAGGGTCAGGGCTATCTCTATGGCCGCCCCCTCAACGCCGCGCAGGTCCGCCGGATGCTCGCCGAGAAGCGCCTCCTCGCGCACCAGCCCGACAGCGAGTTCCCGGCACTGCGCGATTCGTCGCCCCGCCTCGCAAGCTGACCGACCGGCCGACAGGCCCGCGCCTGCACGGTCCACCCGCGCCAAAGAGATTGCGTGGACTTCGCGCAACGTCGCTTATAGATCGCACCCATGCCATCCGCCCCCCTGCCTCAGGCTGCGCCAGAGGCCGGTCCCGACGTCGTCAGTCTGGGTTGCCGCCTCAATATCGCCGAAAGCGAAACGATTCGCGCACTGGTCGCGGGGCGGGACATGGTCGTGGTCAACAGCTGCGCGGTCACCAACGCCGCGGTGAAGGCGACCCGCGTCGCGATCCGGCGCGCCCGCCGCGACCGTCCATCGGCGCAGATCGTCGTCACCGGCTGCGCAGCGCAGATCGATCCCGCCAGCTTCGCCGCGATGTCCGAGGTCGACCGGGTTATCGGCAATGCGGACAAGCTGTTGCCGTCTGCGTGGCAGAGCGAGGCTGCGGTCCTGGTCTCCGACGTCATGGCGGTTCGCGAGACCGCACCGCATCTCGCCGCGAGCTTTTCCGCCCATGCCCGTGCGTTCGTCGAGGTCCAGAACGGATGTGACCACCGGTGCACCTTCTGCGCGATCCCCTTCGGTCGCGGTCCGAGCCGTTCGGTCCCCGCTGGCGCGGTCGTCGATCGCATCGCGGGCCTCGTCGACGCCGGGCACAGCGAGATCGTCCTGACGGGCGTCGACCTCACCAGCTACGGCCCCGACCTGCCGGGCGCCCCCACGCTTGGTCACCTCGTCGAGCGGATCCTCACGCACGTGCCCGCATTGCGGCGGTTGCGGCTGTCGTCGCTCGACGGGATCGAGATCGACGACCGGCTCTTTGCCTTGCTGACGGGGGAGGCGCGGATCATGCCGCACGTCCATCTGTCACTGCAGGCCGGGGATGACATGATCCTCAAGCGCATGAAGCGCCGCCATTCGCGCGCCGAAAGCGTCGATCTGGTCCAGCGACTCAAGGCGGCCCGTCCGGATATCGCGATCGGTGCGGACCTGATCGCGGGCTTCCCGACCGAGGACGACGCGATGTTCGCGAACACGCTCGCGCTGATCGACGATTGCATGATCGTCCACCCGCACATCTTCCCCTATTCGCCCCGCGCCGGCACGCCCGCTGCACGCATGCCCCCGGTCGAGCCTGAGATCCGCCGCCACCGCGCGACGCTGTTGCGCGAGGCGGGTGAGGCGGCACGGACGAAGTGGTGGCGCGGACTGGTCGGCACCACGCAGGACCTGCTTGTCGAGCGACCCGGCGATCGCGGCCATATCGGTAACTTTGCCGAAGTCGTGCTGGACGAAACCGCGATACCGGGCGAAATCGTCCGCGTCAGAATCACCGGCGCAACGGGCGACCGCCTGAGCGCAACACGGGACAACACATGAGCACCACCCCCACCTGGCACGACAAGCTGCTCGGCGGCTTCAAGCGCACGTCCGACCGGCTCGTCGGCAATCTCGCCGGCCTTGGCGGCGCACGCCTCGACGACGCGACGCTCGACGATATCGAGGAGGCGCTGATCGCCTCCGATCTCGGGCCCGAGACCGCTGGCCGGATCCGCCATCGCCTGTCGGAGGGCAGCTTCGAGCGAAACATGGAGGAACTCGGCATCCGCGTCATCGTCGCGGAAGAGGTCGAGAAGGTCCTCGCGACCGTCGCGAAGCCGATCGAGATCGACGCGTTTCCACGCCCGCAGGTCATCCTTGTCATCGGCGTCAACGGCTCGGGCAAGACCACGACGATCGCCAAGCTCGCGCATCTGTTGATGGAGCAGGATTACGGCGTGATGCTGGCCGCAGGCGACACGTTCCGCGCCGCCGCGATCGGGCAGCTTCGCACCTGGGCCGAGCGCGTCGGCGTGCCGATCGTCACGGGCCCGGAGGGCGGCGACGCGGCAGGCGTGGTGTGGGACGCGGTCAAGAAGGCGACCGAGACGGGGATCGACGTGCTGATCGTCGACACCGCGGGCCGGCTCCAGAACAAGCGCGAGCTGATGGACGAGCTGGCGAAGATTCGCCGCGTGCTCGGCCGCATCAACCCCGAGAGCCCGCACGACATCGTGCTCGTGCTCGATGCGACGACCGGCCAGAACGCGCTCCAGCAGATCGAGGTCTTCAAGGAGGTCGCGGGCGTGACCGGGCTCGTGATGACCAAGCTCGACGGCACCGCGCGTGGCGGCGTGCTCGTCGCGGCGGCCGAGAAATACGGCCTCCCCATCCACGCGATCGGCATTGGCGAGGGCATGACCGACCTCCGGCCGTTCGATGCGAACGAGGTCAGCCGGATCATCGCGGGCGTGGAGAGCGTTCGGAAGTAACGCTCCGTCCGGAGGGGTTACCCTCCGTTCGTCCTGCGCGACGTCGAATGACCGGCCAGCTTGTGGCAATGTCGTTCGACTATGGTCGGGGCGAACCGGATTTCACCGCATTTCTTGGAAGACACAGTGACCAAATCCCCCCTGCCCCCCGGTCTTCGCATGGCGATCGACTATGGCCCGCTCGCGATCTTCTTTGCGGTGAACTCGCTCACCCCGGGCGCACCGATCGCGCGCGTCGTCGCCGCGACGACCGCGTTCATCATCGCCACGATCGTCGCGATGATCGTCTCCAAGGTGAAGTCGGGGCATATCTCGCCGATGCTGTGGATGTCGGGCGCGCTGATCGTCGTGTTCGGCGGACTGACGATCTATTTTCACGACCAGCGCTTCATCCAGATGAAGCCGACGATCATCTACGCGATGTTCGCCGCAATCCTGACGTTCGGGCTCGTCACTGGCCGCCCGCTGCTCCAGTCGCTGCTCGGCACGGCGTATCCGGGACTGTCCGCGGACGGCTGGCGCAAGCTCACGCGTAACTGGGCGGTGTTCTTCGTGTTCATGGCGGTGCTCAACGAAGCGGTCTGGCGCAACAGCACATGGGATTTCTGGGTCGGCTTCAAGCTCTGGGGCGCGATCCCGCTGACGCTGATCTTCGCGTTCGCCAATATTCCGATGCTGTTGAAGCATGGACTGCAAACGGGCGACAAAGCCGTGACCGACTTGCCGCCCGAAGGGTAACGCAAAAACCCGTCATCGCAGCAACGCTGCAATCTCCCCGTGTCAGCGGTCACAACTACCACGGGGATACCCCGGCTGTCGCCGGGGTGACGGTTCAAGCGTCAGTTCAGCCCGCGACCTTCGCGTAGCGCTCGCCGACCACGTCCCAGTTCACGATGTCCCACCACGCCTTCAGATAGCCCGGACGGTCGTTCTTGTACGTCAGGTAATAGGCGTGCTCCCACACGTCGTTACCGAGAAGCGGCGTACCCGGCTCCTTGGCGTCGTCCATCAGCGGGTTGTCCTGGTTCGGCGTGCTGGTCACCTTCAGCTTGCCGCTGGCGTCGGCGATCAGCCATGCCCAGCCCGACCCGAACTGGCCCGCACCCTTGGTGTTGAATTCGTCCTTGAGCTTGTCGAGGCCGCCAAAGTCACGATCGATCGCCTCTGCCAGCTTGCCCGACGGGGCCTGGCCAGCCTTGGGCGCCATCGTCTTCCAGAAGAAGTCATGGTTCCAGAAGCCGCCGCCATTGTTGCGGACGAGCGGCGGTTGCGACGAGATCATCCCGAGAATGTCCTCGATCGACTTGCCCGCCAGCGCGGAGTCCTTCTCGACACCTTCATTCAGCTTCGCGGTATACGCCGCATGATGCTTGTCGTGGTGAAACTTCATCGTCTCCTGATCGATCACCGGCTCGAGCGCGTCATAGGCGTAAGGCAGCGGCGGTAATTCGAAAGCCATCGGAAGTCTCCTTGGTGAATGGGTTGGACGTTAAACGCCCGCCCGCCCCAAATGGTCCGCGCAAAGTCGTTCCGCAAGCGTCCCGACCACCCTGCGCGGCGATAGCGAGGGTGCAGGCATCACAAGTTGGTAACGGGTCAGCCGCCGGCGTTCAGCAGGTCGTGGCGCTTCAACGCATGCCGCAACTGGTCATAGGACAGGCCGAGCGCTTCCGCCGTCGCCCGCTGGTTGAACCGGTGTTCGGACAATGCCTTGGCAAGGAGATCGCGCTCGAACCGCGAGACGCGCGACTTGAAATCGGACGGCCCTTCTTCACACGCGACGACGGGATCGTCCTCGTCGATCGCTGCGACGTCGGGCTGGCGGGCGGGCGGTGCGGCCGGGACGATGGTCTGAGGCCGAGGCGCCTGCCCCGCACCGGGGCGGTGCGGCGACTGGAACGGGTCGATCTCGATCTCGTCGATCGGACCCGCCTGCTCCCACCGATAGACCGCGCGCTCGACGACGTTGCGCAGTTCGCGGACATTGCCCGGCCAGCGGTACGCGACCAGCGCGTCCATCGCGGCAGGCCCGAACCCTTCCCACCGATCGCGCCCGAGTTCGGACGCCATGCGCCGCCCGAAATGCTCGGCAAGCACCACCACGTCGCCGCTCCGCGCGCGCAACGGCGGCAGTGTCACCACCTCGAACGACAGCCGATCGAGAAGGTCCGCGCGAAACTCATGGCGATCGACCTTGTCGGGCAGATGCTCGTTCGTCGCGGCGACGATCCGTACGTCGACACGCCGTGGCCGCGACGATCCGATCCGCGTGATCTCGCCATATTCGACCGCGCGCAGCAACCGGTCCTGCGCCGCCATCGACAACGTCCCCAACTCGTCAAGGAACAGCGTGCCGCCATCGGCCTCCTCGAACCGCCCGACGCGCGCCTTGGTCGCGCCCGTGAACGCCCCCGCCTCGTGCCCGAACAACTCGGCCTCGATCAGCGACTCGGGCAGTGCCGCGCAGTTCATGATCACCAGCGGTTGATCCCAGCGCGGCGACAGGCGATGCAGTCGCTCCGCGACCAGTTCCTTGCCCGTTCCCCGCTCGCCGATCACGAGCACGGGACGGTCGAGTGCAGCCGCACGCGATGCGCGTTCCAGCGCCCCCATGAAGGTGCTCGATTCCCCGATGACCTGCGTTGTTCGCTCCATGACGAAGATGTGGCGCGATTTACCAACTCTTCGCAAGCACCTGATCGATATCAATCTGAAGGAAATCGCTAAGTAACGGTTTTTCCGCCTTTTTCAAAACTGGCACGACTGATGCAAAGCTTGAGACAATCCGCACACAGGCGGAACATCGCACCATCAGGGAGTTCCATCATGTTCAAGACCGACATCATCCGCACCGTTGCCGCCGCACTCTGCACCATCGTCTTCAGCGCGACCTGCGTGCTGGGCGCAGTCGCACCGGCGCATCAAGCGAACGCGGTCGCGGCCCGCACCGCAATCGTGGCATAAGCGCCCGACGGCTCGACCAGAGCCTCGGGCCGATCCCTGGAGTAGGATTTACATGGGCATTTTTTCCCGCACTCGCGACATCGTCGCTGCCAACTTCGCCGATCTTATCGAGAAGGCCGAAGATCCGTCGAAGATGATCCGCATGATCATCCTCGAGATGGAGGAAACGCTGGTCGAGGTGCGCGCCTCCGCGGCGCGGACGATCGCCGACCAGAAAGAAATGCGGCGTCATATCTCGAAGCTCGAGCAGCTCCAGGACAACTGGACCGAGAAGGCCGAACTCGCGCTCAGCAAGGACCGCGAAGACCTTGCCAAGGCCGCGCTGGTCGAACGGCAGAAGGCGTTCGACATGGCCGATCAGCTGAAGGCGGAGATCGTCGTTCTGGACGATGCGCTGCGCGCGTCGGAAGAGGACATCGCCAAGCTGCAGACCAAGCTGCGCGAAGCCCGCACCAAGCAGAACGCGGTGCAGACCCGACTGGAGAGCGCGAACAACCGGACGCGGCTCCGCGAGATGTACAACGGCCCGAAAACGCACGAGGCGTTCAGCCGCTTCGACATTCTCGACCGCCGCGTCGACGAGGCCGAGGGCCGCGCGGATGCGATGGGGCTCGGGGTGGTCAAGACGCTGGAGGAGGAGATCGCCGAACTGCGCAGCAACGACAAGGTCGATGCCCAGCTCGCCGCCCTCAAGGCGCGCCTGAAGAAGGAAGACTGAGATGGAAGACGTCGTTGTACCGCTGATCGCGATCACCTCGATCTTCATCGGTCTGCCCTGGGTCATCCTGCACTACATCACCAAATGGAAGCAGGCGCCGCGGATTACCGAAGAAGATGAGCGCCTGCTCGACGAGCTGCAGATGCTCGCCCGCCGCCTCGAGGACCGGGTGATGACCGTCGAACGGATCATCGCCGCCGACAACCCCGACTGGAAGCCCGGGATCACGAGCCAGACCCATTCGCCCTATCGGATCGACCGCGACGAGATGAAGCGCGACCTCGATCAATCGTTCAACCGGAGGAACTGAAATGTCCGCCAGCCGCACCAAGTTCTACCTCGACAAGCAGAATGCCAAGTACAAGGGCGTCTGCGCCGGGATCGCCGACTATACAGGGGTCGATGTCCTCTGGGTCCGTGTCGCGATGGTCCTGCTGACGTTCGCCGGCGGGTTCCCCTGGACGCTGATCGCCTATTGGCTGGTCGCGTGGATGGGCGAGGCCAAGCCGTACGGACTGTACGAAACGCCGGACGATGCGAAGTTCTGGCAAGGCGTGCGATCCAACCCGAAGCGCTCGACCGCCGAGGTCCGCAGCAAGTTCCGCGATATCGACCGCCGGCTCGCCGACATCGAGACGCACTATACCAGCCGCTCGAGCAACAGCCTCGCAGCAGAGATCGACAGCCTGCGCTGAGACGCGGGCGGGGTTGAGGGAGACGAACAATGAGTTGGGGTGGACCGGGCTTCGTCATCGCGATCATCGCGATCTCGACGGTGGGATGGGTAATCAACAACTGGATCCGGGCAAAGCATGGCTATGCGCTGGAAGACGAATGGAGCGGCAAGACGCACCGTGGCGATCCCGATGGCGAGCGCAAGGTACAGCTGCTCAGCACCGAGAACGAGCGGCTGACCGGCCAGGTCTCGCGGCTCGAGGAACGGATCGCCGTCCTCGAACGCATCGCCACCGATCCCGCGGAGCGTACCGCCCGCGAAATCGAAGCACTCCGCAACCGTTGAAGGGTACGAAGATGAACGGGTTCACGATCTTCATGCTCGCGATCATCTGCGTCGGCCTGCCGGTCACGCTCGGGATCGGCAGCGAGATGTTCAAGCGCTGGTTGAAGCACAAGGAAACGATGTCGACCGCGCTGACGGCGCAGACCGCGGAAAAGGCGGCGCAATATGCCGCCCACACCGAACGCCTCGAACAGCGCGTACGGGTGCTCGAACGGATCGTGACCGATCGCGGCATCGCCCTGTCCAGCGAAATCGATCTGCTCCGCGACGAGCGGCCCCTCAACTAGACGCGTAAGCAGGAGAAATCCGATGAATCCCTTTACGATGGTCGTCTGCATCGTCCTGATCGTGGCGGTTTCGAAAGTCCTCAGGGCGAAATACCGGGCGCAGGGCTCGCTGATCAACCCGGCGGACACCGGCGACACGCTGCGGCTGCGCGAGGAAGTCAGCCAGATGAAACAACGCATCCAGGAGCTGGAGCGCGTGATCACCGACAATCACAAGAGCGTCGACCTCGATCGGGAGATCGAGCGGCTTCGCGACCGCTAGGAGGAGGCGGACATGACCGAACCTAACATCTACATCACGCTGGCCCTGACGAGCCTCGCGGGACTTGCGATGATCGTCGCGGCGGGGCTTGCCGGCTGGCGGGGTTGGCTTTCGCTCCGGCGGATGGAACTCGACCACGCGCACGACACCGGAATGCCCGTCGCGGTATCGACCGGCGCGCGGATCGAGATCGCCGACCTGAAAGAGCGTATCAAGAAACTTGAGGCGATCGCCGCCGGGGTGGATCTGTAGGACTCACCCCGTCGCGCCTCGGCGGCTGCCCGATCGGCCAACCGGGCGATTGCGTCAGACGCGAGGTTACGATGGTTGCGGCCGACATGACGCCGGGGTACCGCAGCGCAATGCCCGACCTTTCCGCTATCCATGAGGAATATGACTTCCTCGAACCCGACGATCGCTACCGTCTGCTGATCGATCTCGGGCGCGATCTCGAACCCATGCCGGACGCGCTGAAGACCGATGCGACGCTGGTCCGCGGATGTTCGGCCTCCGTGTGGGTATACCCGACCAAGACCGACGATGGCCGCCTCCACTTCCTTGCGGACTCGAACGCTGCGATTACCAAGGGGATCATCGCGCTGGTGCTCCAGACCGTCCAGGATCAGGCCCCTGCGACGATCGTTGCGACCGACATCGGCGACGCGCTCGCACCGTTCGACCTGAGCAAGCAGCTCAGCTCGAACCGGACGCAGGGCATCCCGAACATGATCGCGCTGATCCGCGAGACGGCCGAGCGTTATGCCGCCTAGCGCAATGCCTCGGCCGGCGGCGGATCGTCGACTTCAGTCCTGCGCAAGCATCGCCACGACTTCGCGCGCTTCGGTCCCGGCCGGCACCAGCATCCAGTGCCCCGGCCGCGCGCCGTCGATCATCACGACGGCGTTTTTGGGGCAGACCCCCAGGCACTTGACCTCGACGACGCCGCGATCGGCCTTGCGTCCCTTCTTCACCCCAAATGCGGTCCGCAATAGCTTGGCAAGCGGCGTCCGGTGCTTGTCGCCAAACCCGCCGTCGAGCTTCTTCGAACATTTGCCGCACACGAGCACGCTGCCCTGCCAGCGGCTCGCGAGCACGCGGATCACACCGGCTTCCACGTCCGTGCATCCTCGGCCGCGCGCAGCACCTCGTACGCCGCCTGCACGCCCTGGAACCGCGTCGCGGCATCCTTGTCGCCGGGGCGAACATCGGGATGGTTGGCCTTCGCCATCCGCCGCCACGCCGCGCGAACGTCCTCGAACGTCGCATCGGGCTCGAGCTGCAACACTTCCAGCGCGCGCATCTCGTCACGCGACCGGCTGCCGTCACCCGACCCTGCCCAGGCATAATGTTTGGGGTCGGCATACCCGTCCGCCGTCCGCGTTTCCGCCGCCTCGCGCTCGGCGGCTTCCTCCGCGCTCAAGCCTTCGAAATAATTCCACCCGCGATTATACTCGCCTGCATGCTCCATGCAGAAATACCAGCGATCGGGGCTGTTCGGCGATTTCGGCGCGGGACAATTGCCGGGCTCGTTGCAACCATGCCGGTCGCACAGCCGCACCGTCGTCGCCTCGCTGCTCGAGCCATAGCCCCGCCACCGCGGAAAGCCCCAGTCGGACGTACGTGTCGTGCTTCGCGCCATAGCGGCCCGAGATAGGCGTCTGCGCCGACAACGCAACCGCGCCCGTCCGCAAACTTGCCCTGCATCACATACCGTGCATCACATACCGCCCGGCCACTTGACGCTTGAGTTGGCGTACCTTCATCGCGTATCAAGATGAACATTTTGTCATCTGGCATGGGATGAAGCGTCCATTCCGGTCGCATCCCGGCTGACACCATAGCGACTGGAACACCGGTGACGTCACTCATCCCGAAGCTAACGACCTGGCGGGCAGATCTTCCGGCCTCGATCGTCGTCGCGCTCGTCGCATTGCCGCTATGCCTCGGCGTTGCGCTTGCGTCAGGCGCACCCTTGTTCGCAGGGCTCATCTCGGGGATCGTCGGCGGTATCGCCGTCGGCCTCTTCTCGAAATCGCCGCTTTCGGTCAGCGGCCCCGCGGCGGGCCTGACGGTGATCGTGCTCGCCGCGATCGAGAGCATGCCGAGCTATCAGATGTTCCTGCTCGCGGTCGTGCTCGCCGGTGTGCTCCAGCTCGCCTTCTCGCTGACCCGCGCCGGGATCCTCAGCGAATTCGTCCCCTCGTCGGTGATTACCGGCATGCTGGCGGCGATCGGCCTGATCCTCATCCTCAAGCAGATCCCGCATGCCGTCGGCTTTGACCGCGAGGCGGAGGGGATCTTCGAATTCAGCACCGCCAACGGCGCGAACACCTTCACGCGCATTCTCGACAGCCTGTCGGCCAGCACCACCCCCGGCGCGATCCTGATCGCCGGGATCAGCCTCGCCTTCCTGTTCTGGTGGGACGGCGCGAAGCCCAAGACCGGGCCACTGCGGTTCGTCCCGGGCCCGCTCGTCGTCGTGCTGATCGGCGTGATCGGCAACGTGCTCCTCGGCGCACTCAAGCCCGAGTGGCAATTGCAGGCCACGCATCTCGTGCAGGTCCCCATCACGCAGCGGCTTTCCGAATTTCCGTCGCTCTTCACGCTGCCCGACTTCTCCGGGATCGGCCTCGGCATCGTCTGGACCACCGCGATCACGCTCGCGATCGTCGCCAGCCTCGAGTCGCTGCTGAGCGTCAAGGCCGTCGACGAGATCGACCCGCGGCGTCGCTCGACCGACAAGAACTGGGAGTTGTTGGCGCAGGGCGGCGGCAACATCATCTCCGGCATGATCGGCGGGCTTCCCGTCACATCGGTGATCGTCCGGTCGTCGGCCAATGTCGACGCGAAGGCCGAGAGCAAGCTGTCGACGATGCTCCATGGCTTCTGGCTGTTGATCAGCGTGGCGTTGATCCCCGCCGTGCTCAACCTCATCCCGTTGTCGGCGCTGGCTGCGGTGCTGATCGCGACGGGCTACAAGCTGACCAAGCCGAAGCTCTTCATCGAGCGCTACAAGCAGGGGTGGACGCAGTTCATTCCGTTCGTCGTCACCGTCGTCGCGATCCTGTTCACCGACCTGCTCGAGGGCATCATCATCGGCATCGTCGTCGGCTTCGTGTTCGTGATCGCGCGGAACTTCCGTACGGCCATCACCTTCGCCTGCGATGGCGACGACTGCCTCGTCCGCGCGCGCCGCAACCTGTACTTCATCCACAAATATGAACTGCAGAAGTCGCTCGACCGCGTGCCCGACAACACGCAGGTGCTGATCGATCTGTCCTCGACCAGCTATGTCGATCTCGACAATATCGACATCATCAACGCGTTCATCAAAGGCGCGGTCTATCGCGGCATCACGGTCAGCTTGCGCGGGGACATCGCCGGCAAGCGCGCCGCGCTGATCAACGCGCCATCGAGCGAGGTTCTTTACACATGAGACGCTACAAACAGCTCCTGCTCGCCAACAAGGCATGGGTCGCCGAGCTCACGGACGAGAACCCCGAATTCTTCAGCCGGCAGACGCTCGGCCAGCGGCCCGAGTTTCTCTGGATCGGCTGCTCGGACAGTCGCGTCAGCCCCGAACAGATGACGATGACCCAGCCGGGCGGGATGTTCATCCACCGCAACATCGCCAATCTCGTGAACGAACACGACCTGAACCTGATGTCGGTGCTGCAATATGCGGTCGACGTGCTGAAGGTGAAGCATGTGATCGTCTGCGGTCATCATGGCTGCGGCGGTATCAAGGGCGCGTTTCACGGCGGGACGGAAGGCCCGGTCAACGAGTGGCTCGATACCGCGCGTCAGGTGCTCGATGATCACCGCGACGAAATCGACGCGCAGCCCGACGCGGAGGCCAAGGTGAACCGTTTCGTCGAGGTCAACGTGCGCGACCAGCTGGTTCGCCTCGCGCGGACCAAGACCGTGCAGGACGCGTTCGCCAGCGGCCAGGAACTCGCGCTTCACGGATGGGTCTACGACATGCGCGACGGCCATATCAAACCGCTGATGGAGATCGCGTCGGACACGGTGCTCGACGAGATCGGCCGTCCGGCCAAGGTCCTCGTCTAACGGCGCCGCCGTCGCTCCGACCGCGCGACGGCGGCCCTGCCCCACGCCGCTGGCCGGGGCAATGCGGGAAACGGTGCCAGAGGGTCTGTAAGCCGGGTTCTGTCCATTCCCGATCCTTCGATACGGAAGTTAGGCGACCATTCCTCTAGGACGACGGTTGCCCGTCGCCTCAAGCAATCAACCCGGGTGACGAGCTGAAACGAAGCCCATGCGCCACCCCTATTCGATCTTGCTCCCGGTGGGGTTTGCCGTGCCGCCCCTGTTACCAGGCGCGCGGTGCGCTCTTACCGCACCCTTTCACTCTGACCGCCCCGGCTTGCGCCGAGGGTTGGCCGTCTGCTCTCTGTGGCACTGTCCCTAGGGTCGCCCCCGCCGGGCGTTACCCGGCACCGTCGTTTCGCGGAGCCCGGACTTTCCTCGCGGATGCCAATACAACACCCCCGCGGCCGCCCGACCCTCTGGCGCGACGATCCCTAATCGTCACCCATCGGTTTGGGAAGCAGCAAAGCGAGCAGGATGCAGCGGCATTCGGCATCGATCTCGCCATCGACCAGTTCGGGGCGGAAACGCCGCTGGAACGCCATGATCGCCGCCATCCGGTTTTCGACATCATAGCCGAAGCGTTCGAGCGCCAGGCAGAAGCCCGCCTCGGTCCAGCCCGGATCCATCAGGTTCTTCGTCGGCCGCGGCAAGGCGAGGCGGCGGCGCGCGAGTTCATGCCACGGGAACAGCTCGCCGGGGTCGCGCTTGCGCGTCGGCGCGATGTCCGAATGGCCGACGATGTTGCCGCGTGTGATCTCGTGCCGGTCCTTGATCGCCGCGACGAGCGGGAGCAACGCAGCGATCTGCTCGGCGGGAAACGGGCGATAGCCGAATTCATGCCCGGGATTGACGATCTCGATGCCGATGCTCGCCGAATTCACGTCGTCGATGTCGCGCCAGTGCGAGCGCCCCGCATGCCAGGCGCGCTTGTCCTCGGCCACCATCCGCAACACGGTGCCGTCCTCGTCGATCAGATAATGCGACGAGACCTTGGCGTCGGGATCGCGCAACCGGGCGATCGCCGACGGGCCGTCCTGCATTCCGGTATAGTGCAGCACGATCATGCTGATAGGCAGCGTGCGGTCGTCGAAATTCGGTGACGGCGTCTCGATGATCGTCAAGCGAGCTTCCCCTCCAGCCATGGCAAGCGGGCAGCATGCAGCCCGCTTGCGTCGGCAATAGCGTCAACCGATCGCCGGCGTAATAGCGGAAAAGCCATCCGCCACCATCGGATGCGAGCCAGGCGATGCTGGCACTGGTCCGGCTCAGGCGGCGGCGCGACCGGCGGTCAGCGTGGTCGACCCGGGGGGCGGCGTCTCGTAGAACCCGCGAAAGCGCTTGCTCGGCTCGAACGCGGAGGTCTGGCCGATCACCGTCTCGCCCGCCCCCATGACGAGCAGCCCGCCCGGACGCAACGCCCGCGCGATCGTCGCGAACACCTGCCGTTTCGTATCGGCCGCAAGGTACAACAGGACGTTGCGGCACAGCACGACATCGAACTGCCCCGACGGCGCCGGATCGGCGACGAGGTTGAGGCGCCGGAACGTCACCATCTTGACCAACTCCGGTTTGGCGACCCAGTCGCTGCCATCGCCGTCGAACCACCGCATCATCCGCCGGATCGGCAGGCCGCGCTGGATCTCGAACTGCGTGAACCGCCCGGCACGCGCGCGCGCGATCGCCGCTGCGGAGACATCGGTCGCGACGATCTCGGGTATCGGCGCGCCGGTCTGCTCGTGACGTTCGGCGAACAGCATCGCCAACGACAGCGGCTCCTGACCCGTCGCGCAGCCCGCGCTCCAGATACGGACGGCGCGCCCCTTGGCCTCCGCGTCGGCGATCGCCTCGACGAGCGATTCGAACACCAGCGCATCGCGGTAGAACGAGGTCTCCTGGTTGAGCAGCGCATCGACGATGCGGTCGCCGATCACCCGGTCGCTGCCCTCGAGCAGTTGCGTGACGAGCTGGTCGAGCGTGTCGAGCTTGCGATCGCGCAGCAACGGCTTCAGCGCGGTGTCGAGCCGCCATGAGCGATAGGCCGAGATCTGCTGGCCGGTACGCGCTTCGAGCAGCGCGGTGAGGACGTTGGTCGCAATCTGCGACACGGGGCTTGCCTCGGATCGGCTGGCGGGTGGTCCGGACATCATGGCCGACGCCGCATCGCGACGAGGCGGCCGATCGCATCGGGCGCAAGGACGGCGTCGGCGAGTCCCGCAGCGACCACGGCACCCGGCATGCCCCAGACCACCGAGCTCGCCTGGTCCTGCGCGAGGATACAGCCGCCCGCATCGCGAACATGCTGCGCCCCCTCCGCCCCGTCGCGCCCCATGCCGCTCAGCATGATCGCGAGCGCGCGCGAGCCAAACACCTCTGCGACCGATCGCAGCATCGGATCCACCGAAGGCAGGCATCCATTCGCAACCGGCTCGTGCAGCAGCCGGATCGCCGCGCCGCTGCCGGGCAGCGTGACGCACCGCAGATGCGCGTCGCCGGGGGCGACGATCAACCGCCCGGGACGGATGCGCAGGCGATCCGTCGCCACGTCGCATGGCCGCCCCGACAGTACCGCCAGCTGCGCCGCAAAATAGGGCATGAACGATGCGGGCAGATGCTGGGTGATCAGGATCGGCAGGCGGAACGATACCGGTAACGCGCGCAGCAGTGCGCTGAGCGCGTGGATCCCGCCCGTCGACGCACCGATCGCGATGATGTCATAATCGTCCGACGATCCGGGGCGCTCGGTTGGCTCATTTATGCTCGTCGCGAGGCGGGGGCTGATGCCCGACCGGCTTGCCGGTCGCAGCGACAGCGGCGAGGGTGTGTCGGCAATCGTTTCGGACAAGCGTTCGAGCGTCTCGACCAGTGCGCTGGCGAACCGTCCCGACATCCCCGTTGCGCCGGGCTTGACCAGCGTTTCGGCTGCGCCCAGCGCGAGCGCCTGGACCGCGGCGACGCCGCCCTCGGTCGCGGACGACGAGACGATCACGACCTTAGCCCCGGCGCCCGCCTCGATCAGGTCGGGCAAGGCGGTGAGGCCGTCGACGCCGGGCATCTCGATATCGAGCAGGATGAAATCCACGCTCGCGCCGCTGAGGAACTGCAGCGCGGCCGCGGCATTGGCGACGGCACCGACCACGGAAAACTGTTCGCTCGCGTCGACCAGCCGCGCCATCACCGCGCGGGCCACGACCGAGTCATCGACGATCAGGACTCGCGACGCCCGGTCCACCGGCGCCTTGAGCACAGGCGTGAAGGGCAGCGAAACGGCCACGGCGTCGCCTCCCCGATCAGGCCATGCCGACGATTTGCAGTTTGGATTCGAGCGTATCGCGATCGAAGGGCTTCATCACATATTCGTCGGCGCCCGCCTCGATCGCGGCGCGGATATACGCCATGCCGTTCTCCGTCGTGCAGAACACCACCTTCGGCCGATGGCTCAGGTCGCTCAGCCGCAATGCGCGCAGGAAATCCATCCCGCTCATCACGGGCATGTTCCAGTCGAGCAGGATGACGTCGGGCACGGACGCCATGCACGCTTCGAGCGCCTCGCGACCGTCACAGGCCTCGCTGACGGTAAAGTTGAGCGTCTCGAGGATATGGCGTGCGACCTTGCGGATCACCTTAGAATCATCGACGACAAGACAGGTCTTCATGGAAAGCCTTCCAGGGGTGATCGTGACGCCAGTCTTAGCCGGCAAAGCGTAAGGACAGGGTTAAGGCGCCGGGTCGTCAGGCAGCGGATTGCAACGCGGACACCGGCAGGATCGTCGCCAGGTCGAGCACCAGCAACGGCTCGCCATCCCGTTCGACGAGCCCGGTCGCGGCACTTGCCCAGCCATGGTTGAGCGCGAGCCCGGACGACAATGGCAGGCGTTCGAACGGCGCGACGTCCTCGAGCGAATCGACCAGGATCGCGTAATGATGGCCATCGACCTGCGTGATGACCGCGCGTCGTGCCGCGGCGGGCGTCGGCGCGAGACCGAGCGCCGTGCCGGTGTCGATCACCGTCACCACCCGGCTGCGCAAGGCGGCGAGCCCGCGCACCGACGGCTCGGCGAGCGGGACCGCGACGACGTCGCCGATATCGACGACCGATGCGACCTGGTCGGCAGGAATCGCGACGCCGCGCCCCGCGATATGCGCGATAAGGAACAGTTCCATCAGCCCCGTCCCCCGATCGCGGTCGTGGTTGGCCATGCCATGCGCACCGGCGGCACCACCGGGTCCGCCATCATCCGTCGCGCGATCTCCTCGATCAGCGCGGGCCGGTCATAGCGATAGATGCTGCCGTCGTCGGCGCCCGCACCGGTACGATTGCGCCGCAGCGTGACGACCGGCGCGACGCGCGGCTCGATCGTTGCATCGTCCATCGCCAGCACGATCGCCGCCGTCTCGTCGACGCCGAGCCTGGTCACGCAGCGATAGCCCGAAGCCTCGAGCGCGGGCGTGAGGAAGGTTTCCATCCACCCGCTGCCGTCGCTGTGCAGCAGGCATACCGGCCGCGACGCGTGTCGCACGGGCTCGCTCGCGAACAGCGCATAGGGGTCGACGACCTCGACCTGTTCGCCCGCGATCATCACGACACCCGCGATCGGCCCGGTCCCGCGCGCCGGCGCGATGTGGGCCGGCAGCGTCACGATCTCGATCGCCTCGGCAATCGCATAGGCCATCTCGCTGTCGCCGTCGGTCAGCCGCAGGACCGCGACCTCGGTCCGGTCGGCCAGATCGCCGACCATATGCAGCGGAATGATCGCCTCGCCGACCGCCAGCCGCATCGCACCCGCGCTCCAGCAGATCGACGCGGTCGGAACCGGCTCGACCCGGTCGATCACGGCCAGCGCAAGGACCCGGCGGTGGCCGTCAAGATCCTCGAACAGCAGCGCCGCAATCCCCGGCGCGACATCCTCCGCATCGACTGTGTCCGCAATCGTGATGGGCGCGAACCGCAATCCGGCTGCCGCCGCGATCCCCGCCCCGTCGAGCAGCAGCATCGGCAGCCCACTGTCGGGCAGCGTCTGCCCCGCATAGACTCCCGTCGCCATGACCTGCGGCGACGCCGGCTTGACGACGAGTTCCTCGGTATCGAGCACGTCGTCGACGCCCAGCGCATAATCGCCTTCGCGCGTCGACACGATCACCAGCGTTGACGGGTCGCCGATGCCGAGCCCGAACAGCGCGCCAAGCGACACCAGCGGCATCCGACGGCCACGCACCGACACGGCGACCGCATCGCCGATCGCATCGATCCGCACCTGGTCGCCGCGTACCTTGACGATCTCCTCGATCGACTGGCGCGCCAGCGCGAACCGCTGCGTGCCGACGCCGACGATGATCGTCGACAGGATCGACAGCGTCAGGGGAACGTGGATGACGATCCGCAGCCCCTTGCCCGGCTGGTTGGTCAGCGCGATCCGGCCGCCGGTCTGCTCGATGTTCGCGCGCACCACGTCCATGCCGACCCCGCGACCCGATATCGCGGTGACCGCGTCGCGGCTGGACAATCCGGCCTCGAAGATCAAGTCGAGCCTTGCCGCATCGTCCATCGCGGCGATCTGCGCATCGGTCCGCAGCCTGTGTTCGCGCGCCTTTGCGACGATGCGCTCGACGTCGATACCGCGCCCGTCGTCTTCGATCTCGACGAGAATCTGGTTCCCCGCCTGCCGTGCAGACACCAACAGCCGCCCGCTGGCCGGTTTGCCCGCGGCCAACCGATCCGCCGGCATTTCGATCCCGTGATCGACCGAGTTGCGGATGATGTGCGCGAGCGGATCGCGGATCAGCTCTATCATCTCGCGGTCGAGTTCGACGTCCGATCCCTCGATCGTCAGGCTGACCGTCTTGCCGAGCTCGGCCGCGGTGTCACGGACCATGCGTGGCAACGCCGAGAAGAGCGCCTCGATCTTCTGCATGCGCGTCCGCGTCACCGTGTCGCGCATGTCCGCGACCGTCAGCGACAGCCGCTCGAGTGCCGCCTCGACATGCGGGTCCCCCTCGGTATCGCGCAGGCGTCGTGCCAGCTCGTTGCGCGCCAGCACCATGTCCGACATGCCGCTCATCATCCGGTCGAGCAGATCGACGTTGAGCCGCACGCTCCGACTCGCGGTGCGGACCGCGACATGCGCGGAATGCGTCGCGGGGGCGGCGTCGGGCGCCAGCGCGGCAATCAGCAGGTCCTCGCTCGAATCGTCGAGCGCCATCCCGCCGTCGATCGCCTCGACGAGGTCGCCGATCCGATCGACGATCGCCAGCACCGCGTCGACCAGCGCGGTATCGGGAACGCGCTTGCCCTCGCGGACCGCCATGAGCACGTCTTCCGCCGCATGGCTGAGCCGTCCCAGCCGCGGCAGGTCGAGAAAGCCGCAGCTTCCCTTGACGGTGTGCACGAACCGGAAGATCGCATCGAGCCTCGCGCGGTCGTCGGGCGCGGCTTCCCACGCCACGATCTCGCCCGAAAGCGCCTCGAGCGTCTCGCGCGTCTCTGCAATGAAGTCTTGTAGCAGATCGTCCATGCGGGCCCCGAAACGCGTTGTCGGGACCGTCATGCCGTACAGGGGTTAAGGCGCCGTTAGCTTCGTGCCGCTCCGGCGCCGGACCGCACGCCCCTCACCTAGCGGGCGTTGAACACCGCGCCGAAGATCATGACGCCTTCGTCGGGCTCGAATACCTGCATGCTGCCCCCCGATTCGGTGACGAGCGCATGCACCATATAGGCGGCGGCGGCGCGCGGCGTGACCTCGTCGCTACCCTGCCCTTCGATCAGCGTGCGGCGGATCTCCGGGTCGAGCACGAGCCGCGCGCCCTCGACCTTGACCACGATCTCGAGATGGCCGGCATTGTCCTCGCCGCCGATCTCCATGCGCCCACCGCGCACCAGCGACTCGCTTGCGATCAGCACGAGGTTGAGCAGGACCTTGATCGCCGCCTTCGGCATCGTCGGCACCTCGACGACCCAGTCCAGCTCGATCCGCTTGTTCTCGCCGATCAGCCCCTCGATCGCCGCACGCGCCTCGCGCGTGGCGACCTCTTCGCCAAACCCGCCCGCGGCCCCGAAGGCCAGACGGAAGAATTTCAGCTTGCTTGCCGATACCCGCGCGCTGTCCGCGAGCAATTCCATGCACCGCGCGCGCATCGCGGGATCGGTTTCGTCCGCCAGCAGCTCGAGCCCGTTGTTCAACGCCCCGATCGGCGACAACAGGTCGTGGCACAGTCGCGAACACAGCAGGCTGGCAAAGTCGACCGGGCTGACAGTCATCGAAATCCCCTCGTGATATCACGCTGTTCTGGCGCGCATGGCCGAAGCTGGCAAGGCCGATAACCCGGTCGATCCCACGCATGTCCGGGTCACTTCATGACGATATCGACCTCGACGAAGCACCCCGGCTCGTCCGACCGCCACGCACGCGCCGATCCACCGCCTATAATGACCCAGACGGCGCCGTCCCCCATCGCCTGCGCGGCATCGCGGGCGGAGGGGATCGCCAAGCCCGAGGGGTGCGAATGATAGTGACCCACGACTGCCGGACCGCCCGCACGTGACCGCCGGTGCGCCGCGATCAGCGCCTTCGGGGCTATCTCGAACGTGCGCGCCGGATCAGCGGCGACGTTTGCGCATGGCTCGACCGCGTCGATCCTGTCGCGTGCGCCGAACAGCAGTCCACAGACCTCCGCATCGGGTGACGCGCCGGCATGACGAAGCAATTGCTGCAGCATGCTGCTTGAAATCGTTACGCTCATCGCCACATCGCTACCGCATGGACCGGGGGGTTTCCACGATTGAAGCGCGCATCGCGGACACGGCTCATGGCTGGCGGCTTGACCGCGCGCTCGCCGATGCGGTCCCGACGCTGTCTCGCGAGCGGCTCAAGACGCTGATCGCTGCGGGTGCGGTATCGCATGACGGGCAGCCGTGGCGCGAGACATCGAAGAAAGCCGCCGCCGGTCAGCTCTTCGCGATCGCCGTCCCCGCCCCCACGCCGCTCCACAACGAGGCGCAGGCGATCCCGCTGGTCATCGCCTATGAGGACGACGATCTCATCGTGATCGACAAGCAGGCGGGACTGGTCGTCCACCCCGCGGCTGGCAATTTCGACGGTACGCTCGTCAACGCGCTGCTGCATCACTGTGCGGGCAATCTGTCGGGGATCGGCGGCGTTGCGCGGCCGGGCATCGTCCACCGCATCGACAAGGATACCTCGGGACTGATGGTTGCGGCGAAGACCGATCGCGCGCATGAGGGCCTGGCACGACAGTTCCACGACCACAGCATCGATCGACGCTATCGCGCGATCGTCGGCGGGACCCCGCGGCCCGCCGCGGGGACGATCGACGCACCGCTCGCGCGTAGCCCGCAGAACCGCAAGAAGATCGCGATCGTCCAGGGCGGCAAGCGCGCGGTAACCCACTTCACGACGCTGCAGCCGCTGCGCGATGCCGCGCTCGTCGAATGCCGGCTGGAGACCGGACGCACACATCAGGTCCGCGTCCATATGGCGTCGATCGGCCACGCCTTGCTCGGCGACCCTGTTTACGCTAAGGTAAAGTCCACTCACAAGACAGTGATCGAAACGCTCGGTTTCCGGCGCCAGGCCTTGCACGCGGCCTATCTCGGGTTCATCCATCCGGTGAATAATACCGCTTTGGCGTTTGAAAGCAGGATGCCTGCGGACATGCAGGAACTGTTCAGTCAGCTTCACGTATAGATAGTGGGCCTGCCGCAGTGCGGTATAGGCTCGTAGAAAGGGAAGACGAAAATGGCAGCCCGCTCCAACGTTCCAGCGACCATTCCCGCGCTCGGCAGCGAAGCGGGGCTCAATCGCTATCTCGCCGAGATCAAGAAATTTCCGATCCTGCAGCCCGAGCAGGAATATATGCTCGCCAAGCGCTTCCAGGAGCATGGCGATACCGATGCTGCAGCGCAGTTGGTCACCTCGCATCTGCGTCTCGTTGCGAAGATCGCGATGGGGTATCGCGGCTACGGCCTGCCGACGTCGGAGCTGATCTCCGAGGGCAATATCGGCCTGATGCAGGGTGTGAAGAAGTTCGAGCCGGAGCGTGGCTTCCGCCTCGCGACCTATGCGATGTGGTGGATCCGCGCGTCGATCCAGGAATATATCCTGCGCAGCTGGTCGCTCGTGAAGATGGGCACCACCGCCGCTCAGAAGAAGCTGTTCTTCAACCTGCGCCGGATGAAGAGCCGCCTCGACGCATTCGAGGACGGCGATCTGCGTCCCGAACACGTCACCAAGATCGCGACCGATCTCGGTGTCGCGGAAACCGACGTCGTGAGCATGAACCGCCGCATGGCGATGGGGGGCGATACCTCGCTCAACGTGCCGATGCGCGAGGACGGCGACGGCCAGTGGCAGGATTGGCTGCAGGACGATGCACCGCTGCAGGACAAGATCGTCGCCGACGCGCAGGAAGCGGATGTCCGTCACTCGATGCTGGTCTCCGCGATGGACGACCTCAACGACCGTGAACAGCATATCCTGACCGAACGCCGCCTCACCGACGATCCGAAGACGCTCGAGGAGCTGTCGCAGGTGTATGGCGTATCGCGCGAGCGTGTCCGCCAGATCGAAGTCCGTGCCTTCGAAAAACTGCAAAAGGCGATGATGCGTATCGCCGGTGAAAAGCGCCTTCTGGCAGCGTGACGTGATACGCACCGTCGTCGTTGGCGGCGGTGCGGCTGGCATCGCTGCCGCACGGACGCTCCACGATGCGGGACACGAAGTTCTGCTGCTGGAGGCAAGCGACCGGCTCGGAGGTCGTGCGCGCAGCCTTTCGCTAGGTCCCTCGGTTTCAGGCCGGAGCACTGCTCCACCCGCGCACCCCGGGTCCGCACCCTACACCGTCGATGCGGGCTGTGGCTGGCTCCACTCGGCGCAGCGCAATCCGTGGACGCGCATCGCAGAAGCGTCGGGGTTCACCGTCGACCGTTCCGACGCGAACTGGCGCAGCCAATGGCGCGATCTGGGTTTCCCGCCCGAGGATCAACGTGCATCCGCCAAGGCTTACCTCGCCTGGAACGAACGCGCGCTTGCCGCCCTTGACGGCCCCGACCGGCCGCTGTCGGATTTCATCAGCGCTGATGACCCATGGCGCGCGAAGATCGACGCGATTTCGGGATACGCCAACGGCGCCAACCTGTCCAAGGTCTCGCTGCATGATTGGGCAGCGTATGAAAATGCCGCGTCCGACGACAACTGGACCGTGAAGCAGGGCTACGGCACGCTCGTCGTCAGCCACGGCGCTGATCTCCCGACCCACCTCGACACGCCGGTAACGCGCATCGATCACAACGGTCGCTGCCTCAGCCTCGATACGCCAACCGGGCGAATCGAAGCGGACCGGGTCATCGTCTGCGTCCCGACCACCGTGCTCGCCACGTCGCGGATCGTGTTCGACCCGCCGCTACCCGACAAGCACGCCGCCGCCGCCGACCTGCCGCTCGGCCTCGCCGACAAGGTGTTTCTCCATGTCGATCGCCCCGAATGGCCGGCAAACGCGCATCTCGTCGGCAATGCCTATGCGGCCTGTACCGCGAGCCACCGTCTTTCGCCGTTCGGCTGGCCGATCGTCGAAAGCTTCCTCGGCGGCGATTGTGCCGAGATGCTCGAAGACGGCGACGCCGCGGCGTTCGCGATCGACGAACTCGTTGGCCTGCTCGGCAGCGATTTTCGGCGTCGCGTTCACCCCCTCGCCACGACCCGCTGGCGCCACGAACGCTGGATCGGCGGCAGCTACAGTCACGCGCGGATCGGTCGCGCAGGCCAGCGCGCAGTGTTAGCCACACCGGTCGACGGCCGGATCTTCTTCGCGGGTGAAGCCTGCCATTCCCACGATTTCTCGACCGCGCACGGTGCGTATGAAACCGGCGTCGCGGCGGCACGCGCGATCATTGGCGACGACGCGACGATCGCATAAGACGCGCCGATGGGCTTTCTTCGCATCCTCGCCAAATTCGCGTTCGTCTTCGTCGTCGTGACGGTCGCCTGGGTCGGCCTCTATCGTTTCGTCCCCCCGCCCTTCACCTTCACGATGATGGGTGATGTCCTTTCGGGGCATACCGTCACGAAGGACTGGATGCCGCTGTCGGAAATGGATCCCGACATGGCACGCGCAGCCATTGCAGGTGAAGACTCACGCTTCTGTTCGCACAACGGCTTCGATTTCAAGGCAATCGCCGGCGCCGCCGCGCGCAACGCGCGGGGTGGGCGGATCCGCGGTGGCTCGACGATCAGCCAGCAGACCGCGAAGAACGCATTCCTGTTCCAGGGCGGCGGCTATGTCCGCAAGGCGTTCGAGGCCTATTTCACCGTCCTGATCGAGGCGATGTGGCCGAAGCGGCGGATCATGGAGGTGTATCTGAACATCGCCGAGACCGGGATCGGTACCTATGGCGCCAATGCCGGCGCGATCCGTTATTTCAATCACGACGCATCGCGGCTGTCGCCAACCGAGGCGGGCCGGATCGCCGCCGTCCTCCCGCTCCCCAAGAAGCGCGCGGCAATCGCCCCCCGCGGGTTCGTCCGCAAACACGGCAACACGCTGTCACGCCGCGTTTCGACCGTCCGCAGCGAAGGTCTCGACGGCTGCCTCCGATAGGGACAGCCGCCGGGACAATTTCAGTAATAGGCTAGGCGATCAGAACGGCAGCTTGAAACCTGGCGGCAGCTGCAGACCGCTGGTCATCTTCGACATCTCGGTTCCGGAGACCGCGTCGGCCTTGGCACGCGCGTCGTTGAACGCCGCGGTCAGCAGATCTTCGAGCATCTGCTTCTCGCTTACCTGAATCAGCGAATCGTCGATCGCGATGCCGATGATCCGGCCCTTGGCCGACGCCTTGACCTTGACGAGGCCGCCACCGGATGCGCCTTCGACCTCGATCGTGTCGAGATTGGCCTGCGCCTTTTCCAGCTCACTCTGGACGTTCTGCGCCATGGCGAGGATTTCATCGATATTCTTCATGCGTTGCTCCTTTGACCCGGCCACGATTCGAGCTTGGCGTCCGGAAACGCTGCCACCGCGGCCTTCATGATGGGGGATTCGAGAATGGCTTGGCGCACCGCGTCGTCCGCTGCGTCCTGCGCTTCACGCAACGTCGGCGCGCCGGGTGCATCGACGATCGACACCTTCCACGCGGTCCGCGTCACCGTCTTCAACAGCGTGTTGAGCTCGGCAAGCGTGTCCGCCGATATCGGCCGGCTGCCGCTGAGCGTGATCTCGGGGGGTGCATAGCCGACGATCCGCGCGCCGTGCCGCAATCGCGCCGCGATCGCGAGGCCACCCGATTCGTCGAGCAGGTCGACCAATGCCTCGAACGTCGGCGGCAGGATCGGGCCGGTTGCGACGGGCTCGGGAGCAGGTGTCACCGCAGCGGCATTCCACGGCGGCGCTTCGCCCGCCCCCGCAGGCGCCGGTGGCGGCGCAGCCGGCGCTGCGGTCGCGACGGGCCCGCCATTCGCGATCTGCCGCGCGAGCTCGCCGGGATCGGGCAGCGTCGACGCATAGATCGCACGCAGAAGCGCCATTTCCGCCGCCTCGATCGGCAGCGCCGCCTTGGCGACCTCGTCATGTCCCTTCAGGAACAGCTGCCAAAGTCGGTGCAACGCGGGATAGGACAGGCTCGCCGCCCAGTCCTCGCGCGCGGCACGTTCCTCGGCGGGTTGCGCCGCGTCGATCGGCGTCCCGACCTTGGTCAGCGTGATACCGTGGACGGTCTCGAGCAGCGAGCGCAACACCGACAGCGGATCGACGCCATAGTCATATTGCCGCCGCATCGAGGCGAGCGCCGCCGCGCCATCCCCCGCAAGAACCAGCGTCAGCAGGTCGCGCACCGCGCCGCGATCCGACAGGCCGAGCATCTGCCGTACCGCATCCGCGGTCACGCCCGCGCCGTCGAGACTCCCATGCGCGATCGCCTGGTCGAGGATCGAAAGACCGTCGCGCGCCGACCCCTCCGCCGCGCGCGCGATCAACATCAGCGCCTCGGGCTCGGCGACGACGCCTTCCTCGCGCGATACCCAGTCGAAATGCTTTGCAAGCTGTTCCGCCGAGATCCGCCTGAGGTCGAACCGCTGGCAGCGCGACAGCACCGTCACGGGTACCTTGTTGACCTCGGTCGTCGCGAACAGGAATTTCACATGCGCCGGCGGCTCTTCCAGCGTCTTCAGAAGCGCGTTGAACGCGTTCTTCGACAGCATGTGGACTTCGTCGATGATGTAGATCTTGAACCGCGCGGTGACCGCCGAATAGCGCGACGCGTCGATGATCTCGCGCACGTCGTCGACGCCCGTGTGGCTCGCGGCGTCCATCTCGATCACGTCGATATGGCGTCCCTCGGCGATCGCGCGGCAGGGCTCGCACACGCCGCACGGGTCGATCGTCGGGCCGCCCTGCCCGTCGGGACCGATGCAGTTGAGCGCCTTGGCGATCAGCCGCGCGGTCGACGTCTTGCCGACCCCGCGCACGCCGGTCATCAGGAACGCATGCGCCAGCCGGTCGCGCTTGATCGCGTTGCCGAGCGTCTGCACCATCGCATCCTGCCCGATCAGTTCGGAAAAGGTCTGAGGACGGTATTTGCGCGCGAGCACGCGGTAGGCGACATCCGCCTTGGCGGCCGGCTGCGGGGGTTCGCCCAGGTCGAAGGGATCTGACATTGCGCTCGATATAGGAGGTTTGGGTCGCGCTGTCGAAGGGCTAGCGAACCCTTTCTGTTCCCTCACGGTCGGGAAGGCGGTTTGCCAGGCTCAGGGCGCCGTGCGGCATTCGCGGTGGGAGCCGGGACGACCCGGAGCGAAATCGTTGTGGCTGCTTCCTTCCGGACCTGACCAAGTTGGCGACGACCCCGTCCGCCCGACTCCCGCGGCGCATATGGCGGGGTCGGGCGGGATGATCAAGCGTTTGCTGTGATCACCGGGCTGCCGGGTCGTTCAGCGGCTGACGCGGACCGTGCGGCAGACGCGCTGGCGGTGATGATTGCGCACGACATTGCGGCAGACCTGACGCGTCCGCGTGCGATGACGAACGCCCGGACGGCTATCGTTGTGACGAACGACGGTACGCTCATGAACGACCGTCCGTTGCGCCGAGGCCTGCGCCATCATGGCAGCAGGCGCGAACCCGGTGAACGCGACAAGACCGGCGGCGGCGAGTGTAAGCAACTTCATGAGAGTCTCCTGATCGGCCGGAAACGTGAGCGATCCTGACCTATGCGCACAACTCGCTGCCGTTCGTTACGGTTCCGTATCAGCGACGGAAGCAGCGACGCACCGGCCCGTAATAGCCGCGCTGGATCCGACAGACGACGCGCGAGCGCCCGTAACCGCGCGGACCGCCATAGCCATAACGACGGCGATACCCGCCGCGCGGCCCATGATAGCCGCCGCGATACCCCCGATACCCGCCGCGATACCCGTCATAGCGATGACGCGGCCCATGCCAGCCGCGACCGCCATGACCATGACCACCGCGCGGCCCGTCCCATCCGTGACGCTGCGCGTCTGCAGGCGCCGGGGTGACCAGCGTTCCGGCCGCCAGCGCGCCGGCAGCGAAAAGGGCTAATATTTTCATGATGATACTCCTCTCATGCCCGAAGGTAAGGCCCCGTACACTGGGGCGATGGAGGCATAATCATCTTGGCGCGCTGGACACTCCCTGAACCGCGTGTTGCGGATTTGTAAGGTTCGCGGTTCAACCCTGGCCAGTGCCGTCAGGGGATCTGCACGGTCAGCCCGTCGAGCGCCTCGTCGAGCCGGATCTGGCAGGCGAGCCGGCTGGTCCGCGTCGCGCCGGGGGCGAGGTCGAGCATGTCCTCCTCGTCCTCGCTCGCCGGGGGCAGCCGCGCGAAATCGTCGGGATCGACGATCACGTGACAGGTGGCGCAGGCGAGCTGGCCCTCGCACGTCCCCTCGAGCGGCTGGCCATCGGCCTGCGCCGCATCGAGCAAGCGGTCACCCGGGACGGCGACGACGGTACGGATGGTCCCGTCGCGAGCGACGAAGCGGACGTTCATGGCCATTGCGTCCGGGCTGCGGCGGCAATCGCATCGACCGCGTCGCGCAGTTCCGCCTCGCCGGTATAGCGCCCGAAGCCCAGCCTGATGCTCGATCGCGCCTGCGTCTCGCTCAGCCCGATCGCACGCAGGACATGGCTCGACCGCCCCGAACCGCTGGCGCAGGCCGATCCTGCCGAGAATGCGATGTCGCGCAGGTCGGACATCAGCCGGTTCACGTCGAGCCCGTCTCGACGGACGTTGAGGTTCCCGTGATAGCGGTTCGCGACCGCGCCGCCGCCCGTCGCACCGTTGATCATCCATCCCGGCCCGAGTCTCTCGACCGCCAGCGTCCAGAGCCGCTCGGCATGCGCGGCATCGGCGTCGCGACGATCGACCATCAGCCGCGCCGCCATGCCGAACCCCGCGCACAATGCGGGGGATAGCGTCCCCGAACGCCCCGGCGCTTCCTGGCCGCCGCCATGCAACAGCGGCGCGAGAGCGACGCCGTCGCGGATCCAGAGCGCGCCAATGCCTTTGGGCCCATGGATCTTGTGCGCGGAGATTGCGACGAGATCGACCCCGTCGGGGATCGCGACCCGACCATAGCCCTGCACCGCATCGCACAGCAGCAACGCGCCCGCATCGTGCGCGGCGTCGGCAAGCGCGGCGATCGGCTGGATCACGCCGATCTCGTTGTTGACCAGCATCGCGGCGACCAGCCCGGGACGGATGGCCTCGCGTGCGACGTCGGGGTCGATCCGGCCGTCGGCACCGACCGGAAGCACGCTCACGTCGCGCGCTCCCGGCCCGGTGCCCACCGTAGCGACGGTGTCGAGCACGGCGGCGTGTTCGCTCGACAGCGTGACGATCGCGCCGGTGCTGCCCTTGATCGCCCAGTTGAGCGCCTCGGTCGCGCCGCTGGTGAACGCGACCCGGCCACCCGATGGCAGCAACGCCGCGATCTGGTCGCGAGCCGTCTCGACGGCCGCGCGCGCACGGCGGCCCTCGCGGTGGGCCGAATGCGGATTGGCATGCTGCGATTCGAGCCAGGGCAGCATCGCGGCGAGTGCTTCGGGCGCGAGCGGCGTGGTCGCCTGGTAATCGAGATAGGTCATGCGGCGCGCACCACGTCGCGGGCGATTGCCGCCCACGCCCTGGCGAAGCGCGCGACGTCATCCGGCGTGGTGGTCCAGCCGAAGCTGACGCGGACGATCTCCGCGGCGACGTCTGGCGTATAGCCCATCGCTGCGAGGACATGGCTTGGCCGCATGCTCCCTGACGAACACGCGCTGCCCGCCGACACCGCAAACCCGGCCATGTCGAGCCGGATCAACTGCGCCGCCGAACTGACACCCGGCATCCGGTAGGCGGCGATCGTCGCGATCCGCGGCGAGCCCGGCGCGACAACCTCGCCGCCCGCGGCAATGATCGCGGCATCGAGATCGGCGCGAAGCTGCTCCATCCCGGCGACCCAGTCGCGCGGTGCCTCGAGCGCGGCGGCAAAGCCCAGCGCGCCGGGCAGGTTCTCGGTCCCGCCGCGATAGCCGCGCTCCTGACCGCCCGTCGGTTCGATCGTCCCCACATCGCGCACCAGCAATGCGCCGATCCCCGGTGGTCCGCCCAGCTTGTGCGCGGACACGATGACGATATCGGCATCGGGCAGCGGCAGCTTGCCCGCGGTCTGCGAACAGTCGGCGATCCGGAACCCCGCGACATGGGGCTGCACGACACCCGTCTCGCTGTTGGCGGACTGGAGCGCGATCGCGGCCGGGGACGAATCCTGTGCGACGACGCGCCCGCCCCTATCGACCCCGAGCAGGACCGGCTGCTCGGCGACGCGCAGGACCGCATCATGCTCGATCGCCGCCAGCCCGATGCCGGTTCGCCCGCGCAGCGCGATCGCCGCGGATTCACTCGCGCCGCTCGTCAGGATCACATGGTGCGGCCAGCCCAGCGCGGCTGCGATTCGCCTGCGCGCATCCTCAAGCGCTGCGCGTGCCGCGCGCCCCTCGGCGTGCGGCGACGACGCATTTGCCCAGCGCGTCATCCCCTCAATCACCGCCGCGGTCGCCTCGGGGCGCATCGGCGTGGTCGCGGCATGATCGAGGTAGATGCGGGACAGGATCGGTTCCAATTGCGAAAAGAGGCGTGTGGCCTATATAGCGCGCATAGCCCGGCACTCCACCCGAGTGCGTATTCCAGCTCGCGAGTGCTCATGCCAGAAGTCATTTTTCCCGGCCCCGAAGGCCGTCTCGAAGGTCGATTTGCTCCGGGGCCGCGTCCGCGCGCGCCCGTCGCGATGATCCTCCACCCGCATCCCTCGGCTGGCGGCACGATGAACAACGCGATCGTGCAACAGCTCTACAAGACCTTCCAGCGCCGCGGCTTCGCGACGCTGCGGTTCAATTTCCGTGGCGTCGGAAAGAGTCAGGGCGTGTTCGACAACGGCGTCGGCGAACTGTCCGATGCGGCAAGCGCGCTCGACTGGGTGCAGAGCTTCCATCCCGAGGCGCAGACGACATGGATCGCAGGCGTGAGCTTCGGCGCGTGGATCGGCATGCAGTTGCTGATGCGCCGCCCCGAGATTCGCGGCTTCATCTCGATCGCACCGCCGGCCAATCTGTATGACTTCACGTTCCTTGCCCCGTGCCCGTCGAGCGGGATCATCATCCAGGGCGAAGGCGACGAGGTCGCGACACCGGGCGCCACGCAGAAGCTCGTCGACAAGCTGCGTACGCAGAAGCACATCACGATCCATCACGACACGATCCCGAAGGCGAACCACTTCTTCGAGCATGAAATGCCGCAGCTGATGGGCAGCGTGGACAAGTATCTCGACATGCGTCTCGACCCCAACTCGCCGATCAGGTGAACGCTGCCGACGTTTAGACGAGGGGCGTCAGGCGGACCGGTTCCGCGGACGCCCCCGTCCACCGCGCGACGTGCGGCGCGTTCTCGCCAGCGCAGGTGGGGCGTTAGAGCGTCCAGATCGCCACATTGGCAAGCAGCACGGCCGCCATCACCAGCATCAGCACGCCCTTGGTGCGGTCGCGTTTCTTGACGATGAGCACGACTCCGCCGACCAGGCAGGCGAACATCCCGAGCATCGCAATTGCGGGCGCGGCGGCGGCGATCGTGACGAGGGCAGCGTTCATGCCCCGTGTTAGACACAGGCGCGGCGATAAGGAAACCGGCTCGCCGCATTGACTCGGGCGAGCACGAAAATAGCATGGCGATCGTCCATCCGGACATGGGAGCCGTAATGCCGATCCTCATCGCCCTAGTCGTCGCGCAGGCCGCCCCAGTCGCTGCCGGTCGGAAGCCCCCGCTCGCCGCCCCGACGCCCGCGAACTGCCGGTACGACAAGCCCGCGATGCTCGCGCTCGACGAACGTGCCTTCGATCAGACGATGTCCGGCGGCTGGCGCGCGCTCGCGTCGGCCGGGTGCGACCTCGCCGCGGCCGACGCGATCCAGGCGTGGCGCGCGGCGCATGGCGGCGAGCCGAGAACCGCCGGGTTGCTCAACTGGCACGAAGGTCAGCTGCGCGCCAATGCCGGCCAGACGGCCCCGGCGATCGCGTTGTTCGAAACCGCACGCAAGGCTTCCGCCGAAGATGCCGCGTTCGGCTGGAACCTCTATGTCGACGGCAGTATCGCCTTTCTGCGCAGGGATCTTGCGGGTCTCGATGCCGCGCGCGCCAGACTGGCGGCATTGCCGCGACCGCCCGGCTACGCGCCGGTCGGCGTCGACGGAAAGCCGCGCGCCTTTGCCTGGCCGATGAACCTCAACATCCTCGACGGGCTCGTCGCCTGCTGGAACCGCGGCTACAAACAGGCCTATGCCTGCGCGAAACCGGCGGTCCGCACGTTGCCGACCACTGGTTGAGGTCAGCCCGCCATTACCTTCGCATAGGCCGCCCGGTCGACATTGCCGCCCGACAGGATGACGAGCAGTCCCGGCTCGAGCGGCACCTTGCCCGCGAGCACCGCCGCCAGCCCAACCGCCCCCCCCGGTTCGACCACCAGCCGCAACGTCTCCGCCGCCCAGCGCTGTGCCGCGGCGATCTCCGTTTCGCTGACCGCCACACCGGTCGCATCGCGCCGCGACAGCACGTCGAAGGTCAGCGGCGACACGCGCAGCGTCTGGAGCGAATCGCACGCGGTCGGCGGCGGGTTGTCGCCAACGGGTTCGATCCACGATGCCTCGAGCGACCGCCGCATGTCGTCCCAGCCCTCGGGTTCGACGACGGTGATCCGGGCGTCCTTCACCGCCAACGCGACCCCCGCGGACAGTCCGCCCCCGCCGCACGGGATGACAATGCGCGTGGGCGTACCCAGACCGAGCGCCGCCATCTGCGCCGCGGCCTCGATCCCCGCACTTCCCTGCCCCTCGATGATCCACGGATCGTCGAAGCTCGGCACCAGCGTCGCGCCGCGCGCCTCCGCCAGCCGTGCCGCAATCGCCTCGCGGCTTTCGGTCGCCCGGTCATAGGCGACGACCTCGGCCCCCAGCGCCAGCGTCGCATCGCGCTTCGTGCGCGGTGCGTCCGCCGGCATCACGATCGTCGCCGCGATCCCCAGGCGTTTCGCTGCCCACGCGACCCCCTGGGCATGGTTGCCGGACGAAAAGGCGACGACCCCCCGTGCGCGAGTCGCGTCGTCGAGCGCGGTCAGGCGATGCCATGCACCGCGGATCTTGAACGCTCCGACCGGTTGCAGCGATTCCGCCTTGAAAGACACCACGACACCCTTGATCTCATGGGTGAAAAGCGGCGTTGCGGGGAGGATTCTGGCAATCTTTTCCGCTGCGTCGCGAACCCCGGCCCGTGTCGGCTGTCGCAAAATCGTCACACGTCGTCTCCTACGCGGCCTACGCTATTTACATGGGGGGCAAGCGACCCTAAATCGCCCTTCCGCTGCCCCATGGGACTTCCAACCGCAAGGCAGTGTTTTCGTAATTTGTCTCAGGACATTGGAGGTCCCTTGAATTGCACAAGCATCATAACGCGCTGGGGCTAGCGAAAGCCCATTCGACCGCCGTTTCCGCCAATGCAGGGCGCGGCATCGACATCGCTAAGGGGCGCCCGGTTGATCCGGTCACGCTCGTTCGACCGCACGCCGCTGCGCGCGCCGCCCGCTTCTTCACGGAGAAGTTTCCGGGCCGCTCGATGTATGCGGTGAAGGCGAACCCGAGCCCCGAACTCCTGCAGATCCTGTGGGACAATGGCATCACGCATTATGACGTGGCGTCGATCGCGGAGGTGCGCCTTGTCGCCCGTACGCTCCCTGAGGCGACCCTGTGCTTCATGCACCCGGTCAAGGCCGAGGAAGCGATCCGCGAGGCGTATTACACGCATGGCGTACGGACCTTCAGCCTCGACAGCCTGGAAGAGCTCGACAAGGTCGTTCGTGCCACCAACGAAGCCGCCGACCTGACGCTGTGCGTCCGGCTGCGCGTGTCGTCGGAGCATTCGAAGCTGTCGCTCGCATCGAAGTTCGGCGTTGCACCCGGCGAATCGAAAGAGCTGCTGTTCGCGGCCCGCCAGGCGGCGGACGCGCTGGGCATCTGCTTCCATGTCGGTTCGCAGGCGATGACCCCGGAGGCCTATTCGAACGCGATGGAGCGCGTGCGTGCGGCGATCGTCGAGGCGGCGGTCACGGTCGACGTGATCGATGTCGGCGGCGGCTTTCCGTCGTCCTATCCGGGCATGGAGCCCCCGCCGCTCGAGCATTTCTTCGAGACGATCCACCGTGCGTTCGAATCGCTGCCCGTCAGCTATTCGTCCGAGCTGTGGTGCGAGCCGGGCCGGGCACTGTGCGCGGAATATTCGTCGATCATCGTGCGCGTCGAGAAGCGCCGCGGGACCGAGCTGTACATCAACGACGGCGCCTATGGTGCGCTGTTCGATGCGGCGCATATCGGCTGGCGTTTCCCGGTCGAGCTGCTCCGCGAGCCGGACAGCCGGGCGAAGGACATGGAGTTCAGCTTCTACGGTCCGACGTGCGACGACATGGATTACATGGTCGGGCCGTTCCTGCTGCCCGCCGACATCCAGGCCGGCGACTATATCGAGATCGGCATGCTCGGCGCCTACGGCTCGGCGATGCGGACCGCGTTCAACGGGTTCGGATCGGACGAGACGGTGATCGTCACCGACGAGCCGATGGTCTCGCTGTACGACGAACGCTACCAGGACCTCGCGTCCAACGTCGTCACGCTGTAACAGCCGACCGCAATAATAACCGTCATCCTGACGAAAGTCTGGACCCAGGGCCCAGAGCGATACTCTGCAGGGTTCTGGGTCCCGGCTTTCGCCGGGATGACGACGTATGAGGACCTCTCCCAATGACCGAAGACACCCGCATCGACGCGCAGCGCAAGGCTGAGCTCCTGTCCACCACCGTCGAGCATATCGACATCACCAGCTTCGACGCGCGGCCGATCGTCGACGCGATGAAGAAGATGTCGTTCACCAGCCGCGACCTCGGCCGTGCGACCGACATCTACAACCAGATGCTCGCCGACAAGGACTGCACGATCTTCCTCGTGATCGCAGGCTCGACGAGCGCTGGCGGCTGCATGGACCTGTATGCCGAGCTGCTGCGCAACAACATGATCGACGGCATCGTCGCGACCGGCGCGACGATCGTCGACATGGATTTCTTCGAGGGCCTCGGCCACAAGCATTATCAGGCGCTCGAGGTGCCGCACGACGACGTGCTGCGCTCGCTGATGATCGACCGCATCTACGACACCTATATCGACGAGGAAGAGCTCCAGCACGTCGACCACACGATCTTCGAGATCGCCGAGACGCTGGAACCCCGCCCCTATTCGAGCCGCGAGTTCATCCGCGAGATGGGCAAGTATCTCGTCGAGCACGGCAAGAAGGAGAACAGCCTCGTCAAGCTCGCCTATGAGCATGACGTGCCGATCTTCTGCCCGGCGTTCGTCGACAGCTCGGCCGGCTTCGGTCTGGTCAAGCACCAGGTCGATGCCGCGAAGGCGGGCAAGCCGTACATGGTCCTCGACGCGATCGCCGATTTCCGCGAGCTCACCGAGATCAAGATCAAGGCGGGCACCACCGGGCTTCTCATGATCGGCGGCGGCGTGCCGAAGAACTTCATCCAGGACACCGTGGTGTGCGCCGAGATCCTCGGCCATGACGACGTCCAGGTCCACAAGTACGCGGTGCAGATCACGGTTGCCGACGTGCGCGACGGGGCGTGCTCGTCCTCGACGCTGCAGGAGGCCGCCTCGTGGGGCAAGGTCAACACCGGCATCGAGCAGATGGTGTTCGCCGAAGCGGGTTCGGTGATGCCGCTGCTCGCGTCGGACGCGTATCACCGTGGCCTCTGGAAGGACCGTCCGGTCCGCAAGTGGGGCGCGAGCTTCGACAAGGCCTGACGTCTAAATCCTCCCCCGCAAAGGGGGAGGATCGGAATGCGGACGACCTTGCTACGCGCCGGTGATTGATGCAGCCTCCTCCGGGGAACCGGGGGAGGCTTTTTGATGCATGACGACCTGATCCACAGCGAGATCCTGCGGCCGATGGTGGCGCTGATCGCCTGGACGCTGGTGATGCTGCTCTGGATGCTCGCGACGCGGCTGCCCGCGATGAAGGCGGCCGGCGTCCGCCTCGGCAGCCTGGTCGGCACCCGCGCCGCCGATGCCGATCGCTCGCTGCCCGCCAGTGCGCAGTGGAAGGCGCATAACTACAATCATCTGATGGAACAGCCGACGCTGTTCTACGCGGTCTGTACGGTGATCGCGCTCACCGACACCGGCGACGGCGTGAACGCCTGGATCGCCTGGGCCTATGTCGGCTTGCGGATCCTCCACAGTATCGCACAGGCGACCACCAACCGCGTGCAGACCCGGTTCATCCTGTTCCTGCTCTCGAGCCTCGCGCTGGTAGCCCTCACGCTGCACGCGGCACTGGCGGTGTTCTGACGACGCAGCCGTTTCGCCGGGCGTCGATGTCCCCTTCCCCTGCGCGATCAGGATCGGCTAGCAGGGTCGTCATGACCTTCGACCGTCGCACGTTGCTCGCGCTTCCGCTCGCTGCCGGGCTCGCTCCCGCCGCCCTGGTTTCCGATGCTGCCGGCCAGTCCGCGGCGGCCACTGGCACGATGCGTCTGCCCGGTGACCCCGTCTGGCCGCCCGCCGAACGCTTCGGCCTCTGGCCGGGCATTCCGGCGGGTGCGCCAACGCCGCTGCCCCGCCCGCGTCCGATGATCACCGGGCGCCCGGGCAAGTATCGCGACGTCCAGATGCGCGGCGTCGTCCAGCCCGAGGTCGGCGTCTTCCGCGCTGCCCGCCCCGACGGGCGCGCGGTGCTCGTCTGCCCCGGCGGCGGCTATTCGATCACCTCGCTGCGCAACGAAGGGATCGACGTCGCGCGCGTGCTGAACGGCTTCGGCATCACGGTGTTCGTGCTCAGCTACCGCTTGCCCGGCGAAGGCTGGGCGGATCGCGCCAACGTGCCGCTGTCGGACGTGCAGCGTGCGATGCGGCTGATCCGCGCCAATGCGCGCCGCTATGCCATCCGTCCCGATACGCTCGGCGTGCTGGGCTTTTCGGCGGGTGGGCATCTCGCCGGCTCGCTCGAGATCCATCACGGGCTTGAGGTGTATCGCCCGATCGACGCCGCCGACCGCCAGTCGGCGCGTCCCGCCTTTACCGGGCTGATGTACGCCGTGTCGAACATGGATCCCGGCCGCAGCCATGGCGGGTCGCGCGCGCAGTTGCTCGGCCCCGATCCGGATCCGGGGATGCAGGCGCGCTATGCGATCGACCGCAACCTGCGCAACGGCGACGCACCGCTGTTCCTGGTGCATGCGGAGGACGACGACACCGTTCCCGTCGCCAACAGCCTCGACATGCTCGCCGCCGCGCGCCGTGCGGGTATCCCCGTCGAGGCGCACATCCTGCGTCGCGGCCGCCACGGATTCGGCACGCGCCTGCCCGCGAGTTCGCCGGGCTCGCTCTGGCCGCAGTTGTTCGACCGCTGGATGCGCGAGGCGATCGGCCCCGAAGCGCCGCTCTGACGGCGGGTATGCGCGGCTGGGCCTAACCGAACACCCGCTTCAACGACCGCTCGAGCATCAGCAACTGCCACAGCGTCCGGCCATGCTCGGCGCGCCCGCCGCGATGCGCCTCGGCGAGCGCGGTGATCGCTGCCATGTCGAACCACCCCGTCTCGCCGAGCATCCGCGACGACCCCAGCGCGCTCGCCTCACTCGCGAGCGCGCCGCGGAACCACGCGCTGATCGGCGTCACGAACCCCATCTTCGGGCGATACAGGATGTCCTTGGGCAGATACGGCTCCATCGCCTTCTTCATCAGCCACTTCCCCTGCCCCGCGTGCAGCCGCATTCCGACGGGCAGCGTCGCACAGAACTCGATCAGCCGGTGATCGAGCAGCGGCTCGCGCGCCTCGAGCCCGACCGCCATGCTCGTCCGGTCGACCTTGGTCAGGATATCGCCGGGGAGCCAATGCTTGATATCGGCATATTGCGCGCGGTCGATCGCATCACGCGCGGGCGCATCCGCCATGCTCGCGACATAGCGCTCCTCCGCCCGGTATCCGCCAAGCGCGACCCGCGCCACGCCCGAGAACAGCTGTGCACGAACCTCGGGTGCCGTCACCCCGACCGAGCGCGCATAGGCTTCGCCGCCGCCCGCCGCGAGCGCCAGCAGGGTCGACTTGGCGCGGAACGGTCGCGGCGCCCAGTCCGCCTTGGGATAATGCCGCCCCAGCGCCCCGAACACCTGCGTCCGTAGCGACGCCGGCAGCATCCCGCGCACGCGCTCCTCCGCCGCCTGAAACCGATAGCGGCGATAGCCCGCCAGCGCCTCGTCCGCGCCATCGCCCGACAGCGCGACCGTCACCCGCTCGCGCGCCAGCGCGCAGACCTGATAGGTGGCAAGCGCCGATCCGTCCGCAAACGGCTCGTCGAACGCCGCGACGAGCGTATCGATCAGCGCGAAGTCGTCCGTATCGACCACCCGCTCGACATGATCCGTCGCGAACCGCCGCGCGATCGTCGTGGCATAGGTCCGCTCGTCATGCCCCGCCTCGTCGAAGCCTATCGTGCAAGTCCTGACCGCGCGCGGGCTTGCCTCCGCCATCAGTGCGACCACCGCCGAGCTGTCGACCCCGCCCGACAGGAACGCGCCGAGCGGAACGTCGGCGACCATCCGCGACCGCACGCCCGCGCGCATCCGCTCGACCAGTTCCTCGCCCAGCGCCTTGGCAGAGCCGGTCGCGCGGTTGGAGAAGTCGACGTCCCACCAGCGCCGCGGCGCAGGCACGCCGCGCCCGCGCTCGATCAGCAGGAAATGCCCCGCCGCCAGCTTCTTCACGCCTGCGACGAGACACGCATCGTCGGGGATATAGCCGAGCGCCATATAATCCTCGACCGCCGTCAGATCGGGCGCACGCCGCACCAGAGGATTGGCGAGCAACCCCTTCAGCTCGGAGGCGAACGCCACCGACCCGTCCGCCAGCTCGACATAATGCAGCGGCTTCACCCCCAGCCGGTCGCGCGCGAGGAACAGCACGCGCGCGCCCGCATCGTGGATCGCAAAGGCGAACATCCCGTTCAGCCGGTCGAGCATCGATGGCCCCCAGGCGCGCCAGCCGTGCAGCAGCACCTCGGTATCGCCCTTGGTCCGGAACCGCGCGCCGCCCGCGATCAGCTCGGCGCGAAGCTCTGCGAAATTGTAAATCTCGCCATTGTAGCTGATCGTCAGATCGCCGTCCGACATCGGCTGTGGCGAGCCTTCGAGGTCGATGATCGACAGCCGGCGATGCCCGAGCCCGACGCCCGGCGCGGTCCAGATGCCGTCGCCGTCGGGACCACGGTGCGCCTGCGCGGCGATCATCGCGTGGATGCGGTTGGGATCGACCGGCTTGGGGATGCCCGGGTGGAAGATCCCCGCGATACCGCACATCTAGCGCAGCCCTGCGGCATGATCGGCGACCGCGCCGACCGGCCCCAGCGCCTTCAGGAACCGCGCCATCGGCCGTGCGTCCGCCCCCTCGACCGACACATGTATCGCCACCGCGCGCTGCGGTCCGCCCAACAGCCGCGCCTTCATCGTCTCGATCTTCACGATCATCCCGTCATCGGTGGTAGCATTGCCGACCCGGTACCACGTCGCGACGATGCGCTCCACGGGTCCCGGCGCGGTAATCCGCATCGCCGAACCGCGTGCACCCGCAGCGTCCGCGACCGGGGGCAGATCGGCGACGCGGACCCAGCGATCCTCCTCGCGCAGCACCCCCGTGCCGAATGCGATCAGCTCATGCCCGTCGCCCTGCCGCCCGAACACCGCGAGGCTCATGTCGACGGTCGCGCCCGACGCGTCGGCATAGCGGCCGAACAGATAATGGTCCGCGCCCGGATACCAGGGCATCCACGGCGCGCGGACGCTGACATCGACGCGGTGCCAGCCGGGCACGTCGGGCAGCGCGATCTGCGCGGGCAGCATTTGCCGCCGCCCCGCGACCGCCGCACTCCACGCGGGAAACGCCGAGGCGACCGCCAGCACAAGCAGCGTGACGATAGCGAGATCGCCCCGATAGCGCGGGACCGCCTGCAGCGGCGCGGGATCGAAGGCGGGATCGTCGGGCGCGCGATCGAACCAGCGCCAGCCGATCGCCAGCACCGCGGCCATCACGAGCGCGAAGAACAGCCAGCCATAGACGATGTGGTCGATCCCCGTCGCCGCCTCGACCGAGGTCAGCTCGGCCGCCCAGATCGTCCCGAACGCGCGAAATCCGTTGGCGACGACCGGCACGACCACCGACACTGCGAGGAACACCACACGCCGCCGCCACGACACGAAACAGACATTGGCGACGAGCACCCCGAACGCGACCATCGCGATCACGAACTTGGCGCCCGAGCACGCCTCCGCCACCTCGAAATAATAGCGGCCGGCATGGATTAGCACGCCGTCGACGACCGCGGGCACGCCGACCAGATGCAGCAACGGCATGACGATCGCGACCGTCACCGCCTGCAACGGCGGCTCGATCCCCTCGCCAAAGGGCACGAGGAACACCGCATAGCAGAGCGGAAACAGCAGCCCGCGCGCGACATTCGGGCCGAGGATCGCGACGACCGCGCCCTGCAGCATCACCACCAGCCCCAATTGCCGCGCGAGATTGACCGACGCCGCATCGCCCATCAGCCACCCCGCGCCGCCGACCGCGACCAGCGCCAGCCCCGGCCACCAGCCGACCGGGGTCAGCTGCGCGAGCTCTCCGCGCCGCTGCCACACCAGCCAGGCGATCACCGGACCGATGAACAGGCAGTGCCCGAAGGTCGTGCTCGTCCACCAGATCGTCGTCAGATCCGCGACGTCACGCCGGAACAGCGCCAGCATCAGCAGCGCCGCGACGCCAAGCGCCAGCAGATGCCGTGGCCAGGGCGCCGCCAGTCGACCGGTCACAACGCGGTCCGGTCGCTGTCCTCGAACCCGAACAGCGCATCCAGCGGCGCCAGCCGCGCGTCCCAGCCATAGCGTCGCAGCACCTGCGCGCGCGCCGCCTGCCCCAGCTCTGCCGCGTCGGCGGGCGCATCGATCAGCGCGAGCACCTGCGCGGCGAAGTCTTGCGCGTCCGCCGCGACGCGGATCGTGCCGGCGTGGTCGATGCCTTCCGCCGCCGCCGCCGAGGCGACGACCGGGCGCGCCATCGCCATCGCCTCGAGCACCTTGTTCTGGATCCCGCGTGCGAGCTTCAGCGGTGCGACGCACACATCGGCTGCGGCGAGCCAGCCGCGCACATCGTCGACCGCGCCGGTGACGGTGACAGCTTCGCCTGCCAGTGCCTGCACCGCCGGGGTCGGCGCGCGACCGACGATCGCGAACCGCGCCGTCGGGTGTCGCGCGCGAATCTGGGGGAGGGTGTCGCGCGCGAACCACGTCACCGCTTCGATGTTCGGGCGGTAATCCATCTGGCCGGTGAAGACGATCAACGGCTCGTCGCAAGCGCCGCCTGGTAGCGCCCCACCCTTTACCTCCCCAGCCCGAACCGCCCCACCCGGCACCGCCCCACCCGGCGCCTCCCCGGCGGAGGCCGGGGTCCAGTTGGGGGACGTCGATGACGACGGACTGTCCAGTATTACTGCGGCCTTTCCAACTGGGCCCCGGCCTTCGCCGGGGTGGTAAGATGGGGTCTCGGCATACGCAGCCGGATCGAACGTCGCCGAATCGATGCCGTTCTCGACCGCGACGATGCGTCCGGTCGCGCCGCCGGTGCGGAACAGCGCGGCCTCGGCTTCGCTGACGAACAGGCTGGCGGAGACCCTTGCCGCGATCTCCCGCTCGAAGGCCCCTAACAGCCGTGCCTCGCGGCGCATCATCCAGCGCATCGGGCCGCGCGAGTCGTCCGCAAAACCCGCAAATTTGGCGGAGTCCACGTCGACGAAATCCATGACCACGCGCGCCCCGCCATCGGGGAGGTACTGCGCCATCTGTCCCGAGAAGCAGTAGATGCCGCCGACCCTCGGCAGGACGCGGTCGACCGCGACCTGCATTGCGGAAGAGGCGAACGCCGTCAGCGATACGGGCTTGCCGGTCACCAGCGCTTCGATCGCGGCGCGCGCCTGCGACTTGCCGCGTGGCAGGATCGTGCAGCTCGCGAGCCTATCCGTGAAGGCAACAGGCGGATCAAGGTCCGCCGCATCGTCGGCAAACGCCACCAGATGCACGCGCGCGCGGGCGCTGAGATAACGGAGCACATGGAAACTGCGAATCTTGTCGCCGCGATCGGGCGGAAACGGCACGCGGTGCGCCAGGAACAGCAGATCGCTCACCCCAGACCCCGGGAGATCCACGGTCCCGCGAGATTGGCCGCCCAGAGCGGCATCTTCTTCCAACTCCGCACCATCAGCGCATATTTGGGGTTGAGCGGATTGACCGCGCGCGCCGGCCCGCCACTGCGCTTGGCGTACAGTCGCGGCTCGGGCGTGAAGCCCCAGTTCTTCTTGAACGCGGCCGCCCCCGTCCCCGTCTTCGACCGCCCGAAGTCGAACCGCGTGCAGCCGCGTGCGCGCGCGTGCGCCATCAGCGCGAAATACATCCGGTCATTCGCGCGCAAGCCCCGCGCCGCCTCGGTCCCGCCACCCCAATAGGGATAGACCGTGCCCTCGAAATACAGGCTGAGCACGCTCGCGACCGCCCGCCCCTGATGCCGCACGGTCAGCACGTCCGCGTCCATCGTCTCGACGACAGAGCGGAACAGCCGCGCCGGAAAGACCGGCGTCCCAAGGTTGCGGACCGATTCGGCATAGACCCGGTAATGCTCGGCGAGCAGCGCGCGATCGTTCCCGGTCACGACGTCGAGCGCATAGCCCAGCGCACGCCGCACCTCCGCGCGTTGCTTGCGCGGGATGGCGAGGAGTTCCGCATCGTCATCCGCCGCCAGATCGCGCGCAAAGCCGAGATAGCTGTCCGAGTCACTGTCCCACCCCGCCGGCACCGCGCCACCGCGCAGCTCGACCGAAGGGCAGCCGATCCGCTGCGCCAGAGCCCAGGCCGCCGCCGCCAGCGGCTCGACCGCCGCATCGCCCAGCACGCCGCCATCGACCGCGAACCCCGCAGACACCAGGGCGCGGCCGAACAGAGGCGAGCGCATCTCGGTCAACGGCAGCACGCCGACGATCGCGCCCCCCTGTTCCGCCACCAGATAGCGCGCGCGCTGCCCGCAGCCGCGTGCGACTGCCAGGCTCCACGCGGGCAAATGAAACGGCGTCCCCCCTTCGGTCGCGGCCACGAACGCCGCGATCCGCGCGCAATCGCCCGCGTCTTCCAGATTGGCCTCGCGGACCATGGTCGTCGTCACTGCAAACGGCCCGCCTCGGCTGCGACCACCGCATCGACGCGCCCCCAGTCATGCCGTCCGATCAACCCGCGCAGCTTGCCCGCCATCGCCCCGAGCCGCGAATAATGCCGGATCTTCGAGCGAAGCGGGGCCGCGGCGACGCGCGGCTGGCCCGGATCGATCTCCCAGGGGTGGAAATAGAACATCGCCGCGTGATCCTGCGCATTCACCTGGCGCACCGCGAAATCCATTAGCGCCGACGGCAACAGCCGGAAGAACCCGCCCCCCGTGGCGACGCGCCGTTGGCCGAACTGCGCGACGGTCACCGGCACTTCGAGCAGCGTGCTGTCGGGCAGCGGCCTGAACGCGAAGCGCGGCGCGTCGCGCCAGCCATAATGATCATGGACGAGCGGTGCGACGCTCGACGAATAGGCATAGCCCTCCTCGGCCAGCACGGCGTGCGCCCAGGGGGTACGCTGGTCGATCGAGAAGCTGGGCGCACGATATCCCGTCACGCGCTGCCCCGCCGCATCCTCGATCGCCGCACGCGCGCGGGCAAGGTCGGCGCGAAACAGGCCTGCATCCATCGTGAAGACGCGCTGGTGATCCCAGCCGTGGCTCGCGATCTCGTGCCCCGCATCGACGATCCGGCGGATCAGTCCGGGATAGCGATGCGCAACCCAGCCGAGCGTGAAGAACGTCGCCCGCACCCCGCTTTCGGCGAACAAGGCGAGCACCGCATCGGTATTCGCCTCGACGCGCGGCTGGAGGCCGTCCCAGTCGCGCTTGTCGATGACCGTCTCGAACGCGCCGACCTGGAACCAGTCCTCGACGTCGACCGACATGCCGTTCAGGATCGTCCGCTGCGTCACCCGGTCAGGCCGCGTCGTGCCAGTGCGCAGCCCCGCGGATCGGCGCGTAATCGGGCTTGGGCTCGTCGCCCTCGATCCAGTCGACGAGCAATGTCAGGATCCGACGCATCGCCTGGTCCTGCTGTTCGACGCGTGCCTCCAGCGCAGCAACGCGGTCGGCGATCGCCGGGTCGGTCATCATGGCGAACGGCTCGGCCGCCGCCGCGGCCGCGAGCTCGACGTCTGGCACAGGCTTTGTCGCCGCCGTCGCGACGACCGGCATGTCGGACATCAGGTCGCGCTGCACCGTGCGCACGACCTCGCCGTCGATCACGCGCAGATCCTCGATCGCGGCATACAGCATCACGCGACCGGCGAGCATGTTGAGCCGCCGTGGTACGCCGTCCGACCCGTGGTACAGCGCGGTGAACGCATCGTCCGCAAAATCGGGATTGCCCTGCCAGCCGACCACCGAAAGACGGTGCGCGATATAGTCGGCGACCTCATGCTCCTCCATCGGATCGAGATGGTGGATCGCGATGACGCGCTGACGCAGCTGTTCGAGCCGCTCCGACCCGTGCAGCCGGTCACGGAATTCGGGCTGGCCGAGCAGCAGGATCTGCAGCAGCGCGTGCCCGCCCGTCTGGAAATTGGACAGCATCCGCAATTCCTCGAGCGCGGACACGGGCAACGCCTGCGCCTCGTCGACGATGAGCAGCGTTCGCTTGCCCGTGCGCGCGACGGCGTGGAGCCCACGTTCGATCGCCGTCAGCAGCTGTGCCTTTTCCAGCCCCGCCGGATCCACGCCGAGCGCGGTCGCGATGATCCGCAACAGGTCGTCCGCCTCGATCGCGGTCGACACCAGACGGATCGCGTTCAGGCTCTCATGATCGATCGTGTCCATCAGATGCCCGACCAGCGTCGTCTTGCCCGCGCCGATGTCGCCGGTGATGACGATAAAGCCCTCGCCCTGCGCCAGGCCATAGCCGAGATACGCCATCGCCTTGCGATGCGTCCCCGTCTCGTACCAGAAACGCGGGTCCGGGGTGAGCTGGAACGGGCGCCCCGTCAGTCCGTAGTGTTCGTCGTACATCTGCCAAATATCCTAGAACTGATACCGTGCACCGAGCAGCGCCTGCGCGGACCAGTCGCTGTCGAAATCGCCGACCTTGAAGCTGTACAGTCCGAGCGACGCGGTCGTGCCAAGCCGTCCGAAATTATGAAAATAGGTCCCTGTCGCGCCATAGGACCACACGCCGTCATCGCCCGTCGCGATCAGCCCGCTGCCGGGCTGGCCGCCGGACTGCCCGCCCAGCTGCGTCTCGAAATAATTGACGAACGCGGTGGCGTTCAGACCCGACACCGTGCTGAGCGAGCGGCCGTAATAGAGCTGTCCGTAATGGCTCTCGTCCTCGAGCCCGCTAACCACGAGCCCGGGGGCACCGTCGGGTGCATACAGCTTGCGGCTGGCATAGCCGATCCCGCCGCCGAACGTGTTGCGCCCACGCGTCGCGACCAGCACCGCGTCGATCCCGCGCGCGCGGTAGCTCGACGTCGAGATCGACTGGAACACGTCGTCGAGACACCCGCCCGGCGCCGCGCCGGTCGCACCGAACACGCACCCGTTAAACTGCTGCGCAAAACCCTGGCTCGGCGAGATAAAGCTCGTCGGCAGGTTTGCCAGTCCGGTGCGCAACTGCCGTCCGAACGTCTGCACGCCGTCATACACGTTGACCGCGAGCCCGACGTCCTTCGATGCCTGATAGGTCGCGGTCCCCGTGAAGCTGAGCGATCCGTATCGCTCGCCGACGCGCGCCGCGACCGAGGTGCGCCGGTTCGGCCGCCAGATCACGCCCGCGTCATAATATAGCCCGTCGGTGCGGTACGCGATCCGGCGCGGCGACCCGGGCGCGGTCCGGAACCGGCCGTCGCTGTCGAGCACGGGGACGCCCGTCGCATCGACCAGCGCGTCCTTCTGGCTCGTCTCGATCTTTTCATAACCGACGCCCGCGGTCAGCGCGACATAGGGCGACACCGGCAGCAGCGCGTCGCCGCGACCGAAATACCCTTCATAGCGCTGGCTCAACTGCCCCGCCGTCTCGCGGTCGTACCCTGCGCTCGCGGTCAACCCGACGGGCAGCAGCGTTCCCGGCCTGAACCCCGCGCTCGCCGTCGCGGTGTGCCCGACCGAATCATCGTAATAATCGAGCCGTTGCCCGCCGGTCGCCGTCGTCCCGAACGTCGGCGTCTCGACCTTGGTATAGCCGAGCCGGTAATTGGCGTTGACGACGACGTCGCCCGACTGCGCGTTGAAACTGGGACCGCCATACACCGCATAGACCTGCGCGATGTTCGACACGTTGCCGACCAGCACGCCGGGCGCGGCACCCCGGATGTCCGACCGCGACCGCGTCGCGATGCCCCCCGCCTCAAGCGACAGGCTCCGGGTCAGCTGCGCATCGACACGCGCCAGACCCGAATGGACATCGGTATCGCCGATGTCGTCGTCATAGGAGAACCGGCGCTCGTAGCGATAGCTTACCTGCCCATTGACGCGCGCGGTCGCGACCGCCGCATCGACGCCCGCGGCAAGCGAGGTGTAGGTCAGGACGTTGCTGTCGCCGCTCAGGTCGGCGGCGAGGATCTGCGTCGCCTCGATATACGGCACAACCACGACCCGGCGCGTGGCCCCGCTCGCGGACGACGCATCGGCCTGGGCCAGCGCGGGCGTGGCGAACAGCGCCGCCGTCCCGCCGATCATGGCCCGAAATTTCGTCACCTCGCGCCTCCCTGATCATAATAGCTGCCGAACCGCGCGCCGCCGGGGACGAACGATACCGCGTTCAGGACGAGTTGAATATGCTCGCAGCTGTCAAGCCGCTGAACCGCTGCGCGAACCTCGCCCTCAGGCGTCCGATCCGCGCGCACCACGAGCATCACCTGCCCGACCAGCATCGCCAGCACGCCGGCAGGCGACGCCGCGAGCGCGGGCGGCGAATCGAAGATCACGATGCGACGCGGATCGGCCGCCATCAGCCGCGACAGCACGCTGCGCGTCCGGGCGCTGGCGAGCAGCTCGGTATCCATCGCGGTCTTGCGACCCGCGGGCAGGATCGACAGATGCGGAACGTCGGTCCGCACCACGAGCGTCTCGACGTCGATGCTGGTATCCGCCAGCGCGTCGAGCAACCCCGGTGCATCGGTCAGCCCCAGTTGCTTCAGCACGTCGGGCTTGGCGACGTCGGCATCGACCAGCACGACCTCGGTGTCGCGCTCGGCGGCGATCGACATCGCCAGGTTGATCGCACAGAATGTCTTGCCGTCGCCCGGCCTTGCCGAACACACCAGGATCGTCCGCGCGCGTTCGGATGCGCCGTCGATCTCCGCGATCCGCGCGCGCGTGATCAACAACTGCCGCTTGATCAGCCGGAATTCCTCGGCAAGCGGGCCGACCGGCGCACCCGGGACCATCATCCCGTTGGCCGCAAGCATCCCGCGATCGATCATGGCGACGTCGCCGGGCTCGTCGGGCAGATGAAACTCGTCGGGCAGCTCCTGTCCGATCGGCGCGCGCAGCTCTTCGGGGATCGCGAGAAACGTCGGATCGGTAAAGACCGCGGCGTCGGAATCGGGCGCCGATCCGGCCCCGGTTCCGGTGTCCGTCGTCGTCCGGTCGGCCGTCCTGGCCGACGCCGAATCCGCCAGCGGCGGCACCGCGGCACGGCTGCGCACGTGCTGGCTGAAATCATAGACCTTGGCGGCGCGCTCCAGCAGCGAGGCTTCGCGCGCGCGCGGCGCGGTCGATGCCGGCCGCTTGTCCGATGAGGGTGTCGTGTCGGGCATGGTCATGTCCTCAGGCCGCGAGGCCACGCTGCAGGATCTCGACCCCCAGCAGCAATATATATGCACCGCCGAGCGCCGCCGTCCCGCCGAGGAACAGCTTCAGCTGCTTGGCGCGGTGATCCGATTGCGTCCGCGTGACGACTTCGCCGATCGACCCGATGACGGGCATCCCCGCGGTCCGCTCCAGCTTTGCGCTCGTCGGGAACGTCCCGCGGAGCTGGCCGAGCGCGAACGCCCCGCCGATTCCCGCGCCCAGACCTGCGATCAGCACCCCCGTCAGCAACAGCATCCGGTTCGGCGCGCTCGGCGTCTGCGGCGTCGTCGGCGGATCGATCACGCTGAACTTCACGCGATCGGTCTGCGACTGCGCCTGCCCGCGCAATGCGATCTGTTCGCGCTGCGTCAGCAACTGGTCATACTGGTCCTTGAGCACCTGGTAATCGCGGTCGATCGATCCCTGCTCGGCGGCGACCGTCGGGTCTTCGGACAGCTTGGCGTTGAGCTGCTCGAGATCACCCTGCAATTGGGCCTTGCGGATCCTCAGCGACGCGACTGCGGCCTGCTTGTCCGCCATCATCGCCTGCAACGACACGTAAAGCGGGTTCGGCGTCGACCCTGCCCCCGAGCCACCCGACAACGGCTCGCTCCGCGCGGCGGAGGTGGCCTGGGCGAGCTGCGCCTTCAGGGCGATCACGTCGGGATGGCTCTCCGTATAGCCCCGCGCCCGCGCATCCGCGAGCTGTCCCTGGATTGCCGACAGCCGCGCGCGTGCGGGTCCGGCGGTACCCGCGGTCCCGCCGCTGCCCGCGACCGACTGCGGCGTGCCCGCCATCTGCCCCTGCACCGCGGCAAGACCGGACTGCGCCGCCGCGAGGTCGCCATCGACCTGTGCCATCTGCGCACGCGACGCGCCGATCCGGTCACCGACCGATCCGGTGCCCGGCAGCGATCCCAGATACCGGTTCTGGAAATCCGCGCGCTTGGCCTCGGCGTCCTGCAATTGCTTCTGTCGCTGCTCGAGCTGCTTGTCGAGGAACGACAGGCTCTGGCTCGTGCTCGTCCGATCGCCCGCCAGATTGGCCTCGACGAAGATGTCGATCAGCTTCTGCGTGATCGTCCGCGCAAGCTTCGGGCTCGCGGCGGTCGTCGCGATCTCGAACAGATTGTCCTGCGCCGAGGTCACCTTGATGTTCTGCGCCAGGCTCGCGACGCGGTCGGCGACGTCGCGGTCGCTGGCGACCGTGTTGGCGAGATCGGTCCCGCGCACGACCTTCTCCAGATTGACCGCGGAGGTCAGCGTCTGGCGGATCGTGTCGATGCTCGTCTGGCTCGACGGCGTCGGCTGGTCCATGCTCGCAGGCAGTAGCGACTGCATCTGGACGAAGACGCGCGCACGCGATTCGTAGCGGCTCGGAATCTGCGACACGAACAGCCAGCCCAGCACGCACACGCCCCACGCCACCGCGAGCGCCAGCCAGCGTCGCGTCCAGATCGCGTGGAGCGCGACGCGCACCTCGTCGTAAATGCCGTTCATGCGATCACGTCCCTCAGAACATCGATTCGGGGATGATGATCACGTCGCCGGGCTCGAGCCTGACATTGGCTGACGAATCGCCCTTCTTCAGCAGGTTCGAGATCTGCAGCGAGAATTCGGTCTGCTTGCCGCTCGCGCGGTCGTACCGCACCAGCCGCGCCTTATTACCCGCGGCATATTGATTGAGCCCGCCCACCGCGATCATCGCGTCGAGCAGTGTCATGTTCGCGCGGTACGGGATCGAGGCGGGTTTTTCGGTCGCGCCGACGATGCGGACCTGCTGGCTGTATGTGCCGCTGAAATTCTCGACGATGACCGACACGATCGGGCTCTTAACATATTCGCCGAGCGCGATCTTCATGTCGTCGGCCAGCTGTGCCGGGGTCTTGCCGACCGCGGGCATGTCGTTGACCAGCGGCGTCGTGATCCGGCCATCGGGGCGGACCTGCACCTTCGACGACAGCTCGGGATTGCGCCAGACGAAGATGTTGAGCTGATCGAGCGGCCCGATCACATATTCCTCGCCCGGCAATTCCTTGTTCGCGACATAGGCCGCGGGCGGCAGCACGGGCCGGCTGCCGCCGCTCGTGCACGCACCGAGCGTCGACGCGGCGAGCCCCAGGATCGTCAGGGAACGGGATACGGGTCCGGAACGCATGGGCACTTATTCTCCTGGCGCCATACCGGCCGTCGGACGTCCGACAGCCGGCTAAACTCATGATCGGCTATGCAGGGAACAGGTGAAGATAGCGTTAGGAGCGCCCCGTAACCATGCTCCCCTCGGCGCGGTGGCTGGGGTTAGACTGGAGTAACGATCTCGCGCGCCGGAGGATGCCCGAGAAATGCCGCGGGGCTCGCGCTCGCGCCATAAGCGCCCGCCAGGAAGATCGCGACGAGGTCGCCGACCGCGACCGGCGGCAGCACGACCTTGTCGCCCAGCCTGTCGAGCGGCGTGCAGAGCGGCCCGACGACCGACACCGTGTCGGCGGCCGGATGCCCCATCCGCGTCGCCACCGCGATCGGATAATTGCGGCGCACGACCGTCCCGAAATTGCCGCTCGCCGCGAGCTGGTGGTTCAGCCCGCCATCGACCACGACGAAGGTCTCGCCTTGGCTCTGCTTCACGTCGATCACGCGCGTCAGGTAGACGCCCGCCTCCGCGACCAGCCACCGCCCGAGCTCGATCGCGAACCGCGTCTCGCGCAGGATCGCCGCGCGGTCGTCGAGCGCGGCGCGCAACGCTGCACCGACCCGCTCGACGTCGAGCGCAACGTCGCCCGCGAAATAAGGCACGCCGAACCCGCCCCCCAGGTTGACGAGCGGCGGCGCCACGGCAGCCTCTTCCGCCAGCCGCGCCGCGAGCGCGATCGTCGCCGCCTGCGTCTCGATGATCGCACCCGCATCGAGCGCCTGGCTGCCTGCATAGATGTGAAAGCCGCGCCAGTCCGCGCCGGCCGCGACGATCGCCCTCACCAGCGCGGCGGCCCGGACGGCATCGACCCCGAACGGCGATGCCCGTCCGCCCATCCGCATGCCCGATCCCCGCAGCTCGATATCGGGGTTCACGCGCACGGCCATTCGCGGCGCGATGCCCAGTCGCTCGCCGATCGCGAAGCCGCGTACCGCCTCGCCTTCCGACTCGACATTGAGCGTCGCCCCCGCGCGGATCGCCGCCGCCAGCTCGTCGTCGCGCTTGCCCGGTCCGGCGAAGCTGATCGCCGACGCGCGCTTGACGCCGAGCGCGGTCCCGAGTTCGCCGGCCGATGCGACGTCGAGTCCGTCGACCAGCGGCGCGATCGCCGCGAGCAGGTCGCCGTGCGGATTGGCCTTGATCGCATAATGCAGGTCGATCGCGGGCATCGCCGCGCGGAACCGCGCGATCCGGGCCGCAACGATCGCGCACTCGTACACGAAGAGTGGCGTATCGCCGGCCTGCGCGACCCAGTCCGCCGCCGACCGCCCGCCGATCACCAGCGGCCCATGCTGCTGCGCGAACTCAGGCGGAAATGCACCCATCGGCTTCATTGTGCGCCCTCCTTATCCGCGGCGGACCAGGACCTGACTTCAGCTGCGATGGCAGACCTGTCCAGCTTCCCATTGGCATTGCGCGGCAATTCGTGTCGCCACAGATACGCGCCCGGCTGCATGAAGCTCGGCAGCGCGGTCCGCAACCGCGTTCGCAATGCGGCCTCGCCTGACGCATCGCCCGCCAGCATCACGCTGATCGCCTGTCCCAGTCGCGCGTCCGGCACGCCGACCGCGACCGCTTCGTGCGCCTCGCCGCCGGCCAGAACCGCCTCTTCCACCTCGAGCGGGCTTATCCGGTTGCCCGCGCTCTTGATCATCTCGTCGTCGCGACCGACGAACCTGAGCAGGCCGTCCGCCCCCTCGATGACGGTATCGCCCGACCATACCGCCATTCCCGCGCTCGACCCGAGCGCCGCCGGCACGCGGCGGAAGCGCTGCGCCGTCCGCTCCGCATCGCGCCAATAGCCCTGCGCGACGAGCGGTCCCGCATGGACCAGTTCCCCCGTCTCGCCCGGCGCCGCACGCGTGCCATCGGGCTTCACGACCCAGACGTCGGCGAACGGGATTGCCCGCCCCATCGCGTCGGGATGCGAATCGATCAGCGACGGGTCGAGATAGGTCGACCGGAACGCCTCCGTCAGCCCGTACATCGCGTAGATGTCCGCAGCCGGAAACCGGGCGCGCAGCCCCCGGACCAGCCGCGGCGTCAGCGCACCGCCCGAATTGGTCAACCGCGCGAGCCGCGCCGCGGTCGCCGCCGGCCAGTTCGCCTCGAGCAGCTGCACCCAGAGCGGCGGCACGCCCGCGAGCGTCGTCGCCCCCACGCGTTCGACGGCCTTCACGACGTCGCGCGCGACCATGTAGTCGATCGGCGCCACCGATGCGCCCGCCGCCCAGGTCGATAAGAGCTGGTTCTGCCCATAGTCGAACGAGAGTGGCAGCACGCCCAGCACGCGGTCGGTGCGGTCGAGCTTCAGGTAGTGCGCGACGGAAATCGCACCCAGCCACAGATTCGCATGGCTCAGCATCACCCCCTTGGGACGCCCGGTCGATCCCGAGGTGTAGAGGATCGCGGCGAGCGTATCCGGATCGGCATCGGACGGACCCGGGCCCCCATCACGCTGTAGATCGAGCACTGCCTCGTCGACTGCTTTGCAGTTCATGGGCACGTCGCCCGGCTCGAGCGTCGCCGCCCGCGCGCCTTGCGTCACCAGCAGCGCCGCGCCGCTGTCGCCCAGGATATGCGCGACCTGCGCGCGCCGCAGCAGCGGATTGACCGGCACATGGACCAGCCCCGCGCGCGCCGCCGCGAGCGGCATCACGCAGGCGACCCGCGTCTTGGGCAACCAGGTCGCGACGCGCGCGCCCTTTGCCAACCCCTGCCCCGCGAGCCAGCCTGCGAGCGAACCGGCCGCGGTTTCGAGGTCGCGGAACGTCAACGTTCCCGCGCGGTCGATCAGCGCGACATCGTCGGGCGCACCACGCAGCGGGAGGTGATCGATCGGATACGGGACGGGGTCGAGCGGGATCATGATCCCCCCATAGCGCCAAGCCGTTGCCGAATTCACCCCCACAGGCTAGCGGGGCCGGGTTCGTAACGGTTCAGGCGATGCTCGTGATCTTCGAAGGCACTTCCCAAGTCGAAACGACGGTGCGCGCCGTCCTCGCCGACATTCTCGGCCTCGACGCCGGCCGAGTCGCCGCGTTCACCGCCGACACGCCGCTGTTCGGCGCGCTGCCCGAACTCGATTCGATGGCCGTGGCAAGCGTCCTGACCGAACTCGAGGACCGTCTCGCTATCCTGATCGAGGACGACGAGATCGACGGGGAAATGCTCGAGACGTTCGGCGCGCTCGTCCAGTTTGCCGCGCGCAAGGCGCTGGTCTAGCCTCCGCCGGGATGACCGGCGCGCGCTTCGACCATTATGACTGGGCCGGTGGGCGCGAGGCGACGTTGCGCTTCGGCCCCGATACCGGACCAATCGTCGTCGCCGCCCTGCCGCTGTTCGAGGAGGCGAACCGCACGCGCGCGTTCCTCGTCGATATCCTGCGCGCGCTGGCGGGGCGCGGCATCGGCAGCATCCTGCCCGACCTGCCCGGTACCGGCGAGAGCCTGGTCGAGACGCGCGACCTGCGGCTGGCCGATCTGCGCCAGGCCTTTGCCACGCTTGCCGGCACGCTTGACGCGCCGGTTTATGGGCTCACGATCCGCAGCGGTGCGCTCGTCGATCGCGACGCGCGCCTCGCCGGGCGGTGGCGGCTCGCACCGCAGACGGGCGGTGACCTTCTGCGCGAGCTGAACCGGATCCGCGCCGCGTCGACCATGCCCGACGAGGAGGATTACGCGGGCAACAGCCTGTCCGAGGCGCTGCTCGCCGATCTGCGCGACGCCGCACCGCATGCCGCGTCGCGAACGGTTCGACTCGAGACCGATCCGCGTCCCGCGAATGCGCGTTATCCCGGCGCGGCGCTGTGGCGGCGATCGGAGCCTGGCGGCGACGCGACGCTCGCGCAGGCGCTCGCTGCCGATGTGGCCGGGTGGATCGCCACATGCGCCGGCTGATCGCGGTCCCCTGCGAGGGCGAGACGCTGGTCGCGACGCTCGACGACGCCGCGGGCGCGACCGGGCTGCTGATCGTGTCGGGCGGCAACGAGATCCGCAGCGGCGCGCACCGCGGCATGGCGATGCTCGCACGGCGGCTGGCGGCGGGGGGCACGCCGGTGTTTCGCTACGACCGCCGCGGCGTCGGCGATTCGAGCGGCGAGAATGGCGGTTTTCTGTCGGCGCAGCCCGATCTGGTCGCCGCCGCCGCCGCGTTTCGCGCCGCCGCGCCGCACGTCACGCGGCTGGTCGGGTTCGGCAATTGCGACGCTGCGAGCGCACTCGCGCTGTTCGGAGCCGCGGCGGGGATCGACCGGCTGCTTCTCGCAAACCCCTGGGTGATCGCGCCGACCGACGACCTCCCCCCCGCCGCCGCGATCCGCGCGCGCTATGCGGCGCGCCTGCGCGATCCAGCCACCTGGGGACGCCTGCTCCGCGGCGGGATCGACCTACACAAGCTCGTCCGGGGTCTGTTGAAACTGTCGCGAGCGTCGGGGGAGGTCGAGGGCGATCTCGCGAGCCAAGTCTGCGGTGCGATCGACGGCTGGGCGGAGCGCGTCGTCATCCTGCTCGCGACCGGGGATGCGACTGCGCAGGTGTTTGCGGCGCGCTACCGCGGCGCGGCGCGGATCGTGCCGTTTGCCACCGGTTCGCACAGCTTTGCCGGTTCCGCCAATGCCGCTGAATTGGAGGCCGCGGTCAGGGAGGCGATCGCCTGCACGGACGATGCAGGCGCCGCCACCTGCTCCAGTTCGTCATCCTGACGAAAGTCAGGACCCAGGGTTACGGGCGGTGCCGTTCCTGGCTCTGGATCCTGACTTTCGTCAGGATGACGGAGGGTGGGATGGGACGCTGGCGCTTCCCCCGCCCGTCAGCCGGACGAAAGATGTGAGAGGAACACCGGCACCTCCCCACACTCGTCATCCTGACGAAAGTCAGGATCTAGGGTTACAGACGATGCCGTTCCTGGCTCTGGGTCCTGACTTTCGTCAGGATGACGGGTGGAGGGGCGCGGATCGGAAGGACGCACGCCCCCCCGCTTACTCCGCGGCTTCGGCCATTTCCGCGAATTCCGCCGCCGCGAGGAACCGCTCGGCGTCGAGCGCCGCCATGCAGCCCGTGCCCGCGGCAGTCACCGCCTGGCGATAGACCTTGTCGGCAACGTCGCCGCACGCGAACACGCCCTCGACGCTGGTCCGCGTCGAACCCGTCTCGACCGAGATATACCCGTCCGAATCGAGATCGATATGCCCGCGGAACAGCTCGGTCGCGGGGTGATGCCCGATCGCGACGAACCCGCCATCGACCGACAGCCGCGACCGCTCGCCCGTCACCGTGTCCTCGAGCTCCAGCGCGACCAGCCCCGCATTGCCGCCGCCGTCGACGAACTCGCGGACTTCCTTGTTCCACAGCACCGTCACGCCCTTGTGCGCGAACAGCCGCTCCTGGAGGATCTTCTCCGAGCGGAGCGAATCGCGGCGGTGGATCAGCGTCACGTCGGGCGAATGGTTGGTCAGGTACAGCGCCTCCTCGACCGCGGTATTGCCGCCGCCGATCACCGCAACCTTCTTGCCGCGGTAGAAGAACCCATCGCAGGTCGCACACGCGCTGACGCCCTTGCCCTTCATCGGCTCCTCGCTGTCGATGCCGAGCCACTTGGCCTGCGCACCTGTCGCAATGACGAGCGTCTCGCCCTCATACACGTCGCCGCTGTCGCCGGTCAGACGGAATGGCCGGCTGCTGACGTCGACCTTGACGATCGTGTCCCACATCATCCGCGTGCCGACATGTTCGGCCTGCGCCTGCATCTGCTCCATCAGCCACGGACCCTGGATGACGTCCTTGAAGCCGGGATAATTCTCGACATCCGTCGTGGTGGTCAGCTGGCCGCCCGGCTGGATGCCCTGAACGACGATCGGCGCCATCCCGGCACGCGCGCCATAGATCGCGGCCGACAGCCCGGCGGGCCCCGAACCGAGGATGAGCATGCGGGTGGTATGCGTCGTCATTCTGATATCCTTGGAGAGTCAGACGTCATCTAGGCGATCAACCGTGTGATTTGAACCATCGACAGAACGCTTTGGCCTGCATCGAAACCATTCGCGCTTCGTTGAAGGAGGAAATCGGAGATTATGATGAGCGAACACCGCACGATTGAGATCGAGGATTACACGGCACCCGCAGGTGGCTGGGGATCGATGAAATCACTCATCGAGATATCCGCGCGCGAAAAGGTCGGTCCCGAAGTCGTCCGCGAACTCGCACGCCAGAACAAGCCCGACGGCTTTGCCTGCGTCAGCTGCGCCTGGGGCAAGCCCGCGCACCCGCACGTCGCGGAATTCTGCGAGAATGGTGCGAAGGCGACCGCATGGGAGCTGACATCGTTCCGCGTGACGCCAGCGTTTTTCCAGGAGCATACGGTCAGCGAATTGCTCGGCTGGAAGGATTACGACCTCGAACAGGCCGGGCGCCTCACGCATCCGCTGAAATACGACGCCGCGACCGACAAATATGTCGCGTGCAGCTGGGACGAAACGTTCGCCGGGATCGGCGCGAAGCTCAAGACCTACGACCCCACCAAGGTCATCTTCTACGCGTCGGGCCGCGCCAGCCTCGAGACCTCGTACATGTATAGCCTGCTTGCACGGATGTACGGCAGCCAGAACCTGCCCGACAGTTCGAACATGTGCCACGAGACGACGTCGGTTGGGCTGAAGTCCGCGATCGGTTCCGCGGTCGGCACGATCCATCTGACCGACTACGAGAAGTGCGACGCGATTTTCTACTTCGGGCAGAATCCCGGCGTGAACAGCCCGCGGTTCCTCCACCCGTTGCGCGATTGCGCGAAGCGCGGTGTCGAGATCGTCGTCTTCAATCCGCTGAAGGAGCGCGGCCTCGAGAAATTCCAGGATCCGCAGAACCCGATCGAGATGGTCACCGGCAAGTCGACGCCGATCGCATCACAATATCATCAGGTGAAGACCGGCGGCGACGTCGCCGCGATCATGGGGATGTGCAAATATCTGATCGAGGCGGACGACAGGGCGAAGCAGATCAACACGCTGCCCGTGCTCGATCACGCGTTCATTGCCGAGCATACGACGCGGTTCGAGGATTTCGCGAATTCGGCACGTCAGACCGACTGGGCGACGATCGAGCATGAGAGCGGCCTGCCTCGTGCGGATATCGAGGCAGCGGCGAAGGTCTATGCCAAGTCGAAGGCGGTCATCGCGGTCTATGGCATGGGTCTGACCCAGCATGTCGGCGGCATCGACAACGTCCACATGGTCGTCAACCTGATGCTGTTGCGCGGGAATATCGGCAAGCCGGGCGCGGGCATGGGGCCGGTGCGCGGCCATTCGAACGTGCAGGGACAGCGTACCGTCGGCATTACCGAGAAGCCCGAACTCGCCCCGCTCGATCTGCTCGCCGAGCAATATGCCTTCGAGCCCCCGCGTGAGAAGGGCTGGGACACGGTCGCCTCGTGCGAGGCGGTCCTCGACGGCAGCGCACAGGCGTTCATCGGGCTCGGCGGCAATTTCGTCCGCGCCATCCCCGACCATGCGACGATGGAGCCCGCATGGGGCGGTCTCGACCTGACCGTCCACATCGCGACCAAGCTCAACCGCTCGCACCTCCTGCCCGGCCAGACCTGCTACCTGCTCCCGTGCCTCGGCCGGATCGAGACCGACATGCAGGCGACCGGCCCGCAGAGCGTATCGATCGAGGATTCGTTCAGCCAGATCTACGGGTCGAAGGGCAAGGCGACGCCTGCCGCGGAGACCTTGCTGTCCGAACCCGCGATCGTCGCCGGGATTGCCAAGGCCACGCTCGCGCCCAACCCGAAGCTCGACTGGGACACGTGGGTTGGCGACTATGGCCATGTCCGTGATGCGATCGAGGTGTCCTATCCCGACATGTTCGGCAACTTCAACGCGCAGATGTTCACCCCCGGCGGCTTCTGGAAGGGCGTCCCCGCGGCGCACCGCGAATGGAAAACCGACAGCGGCAAGGCCGAATTCAACGTCCCCCAGTCGCTCAACGTGACCGGGTTCGAGGAGAGCGAAGGCCGCTTCCGCCTGATGACGCTGCGGTCGAACGATCAGTTCAACACCACGGTCTATGGCTATCACGACCGGTTTCGTGGCGTGAAGGGCACGCGCGACATCGTCTTCATGAACGCCAAGGACATCGCACGGCTCGGCATCGCCGATGGCGACGATGTCGATCTGGTCGGTGATGCAGGGTCGAACGCGGACCGGCGCCTTGGCAAGCTGAGGGTCGTCGAATATTCGATTCCGGAAGGCTGTGTCGGGGCCTATTATCCCGAGTGCAACCTGTTGATGCCGGTCTCGCATCACGCGCGCGAAAGCCATGTTCCCGCCGGCAAGTCGGTGCCCGTCCGGATCGAGAAATCGCGCTGACGCAGGACACCATCCTCGGCGTCGTCCTGGCGGGCGGGCAGTCCTCGCGCTTCGGGTCGGACAAGGCCCAGGCGCTGTTCGGTGACCGGCCGCTTGCGCATCACGCAGGAAACCTGTTGCGGCCCTATGTGGCGGACGTCGTCATCGCGGGGATCGGCGGCACCATCGTCGACCTGCCCGAGCCCGGGCTCGGGCCGCTTGGCGGGATAGCGGGCGCACTCGACCATGCCGCGACGCTGGGGTTCACCTCGGTCATCACGATCGCCTGCGACATGCCGGTGCTGCCCGACGGCCTGCTCGCGGCACTCGCGCGTCGTGCGCCCGCCTATTGCAACGATGCGCCCGTGCTGGGCCACTGGCAGGCCGCGTTCGCCGCACATCTGCTCGCGCATATCCAACGAACGCCGCGCCGGTCCGTGCGCGGCTGGGCCGAGGCGATCGGCGCGTTGCCGATCATCGCCGCGGGCCCGGTCCCCAACGTCAACACGCCGGCCGACATGGCCGCACTATGACCGTCTCGCGGACCCAGCCGACCACGATCCTGCGCCCCGATTCGCAGACTCGCGGCGAACGCACGATTGCGGTCGAGGTCCCGGTCGCCATCGAGGTCGACGGGCTCGGCTATGCGGTGATGATGATGACGCCCGCCGACCTGGCCGAGTTTACCACCGGGTTCCTCCTGACTGAACGTCTTGCTGACGCTGCCGACGACGTGCGCGACATCGACGTGTTCGAGGCGGAGGCGGGCTGGATCGTCCGCGTCGGTCTGTCCGACCGGTGCAAGGGGCGAATTCATGACCGCGTCCGCCACCGCACCAGCGACACGAGTTGCGGGCTGTGTGGCATCTCCGGGCTCGAACAGCTCCGCAAACCTGTCAGGACCACCCCGCCCCGCCCGGAGGCGTCGGTAGAGGCGCTGTTCGCTGCGCTGGCGGGGCTACGCGCGCATCAGCCGCTCAACGCCGCGACAGGAGCGATCCATGCCGCCGCCGCGTGCGACCGGTCAGGAGACGTGCTGGCCGCCTATGAGGATGTCGGCCGCCACAATGCGCTCGACAAGCTCGTCGGCGGGCTGGCGATCCGGCCGACCGAGCCGCCCGCCTTCATCCTCGTCACGTCGCGGATCAGCTTCGAGATGGTCGACAAGGCGCTGGTCGCAGGCGTGGCAATGCTGGTGGGAATTTCCGCACCGACCAGTCTCGCGATCGATCATGCGCGGGCGCACGGCCTGACGCTGCTCGCGCTCGCCCGGAGCGACGCGATCCTGGTCGTCAACGATCCGTTCGGCGTGTTTGAAAATGGTAGCGAAGGAGGGACTTGAACCCCCGACCCCAGGATTATGATTCCCGTGCTCTAACCAACTGAGCTACTTCGCCGTACCGTCTGCAGGAGCGCGTTCGTCCCTGCGAGGCGCGGCCTATAGGAAGCGGATTCGAGGCGGTCAAGCAAACATGTGCCGGGAAATCGCTTCCCAGGGTCCGCCGCGGTACCACCACGCACCCAGACCGGCGATCTCGACGTCCCGCGATACGAAATCACGCTGCAGGTTGCCGAGCAGCAGCTTGGCGACCGACGGATTGACCTTGTTCTGGATCGTGACGTGCGGACGCCATCCGCCCGCGTCCTGCGGCGTCAGCATCCCCGTGAACGCATCCGCCAGCCGCGCGCGGATCCCGACCAGTTCGGGCGATTCGATCCGGTAGGCGACGCCGCGCCCCAGCGACATCAGCCCGCCGATCCGCGCCCGCGGTGCTGGCAGCCCGCGCGTCTCCTGGTTCAGCCGGTGCTTCAGCTCGTCGAGCCCTGACGGTGGCAGGTGGTGGAACAGCGTCAGGTGCGAATCGAGCTGGTTGCGCTCGGGCGGAAAATGCTCGCGGCGCATCGCGTCGAAAAACGCCGTGTCCTGCCGCCCGAACAGCGCCGTCACGATGATCGGCGCAGGCACTATCTCGGTCATGGTCAAATCTCGATCTGGCTGCCGAGTTCGACCACGCGGTTGGTCGGCAGGCGGAAGAATTCCATCGCGCTTTCGGCGTTGCGCAGCATCCACGCGAACAGCTTCTCGCGCCAGATCATCATCCCCGGCTTGTCCGACGCGAGCAGCGTCTGCCGCGACAGGAAGAAGCTGGTGTCCATCATCTTGAAGTCCGCACCGCAGCTATGGACCTGGCGCAGCGCCGCGGGGACGTCGGCATCCTCCATGAAGCCATAGCGCAGGATCAGCCGGTGGAAGCCGTCACCCAGCTCCTCGCGCACCGCCCGGTCATGCGCCGGCCAATAGGGCTGGCCGACGATCTTGACGGTCAGCAGGATCACGCGCTCGTGCAGTACCTTGTTGTGCTTGAGGTTGTGGAGCAGCGCGTGGGGCACCCCGTCCGAGGTCGAGGTCATGAAGACCGCAGTGCCCGGCACGCGCGACGCCGAACCGGCCGCGGAGCCGATGAACACCTTGATCGGCATCGCCGCCTCGCGCATCCGGTCGATCATCAGCTGCCGCCCCTTCGACCACGTCGTCAGGAAGGTGAAGATGATGAGGCCGATCAGCAGCGGGAACCAGCCGCCGTCGGGCACCTTGGTCAGGTTCGCGGCCAGATAGGCGCCGTCGACGGTGAAGAAGATCGCGAGCAGTGGAATCGCGGCGATCTTCGGCCAGTTCCACAGCCGGAACAGCACGACGCCGAGCAGGCAGGTGTCGATCAGCATCGCCCCCGTCACCGCGATGCCGTAAGCGCTGGTCAGGTTCGACGAGGTGCGGAAGAACAGCACCAGCAGGATCACCATCACCATCAGCGCGCCGTTGACCAGCGGGATGTAGATCTGGCCCGCGGTCGCGGCACTGGTATGCTCGATTCGCAGCCGCGGGATGAAGCCGAGCTGGATCGCCTGCTGCGTGACCGAGAACGCACCCGAGATCACCGCCTGCGATGCGATCACCGCGGCCATCGTCGCAAGGATCACGAGCGGAAGCTGGAGGCTTTCGGGCGCGAGATTGTAGAACGGGCTGACGAGCGCCGCCTGCCCGTCGCGGAACAGCAGCGCGCCCTGCCCCATGTAATTGAGGATCAGCGCGGGAAGCACGAAGAACAGCCAGGAAATGCCGATCGGCCGGCGGCCGAAATGCCCCATGTCCGCATAGAGCGCCTCCGCGCCGGTCACCGCGAGCACGACCGAGCCGAGCGCGAGGAAGGCGCGGGTCGGGTCGATCAGGAAGAACTCGACCGCATAATGTGGCGAGAACGCCCAGAGCACGCCCGGCGTCTGGATGATGCTGAGGATGCCGAGCACGGCGATGACGCTGAAATACACCAGCATGATCGGCCCGAACACCATGCCGATCCGCGCGGTCCCGCTCTTCTGGACCCAGAACAAGGCGATCAGGATCGCGATCACGATCGGCAGGACGAGCCCGCCGAAGCTCGGTGCCGCGACCGCAAGCCCCTCGACCGCGGACAGCACCGACACCGCGGGCGTGATCATGCTGTCGCCGTAGAACAGCGCGGTCGCGAAGACGCCGAGCAGGATGATCCCCTTGCTCCATCGCCGCGTCTTGGTCTTGCCCGAGACGAGCGCAAGCAGCGCGAGACTGCCGCCCTCGCCCTTGTTGTCCGCGCGCATGATGATGATGACGTATTTCACCGTCACGACGATCATCATCGACCAGAACATCAGGCTGATGACGCCCATGATGTGCGCCGAATCGAGCGCGAGCTTGTGGTGGCCGGCAAAGGTCTCGCGGAACGCGTAGAGCGGGCTCGTGCCGATATCGCCGAACACGATGCCGATCGCCCCGAAGGCGAGCTTGAGCATGCCGTCCGAATGATGGTGGCCGGTATCCGGATCAAGGCCGGCGGGGGGCACGGTCGAAGCCGCGGCGGTCTGGTCGACGCTCACTGGACGGTGAATCGACCCGGAAGTGCAGCAATCATCATCGAATGTCCGATTTCACCCTGTGCCCCAAGCGCGCGCATTTAGCATGCACGTCAGGGGGCGGCAACGGCACCGCCGGCAACGTGGATTAACCGCTGCTGATCATGAGCCGCCACTCCCCGAGCCGGTTGCGATGCATTTTGCGCCCGTCTGGGCGTCGAACCGTCAGCGCGTGATCACCTCGCGAATCACGAAGTGCGACGCCAGCCGCGTGACGCCCGGCAATTGCGACAGCGTCTCGCGGTGGATGCGTTCGAACGTCTCGCCCTGCCGTATCTCGACGTGCAGCATATAATCGGCCTCGCCGCTCATCAGGAAACACTGCACCACCTGCGGGCAACGCACGATCTCCGCTTCGAAGGCCGCCATCGTCTCCTTGCGCTGGTCGCGGAGCGTCACGTTGACGAGGACGATGCTGGGATCGCCGCGCGCCGCGCGCGACAGTACCGCGCGATACCCGCTGATCGCACCGCTTTCGCGCAGTTGCGCCACCCGGCGATGCGCCGCGCTCGCGGACAGCCCGACCGCCTCGCCAAGCTCCGCACTCGTCAGATCCGAATTTGCTGCCAGCAGGTCGAGGATCCTGCGCTCGATCGAATTGGTCACAAATCTTGCGCCGCGACGTCGCTAATCACACAAATCATGCGTTTGACGTAGCCGACCGGGACATGTTTGCGAACCCTTCCCGCGCGAAGCAGCGTAAAAGGCGCGCAAACATAAGGAGTGGAAGCAATGCGTGTCGGTGTCCCCAAGGAAATCAAGAATCACGAATATCGCGTCGGCCTGACCCCGCCATCGGTCGCCGAGCTGGTCGCCGCAGGCCACGAGGTCGTCGTCGAGTCTCAGGCCGGGTCGGGCATCGACTTCGAGGACCAGGATTATGTCGACGCGGGTGCGACCATCCTCCCCGACGCGAAGTCGGTCTTCGCCGCCGCGGACATGATCGTGAAGGTCAAGGAGCCGCAGCCGGTCGAGATCGCGATGCTCGAACCGCGCCACCTGCTCTTCACCTATCTCCACCTCGCCGCCGACAAGCCGCAGGCCGAAGGGCTGATGAAGTCCGGCGCGACCTGCATCGCGTACGAGACCGTCACCGACCATCGCCGCGGCCTGCCGCTGCTCAAGCCGATGTCCGAAGTCGCGGGCCGCATGTCGGTGCAGGTCGGTGCGCATTATCTCGAAAAGGAACAGGGCGGACGCGGCGTCCTGCTCGGCGGCGTCCCCGGTGTCGCGCCCGCCAAGGTCGTGATCCTCGGCGGCGGCGTGTCGGGCGTCAACGCCGCGCAGATGGCGGTCGGCATGCGCGCCGACGTGACGATCTACGACATCTCGAACGATCGCCTCGCCGAACTCGACATGTTCTTCTCGAGCCAGATCAAGACCGCCTATGCCTCGAAGGCCGCGATCGCGGCGGCGGTGAAGAACGCGCATCTCGTGATCGGTGCGGTGCTTGTCCCCGGCGCGGCAGCGCCCAAGCTCGTCACGCGCGAGATGCTCAAGACGATGAAGCGCGGCTCGGTCCTCGTCGACATCGCGATCGATCAGGGCGGCTGCTTCGAGACGAGCCATGCGACCACGCATGAGGATCCCGTGTTCGAGGTCGACGGCGTGATCCATTACTGCGTGGCGAACATGCCGGGCGCGGTCGCGCGTACGTCGGCGTTCGCGCTCAACAACGCGACGCTCCCGTTCGCACTGAAGCTCGCGAACCTGGGTGCGGAGGCGGCGATGAAGGCCGACCCGCATCTCGCCAACGGCCTCAACGTCTACAAGGGCAAGATCGCCTACAAGGCGGTCGCGGATGATCTGGATCTACCTTACGAAGCGTGGTCGAATTAACCGGGAACGGATGCGGAACACGGGTGTTGGACAGGGGAAAGGAATTTCCGATGTCCGACACCCCGAACCCCAAGTCCGAGCCCTTTTCGAACGCCGAGAAGGATCCGCACGACTGGACCACCGGCGACGAAAAGATGACCGGCGCACAGGCGAGCTATCTCAAGACGCTTTCCGAGGAAGCGCATGAGGAATTCGACGAGACGTTGAGCAAGGCCGATGCCTCGCTCAAGATCGACGAACTCCAGGGCAAGACCGGCCGCGGCCAGTAACGGCTCGCGCGGAGGAGAGATCGGACGCGATGCGCCGATCTCTCCTCGTCTCCCCCTAATTCTCCAAACCGCCCTGACGAACGTCGGGCCTCAAGGACCGCCACCCCGCAACCATCAAGATCGCGTCGTTTGGGCCTCCAGCAGCCGGTCGAGCAGCGCCAGCCGCGTGGCAATCGCATCATGGTAGGAAATCCGCGCCGGCGTCAGCGCCAGCGCCCGCGCCCAATACGGCCGCGCCGCCGCGAAATCGCCCGCACGCACATAGGCCAGTCCCAGAAAGAACGGTGGCGCCGGATGTCTCGGCGCCAATCGCGTCGCCTGCTGGAACGCGAACAGCGCGGCCGACGATACCTGGTTGCCGTCATGCGCGGCGAGCGCGTTGCCGAGGCCGGTCCACAACACCACGCTGCGCGGCGCGATGCGGATTCCGCCGAGTAGCACCCGCACCGCCGCGCGGCGGTCACCGAGCCGCGTCATCGCATCCGCTGCGACCAGATACGCTGCCGCCCCGGTATACCGCTCGAGCATCTGGTCGCGCAGTTCGATCGTCGCGCCGTCGTCGGGCGTCGGCGCGAGTCCGCCGATCACCGGCTGCCCCGCAAGGCCGGGCCGGCCCTGCAGCGCATAGCCCGCCGCGCCCAGCATCAGCGCGGACGCGACCATCGACCACAGCATCCGCTCGACCTTGAGCAGCGCGAGAACGCCGAACGCCGCGGCCGCGATCGCCGCCAGCATGACCCAGCCCATCAGCGCGCCCTCCGACGAAAACTCGACCGCGCGACCCAGATCCCGGCGAGCAACAGCGCGATCGGCGCCAGCCACAACGGCCAGGTCAGTGCCGACAGCGGCGGGTCATAGGTGACGTAATCGCCATACCGCGACACCAGCCACGCGCGGATCGATGCGGGTGCCTCGCCCCTGTCGATCCGTTCGCGGACCAGCGCGCGCATGTCGGCCGCCATGTCGGCGTCGCTGTCGGCGATCGACTGGCCCTGACAGACCAGGCACCGCAGCGTTTCCATCAGGGCCTTCGCGGAGGCTTCCTTGGCGGGATCGGCGAGCTGGACATTGGCATAGGGCGCCGGCGGGGTGACCGGCTGCGCGGTGGCAGGCGCGGCGAGCAGCAACAGCACCGTCGAGACACGACCCCGCATCACCGCGCCGCCCTGACGGCCTGGACGATCTCGTCGACCTGCTCGGGCCGGATGTCGCCGATGATCTGCTTCACGACGATCCCGCGGCCGTCGACGACGAAGGTCTCGGGGACGCCCGACGATCCCAGCGCCATCTGGACGCGGCTCGCCGAATCGCTGCCGATCCGCGCATAGGGATCACCGTTGCGCGCGAGAAAGCCCGTGATCGCCGGCCCCGTGTCCCGGACCGCGATCGCGTCGATCGGCACGCCCGCCGCCTTCAACCGCATCAATTGCGGCGCTTCTGCAATACACGGCACGCACCAGCTCGCGAACACGTTGAGCAGTCGCGGCTGTCCCTGCCTGAACGTCGCAGCGCTCAGCCCCGGCTTGCCCGCGACCATCGCCGGCAGCGCGAAGTCGGGGACGGGCTTGCCGACCATCGCCGAGCGCACGACCGTTTCGCCGGGCTTCACCAGCCCGCTGATCACGACGACGAACACCAGCGCGAAGATCGCCAGCGGCGCCCACAAGGCGACGCGCTTCACGCCCACTCCGCCCGCAGCGACGTACGGCGTTCACGCCGCACGCGTCCGATCAGCGACAGCATCCCGCCGAGCGCGATCAGCACCCCGCCGAACCAGATCAGAGTCACGAACGGCTTCCACCACAGACGCAACTGCCAGCGTCCCTGCGCGTCGGGCTGGCCGAGCACCGTATAGAGCTGCCCGTCGAGCGCGGTCAGGATCGCGGACTCGTTGGTGCTCGTCGGTGGATTGGCAAAGAACCGTAATTGCGGGTGCAGCACGCGCGTCTTCGTGCCGCGGACCACGGACAGACGTGCCTCGAGCGCCGACCAGTTGTCGCCGATCACCGGCGAGATCCCGTCGAGCGTGACCTGGTACGGTCCAACCCGCGCCGGCTCGCCCGCGCGTACCGCGACCAGCGTCTCCTTCGTGAACGCGCTGTCCGACGCCATGCCGGCAAGGCTGACCGCGATGCCGAGATGCGCGATGACCATGCCGTAGGTGAACAGCGGCGTGCGGCGCAGGTTGCGCTTCCACAACGGCGCGACGCTCGCCACGGCGAGTCCGGCGGCCAGCGACAGCCCCGCCCAGGCCAGCACGCCCGGCCAGACGAACATCAGCGTGATCGCGGCAGCCACCGTCGCGCCGATCGGCAGCGCCATCCGCGCGATCACCGCACGAGCGTCGTCGCGTCGCCAGCGGAGCAGCGGCCCCGCCGCCATCACTGCGACGAGCAGCAGCGCGATCGGTCCTGCCGCCTTGTTGAAGAACGGCGGCCCGACCGAGAGCTGCACGCCGAAGCTCGCCGCGACAATCGGATAGAGCGTCCCGATCAGCACGATTCCGAGGATCACCGACAACAACAGGTTGTTGGCGACCAGCCCGCCCTCGCGGCTGACGGGGTCGAACGTCGTGCCCGCACGGACGGTGCCGATCCGCGCAGCGAACAGCGCGAGCGCACCGCCGATATAGATTGCCAGCAGCGCAAGGATGAACGCGCCGCGCTCCGGATCGACCGCGAACGCGTGCACGCTCGTCAGGATGCCCGACCGGACCAGGAACGTCCCGATCATCGACATCGAGAATGCGACCACCGCGAGCATCACCGTCCACGCGCGCAGGCCGTCGCGCGTCGCCAGCACGGTCACCGAATGGAGCAATGCCGTCGCCGCGAGCCACGGCATCAGCGACGCGTTCTCGACCGGGTCCCAGAACCACCAGCCGCCCCAGCCGAGCTCGTAATAGGCCCAGTAGCTGCCAGCGGTGATCCCGAGCGTCAGGAATATCCAGGCGATCAGCACCCAGGGCCGCATCGCCCTGGCAAATGCCGGCCCGACGTCGCGCGTCACGAGGGCGCCGACCGCGAACGAGAACGCGACCGACAGCCCGACATAGCCGGCGTACAGCGTTGGCGGGTGGAACGCCAAACCGGGGTCCTGCAACAGCGGGTTGAGCCCCAGCCCGTCGGGCGCCGCCGGGCTCAGCCGCGCGAACGGGTTCGACGAGAACAGCAGGAACGCATAGAATCCGAGCGCGATCACCGCCTGCGCGCCCAGCGTCGCGGTCAGGGTCCGCTCCGCCAGCGATCGCTCGAAGATCGCGACCGCGCCCCCCGCCAGCCCCAGGATCGTCACCCAGAGCAGCATCGAGCCCTCGTGATTCCCCCAGGCGCCCGCGAACTTGTACAGCCACGGCTTGGCCGAATGGCTGTTCTCGACGACGAGCTTCACCGACATGTCCGACCGCAGGAACAGCCAGATCAGCAAGACCATCGCCAGCGCCGACAACAGACCCTGGACGATCGCGACCGGCCGCACCGCTGCCGACACGTCGTCGCGGTTCCGTGCGATCCCGATTGCCGCCATGGCCAGCTGCAACGCCGCCAGCGCGCCCGCGAACCAGAGCGCGGCAAGGCCTGCTTCAGCAATCACGGCGTCTGGTCCGTCACCAGCGTCTTGGTCTCGTGCATCTTGCCTGCCATTTCGGGCGGCATGTATTTCTCGTCGTGCTTGGCGAGCAGATTGGACGCGACGAAGCGACCGTCGGGCTCGAACCGGCCCTCGGCGACGACGCCCGACTTTTCGCGGAACAAATTGGGGACGATGCCGGCGAACACCACCGGTGTCGTCGCCGCGCCATCGGTGACGGTGAAATGCACCGTGACGCCGTCGGCTGCACGCTTGACCGAGCCGTCCTCGACCATGCCGCCAAGCCGAACCGCGCGCCCCAGCGGGATCCCGTCACGCCGCACGTCCGACGGCGCATAGAAGAACGCCGCCTGATCCTTGAGCGCCGACAGCGCGAGCAGCCCCGCGACGACGACCGCACCCAGCGCGAGCAGCGCCAGCGTCAGCCGCTGATGCTTGGCCTTCATCGCTCCGCCTTCCGCATCGCAAGATAGCTCAGCAACGCGACCACGCCGCCGCCGCCGAGCGTCACGCCATAGGCCGCGATCACGAAGGGCCAGGCGGTCATGACCGCGCCATCCGCCGCATCCGAGCCTCGGCCTTGGCCAGTGCGAGGATCGTCCGCATCCGCATCAGCACGATGCCCGCGAACAGCAGCGTGAACCCCAGAAGCATGATCGGCAGCGGCCACAGGATCGCACCGGCAATGCTCGACTGCGTCAGGCCGATGCTCGGCCCCTGGTGCAGCGTGTTCCACCAGACCACCGAATAGCGGATGATCGGCAGCAATACGGATCCCGCGACGCCGTACAGCGCGGGGATCCGCCCGTCGCCGCCACGATCCGCGTCCGCCTTCGCAAGCGCCATATAGCCGAGATACACGAAGAACAGCAGCAGCATCGACGTCAGCCGCCCGTCCCACTCCCACCACGTTCCCCAGGTCGGCCGCCCCCAGATCGACCCGGTCGTCAGGCACAGCGCCGCGAAGACCGCCCCCGGCAGCGCGATCGCGCGCGCGGCGATCGTCGCCAGCGGGTGCCGCCAGACGAGCGCCATGATGCTGCTGATCGCGATCCCGCTCCATCCGCCCATGCCCAGCCACGCTGCGGGAACATGGATATAGAGGATCCGCACCGTCTCGCCCTGGAGATAATCGGGGGGCGTCAGCGTCAACCCTGCCCAGCAGCCGATCGCGACAAGCACAACGCCTGCCCAGAACAGTAGGGGCGTCAACGGCTTGGCGATCTTCAGAAAGCGCGCAGGATTGGCGAAGGCATGGAGCGTAGGCACTGCCGCTCCCTTATCGGCTCATTGCCCGGCCGTCACGCGAGACTTCGCCCGACGACGGCAACGAAGACGCGGCGGAGACGCGGCGGAGACGCATGCCGGACAACGCCTCCGCCCATGACGCAACACGCGTCCCGAGCTTACCGCCCGATCAGCCGCTTCGCGATCGAGTCCGCGACATCCGACGACGGCTCGCCGCTGCGATCGCTTTCGTCCCAGACCTGGATCAGCCGCTCGGGAATGCGCGCGATCCGCGCCTTCACTTCGGCCTCGTCGCCCTGGCCGAGATATTCGAGCCCGACATTGATGATCCCGCCCGCGTTGATCACGTAGTCCGGCGCGTACAGGATGCCGCGTGCATGCAGCCGCGCGCCGTCTTCGCGCACGCTCAACTGGTTGTTCGCGCCGCCCGCGACGACCTTGGCCTTCAACGCGGCGATCGACATCTCGGTCAGGATCGCGCCGAGCGCGTTCGGGCTGAAGATGTCGGTCTCGGTCGTCAGGATCGCTTCGGCCGCAACCGCGGTCGCGCCGAGCTCGCTTGCCAGCGCCTGCGCGCGCGCCTCGTCGACGTCTGCCAGCGTCAACACCGCGCCGTCCTTTGCCAGCAGCCGCGCGAGCCCGCCGCCGACAGAGCCGACGCCCTGGATCGCGACGCGCACGCCCTTCATGTCGGTCGCGCCCAGCCCGCGCTGCGCCGCCGCCTTGACGCCCAGATAGATGCCGAGCGCGGTGTATGGCCCCGGATCACCACCCGCCGCGCCGCTAGCAACCGGCAGGCCCGAGACATACCGCGTCTGCGTCGCGATGACCTTCATCCGCTCCTCGGACATGCCGACGTCCTCGGCCGTCACATAGCGACCGCCGAGCGCCTCGACCGCGCGACCGAAGGCTTCGAGCTGCGCGGTCGTGATGACGTCGCCGGGCTTCGCCGCCAGCACGACACCCTTGCCGCCGCCAAGCTCGAGCCCGGCCATCGCGTTCTTGAAGCTCATGCCGCGCGACAGGCGCAGCGCATCGGTCACCGCGCGGCCATTGTCGGCATAATGCCAGAAACGCGTCCCGCCCGCCGCCGGACCAAGCTTGGTCGAATGGAGCGCGATTACCGCGCGCAGACCCGATTCGGGATCGGTAAAGCTGTGGACGCCCTCATGGTCGTCGAAATCGGGAAGGTCCCAAACCGCTGTCATCGCCGGCTCCGTCAGGAGGAATAAAATTGCTGTGAGGTGAAATATTATTTTCCGGCGCGATTTACCAGCGCAAAGCTGCACGATGCCAGGGACTTGGCAAAATAATGCCAGTGGGGAAAATAACGCCCGGTACCAGGACCGGGAAATAATGGGGCGACCGACGGGACTTGAACCCGCAACATCCGGCATCACAAGCCGACGCTCTAACCAATTGAACTACGATCGCCGCGAAGGCCCGTGCCCCTAAGCGGGCTGTCCGGGTCCGTCAAGCGCCGCGATGTCGCTCGCGTTCAAAAACTGCCCTCGATCGCCTGGCGGTATCCGCCTGCCCCCCGGACGAACCCGAGCGTTTCGAGCGTCTGCTGTGCAACCGGGTCGGTCGGCTGGAGCATCAGCTCTGCCCGATACCGTCCATCATTCTCCAGCCGCAGCGTCACGCCCTCGGTCCCCGCCTGGCTGATGAGCGGCAGGATCACCGCGCTCCCGTCGCACCGCGGCGTGCCCGCAACCGACTGCGGCAGCGTGATCCCCGCCACCGTCCCGCCGAGTGTCGCCCGCACGCGCCCCTCCGCACTCTGGCACTGGCCGTCGGCGAACCCCACAGTGACCGCCTCAAGCTCCAGCGCGGTCACCGGGACGGGCGCGAACACCGCCCCCGCCGCGATCGTCCCGCTCAGTGCATCGACGCCAAAACCGTGCCGGCTGACGCTGGCGGCGCCGCGCAGCGCCCCGGGCAGTCCGTCCGGCCCTGCCAGTACGATCCGCGCCTTCCCGACCAGCAGTGGCAGCGGCGACAGCCGTGCGTGTAGCGACCCGAGCGCGACGTCGCCGAACCGGGCATCGGTCAGCGTCGCACCCCAGATCGTTCCCGTGACGCGCCGTGCCACCAGGCCCGCGTCACCGACGCCGAACCAGCCGAGCGCCGCGCGCATCGGCAGGAACACGAGCAGCGCAACGACCAGCATCGCCCCGAACAGCGCGGTCGGTCCGGTTTTCAACCTGATCCGCCTCATGAGGCGCGCGCCTTCAGCGTCATCGTCGCGCTCACCGTCCGGTCGCCCGAATTGATCATGGTCGCCGAAACCACCAGAATCCCCGCGCGTTCCAGCCGTGCCAGCCAGGCGGTCAGCGCTGCCGGGCGTGCCGAGGGGATCGCGATCCGGACGCGGTCAGGCCCATCCTGATCGAGGCTTGTCACGGCGAACCCCGCGACATCTGCCTGCACACGAACCACGTCGGCGAGCGCGCCCGTCAGCGGCGCGGGCCGCGTGCGTTGCGCCTCGCGCAGGATCGCGACCTGCGCCTGTGTCTCGCCCAGCCGCGTCACCGCGCTCGCATGCCGTTCACGCGCGCTCGACAGGCCGTCGCCGACGGGCCGGATCACGGCGCCCCAGATCAGCGTCAGCACCGCCAGCGCCGCCATCGCGACGAGCAGCCGCTTTTCCCGCAGCGATCGTCCCTCGAACCAGTGCCGCAGTCCTGTCATCGTCACGCGCCCCCACCGGTGCTGAGCGTCAAATCGCCGGCGACACGCCCATCGGCCGCCTGGAAGACGCCCGCCTGGACCGTGAACCCGGCCGCCTCGAACGCGGTCTTCAAATCGGTCGCGAGCGATTCGCGCTCGACGGCCACGCTCAGCCTCACGGTCCCGTTCGGCTGGAAATCAAGCGCGGTGATCTCGCTGCCGGGCACTGCGCGCACCACCGCGAAGATCGCCGCGCTGGTTGCGCTGAACCCCAGCCCGGGGCCGCGCACGCGCGACAGCCGCTCGTCGAGTTGCCGCGTCGCATCGGTCACCGTCTCACCGCGCGGCAGGCCCGATCTTGCAACGAGGTCCGCCTGCGTCGCGAGCATATCCGCACCAAAGCTGTATTTCGCGATCCGCACCAGCGAGATCGCTAGCGTCACCGCCAGGATCAGCCCGGCAAGCACCGCCAGCCGCCGGATCAGCGCCCAGTCGAGCGCGAATCGCCGCCGCCGTGCGAACACCCCCTGCCGAAGGTCGAGGGACGGTGCCGCGGCTGCCCCGACCAGCGCCGCTTCCAGGTCTGCGCGCTCGATCGGGACCGGCGCGCTGTCGCCCGTGACGAGCGCGGTCATCGGCGCCTCGTCGGCGAACCCGCACGTCGTCCCGCGGATGATCGCGCTGCCCGCCAGGACGGTGCCGACATATCCCTCGTCCGGGCGTGGCAGCAGCATCGGTGCGGGGATGACCGCGACCGGATCGATCCCCGCCTCCGCGAGCATCCGCAGCCAGCCGAGCATCACCGCGCTGCCGACCACGCCGATCGGTCGTTCGGCGTTGCCCTCGTCGCCGACGACGACGTGAAGCTCGGCCAGCGGCGCGGCGCTCGCCTCGGCGACGAGCAGCCGCGCCGCCGCGGTCGCCTGCGCGGGGCTGCGCGACGGAAGCTCGGCCCAGTGGAGCGTCACCGCCTCGGCCGGGGCGACTGCGATCGTCGCGCCATCGGGATCGGGCGCGGGGATCCCCTCGCCCTCGTCGACGACGCGCCTGTCCGCCATGCGGATCCAGCGATAACCGGTCTCGCCGGACGGAAGGAACACCAGGGTCGTCATGAGTCCTCGCCCCATTGCCGCGATACGAGCCGCGCGGGAAGCGTCGTCGCATCGATCAGCGCATGTTCCTGCAAAACCGTCGTGCCGATCGTCACGTCGATCTGCAGCGTGAACCATTTCGACACGATCGCGGTCCCGCGCTCGCCATCCGCATTGGCATTGCCCTGCAGCGCCGCGCTCTTGAAGAAAACATCGGTGCTGCCAACGCCCTGCGGCGGGCGCTGAAGGATCATCTGGCGCGCGCCGGCGATCGACATCGTGTCGGGGAACAGCATCGCGAGGATCGGCGCCTGTTCGGGGAGCAGCGTGTTGACGTTGATCGGCGCGGCCTGCGCTATGGGCAGCGTGCATATCCACGGCTTCAGCGTCGCATAGATTTGCGGCGTCATTCCCACCACCGCGCGAATCTCGCTCGGGTCGGTCATCAGCGTGTCCGCGGTCCGGTACGGCGTCTCGCGGTTGAGATACGCGGCATCCTCCGCCCCCATCGCCTGCTGCGCCTGATCGCTGTCGATCCAGTCGGCGGTCCCCGCCGCGATCTGTTCGGCAACCTGCACGGGCACGTCAAGCAGCCGCATCAGCCGGACGAATTGCGGGCGCATCAGCGGGTCGGTGACATAGGCCCCCGCCCGACCACTCACGAGGCTGTTGAGATTGAAGCAATTCCCGCCGTCGCGCACCCGCGCGGTTGCAAATCCGCCACCCGGCAACGGCATCCCGAACGGCCGGCCGCTCCAGTCGCCCTGCAACGTCACGCGTTTCGGGCTCGCCTCCAGCATCGCCCCGATCCGCGTCGTCGCAAGCGTCTCGGCGGCCAGCGCATAGGCGCGCGCCTGTTCGCCCGCTGCCGCATTGCCGGCCAGTCGCGTCGACAGCCGCAACTTCTCGAGCGCCGCACCCGCCATCACCGCGATGATCGCCACCAGCATCAGCACGGTCAGCAACGCCGCGCCCCGCTCATGGACCGGCGCCCCGACGTCACGGCGTTTCATTGACGACCTCCTGCGGCGGCGGTGCATAGCCCGATCCGACGAGGAACATCTGGCGGAACAGCGTCCCGTCGGTGCGTTGCAGCGTGAGCTCGAGCGCCTCGGGCAATGGCACACCCTGCAGGCCGTCCCACCGGTCGCTCCACGCGCCCGCCAGCCGATAGCGCAGCCCGATGCGCGTCACCCCCGCCATCAACGCGGCGGGCGGCAGCGGGCTCGCGCCATCGACCATCGGATAGGCGATCCGCTGCACCACGCCGTCGCTCAGCCGATAGGCGACCTTCTGCGCGTTCGATCGTGCCGCACCGTCGATATTGGTCCAGCCCCCGCGGACCAGCCGCAGAATCGGGGCGTCGCCGCTGCCACTTCCGCTGTCGCCGACGAACGCGGGAATCGGCGCACCCGATTCGTCCCGCGCGGCCCGCAGCGACGCCTGGCCGAGATCCGCCGACAGAATCGACAGCGTTCGCGTCAGGGCGCCGATATCGTCGAGCCGCGCGCCCGTCGCGCGCTGCGCGGTCACGCTGAACGACAGGATCGCCGCCCCCGCCGCGGCGATCATCCCGAAGATCATGAGCGAGACCATCACCTCGACCAGCGTGAAGCCGTGCTCGGCGGACCGTCGATCGTCTTTGAATGCATGTTCGAAACGTTGGCCGCTCTCGGGCGTGAACGACACAGCCGCGCCGTGCGCGCGCGCGTACTTCCTGAACGAGGCAACGCGCCGCCCACTCATGTCGACGCCGCCACTGCCGTAGCCTGGCGCGGCGCAGGACGGATCATCGTCGATCGGCCGAGGATTGCGCCGCTGCGGTTCGCCACCGTGACGTCGATCCGCAGCACCTGCGATCCGCCCATCGCGCGCACGCTGCGCATCCAGGCCCAGCTTCGCCCGCCATTGGTCTCCGCACCCGCGACCGCACCGGCGGTCGGCGGCTGCGCGGCGGTCACCGCGTCGATCGCGACGTTGCGCGCGACCATCTGCGCGATCAGCGTATCGTCGAGGATCGTCGCCCCCCGGATTGTCGCGCTCTCCAACCTGACGAGCGCCATCGCCGCGAGGCTGAACACCGCCAGCGCGACCATGATCTCGATAAGCGTGAAGCCCCGTTCCGCGCGGCGGATTCGCCCCGCGCGCAACGGCGCGCGCCGCGTTCGTTCAGCGCGCATCGGCGCGCACGCTGCCATCGGCGTCGATCGTGACGCTCGCCTCGGCTCCACCGCGGCTAAGCGCCACCGCCGCCGGGCGATCGACAAGACCCGTCGGATCGAACGTCACCCGCACGCGGCCGCTCAGGTCGCCGATCGTCGCGCGCGTGCCTTCGGTCCAGCGTTCGACGCGCAACGGCTTCTCGCTGATCGGCGTCCAGCCGCCCGCAAGCCGCCGGTCGAAGCCGTAGCCGCCCCCCGTGATCCACACGCTGACCGGTCGCGCCTCGACGATCGCCGAGTCATGCGCAGCGCGCACCCGCGCAGCAAAGCGCGTCGCCTCGTCGAACACGCGGCCGCGCGGATCGGGCATGACGAACACCGCCACGGCCGATGCCAGCCCGATGATCGTGACCACGACCATCAGCTCGACCAGCGTGAAGCCGTGTTCGGCGGAACGCTTCAAGGAGGTGAAGCCGTGTTCGCCGGAACGCTTCACGGGCGAGAAGCCGCGCCGATCCCCGCCGGCGCGAACACCGACGGGACGCCCGGCCAGAGGCTTACTGCCAGCTGCCGATATCGGCATCGATCCCCTCGCCGCCTTCCTTGCCGTCGGCGCCGAAGGTCCAGACGTCGGCCTCGCCATGCGTGCCCGGCGAGGCATAGAGATACGGACGACCCCAGGGATCGTTCGGCAGCTTCTTCAGATACCCGCCCCGCTGGTAACGCGACGGATCGGTCAGCCCGGCCGGCGCCGTGACAAGCGCGTTCAACCCCTGTGACGTGTTCGGAAAGGTCATGTTCTGAAGCTTGTACAGCTCCAGCCCGCCCTCGATCTGCGCGATGTCGGCCTTGGCCTTCTGGATCCGCGCGGTATCGCCCGATGGCAGCACGTTGAGTGCGACGATCGTGGCGAGCAGGCCGATGATCACGATCACGACCATCAGCTCGACCAGCGTAAAGCCCGCTTCGCGCTTCCTGGAGAGTACGGGACGCTTTTTCTGTTCGGTACGCATACGAGACCTCATTGTCCGGCCAGCGTGTTGAGCTGGAGGATCGGGAGCAGGATGGATAACACGATCGTCGCGACGATGCCGCCCATCACGACGATGATCAGCGGTTCGAGCAGCGACAAGGCGGTGGCGGTAAACCGGTCGAACTCGCGCTCGAGATAGTCGGCCGCGCGCTCGAGCATCTCGTCGAGCCGCCCCGCCGCCTCGCCCGATGCGGCGAGGTAAGTCAGCAGCGGAGGGAACACGCCCGCGCGCCGCATCGCCGCCGACAGGCTGCCACCGCCGCGAATCGCCTCGACGATCTGGTCCGACGCGAGCCGGAGGCGGCGGTTGTGGATCGTGCTGGCGGTCAGGTTGAGCCCGTCGAGCAGCGGCAGGCGGCTCGCGACCATCGTCCCGAGCGTGCGCGCCATCCGCGCCGCATGCAGGTCGCGCAGCAGCCGCCCGAGCAGCGGGATCCGCAGCAGCCAGCTGTCGAAGGCAAGCCGGATCGACGGGTCCTTCAACGCCTGCCAGCCACCCAGCGCGGCGACCGCGACGACAAGCAGCATCACCCACCAATAGCCGACGAGGAACGCCGAAAACGCCATCACCATCCGCGTCAGCAGCGGCAGTTCCTGGCCGACCGTATCGAACTGCTCGACCACCTGCGGCACCACAAACATCATCAGCGCGGTGACGACGCCCAGTGCAACCAGCGCGAGGATCGCGGGATAGGCGAGCGCGGTGATCAGCTTGCCGCGAATCTCCGCCTGCCGCTCGAGCAGCGCCGCCAATCGGTCGAGGATCGTCGGCAGCGACCCCGAACTCTCGCCCGCAGCGACCATCGCGCGGTAGAGCGGCGGAAAGCTTTTCGGCTCGCGCGCCATCGAATCGGCGAGCCGCCGGCCCTCGACGACGCCGGCGTGAACATGCTGGACGATCGCGCGGACGCTGTCCTGCTCGGTCTGTCGCGTGATCGTGCGGAGCGATTCCTCGAGCGGCGACACGCGGTTGAGCGTCGCCAGCTGGCGCGTGAACAGCGTCAGGTTCTTGCCCGACATCTTGGGCTTGCCGAGCTGCAACCCGAACAGCGGGCGGCCCTTGGTCGCTTGGGGCGGCGCGCCCGGGGTGATCTTGACGACGTAGAGCTTGCGCGCGTCGAGCGTCGCGCGTGCGGTGTCGATATCGGACGCGGCGACATGGCCGCGCCGTTCGGCACCCTTGGTATCGATGGCGAGATAGTCAAAATCAGCCATGCGGGTGCATCACGCCGCCGGCTCGTCGACGATCTCGGTCGTATCGCGCCGCGACACGCGAACGGCTTCCTCGGCCGTCGTCTGGCCGGACAGCACGAGGTCGCGCGCGGACTGTCCAAGGTTCGGCGACCGCGCGAACGCGTGCGCCGTAATCGCGGATTCATGGCCGTCGGTGTTGATCAGGCGGCGGATCGTGTCGTCGACGCGGACCGCCTCGAACACGCCGATCCGGCCCTTGTATCCCGTCTGGTTGCAGTCGTCACAGCCTTGCGCGACATAGACCACCGCATCGGGTGCGATCCCCAGCAGCGGCGCGACCGTCTCGGACGCCGCCACGGGTTTCCGGCAGGTCGGGCACAGCCGCCGCACCAGCCGCTGCGCGATCACCGCGCGGAGCGTCGAGGCGAGCAGGAAGCTCTCGACCTTCATGTCGCGCATCCGCGTGATCGCGCCGATCGCGTCGTTGGTATGGACGGTCGACAGCACGAGATGCCCGGTCAGCGACGCCTGCACCGCGATCTCGGCGGTCTCGCGGTCGCGGATCTCGCCGACCATCACCACGTCGGGATCCTGACGCAGGATCGCGCGCAGCCCCGCCGCAAACGTCAGCCCGACCTTCGGATTGACCTGCGTCTGGCCGACCCCGTCGACCGCATATTCGACCGGATCCTCGACCGTCAGGATGTTGCGGCTGCCGTCGTTGAGCAGGCGCAGCGCGGCGTAGAGCGACGTGGTCTTGCCCGAGCCCGTCGGACCGGTGACGAGGATGATCCCGTTGGGCTCGCTCAGCGCCTCGTTGAGCAGCGCGAACAAAGCGGGCGGCAGGCCGAGCGCCTTGAGGTCGATGCCGGCATTCTCCTTGTCGAGGATACGAAGCACCACGCGTTCGCCCGCGCGGCTCGGGAGTGTCGAGACGCGGACGTCGAGCAGCTTGCCACCCAGCGTCAGCCCCATGCGGCCGTCCTGCGGCACGCGCCGCTCGGCGATGTCGAGCCGTGCCATCACCTTGATCCGGCTGACGACGACCGGCGCGACGTTGGGCGGCATGCGCAGCGTCTCGCGCAGCACGCCGTCGATCCGCATCCGGACGACGAGTCCCGTTTCATACGGCTCGATATGGATGTCCGACACGCCGTTGCGCGCCGCGTCGGCGATGATCCCGTTGATCAGCCGGATCGCGGGCGCATCGTCCGCCGTATCAAGCAGATCCTCCGCGGTCGGCATGTCGCCCGCAAGCAGGTCGAGCTCGTCGCCCATCCCGACCGCCGCCAGCGCATTGGCCTGTCCGTCCATCGCATAGACGTTCGACAGCAGCCGGTCGAACGCGGGCGCCTCGACCAGGCCGACATCGAACGCGCGGCCGAGATAGCGGCGCAGTTCGAGCAGCACCTTCGGATCCGCCCCCGCGCGCATCGCGATCGTCAGCTGCGAGTCGGTCTCGGTGTGATCGACGACGACCCCGAACTTGCGCGCAAAGGCATAGGGGATGGTGATCTGGGGCAGCGCAACCTCAAGCCCCTCCCCTTCAGGGGAGGGGTTGGGGGTGGGGCCTGTGGCGAGAATTGCGTCGCTCGCGGCATCGCCCCACCCCAACCCCTCCCCTGAAGGAGAGGGGCTTTGGTCGCCCAGCGCACGCCCCTCGCGGATAATCATTTCTTCACCGGCCGGAACACCGTCGTCGAGGTCCGCACCGGCACCGCGATCCGAGGGTCCTCGATGTTCCCCGGCACAGGGCCAGACGGGATCGGTGGCGCGGCGCCGAGGTAGTCGCGGACCAGCTGGTCGATCGACGGTTCGCGCTCGGGCTCGGCGAGCCCCTGCTGCAACCGCAGATAGCCGTAACGCTGCTCGGTGATCCGCCGGCTGTCCGCGGCGGTGCGCAGGATCGTCGGGCGGATGAAGATCATCAGATTGGTCTTCGAGCGCTGTTTCGCCTTCGACGTGAACAGGTGCCCCAGCACGGGCAGGTCGCCGAGCAGCGGGATCTTCTCGATCGTCCGCCGCTCATTGTCGTCGAGCAGCCCGCTGATCACCGCGATCTGCCCATCGTCGACGGTCCGCGTCGTCTCGACCTCGCGCTTGTTCAGGATGAGGTCGCTATTGTCGCTCGACACCGGTCCCGCGATCGAGCTGACCTCGAGGCGAAGGTTGAGCTTGACCGTGCCACTCGAATTGACCTGCGGCCGCACGGTTAGTTCGATGCCGACATTCTGCCGCTGCGTCGTGCGGAACGCGTTGTCGAAATTGTTGCTGAGCGCCTGCCCCGTCGTGATCGGGATTTCCTGCCCGACCAGGCTGTGCGCCTCCTGGTTGTCGAGCGTGACGAGATGCGGGACCTGCAACAGGTTCGACGTCGTGTCGCTCTTCACCGCGTTGATGATCGCGCCGAAGAAGGTGCTGCCGATCTTGCCGCCGAACCCGCCAAAGCCACCCGTCGCGGCGAGGATCGACGAGATCGCCGACTGCGCGAGCGAGTCCGCGGCGGCATTGGGCGTGTTGGTTTCCGTGCGCGTGCCATCGGGCGCGACGACCGTCGTGCCGTTGCCCGTGATCGAGCGCGCGCCGATCGCACCCGCGATCTGCAGGATGTTGGGCGCGGAGTTTGAGAAGGTCGACGCGCCGAACGCCCCGCCGCTGGGATCGCCGACGATGAACTGCGCGCCGAGCGTCCGCGCGGTCGTGTCCGACACCTCGGCGACGATCGCCTCGACCAGCACCTGCTCGCGCCGCGTATCGAGCTGGCGGACAACCTCGGCGAGCTGGCGCTGGATCTCCGCAGGCGCGGCGATGACGATCGCGTTCGCACCGACGAAGCGCGTGACGACCGCCGCGGTCCGTCCCCCGGCGGCGGTGATCGCCGGCTGGCCCGACCCCGATCCCGACGATCCGCCGCTGGTCTGGACCGGCTGGATCGCCTGCGCCTGCTGCGTGCCGCCAAAGCCCGATCCGCCACCGCCGTTGCTGCCGCTGTTCGCGCCGAAATTCGACCGCGACAACGCCTGCGTGGTCGGCTGGGTCGGCGTCTGCCCGACCAGTTCCTGCAACACCGGCAGCAATTGCTCGGCATCGGCGTTTTCGAGGAAGACGACCTTGATCTCGGTCCCGTTGCGCGCCTTCTGATCGAGATCGGCCGCCACCTGCGCCAGCCTCGCGACGGTCGTCGGGTCGCCGCGCAGCGCGACCGCGTTCGATCCCTCGACCGCGACCACCGATGCGCTCGGCCCGGTGGCAGCCGCGCCGCCGCCCTGCCCGCCGCCGGTGCCCGTCCCGATGAGCCCCTGCAGCGCGGTCGCGATCTCCTTCGCACTCGCATTCTTCAGTGCGACGACGCGCGTCGACGAGCTGTCGGTATCGATCCGGCGGATCACCTCGCGGATGCGGCGGATATTGTCGGCGAAGTCGACGACCACCAGGCTGTTGCCGCCGCGGTTCGCGGTGACCGACCCCTGCGCGCTGACCAACGGCCGGACCGTGTCGACCGCGCTCGTCGCGTCGGTCGATCGCAGCCGGATGATCTCGGTGACATAGCTGTTGCGCGCGGCACCCGCGACGCCGATCCGGCTCGGCTGCGACGCGGCATTGTCGAGCGGCTGCACCCTGAACGCGCCGTTCGACGTCGGCACCGCGACGAGCCCGTTGGCGCGCAGCGTCGAGAGGAACACCTCGAAATATTCCGACCGCGTCAGCGGCCGGTCGGTGACGACCGTCACCTTGCCCGCAACGCGGTTGTCGATGATGAACGTCCGCCCGGTGACCTTGGCGGCATCGGCAATAAAAGCGCGGATATCGGCATCGCGGACGTTGAGCGTCGTCTGCGCGCGCGCCTCGCTCGCGACGGCGAACGCCAGCACGGGCGCCAGAACCGAGGCGAGAACCAGTTTCTTCATTGCGGCCTTGGAGTTTCGAGAAGCGGGGGACGGCGAATGCGTCATTGCGGAGGGGCGATCGTGATGGCGAGCGGCAGCGTATCGGTGCCACGCTCGACGGTGATGGGGACGTTGCCGCCCTTGGCGAAATCGGTCGCGACGCGGTCGAGGTCGGCGGGGCCGCTGACGGGGCGCCCGCCGATCGAGGTGACGACGTCGCCGTCGCGCAGCCCCGCCTGGCGGAACGCCGCGCCCGACCCCTGCGATCGCACCGTCAGCCCGCTGACGCGGCCGCCGTCGATCCGCGGGATGAAGCCGATGTCGCTGCGCAGTTGACCGCTCTGGATGCCGGCGCCCGGCGCGGATGCGCCGCCGCCGATCGCCCCACCGGGCGCGCCCGTCGGCGACACGGGCGCGACCGCGTCCGACTGGTCGAGGAACAGGTCCTCGTCGACGCCGCCGCGATCGATCGTCACATGATCGAACGCGACCGCCTTGAGCGTGACGCCGGGCTGGATCTCCTCGCCGACGACGACGCTGCGCTGGACGCTGTCGGCCCCCGCGAGGATCGCCGAACTCCGTCCCGTCGCATCGTCGATCCGCGTGCCGAACAATGTCAGTTGCAGCGCGGTGACGGTTGCCGGCCCGGCGCTCGCGGGCGTGCCCAGGCGAAAGAACGGGTCGAACCCCCGCAGGATGTCGGCGGTCGCGCCCGCAACCGCGACCGGCGCCGGGCGCCACGCGCCGAGCGGACTGACCGGTGTCACCGCGACCCAGATCAGCCGCGCGCACTGCACCGCCAGCCCCGCCATCAGCGCCAGTTCGGCGGCCGAATAGATCGTGATCACGGGCAATCGTCGCAGGATGCGGCGCGCGCGCGCGTCGAACGTCAATCGCATCTGCAAACCCTCCCGCCACAGTCCCCGGCCACCCAGGCCCCCTGCCCGCCTAGGCATGCCATGTTACAGTTACGCGTCAAGGCGCCGATAGATTAATCCTGGTCTGGCGCAGCCGCGGATCGCTTGGCAAAACAGGACCATGGCCCAGACTCCCCCGCCGAACCCGACCCCGTCCAACCCGGCCCCGTCCAGCGTGGCCCCGACGGACACGCTCCCGCTCGGCAGCGGCCTTGCCGCCGCGCCGATCGTCTCGCGTCTGACGGCGGCGCCCGGCGTCCAGCGCGTACCGAGCCCCAAGCTCACGCTGTTTCTCAGACGCGGATTCCTGTCGCCCGCGCTTTGCGCCGCGTTGATCGAGCGGATCGACGACGTCCGCCGCCCCTCGACGATCTCGGATTCGAACGGCGACGCGAGTTACCGGACCAGCGAGACGGGCGACCTCGACCCCGCCGACCCCGTCGTGCTCGAGGTCGAGGCGCATATTGCCGCGCTGACCGGTCTCGACGGGATCTACGGCGAGCCGCTGCAGGGACAGCGTTATGCGGTCGGGCAGGAGTTCAAGGGTCATACGGATTATTTCGAGCCGACCGGTGTCGACTATGACCGCTATTGCAGCGTTGCCGGCAATCGCACCTGGACCGTGATGGTCTATCTGAACCAGCCCGAGGCGGGCGGCGCGACGCGGTTCAAGGCGATCGACAAGATCGTCCAGCCCGAGACCGGCAAGCTGCTCGCCTGGAACAACCGCCGACCCGACGGCACGCCCAACCCCGCGACGCTCCACCACGGCATGAAGGTCCGCAGCGGCGTCAAATACGTCATCACCAAATGGTACCGCGAACGGCCCTGGGGGTAGCCAGCCCCGTCATCCCGGGCTCGACCCGGGACCCAGGGCCAGGCAGCGCCGTCCTCCGCAATTCCGAATCCCAGCCCTCGCCAGGATGACGGAGAAGGAGGCTGGCGCGCAGCTCACCCCACCCACCCCGTCATCCTGGGCTCGACCCAGGATCCAGAGCCAAACAGCGCCGTCCTCCGCAACTCTGGATCCCAGCCTTCGCTGGGATGACGGGGAAGGGGGACGGCGCGCCGCTCACCCCACCCCAATTCCGTCATCCTGGGCTCGACCCAGGATCCAGAGCCGAGCAGCGCCGTCCTCTGCAACTCTGGATCCCAGCTTTCGCTGGGATGACGGGGAAGGAGGCCGGCGCGCCGCTCACCCCGCCCCAATTCCGTCATCCTGGGCTCGACCCAGGATCCAGAACCGAGCAGCGCCGTCCTCTGCAACTCGGGATCCCAGCCTTCGCTGGGATGACGGAGGAGGAGGACGGCGCGGCGCTCACCACCCCACCCCGTCATCCTGGGCTCGACCCAGGATCCAGAGCCAAGCAGCGCTATCCTCTGCAACTCTGGATCCCAGCCTTCGCTGGGATGACGGGCGGTGGCAGGCAAGTGACGGGCGGTGGCACGCGAAAGCCGGACCTCGCTTCCACTGCCCGAACCTTAGCCTCAGCCCGGCCTTAGAACGTCGTGCTCAGTCCCAGCGTGAACACCCGGCCAAGGTTATACCGGTTGATGAACACCTGCGCGCCGTTGTCGAAGGTCTGTCCCTCCTGGAACCGCGTGCCCGTCAGGTTGCGCGCCTCGGCCTTGAGCTCCCAGCGGCCGCCGACGAGGTCGAAGCCCTGCCGCGCAACGACGTCGAGGCGGATACCGGGCTTCTCGACGATGTCCGGCTGGAACCCGACGCCGCTGAGGTTCGACGGCCCGCGATTGGTCACGCGGTTGCTCGCATAGTTGAACAGCACCGTGACCTGCGACAGCGATGCCGTATCCTCGAGCCCGACCTGCACGTTGACGAGGTGATCCGACTGCCCGGTCAGCGACGCGCCGTCGCGGAACTGGAGCGCAGCCGGACCAAAGCCCGCCTGACACCCGCCGAGCGTCTGGTTGAGCACGTTCGGGACGCAGCTATCGTCCGCAGTGATCGACGACTTCGAATAGGTGTAGTTGGCGATGAACAGCGCGCGCCGCGTCGCGAAGAAGTCCGAATTGAGGAAATCGAGCGCGAAATATTTCTGGAGCTCGACCTCGGCGCCATACAGCGTCGCCTCGGGCAGGTTGGTGAAGCCGGTCTGCAACCGGTCGTCCGCGCCGGTGTAGAAGCCGACCTGCTCGACCGGGTTCTTGATCTCCTTGTAGAAACCGCCGAGCGTGAAGCGCTGGTCGCGCGCGAAGAACCACTCGTAACGGCCTTCGAGATTGTAGAGCTCCGAGTCCTTCAGCAGCGGGTTGCCGAAGAACAGCCGATCCGATTCGGGATCGCGGAACTGCTGCGGCGCGAGCTCGCGGAACTGCGGGCGCGAGATCGTCTTCGACGCGCTCGCGCGCAGCTGCATGTTGCTCGCGAAATTATAGGTGAGCGTCGCGGCGGGAAGAAAATAATCGTTCTTCAACCGCGTCGTCGTCGTGCCGATCGGCGTCACGCGCTCGTCCGCGGTCTCGTAGCGCACGCCGATCGTCGCGCGGACGCCGTCGGTGGCTTCCGCCTCGGCCTGCACATAGCCCGCATGGATGCGCAGCGACGCATCATAGGCATAGGCGCCGAGCGGCGTGTTGAACTGCAGCTGGATCTGGTTCGCGTTGAGCGAGTCGATCCCGAGCAGATAGTCGGGCCGCAACAGATTGTACGGATAGCCAGGCGCCGTGCCGCCGCCCGCGGCGGTCTGGTAATTGAACTGGAGGCGCGTCGAATTGCGCGTCGTGTCCGAATAGAAATAGCCCGTCGACAGCGTCATCGGCCGCTCGGTGTCGAGCTTGTACGACAGGTCGCCCTGCCCCGTGTACAGATCCTCGTTCAGGTCGCTGAAGATGATAGAGGCGAACGGCGTGAAGCGCTGCGTCACCTGGTACGCGCCGTTGCACTGCGCGCCGTCGGAGCCGTTGGGCGCCTCGACGCTGATCGGCAGACCGGTCGTCGTCGTCGCCGAGCACAGATAGTCGAACTGCCGCTCGTACGGCGCGTTGCGCTTCGAATTGGCATAGGCGCCGCGCGCGTCGAATTTGAGCGCGTCGGTCAGCTTGAACTCGCCGACCAGCTGGCTCTCGAACAACTGGCGTTCGAACCAGTTGGTGTTCTGCTGAAAACGCAGCCCGCTCGAATTGTTGTAGACCAGCGCGGACGATCCGCGCGCCTGTTTCAGCGTGTCGTGGATATAGACCGTGGTCGAACGGATCGTGTTTGGCCCGAATTCATAGCCGAGCCCGATCAGCGCGTTGGTGACGATCCGGTTGTCGGTCAGCAGCGTCTGGAAGTCGTTGCGCAGCGTACCATCGGTCGACACCGAATCCTGCTGCGTCGACGATCGCGTGCGGAACGTGTTGCTCGCGCTCAGCGACGCGATGACGCCCAGCCGGTCCGAACCGAAATTGAACACCGACCCGCCGCTGATCTCCCCGGACCAGTTCGCCGGCAGCTGGTTGTTGCGCTGGAGCAGGGTCGTGCTCGCGTTGCTGAGCTGCGCGACCTGGTCGGTCGGGATCAGTCCCGTTCCGTTCGGCGCGTTCTTGATGAAGGCGGGCACCTTGCGCGTGCCGTCGTCGAAGCCGATCCAGTCCGCATCGCCGCCATAATAGGTGTAGCCGAGCTCGCTGGTCGTCGCGGTATCCGCCGAGATCGAACCGCCGACGCTCAGGAAGTTCTTCTCGGGGATCGCCTTGGTCGTGAGGTTGATCACGCCGCCGCCGAACTCGCCGGGATAGTTCACCGAATAGGTCTTCTGGACCAGCGCCGATCCGACGATCGCGGTCGGAAAGATGTCGAGCGGGACCGAGCGGCGCAGCGGCTCGGGGCTCGGCAGTGGCGATCCGTTGAGCAGCGACGACGAATAGCGATCGCCCAAGCCCCGGACATAGACGAATCCGTTGCCGACGACGCTGAGCCCGGTGACGCGCGACAGCGCGCCGGCGATGTCGCCCTCGCCCGTCCGCGCAATGTCCGCGCTCGACAGCACCGAGACGATCTGTGCGGTCGCGCGCACGGTGTTCGGGATGTTGCGCCCGACGACGACGATGTCCTCGCCCGCCGCGGCGTCATAGCCCGGGCTCGAGACCTCGACCCCGGCTTGCGGCGTCGCATCCTCCTGTGCGGACGTGCCCGGCGTCGCGGCATTGGTCTGGGCGGCGTCGGCCTCGGGCGTCTGAGTCGGGCGCGGCGGTGCGGCCGGCGCGGGCGCGGTCTGGGCGAGCGCGGCCGGGGCGACCAGCGTCGAGGTGAGGAGGAGGAGCGTTCCGTAGGCGAGGCGCTTGGACATGGCCTGTAATCCCGATTCGATAAGTCATAGGCGAATGCCGGGACGGCCCCCCAAGGACCGCCCCGGCATCACGGCGCATTCAGATGGCGCCCGCCTCAGCGGCCCTGGCAGGCGAAGTAGATCGAGCTGAACGCGGGCGGCCCGACGTCCTGCAGCGCGGCATCCGCCGGCCGGACCGTGGTGCGGCCGCCCGTCGTCTGCTCGCCGGCGATCATGTTGACGCAGGCGACGTTCGCCGGAGTCTTCACCACGCCGTTGACGAAGGTCATGTCCGCACCACCGCGCAGGCGGATCGCGGCCGGGGCCAGCGCGGTCTGGATGAAGGTGAAGTTGGCGTAGCGGCCGAACGTGCGCGGCAGCAGATCCTCGGCATTGTTCGAGTCGATCTCGGTCGAGAACGAGTCCGCCGTCGCGCCGATCGTGCGCTGTGCCGCGATCATGAACTGGATGAAGCCGCGATAGCCATTGTCGATATCGAAGCCGTCGTCGTCCGCGCCGGTGATCGCGATATACTTCATGTTGCTCGTGCCGCCGAAGATCTCGACGCCGTCATCCGCCGAATTGTGGCTCTGGATGTGGTCGAGCACGGTGCCCGACCCGGTGCCGCCGAGCGTCAGGCCCTGCAACTCGTTGCCGTCGCTGATCGCGATGCCGCTGTAGCGGATCTGGACGAACTGCATCGTGCCGCTGCTGTCGTTGGCGGTCGGGCCACCGTAGAAGCGACCCGTGACGCCCTCGATCGCCTGCTGGCAGGTCGCGCTGCTGCCGGCGGCCGTGTTCGGACCCGTGCCGGTGGCGCAGACCGCGACCGGTGCGCGGCCGAGCATGACGATCCCGCCCCACTGGCCCTGCGTCGCGTCGCTGACGCCGTTCGACGCGAGGTTCTGCTGCGAGGTGAAGACGATCGGCGCGGTGGCGGTACCGACCGCGTTGATCTTCGATCCGCGGTTGACGATCAGCAGGTCGTTGGTCGTCTCGCTCGAATCCGCGGCGATCACGACGCCCGCCTCGATGTTGAGGATCGCATTGTTATCCGCGCCGGTCGTGCCGACGTCGGTGCCGACCTCGGTCTGCCCGCGCAGGCGATAGAAGACGCCCGCGATCTTCGGCAGGTTGAGCGTACCGCTGATCACCGTCGGCAGGCGGCACGCGCGGAACGTCGCAACCAGGCCGTCATCGGTCGTGCCGGTCGGGCAGACGCTCGCCGCGGTGACCGCGCCGACCGAGGGCACCGCGGTGCAGCGTGCGCCCGCGCCGCCAAATTCGGCCGAGGTCGAGTTGCAGGTCCAGCCCTGGAACGCGGTGTCGGTCGGGCCGTTGAGCGCGCCGACATAGTTGGTGCTGGTAAAGAAGCTGTTGAGCGTCGACGGGTCCATCGCGGTCGTCAGCGAGGTCGCCGCGACCGGATAGATGCCGTTGAGCGTATTGCTGACGCCGCTGACGTTGTTGTTCGTGCCGGCGTTGACGATCGCGAGCTGTTCGTCCGCGGTGACCGAGATGCCGTTGACCGGGGTGACGGCCGCGAACTGCGCCGCGGTGATCGCGGTCGGCGTGGGCGTCGGGGTCGGCGTGGGCGTCGGCGTCACCGCCGGCGGGTTGATGATGACCGAGCCTGCGCCCGGCGACGCGACGCTGTCCGCGCCTCCGCACGCCGAGAGCGCCGCACAGGCGGTGCTCGTCAGCAGGATAAGGCCGATGCGCTTGAAGCTGGTCATTCACGGAACTCCCGGTCGATCATTGATTGCGTGGATCGACTCGGGTCCCCCTGCCGATCTCGAGACCGCGGTTAGGCGGCACAGATGACAGTGCGATGCGGTTTTGGTGACGGTTGAATGACTGTAATATTGCAGTGCTGTGACGCTCGACGCGGGCGATGCGCGCTAAGCGGTTCTTGCGGCAGATTAGTTGGCGCGGCGCAATCCCAAACGAATCACCCGGCTTTCGCTGCGCGGCACAATGATTTAAGGAGCACGGACGCAAGCACGGCCCGGATCCGGGCAATCCCGCGGATTTCACCGCGATTACAGGAATTTTCGACGAGTATGGCCTCTTTCAAGGACCCCGGTTTTCAGGAACGTACTGCCTCCGCTAACGACGCGAAGCTGAAGGCGCTGGAGAAATTGCGCGCCAAGCCTGCGATCGATCCCGCGGTTGTCGCCGAGCGCGCCGCCGCCCGCGCCGCCAAGGAGGAAGCCGAGCGCGCCAAGCGCCAGGCCAAGCGCGATGCCGAGGAGGAGGCCAAGGCCGCCAAGAAGGCCGCCGCCGCCGAAGCCGCAGCGCGCGCGCTAGAGGCCGAAGCCAAGTCGCAAATGTCCGACGCCGACAAGAAGGCGCTCCGCGACGCCAAATACGCGGCGCGCAAAGCCAAGAAGAAGTAACGAAACGGCCGGGTAACCCCCGGCCGTTTTCTTTTGTGGTGCCGGGATGTCCGGTCACGGCCATCCCTCACCGTCATCCTGACGAAAGTCAGGACCCAGAGCCACGAACGCCCCCGCCCGCAACTCTGGATCCTGGATCAAGTCCAGGATGACGGAAGCGGGAGAGGCGCATTCCACAAACGCCCCGTCATCCTGACGAAAGTCAGGATCCAGAGCCACGAACGCCCCCGCCCGTAACCCTGGGTCCCGGATCAAGTCCGGGATGACGGAGGGGGTGAAGCCGCGCCCCCCTCAGGCGGCGAGCGCGTCCTGCTCTTCGGGCGCCAGCCGGATCATGTAATCGAACGCCGCCAACGCCGCCTTCGAGCCCTCGCCCATCGCAATCACGATCTGCTTGAACGGCACGGTCGTCACGTCGCCGCCCGCGAAGACGCCGGGGATCGACGTCTCGCCGCGGTGGTCGACCTCGATCTCGCCGCGCATCGTGAGGGCGACCGTGTCGGTCAGCCATTCGGTGTTGGGCACCAGCCCGATCTGGACGAAGATCCCCTCGAGCTCGACCTGATGCACCGTGTCGTGGTTGCGGTCCTTGTAGCTCAGCCCCGTCACCTGCTTGCCGTCGCCGAGCACCTCGGTGGTCATCGCCGAGGTGACGACCTTGACGTTGGGCAGGCTGGCGAGCTTGCGCTGCAACACCGCGTCCGCGCGCAGGTCGCTGTCGAACTCGATCAGCGTGACGTGCGCGACGAGGCCCGCCAGGTCGATTGCCGCCTCGACGCCGCTATTGCCGCCGCCGATCACCGCGACGCGCTTGCCCTTGAACAGCGGGCCGTCGCAATGCGGGCAGTAGGTCACGCCCGCGTTGCGATACGCCTCCTCGCCCGGCACGTTCATCTGCCGCCAGCGCGCACCGGTCGACAGGATCACGGTGCGTGCCTTGAGCGAGGCGCCGCTCGCAAGCTGCACCTCGTGCAGGCCACCGACCTGAGTCGCCGGGATCAGCTTGCTCGCGGTCTGCAGGTTCATCACGTCGACGCCATATTCGGCGACATGCTGCTCCATGTGCGCGACGAGCTTGGGCCCCTCGGTATGCGCGACCGAGATGAAATTCTCGATCGACATCGTGTCGAGCACCTGTCCGCCGAACCGCTCGGCGGCGATGCCGGTGCGGATGCCCTTGCGCGCGGCATAGATCGCCGCTGCCGCGCCGGCGGGGCCGCCACCGACGACGAGCACGTCGAACGGATCCTTGCCAGCGATCTTCTCGGCGGCGCGCGCGGTGCTGCCCGTGTCGAGCTTTGCGACGACCTGCTCGACGCTCATCCGGCCTTGCGCGAACGGCTCGCCGTTGAGGAAGATCGCCGGCACCGACAGGATGTTGCGGTTCGTCACCTCGTCCTGGAACACGCCGCCTTCGATCGCGACATGGCTGATCCGCGGGTTAATCACGCTCATCAGGTTCAGCGCCTGCACCACCTCGGGGCAGTTCTGGCAGCTGAGCGAGAAATAGGTCTCGAACGCGAAATCGCCGTCGAGCCCGCGGACCTGCTCGATCACCTCCTGCGTCAGCTTCGACGGATGCCCGCCGACCTGAAGCAAGGCGAGCACGAGCGAGGTGAACTCATGCCCCATCGGGATGCCGGCGAAGCGCACGCCGATATCGGTCCCGGCGCGGCGGATCATGAAGGACGGGCGACGCTTGTCGTCATCCTTACGGACCATCGTCACCGAATCGGACAGCGCCGCGATCTCGGTCAGCAGGCCCTCCAGCTCGCGCGACTTGGCGCCGTCGTCGAGCGAGGCGACGAGTTCGATCGGCTGGACGATGTTCGCCAGATAGGTCTTGAGCTGCGCGGTAAGGTTCACATCGAGCACGGACGCTCTCCTGTCGGGTGGAAGGAACGCGCGGCAGGCTGCCGTCGCGAAAATCGTCACCCCGGACCCGGTCCGGGGTCCACCGTGCCGCACGACATCGGGGCGTCATGCGGCAGGGTGGCTGCCGGACCGAAGTCCGGCAGGCCGGGGAAGGCGCGAACCCCTTCCCCTTTGGTGACGAAGCCGGGCGACCGGCTCCGTCAGTGGCTCAGATCTTGCCGACGAGATCGAGCGACGGGGCGAGCGTGGTCTCACCCTCTTCCCACTTGGCGGGGCAGACCTCGCCAGGGTGCGCTGCGATATACTGTGCGGCCTTGACCTTGCGCAGCAGCTCCATCGCGTTGCGGCCGACGCCTTCCGAGGTGATTTCCATCAGCTGGATCACGCCCTGCGGATCGACGACGAACGTGCCGCGATCGGCGAGGCCCTGGCCTTCGCGCATTACGTCGAAGTTGCGCGTGATGGTGCCCGACGGATCGCCCAGCATCGTGTAATCGATCTTGCCGATCGCCGGCGACGTGTCGTGCCAGGCCTTGTGCGAGAAGTGGGTGTCGGTCGACACGCTGTAGACCTCGACGCCCATCTTCTGGAACGCTGCATAATTGTCGGCCAGATCCTCGAGCTCGGTCGGGCAGACGAACGTGAAATCGGCGGGGTAGAAGAAGAAGACCGCCCACTTGCCCGTGACGTCGGCGTCCGACACCTCGATGAACTTGCCCTGGCGATACGCCTGGGTGGTGAACGGCTTCAGCTGGGTGCCGATGATCGACATGGGGTAGCTCCTCAAATTTGTGCGACGCATCATATATGGGATGCTGCGGCGCAGCGTGAAATGCAGAATGCCGATCTAGTACATTTACGCAGTCGATCACAGAGGCGTCAAAGATCGACTAAGACACTGAAAAGCCTGTAGAAACAGAAACGCCGGCCCGCTCGCAATGGAGAGGACCGGCGTAAATCTGGTGGGCGCGACAGGGATTGAACCTGTGACCCCACCCGTGTGAAGGGTGTGCTCTACCGCTGAGCTACGCGCCCGAAACTCGTTCGGAAGCGGGCCTTTAAGCGCGGCCGCCCGCGCTGTCCAGCCCTCTCGTCATGATCACCCGATCAGTTGACCGAATCCTTCAGCCCCTTGCCCGCCTTGAACTTGGGCTGGGTCGATGCCTTGATCGTCATCGGCTCGCCGGTGCGCGGATTGCGTCCGGTCGAGGCCTTGCGCTTCGAGATCGAGAAGGTGCCAAATCCGACGAGACGGACCTCTTCGCCCTTTTTGAGCGAAGCGGAGATCGCGTCGAATACGGCTTCGACCGCCTTGGTCGCATCGCCCTTCACCAGCCCGGACGTATCGGCGACCGTAGCGATCAGTTCCTGCTTGTTCATACTCTTAATCCCCCAGAGACTATCGAATCGCTCGCGACCGGATCGCGACCATGCTTCCCCGGCAGTAACCCGGCCAGCCGGTCTGCTGTCAAATTAATCCGCCGCACAAAGCTCTCGGCACGGCTGTTTCCCGTGCCGAGCCCAGCATTTACACGCGATCGATGGCGGATCGGCAGCGCTCAACGCCCCGATCCCGCCGCCGTCCCATGCGGACGCCGGCGGGATCGGCGGCATATCACGCTCAGTGGTGCAGCGTGGCCCCCACCGGGGGGATCGGCGCAGGGGGCAGCGCCGCCAGTTCGTCCGCATCGGTCCACTCGATCGCCTCGAGCGGCTCGGTCAGCGCGAGGCGGAGCACCTCATCGACATGGCTGACGGGGATGATCTTCAGCCCCTCCTTGATGTTCGCCGGGATGTCGGCGAGGTCCTTCTCGTTCTCCTGCGGGATCAGTACCGTCTCGATGCCACCACGCAGCGCCGCAAGCAGCTTCTCCTTCAGTCCGCCGATCGGCAGCACGCGGCCACGCAGCGTCACCTCGCCGGTCATCGCGACCTCGCGCCGCACGGGCACGCCGGTCATCGTCGACACGATCGACGTCACGATCCCGACACCCGCCGACGGCCCGTCCTTGGGCGTGGCGCCCTCGGGCAGATGGATGTGGATGTCCTTGCGGTTGAACAGCGACGGCTTGATGCCATAGCTCGGCGCGCGCGCCTTGACGTAGCTGAACGCGGTCTCGATCGACTCCTTCATCACGTCGCCGAGCGTCCCCGTCAGCTTCGCCGCGCCCTTGCCCGACACGGTGACGCTCTCGATCGTCAGCAATTCGCCGCCGACCTCGGTCCAGGCGAGCCCGGTGACCGCGCCGATCTGGTTCTCCGTCTCGGACAGGCCGTGGCGATATTTCTGCACGCCAGCGAACTCAGCGATGTTGTCGGGCGTGATCGTCACGCTCGTCGCCTTGCCCTCGAGGATCCGGCGCAGCGCCTTGCGCGCAAGCTTGGCGATCTCGCGCTCGAGCGTCCGCACGCCCGCCTCGCGGGTATATTGCTGGATCAGCGTGCGCAGCCCCTCCTGAGTCAGGATGAACTCGCCGTCCTTCAGGCCATGCGCCTCGATCTGCTTGGCGATCAGGTGCCGCTCGGCGATCTCGACCTTCTCGTCCTCGGTATAGCCCTCGAGACGGATGATCTCCATCCGATCGAGCAGCGCCTGCGGCAGGTTCAGCGTGTTCGCGGTGGTGACGAACATCACGTCGGACAGATCGAGGTCGATCTCGAGATAATGATCCTGGAACTTGCCGTTCTGCTCGGGGTCGAGCACCTCGAGCAGCGCCGACGCGGGATCACCACGGAAATCCTGGCCGAGCTTGTCGATCTCGTCGAGCAGGAACAGCGGGTTCGACGCCCCCGCCTTTTTCAGGTTGGTGACGATCTTGCCCGGCAGCGAACCGATATACGTACGGCGATGCCCGCGGATCTCGGCCTCGTCGCGCACGCCGCCCAACGACTGGCGGATGAACTCGCGCCCGGTTGCCTTGGCGATCGACTTGCCAAGCGAGGTCTTGCCGACGCCCGGAGGGCCGACGAGGCACAGGATCGGCCCCTTCAGCTTGTTGGTGCGCGCCTGGACCGCGAGATATTCGATGATCCGGTCCTTGACCTTCTCGAGCGCATAATGGTCCTCGTCGAGCACCGCCTGTGCCGCCGAGATGTCCTTCTTGATCTTCGACTTCTTGCCCCAGGGAAGCCCCAGCAGCACGTCGAGATAATTGCGCACGACGGTCGCCTCGGCGCTCATCGGCGCCATCGTCTTGAGCTTCTTCAGCTCGGCAGTCGCCTTCGAGCGTGCTTCCTTGCTCATCTTGAGCGTCGCGATCTTCTGAGTCAGCTCGGCGATCTCGTCGCCTTCACCCTCGTCGCCCTCGTTGCCGAGCTCCCGCTGGATCGCCTTCAGCTGCTCGTTGAGGTAATATTCGCGCTGCGTCTTCTCCATCTGGCGCTTGACGCGGCTCTTGATCTTCTTCTCGACCTGCAGGACGCCGAGCTCGCCTTCCATCGCCGCAAACGCCATTTCGAGGCGCTTGGCAGGATCGGTCTGCATCAGCATCGCCTGCTTGTCGGCGACCTTGATCTGGATGTTCGCAACCACCGCGTCGGACAGCTTTGCAGCGTCCGTGATCTCGGACAGCTGAGTCGCCGTCTCGGTCGGCAGCTTGCGGTTGAGCTTGGCGTAATTCTCGAACTGATCGACCACCGACCGCATCAGCGCGGTGACCTCGGCGCCCTCGACCTCGACATCGGCGACGGTCGCGACCTCGGCCTTCAGGAAATCGCCGCTCTCGTCGAGCGTCTCGAGCGTCGCACGGACCTTGCCCTCGACCAGCACGCGGACGGTGCCGTCGGGCAGCTTGAGCAGCTGGAGCACGGTCGCGGTGACGCCCATCGTGTACAGGTCGTCGCGCGAGGGATCGTCCTCGGCCGGGTCGAGCTGCGCGACGAGGAAAATCTCCTTGTCGGCCGCCATCGCTGCCTCGAGCGCCGCGACCGATTTGTCACGACCGACGAACAGCGGCACGATCATGTGCGGGAAAACGACGATGTCGCGCAGGGGAAGGACGGGATATTGGGTCATGCAAGCTCCGGTACCGGACCAAACGAGGTCCGCGTCATCACATTATATGGTGCGGATCGCGCGTCCATCAATCTCACGCGTATCTTGACGCCTGTCATCCCCCTGATCCTCCCCCATCGCCCCTTGCCATGCGACGCCCGAACGCGGACACCGGCACGATAATCTCCGGAGATCCTGCCACATGGTCCGCATGCCGTCCGCCGTCCGCCTGCGTCCTCTCACGGCGTCGCTCGCGGGGCTCGCGATCCTGCTCGCCGCCCCGGCGCTGGCGGATCCGGGCAAGCCGCCGCTGACCGCCCAGACCACGCAGTCGGGTGGCCCGCTCGACGCTGCGCAGAAGCGGGTTCGCTTCGACAGCGCCGACCTGGCGATCGAGGTGTTCCCCGACCGCGAGCAGATCGCCGGCGTCGCGACGCTGCGTTTCACCACCACCGCGACGACCGACCGGCTGGTGATCGACCTCGACCGCAATCTCCCGGTCAGCGCGGTCGCGATCGACGGTGTCGATCTCAAGCCGGGCGCATGGCGCAACCCCGAAGGGCGCATGACGATCATGCTGCCGCGCCGCATTGCGAAAGGCGGCAAGGTCGCCGCGCGGATCACCTATGCGGGTACGCCGCACGTCGCGGTCCGCGCGCCCTGGGACGGCGGCTTCGTCTGGTCGCGCACGCCCGCCGGTCAGCCCTGGGTCGCGACCGCGGTCCAGATGGAGGGCTGCGACCTGTTCTGGCCGTGCATCGACTATCCGACCTACGAGCCCGACAGCATCGACCTGCACATCACCGTCCCCAAGGGCCTGAAGGCGCCGTCGAACGGCAAGTTCATGGGCGTCACGACGCTCGCCGACGGCCGCACGACGTGGAACTGGCGCGCGCTCGACCCGACGCTCTACAGCATCGCGCTCAACGTCGGCCCCTATGAGGAGATCAGCGGCAGCTACAAGAGCCGCTACGGCAACGTCATTCCGATGTCCTACTGGTACCTGCCCGGTGAAAAGGCGCAGGCCGAGGCGCTGTTCGCCGAGTTCGCGCCGACGCTCGACTTCTACGAAAGCATCGTCGGCCCCTATCCCTGGGCGAACCAGAAGGTCGGCGTCGTCGAGACCCCGCACAAGGGCATGGAGCACCAGACGATCAACGCATATGGCAACGCCTATGCAAAGACCGTTAACGGTTTCGACGATCTCTTCCAGCATGAATTCGGGCATGAATGGTTCGCCAACCAGCTGACCGCGAGCAACTGGGACGACTTCTGGCTGCACGAAGGCTTCACCGCCTATATGCAGCCGCTCTACGGCCGCTGGCGCGAGGGCGACGGCCGCTACACCGCGATGATGCTCGCCGCACGCGCGGGTATCCAGGCGAAGTCGCCGCTGGTGACGGGTACGCCGCAGTCCGCCGAGGACGTCTACGAAAAGGCACCGGGTCGTGGTGGCGACATCTACACCAGGGGCGAATGGACGCTCCACACGCTGCGCAACCTGATCGGCGACGCGGCCTTCGCACGGCTGCTCCGGCTCGAAGTATACGGCCGCGAGGATCCCCGGCCCGGCAATTTCCGCCCGCAGTTCCGCACCACGCCGCAGTTCATCGCCTATGTGAACCAGGTGACGGGGAAGGATTATCGCTGGTTCTTCGACGTGTATCTCTATCAGGCCGCGCTTCCCAGGCTGGTCCAGACGCGGACCGCGGACACGCTGACGTTGCGCTGGCTGGTCCCCGGCAGCACCCCCTTCCCGCTGCCCGTCGAGGTCGAGGTCGACGGCCAGACGCGTCTCGTGCCGATGCCGGGCGGCACCGCCACGCTGACCGTTCCCGCCGGCGCGCACGTCGTCATCGACCCGATGGCGCGCATCCTGATGCAATCCGATGAGATCGACGCCTTCCAGACATGGCGCGCCGCGCAGCCCCCCCGGAACTAGCCGATCCCGACCCCGGTCCTGGCGAAGTTCAGGTCCGGGGACCAGCCTGCCACCACCGCCACCGTATCACTCTTGTGTCGTCCCGCCCCGCGCGCGACAACGCGGCGCATGATCCCGCGTCTTCTCCTCACCGCCAGCATCTGCGCGCTTCCCGCCGCGCTGCTCGCCCCGCCCCTTTCGGCCCAGCTCCCGCAAAAGGGCGAGCCTGCGATCACCGCGCAGACCGAGCGGTCGGGCGGCGTACTGACCGCCGAACAGACTGCATTGCGCTTCGATCACGCCGATCTCGTATTCGAGGTGCTGCCCGACACGCGCACGCTGAACGGTGTCGCGACGCTCGCCTTCACCGCGACGGCGCCGATCGCGCGGCTGCCGATCGATCTCGATCGCAACCTCCCCGTCAGCGCGATCGCGGTCGACGGTGTCGCGCTCCCCAGATCCGCGTGGAGCAATCCCGAGGGCCGGCTGACGATCAGACTCGCACGACCGCTCGCCGCGGGTGCGAAGACCAGCGTCAGGATCACTTATGGCGGCACGCCGCACGTCGCGGTGCGCGCGCCGTGGGACGACGGCATGGTCTGGTCGCAGACCCCCGATGGCCGCACCTGGTTCGCGACCACCGCGGAGGGCTATGGCTGCGACCTGTTCTGGCCGTGTCTCGACTTCCCGACCGGCGAACCCGCGCTGGTCGATCTCCACATCACCGTGCCCAAGGGGCTTAAGGCCCCGTCGAACGGCGTCCTTCTCGGCGTCGACACGCTGCCCGACGGTCGCACGCGGTGGAACTGGCGCGCCAAGCATCCCAACACCTATGGCATCGCGCTCAACGTCGGCCCCTATGAGGAGATCAGCGGCACCTACAAGAGCCGCTACGGCAACAGCATCCCGATGTATTACTGGTATCTGCCGGGCGAGAAACCACAGGCGGAAAAGCTGTTCGCCGAGTTCGCGCCGACGCTCGATTTTTTCGAAAGCATGATCGGTCCCTATCCGTTCGGCGACGAGAAGGTCGGCGTCGTCGAGACGCCGCACAAGGGCATGGAGCACCAGACGATCAACGCGTACGGCAACGACTATGCAAAGGCGCCCGAAGGGTTCGACTGGCTGTTTCAGCATGAATTTGCGCATGAATGGTTCGGCAATCAGCTGACCGCCGCCAACTGGGACGACTACTGGCTGCACGAAGGCTATGGCAGCTACATGCAGCCGCTTTACGGACAGTGGCGCGAGGGGCGCGCGCGCTATGCAACGATGATGCTGGGCAGCCGCGGCGCGATCCTCAACCGCAGGCCGATCACGCAGCAGCGCGTCACCACCGAGGAGGAGGTCTACGAGCTCGACAAGGGGGGAGCGGGCCAGGACATCTACAACAAGGGGTCGTGGATGCTCCACACGCTGCGTTCGCTGATCGGCGACACCGCGTTCTTCGACGTCACGCGCCGCGCGGTCTATGGCCGCGCCGATCCGAAGCCCGGCAATTTCAGCCCGCGCTTTGGCTCGACCCGCGAATATGAAGCGCTGGTCCGCACCGTCACGGGCAAGGATTATGGCTGGTTCTTCGACGTCTATCTGCGCCAGGCCGCGCTTCCCGACCTTGTCGAGACGCGCACCGCCGACACGCTGACGCTCGCGTGGAAGGTCCCCGGCAACGGCCCCTTCCCGCTCCCCGTCCAGATCACCGTCGACGGCCAGCTTCGGACGCTGCCGATGACGGGCGGCAAGGCAAGCGTCGCGGTGCCCGCCGCAGCGCACGTCGTGATCGATCCCGACGCACTGCTGCTCCGCCGCAGTCCAGCGCTCGAGGATGTCGCCGCCTGGAAATCGGCGCAGGCGGCAAAGGCTGAAGCTTCAAAGGGCAAGCCGCAATGACCGATTCCCCGCCCCGCCGCGACAACGCGAGCGACGCGCGCCGCGAGACGCCATCCGTCGTCGGTGCAGGACCGAAAGCCCCCTGGATGGCGCGCGCAGCCGAGATGGCGGCGATCTTCATGGTCGGCGACGGCCTGATCGGACTGACGCAGCCGCGCCGCCACGTCGACCTGTGGAAGGACGACGCGCTCGGCTCCGAGACGCTCGTCGCACCGTTCGTCGATCGTCCCGCCCGTCGGCGGCTCTACGCCGTGCTGCAGATCGCCGCCGGGCTCGCGCTCGCGGCGCGTCAGCGGCCGTGATCATCGCGCGCTGGACCGCGCTGGTGCCGATAGCGGCGCTGTCGCTTGCGGCCTGCGGTTCGGATCCGACAGGCGACACCCGCCGCGCCACGAGCGGCGTCGCCTCCGCCGAGGCCGGCGCCCGGATATTCCGGCGCTGTGCCGCCTGCCACACGATCGGCCGCGATTCGACGGACACCGACGGACCCAATCTCTACGGCGTGATGGGCGGCCCAATCGGCGAGCGCCGCGCGCGCTTTTCCTATACCGCCGGGCTCAAGGCGCTCGGCGGGCGCTGGGACGATGCGCGCATGGACCGGTGGCTGACCAATCCGCGCGCCCTCGTGCCCGGCACGACGATGAACTTCGCCGGCCTGCGCGACCCCGCGGACCGCGCCGACGTCATCGCCTATCTCAAGACACAGGGGCCCTGACCCCCGTCAGCGCCTTCCCCAGCGTTTTGGTCAGCGGACGACGAACGTCGTCGTCGTGATCCGGTGCAGCGTCGTCACCGGCCCGCGCGGCAGACGGTGCTCGACCGAATCCTTCGCCGCCGACGACAGCAGATAGCGTCCCTTCTCGGTGAACCGCGGCGCGATCATGCCCTTGGCATCGGCGACAACATTGGTCGAGACGCGCGCCGGCGACACGATCGTCACCTTCGCACCCGGCACGGCCCGCCCCTCGCGCGTCACGACGAAACGCGCGCCATTCGGTGTCGCTGGCGCGATCTCGAACGGCAGCCGTGCGCGCGCTTCGGCGCGACCGGCGCGCGCATAATAGATGATGCCTTCCTGCTTGTCGGGATCACCCCAGGGCGCGAACACGTCGTCGTCCCAGACCCGCACGTCACCCGCAGGCAGCGCTGCCTCGAGGAACCCCGCCTTGCGGACCAGCGTCGCGCCAGCCTTGGACAGCACGCGTGGTGTCTTCAGATTGGCGAATTCGGGATCGCCACCCGGCGGCAGCGCCTCAGCCGGTTCGCCGAGATAGATCCGCGCCGGTCCCGCACCATCGCGCTCGACCCAGACCTCATGCGCCTGCGCGGTCCCTGCCAGCACCAGCAACGCCGCCCCCATCCACGCGATCTTCACATTGGCTCTCCCGTTTTGCCGGCCATATACCGACCAAACGGACGCTATTGCAAATCACTCGCGCAGATTCAGTCCGTCGCGACATCCTCCCGTCACGGCCACCCGATCCAGCGTTGATCCGCGCACGTCCAACATCTGCGGGCAAAAAAAGGGCGCCGATCGCTCGACGCCCCCTTCTCTAACACTGCGTACGCGGATTACGCCGCGTCGCCGGCCTTCTTCTTCTCGGCATAGACGCGGATCGGTTCCTTGCGGCCTTCGATCACGTCCTTGTCGATCATCACCTCGTCGACGCCGTCCATGCCGGGCAGGTCGAACATCGTGTCGAGCAGGATGCTCTCGAGGATCGAGCGAAGCCCGCGCGCACCCGTCTTGCGTTCGATGCCCTTCTTGGCGACCGAGACCAGCGCGTCGTCAGTGAACCCGAGCGCGACGTCCTCCATCTCGAACAGCTTCTGGTACTGCTTGACCAGCGCGTTCTTGGGCTCCTTGAGGATCTTCACCAGCGCGTCGACATCGAGATCCTCGAGCGTCGCGATCACCGGCAGGCGCCCCACGAACTCGGGGATAAGCCCGAACTTGAGCAGATCCTCGGGCTCGACCGACTTGAGCGTCTCGCCAGTCTTGCGCTCGTCCGGCCCGGCGACATACGCGCCGAAGCCGATCGACTTGCCCTGCAAACGATCGCCGATGATCTTCTCGAGACCCGAGAACGCACCGCCGCAGATGAACAGGATGTTCATCGTATCCACCTGCAGGAATTCCTGCTGCGGATGCTTACGGCCACCCTGCGGAGGAACGCTCGCCGTCGTGCCTTCCATCAGCTTGAGCAGCGCCTGCTGCACGCCTTCACCCGACACGTCGCGCGTGATCGAGGGGTTCTCGGCCTTGCGGCTGATCTTGTCGATCTCGTCGATATAGACGATCCCGCGCTGCGCGCGCTCGACGTTGTAGTCGGATGCCTGAAGCAGCTTAAGGATGATGTTCTCGACATCCTCGCCGACGTAACCGGCTTCGGTCAGCGTCGTCGCATCGGCCATCGTGAACGGCACGTCGAGGATGCGGGCGAGCGTCTGCGCAAGCAGCGTCTTGCCGCAACCCGTCGGCCCGACGAGCAGGATGTTCGACTTGGACAGCTCGACATCGGCACCCTTGGCACCATGGTTGAGCCGCTTGTAGTGATTGTGCACCGCCACCGACAGGACACGCTTGGCGCGCTTCTGGCCGATCACATAGTCGTCGAGGACGTCGCAGATCTCCTGCGGAGTCGGCACGCCGCCATCCTTCTTGGACACCAGCGCCGACTTCGTCTCCTCACGGATGATGTCGTTGCATAGCTCGACGCACTCGTCGCAGATGAAGACCGTCGGCCCGGCGATCAGCTTGCGCACCTCGTGCTGCGACTTGCCGCAGAACGAGCAATAGAGGGTGCTCTTCGAGTCGCCACCGCTCAGCTTCGTCATTCAATCACCTCTCGTGCATGTCGGTGCACGTGCCGTTTCCGGGGCGGTCATCGTAACGCACCCCGGATATCCTACAATCAAATAAACCCGCGAGGCTTACGATTCGCCTTATGCAGGCTTCGTATCGTCGGCGACCACGGGCCGCTTTTCGAACACTTCGTCGAGCAGGCCAAACGCCTTGGCCTCGTCCGCCGACAGGAACTTGTCGCGATCCATCGCGAGTTCGATCGCCTCGAGCGGCTGGCCGGTGTACTTGGCGTACAGCTCGTTCAGACGCGCACGGATCCGAAGAATTTCCTTCGCCTGGATCTCGATATCGGTCGCCATGCCCTGTGCTCCGCCCGATGGCTGATGGATCATGATCCGCGCGTTGGTTAGCGCGACGCGCATCCCCGGCTCGCCCGCGGCCAGCAGGAAGCTGCCCATCGAGGCGGCCTGGCCGATGCACACCGTCCCGACGCGCGGCCGGATATACTGCATCGTGTCATGGATCGCCATGCCCGCCGTGACGACACCGCCCGGCGAGTTGATGTACATGAAGATGTCCTTCTTCGGGTTCTCGGACTCGAGGAAGAGCAGCTGCGCGGTGATCAGCGAGGCCATGCCGTCCTCGACGCCACCGGTCACGAAGATGATACGCTCGCGGAGCAGGCGCGAGAAAATGTCGAACGAGCGCTCACCGCGGTTCGACTGCTCGATAACGATGGGAACAAGGCCTGCTTGCGTCTGCTGCAGGCCGAGCCCGGCGCTGGCCAACGGGCTCGCGAAATCGCCGGTCTCGAACGGATTGTGCATGGAAATCTCTCTTATGCCCCAGTGAACCGCCAACATCGGCGCTCGCACAGGGGAGTTCAAGCCCATCCAACGCTTCCCCTCGCCCCTCCGGAGAGAGGGAGGGGCCCGCACGCACTTGCGGGCGGGAGGGTGAGGGGCAGTTGCGATCCACCAACCGCCCCTCACCCTCCCGTCGCCTACGGCTCCTCCTTCCCTCTCCCCAAAGGGGCGAGGGAGTCAGACGCCAGGCGCGGGATACGCCAGATACGCTAGCCGACGCACCTCGCGACGACCGCGGACCACCGTGTCGAGGATAAGCCCCGTAAAGACGTTCAACGCGGCGAAGATGCCCAGCCCCGTGATCAGGATCGCAGTCGGAAAGCGCGGGACCTGGTGGATCTCGAGATAGGTCAGCACCAGCGGGATGCCGAGCAGCAGCGCGAGCAAGGCGAACGCCCCGCCGATCGCGCCGAAGAACCACAGCGGCCGCTCGATCCGGTAGAGGGTCATGATCGTCCGCAGGATACGCCACCCGTCGCCGTACGTGCTCAGCTTCGATTCGGACCCCTCGGGCCGCGCGAAATAGGGCGTCTCGACCTCGCCGATCGGCATCTTGAGCTCGAGCGCGTGGACGCTGATCTCGGTCTCGATCTCGAACCCCGCCGACAGCGACGGGAAGCTCTTCACGAACCGCCGCGAGAACACGCGGTAGCCCGACAGGATATCGGTGAAGCTGCGCCCGAACAGCCGCGCGAGCATGCCGGTCAGCAGCGCGTTGCCGAACCGGTGCCCGCGGCGATAGCTCTCCTGGACCTGGCTGATTCGCGAGCCGACGACCATGTCGAGCTGCTCGTCGAGCACGCGTGCGACCAAAGCCGGCGCGGACGCCGCATCATAGGTCGCGTCGCCGTCCGCCATCACATAGATGTCGGCGTCGACGTCCGCGAACATCCGCCGCACGACCGCGCCCTTGCCCTGGATCCGTTCGGTCCGCACGACGGCACCCGCCGCGCGGGCGACCGCGACCGTGCGGTCTGCGCTGTTGTTGTCGTAGACATAGATGGTGGCGCCCGGCAGCGCCGCGCGGAACCCCGCGACCGTCTGCGCGATCGCCGCCTCCTCGTTGTAGCACGGCAGCAGGACGGCGATTCTCGGTTCGGTCATGCCCTGCCCTGTACACTTGGACAGGGTATCGAAGATCGAGCAGCGGGCGAAGCTTCAGTCACCGAACCATCCCAAAACGCACTTCCCCGGCGGAGGCCGGGGCCCAGTTGGGGAAGGTCCATAACGAAGCTTTGCGCGCCGTCACAGCAACCTTTCCAACTGGACCCCGGCCTCCGCCGGGGAAGTGGCCCGAAAACGGGGGGAGTGCCTCAGCGACGAGGCGCTCCGATCGGCTTACGCCTCGGTCTTGGTCGCCGCCTTCTTGGCGCGCGGCTTCTTAGCCGGCGCGTCGGCAGCTTCGGTGCCCTCGGCATTTTCAGCCGCGACCGGCGACGATTCCGTCACGGCCGTCTCTGCCTCGACCGGAGCCGCCTTCTTCTTGGCGGGAGCCTTCTTGGCAGGCTTGGCCTCGTCCGCGGCGTCCGAAGCGGGCGCCTCGTCCGTCACCGCTGCGTCGTCGGCAGGCGCTGCCTTCTTCTTGGCGGCAGCCTTCTTCTTCGGCTTGTGGTTGTCGTGGTCATGCACGTGCGTGCCGCTGGCGAAACCGTCCTCGCTCTCGATCGCGGCTTCCAGCTCCTCACGGGTGGCTTCGCGATCGGTGATCTCGGCCTTCTCGAACAGGAAGTCGACGACCTTGTCCTCGTACAGCGGTGCGCGCAGCTGAGCGGCCGCCATCGGCTCCTGCTGGACGTACTGCATGAACTGCTGACGCTGCTCGGCCGGATACTGCTGGGCTGCCTGCGCGAGCAGACGCTGCATTTCCTGGTTCGACACCTCGACGCCGTTCGCCTGGCCAATCTCGGACAGCAGCAGGCCGAGGCGCACGCGACGCTCGGCGATCTTGCGATAATCGTCGCGCTCGCCTTCCATCTCGGCCATCGCGGCCTCGGGATCGGCTTCGTGCGTGGCTTCGTGCTGGAGCTGCGACCAGATCTGGTTGAACTCGGCTTCCACCATCGACGGCGGAACCTCGAAGTCGTGACCCTCGGCAAGCTGGTCGAGCAGCTTGCGCTTCATGTGCGTGCGCGTGAGCCCGTTATGCTCCTGTTCGATCTGCCCCTTGAGCAGACCCGTGAGCTGCTCGAGGCTCTCGAGACCCAGCGACTTGGCCAGATCCTCGTCGATCTTGCTTTCGCCCGCGGTCTTGACCGACTTGACGGTGATGTCGAACGTGGCGGGCTGACCCGCGAGCGACTTCTCCTGATACTCCTCGGGGAAGGTCACGTTCAGGACCTTGTCGTCGCCGGTCTTCACGCCGACGAGCTGATCCTCGAAGCCGGGGATCAGACGCCCTGCGCCGAGCTCGACGCCCATGTCGGTGCCCGTGCCGCCGTCGAACGCGACGCCGTCGGCGGTCTTGCCGACGAAATCGACGGTGACGAGATCGCCCATCGCCGCGACGTAATCGTCAGCGGCGTCGTCCCACTTCTTCTGCTGGTCGGCGAACTTCTGGAGCTGCTCGGTGACCGCCTCGTCGGCGACGGGCACGGTCAGGCGCTCGAGCTTCAGGCCGTCGATCGCGGGGGCCGGGACCTGCGGCAGGACCTCCATCTCGACCTTGACGACCGCGTCCTTGCCGAGGTCATAGCCGTCTTCCAACTCGACCGAAGGCTGCATCGCGGGGCGAAGCTGCTTTTCGGCAACGAGGTTCTGGACGCTCTCCTGGATCGCCGCGTTCAGCGCGTCCTGCGTCAGCGCGGGGCCGTGCATCTTGCGGATGAGGTTCGCCGGCACCTTGCCCGGACGGAAGCCCGGCATCTTCATCTGCGGCGCGAGGCGCTTCAGCTCGACATCGACCTTCGCATCGATATCCTTCGCAGTAATGGTGAGGGTGTAGGCGCGCTTGAGGCCCTCGTTCAACGTCTCGACAGTCTGCATGTCCGGCCTTTGTCTAAAAGAGCATTCGGGAAAAATTCGTCTGGGTGTCGCCCCGCCTGGGCGGCGGAGTGGTGCGGGCGAAGGGACTCGAACCCCCACATCTTGCGATGGCAGGACCTAAACCTGCTGCGTCTACCAGTTCCGCCACGCCCGCACAGGACATCGCCGTAGCGGGCGCGTCTATACCAACGTTGTATCCCGGGGCAAGCACGCAAGGCAACACGGTTGGCACTACCGGGGCAACTCCCGACGATTGCGCGCGTTGATGCACGAGAAGGAGAGACGATCATGGCCACCCAGCCGCCGCAAGAGACCCCTGCACCGACGCCCCCAAGCGAGCCGACGGCGCCACCCCCAGAGTTCACGCCGCCCGCGCCGGACAGCGACGTCCCCGCACCCGGCATGCCGTCGAATGACCCGGCGCCCGTCCAGCCAGAGTTCTGAGGACCATCATGCCTGACACGAATTCACCGACGCATTCGGGCACCGATCCCGATACGCTTCCCGAGGATCGCGATGCGGACACGCGGAGCGACATCGAACAGGCTGTCGCCTCCCGCTCCGACGCGGTCGAGCGTGGCGACGGCGGGGCAGAGCCCGGCACCTTCACCGATACGGGGCTTCCCGACGGTGTCGGCGGCACGGGCGGCGTGACCAAAAACCAGGACGCGGACGCTCAGTAGCCGCGTCGAAGCGCGTTCAGGACTGCGGCAGATGGTGGTTGGCGCGATACGTGTCGACCGCCATCAGCATGCCGGCGATCTCCGCGGTCGACAGCATGAGGATGCGCGCACTGCCCGCCCTCGCGGACACCTTGAATTGCCACGGGGTCAGCATGCCCGGCACGTACCGCTCGGCCTGTTGCCGGAAAATACTCGCTGCCACTCCAAACCCGATCGTTTCGGAGCGCGGGCAGACCCATCCCCGACGACACACGGTCCGCAGTCGGGCAATCCGGTCGACGCGCGCGGCCTGCGGCCCTCCCGGTGTTTCGTAGTTAGCACTGTCCCACTGCGCCCAGCTGTAGCCGCGATACCGGATCGTCACATAAACCTGATAGCTGACGCGTCCCGTTGCCTTCTCGACAAACGCGCGAAGGAACACGTCGTCGGGGGTGTGCCCGCCGAAACTCCGGTGCTCGACGAACCCGTTCGTAGTGGTCAGCGTCGCGAACCGGTCGAGCGCATCGTCGGATACGCTCGTCCGAGCCTGGAAATCCGCCGGGGTCATCACGCGCAGCCGGTCGACATCCCCCGCTTCGGCCGACGCGACCGGCACCGTCGTCGCGGGCGCCATCGCGGCCAACGCGGTCGCCGCCGTCAGGAGCACAGCCGCATGGCTACCGTGTTTCAGCATATCTCGCCCACCCCCGCCCCGCGCACGACTAGACGTAACGTCCGCAACATGCCTGCGCGACGGCAACCCGGACCGTTCTGGACCGGCTTGCGACCAGCCAATCGCACGACGCACAACCGGTCAGCCTCGATACAGCTTCGCGTCGACACTATGTTCCCGTTTCACCCTGTCGCCCGAGGACCCGCCGATCTTCACCTTTCCTGACTTCGCGCAGCATCAAACGCTCTATGGCGCGATCGCCGTCGCGGTCCTCGTGCTGGTCGTTGCGCAGCGTATTCCGATCATCCGCACGCTCGTGAATGGCGCGATGACGCTTGCCCTCGTCGCGCTGCTGTTCGTGGCAATCGGCCAGCGGAGCCAGTTCGATCCCTATCTGGGCAAGATCGCGAAGCTGCTCCGGATCGACGATCAGGAGGTCGTCGGCGGCGAGGTGCGGATTCGCATGTCGCCCGACGGACATTTCTGGGCGCGCGCGCGGATCGATGGGGTCGAGCGGCGGTTGCTGATCGACAGCGGCGCGACGATCACCGCGCTGTCGACGAAAACGGCAGACGCCGCGGGGATCGATGCGCGGACCAGCGTCGTGCCGATCGTGCTGCAGACCGCTAATGGCGCGATCCCGGCGCAATCGGGGAAGATCGGCGAATTGAAGCTCGGCGCGATCGTCGCGCGCGACCTGCAGGTGGTGGTGTCGCCCGCGTTCGGGGACACCAACGTGCTGGGGATGAACTTCCTGTCGCGCCTCGCGTCGTGGCGGGTCGAGAAGAATGTACTCGTCCTCGTCCCGCATCATCCGCAGAAGGTGGACGCGTAACGCGAGTTTGGCTCGTGCCTTCGTCCCTAGCCTCGCACTTACCACCACCCCGGCGAAGGCCGGGGTCCAGTTGGGAGGTCGAGGTAGCAGGGATCAGCGCCTGATCAGCAGCGTCTGCCAACTGGACCCCGGCCTTCGCCGGGGTGGTGCCATTGTTGACGTTTCCGCGAACGCTCTTGTACCCCCGCGAACGCGGGGGCCCGGAAATCAAGCAGCGCTGCGCTCGATTACCCTGGGCTCCCGCCGTCGCGGGAGAACGGAGGCGTTACGGCGCCACCGACTCCCCAAGCGCGCTCTTCAGCACCTCGTTCACCACAGCCGGGTTGGCCTTTCCGCCCATCGCCTTCATCGTCTGCCCGACGAAGAACCCGAACAGCTTGTCCTTGCCGCCGCGATAGTCCGCGACCTTGTCCGCATTCGCCGCCATCACCTCGGCGATGACCTTCTCGATCGCGCCGGTATCGCTGGTCTGCTTGAGCCCGCGATCCTCGACGACCTTCGCTGCGCCGTCACCGGTCTCGAGCATCACCTCGAACACCTGCTTCGCAAGACTGCCCGACAGCGTACCGTCGGCGATCAGCCCGAGCAGTTCGGCTGCCTGCGCCGGCGAAACCGGCGAGTTCGCGATGTCCTTGCCCGTCCGGTTGAGCGCACCGAACAGCTCCGACGTCGTCCAGTTCGCCGCCGCCGCCGGCTTCACGCCCGCGTCGAGCAACGCATCGAACCAGCGCGCCGCCTCGACCTCGGCGGTCAGCACCGTCGCCTGATACGCCGTGATCCCGAGCGCTTCGTACCGCGCGCGCTTCGCATCGGGCAGCTCGGGCAATGACGCGCGGCATTCCTCGAGAAACGCGTCGTCGAGCACGAGCGGCAACAGGTCCGGATCGGGGAAGTAGCGGTAATCATGCGCATCTTCCTTCGATCGCATCGAGCGCGTCTCGTTGCGATCGGGATCGTAGAGCCGCGTCTCCTGCTGGATCTTGCCGCCGGCTTCGAGCACCTCGACCTGGCGCCTGGCCTCCTGCTCAACCACCGCCATCACGAAGCGCACCGAATTGACGTTCTTCGTCTCGGTCCGCGTGCCGAGTTCGTCGCCGGGCTTGCGCACGCTGACATTGACGTCGGCGCGCATCGAGCCCTCTTCCATGTTGCCGTCGCACGAGCCGACATAGCGCAGGATCGACCGCAACTTGCGCAGATACGCCCCGGTTTCCGCCGGCGATGCGAGATCGGGCTTCGACACGATCTCCATCAGCGCGACGCCCGAGCGGTTGAGATCGACATAGGACTGGGTCGGATGCTGGTCGTGCATCAGCTTGCCCGCGTCCTGCTCGACATGGATCCGCTCGACACCGATCCGCTTGCCGGCCGCGTCTGGGTTCTTCTCGTCGAGGCTGATGTCGATCGCGCCTTCGCCGACGATCGGATGATAGAGCTGGCTGATCTGATAGCCCTGCGGCAGATCGGCGTAGAAATAGTTCTTCCGGTCGAACCGCGACCATTTGTTGATCTGCGCCTCGATCGCCATGCCGGTACGGACAGCCTGGCGGATGCATTCGCGGTTCGGCACCGGCAGCATGCCGGGCATCGCCGCATCGACGAGGCTGACCTGCGTGTTGGGCTCAGCCCCGAACGCAGTCGCCGCGCCCGAGAACAGCTTGGCGTTCGACGTCACCTGCGCATGGACTTCGAGGCCGATCACGACCTCCCACTCGCCGGTTTCGCCCTGGATACGATAATCGCTCATGTTACCACCAAGCCTCTGGCCGTGCCGTAAATCCTGCCCGCTGTTCGATCGCGAGCCCTGCGTTCAGCACGCCTTGTTCGTCGAGCGGCTTGCCGATGATCTGAAGCCCAAGCGGCAGGCCCTGCTTGTCGAGACCACCAGGCACCGACATCGCGGGCAGACCCGCGAGCGACGACGGCACGGTGAAGACGTCGTTCAGATACATCGCGATCGGATCGGCCGATTTCTCGCCGAGCGCGAACGCGGCGGAAGGGGCGGTCGGCGTGAGCAGGACGTCGCACGTCTCCCACGCCTTCTCGAAATCGCGCGCGATCAACGTCCGGATCTTCTGCGCCTGCGTGTAGTACGCGTCGTAGTAGCCGGCCGACAGCACATAGGTGCCGATCATGATGCGGCGCTTCACCTCGGGACCGAAGCCGTCAGCGCGCGTCGCGGCGTACATGTCCTGCAGGCCCGAGCCCGCAGGCAGGTCGCGGATGCCGTAGCGCACGCCGTCATAGCGCGCGAGGTTCGACGACGCCTCGGCGGGCGCGATGATGTAGTACGCAGGCAGCGCGTATTTGGTGTGCGGGAGCGAGACCTCGACGATCGTCGCGCCGGCATCCTTCAGCCAGTCGATGCCCTTCTGCCAGAGCGCCTCGATCTCCTCGGGCATGCCGTCGACGCGGTATTCCTTGGGAATACCGACGCGCAGGCCCGCGAGGCTGGCCGACAGACCCGCTTCCCATTTCGGCACGTCGAGCTGGAGCGAGGTGCCGTCCTTCGCATCGAACCCGGCCATCGCCTCGAGCAGGATCGCGCAGTCGCGGACATCGCGCGCCATCGGCCCGGCCTGGTCGAGCGACGAGGCAAACGCGATCGTCCCCCAGCGCGAGCAGCGGCCATAGGTCGGCTTGATGCCCGAAATGCCGGTAAAGGCGGCGGGCTGGCGGATCGACCCGCCGGTATCGGTGCCGGTCGCGCCGGGGCACAGCCGCGCGGCGACCGCCGACGAGGAGCCGCCTGACGACCCGCCGGGTGCGAGCGAAGCGTTGCCGCCGTCGTTGCGCTTCCAGGGTGAGATGACGTTGCCGAACGCGGAGGTCTCGTTCGACGATCCCATCGCAAACTGGTCCATGTTCAGCTTGCCGAGCATCCCCGCGCCCGCATCCCACAGATTCTGCGAGACGGTCGACTCATAGGTCGGCGTGAAGCCTTCGAGGATATGGCTCGCCGCGGTCGTCGCAACGCCCTTGGTGCAGAACAAATCCTTCATGCCGATCGGCACGCCGGCCAGCGGCTTGAGCGTCTCGCCGGCGGCGCGCGCGGTATCGGCGGCGGTGGCGGCGGCGATCGCATGCTCGGGCGTCTCGACCAGGAACGCGTTGAGCGCCTTGGCCTGGCTCACCTTGACGATGAACGCATCGGCGACGTCGCGCGCCGAGAAGCTGCCGTCGCGCACGCCGTCGCGGATGCCGGCGATGCCGAGATCGGTAAGGTCGGTCATTATTCGATCACCTTGGGCACGGCGAAGAAACCGTGTTCAGCTACGGGCGCGTTGGCCAGGACCTGCTCGCGGATATTGCCGCCGGTCAGCGGGTCGGCGTTGACGACGTCGTCGCGCAGCCGCAGCGTGTTGGGGATGACGGCGGTCATCGGCTCGACGCCGGTCGTATCGACCTCGCCCAGCATCTCGATCCAGCCAAGGATGTTTCCGAGTTCCGGCGCCATGCGGGCGGCGTCCTCGTCGGTGATCGCGATGCGCGCAAGGCTCGCGATCCGCTTCACGGTTGCAGTATCTACGGACATGCCCCGCGGCTAGCACCGCGCGACGCGGCCGCGCAATATGTTTAAGCCGAGCGCCCCCTCATCCTCCCCCGCCAGGGGGAGGTGGCAGGCGTCAGCCTGACGGAGGGGGAGGAACGCGAAACGCCTGATCCGTGTCCGCCCCCTCCGTCGCCTCCGGCGCCACCTCCCCCTGGCGGGGGAGGATTCATCAGAAGCTCACACCCCGCTTAGCGAGACGCGCCCGTTGCAACCGCCCCCGGGTTGCGGCACGGGGGCGGCACCGCCTGCACGGAAGGTCCCGCTTGGCCCGCAAATTCCTCTATTTCGTCACCGCGATGATCGTCCTCGCGATCGCCGCCCTGCTCGCCTATCGGCTTTTCGGCACCGACCTGATGCGGATCGCGATGGTCCCCAGCGAGACGTTCCAGCCGCAGCGCGAGGCGCCGCGCAACATCTATGCGCGCAAGGTCCTGTGGCTCGCGCGACCCGACCGCCCAGGCAATCCGGCGCTCTGGACACCGCCCGGCTACACCCCCGGCAAGCCGGGTACGGGCGCCGCGATCTTCTTCATCCACCCGACATCGTACATCAACCGCGACCATTGGAACGCGCCGATCGACGATCCGGAGACCAATGCGCGCGCCGAGCTCTTCCTGCGCGGCCAGGCGAGCGCGTTCAACGAAGCGGGCGACATCTGGGCGCCGCGCTATCGTCAGGCGACGTTCGGCGCGTTCCTGACCAGCGAGGCTGACAGCGAACGCGCACTCGCGCTGGCGTACGGCGACGTCACCGCCGCGTTCGACCGGTTCCTCAAGGAAGCCGGCCCGACCCGCCCGATCATCCTCGCCGGCCACAGCCAGGGCGCGCTTCACCTCACCCGCCTGCTGCGCGACCGCATCGCCACCGACCCGAAGCTGAAGGCGCGCATCGTCGCGGCCTATGTCGTCGGCTGGCCCGTCTCGCGCACCACCGACCTGCCGCAGATGGGCCTTGGCGAATGCCGCACCGCCGATCAGACCGGGTGCATCCTGTCGTGGGAAAGCTTCGCCGAGCCTGCCGACCCTTCGCTGATCGTCGACACCTATGACAAGACGACGGGCTTCGATGGCCAGCCGCGGAAGAATACGCCGATCGTCTGTACCAATCCGCTGACCGGCACCGCCGACGCGGCGGCGCCCGCGACCGCCAATCTCGGCACGCTCGTCCCGTCCGCCGACCTCGCAACCGCGACGATGACGCCCGGCAGCGTGCCCGCGCGCTGCGCCGATCGCGGCATCCTGCTGATCGGCGACGCGCCCGATCTCGGGCCCTATGTTCTGCCCGGCAACAATTATCACGTCTATGACTACAGCCTGTTCTGGGCGAACGTCCGCGCGGACGCCAACCGCCGCCTTGCAGCGTTCACGCGATGATCACGCTCTCCCCCGCGCAGTTCCGCGACGCGCTTCCCGACGGCGGCCGGCTGATCGGGCTCGACGTCGGGACCAAGACGATCGGCACCGCGCTATGCGATGCCGGCTGGTCGTTCGCCAGCCCTGCGCTGCTGATCCGCCGCACCAAGTTCCAGAAGGACAAGGCCGCGCTCGCCGAGATCATCAAGGCGCAGGCCGTCGTCGGCCTCGTCATCGGCCTGCCGATCAACCTCGACGGCAGCGAAAGCCCGCGCTCGCAATCGACGCGAGCCTTTGCGCAGAACCTCAAGGACATGGGGCTGCCGATCCTTCTCCAGGACGAGCGCTGGTCGACCGTCGCGGTCACGCGCACGCTGATCGAACAGGATGCCAGCCGCGCCAAGCGCGCCGAACTCGTCGACAAGATGGCTGCCGCCTACATCCTCCAGGGCGCGATCGACGCGCTGGTGACCAGACAGATCTAGCGGACGACCCGGTACAGGGTCGAAGACCCGTTGGTCCACACCACGCGCAGGTCCGCGGCCTGTGCCGCCCCCGGTGGAAACCCGATCGTCCAGACATGCGTGAACGCGGCACGGGGGAAGCCGGCGATCGCTGCGTTGAAGTTGGACCCGATATCGGAACATTGGGCGGGATAGACGCTCTGGCTCGGATCGGCGAGATAGGGGGCGGCGACCTGGTGCCGGATGCTCAGCAGTTGCTGGCCCGCGATCACCCACTGATCGTTGGTGAAGACGTCGCGCCGGACGATCGCCAGCCCGGGCAGGTGATCGCGACGCAGATCGGTCCACGCATTACCACATGGCCGTGCGATCAATGACAGCACCGCTGCACCACGCGGGATCGCAGCGATCGCGGCAAGCTCGCGCTGCTGTTCGGCGTTGCGCTCGGCAAAGCTCAGCGTCGTGCCGCCAAGGCGGACCGCGACGAGCAGCAAGGCGAGCAACGCGGTCGTCCGCGTCGCCCTCGCCGCGATCGGCGGCGCGATCGCGACGAGCGCGAGCATCATCGCGGCGGGCGCGATCCGCATGTCGACATACGCCCCGCCCATCAACAACCGCGGCAGGATGACGAACGCCGCCAGACACGCAGCTGCAGGCCAGCCGAGCAGCCGCGAAAACCCCCAGTCGGGGCTCCGCACCGCGACGTAGAGCAACAGGACGAGCGGAACCAGCGAGAGCAGATCGAACGCCTGCCACCGATCCCTGAACAGCGACAACAGCCAGAGCGCCTTGATCGGCACGTTGAACCAGTCCGACGCGCCGAGGCCACCTGCCCCTGCTCCTGGCCCCGCTCCCGCCCCATATCCAGCCTGCGCGGCCATGACGATCACCGGCCCCGCGAGCGGCAGGCACTGCAGCATCGTCGTGCCGAGCGCGGCCCCCCAGCCCCTCTCCGCCGCACGCATGCGCGCGAGCTCGGCGGCCGCCGCCATCAACCCGAACATCCCCCAGCCGAAGCTGTGCGACACCCACAACACGAACGCGATCGCGAAGAACGCCACCGCGCGCACCGCAAACCGCCCCTCCCGCCCCCAGCGGATCCACAAGGCCAGCGCGCAGAAGGCCAGCGCCTGTGACAGCGTAAAATTGACGAAACCGAACTGGAACGGCCAGGCATAAGCGAGCGGCACCGCAAGGATCGCGGTCGGCGGAACGCGCCCATGCGCCTCGCGCGCCGCCCATAGCAGGCCGATGACGGTCAGCACCGGGATCGCCATCACCGCGAGCTTGGTCGCTGCCTCGAAACCGACCACGCGGGCGAGCGTGGGTACCAGCAGGTCCATCCCCAGATTGGGGATCAGTGCCCAGTGAAACGCATAATAGCGCGCCAGATCGGGCGAGTCGCGCAGCGCCATCGCGATATGCCAGCGACCCATATGCCCCGGCAGGTCGCTCAGCGGCGGCAGCGACGGCCATGCCAATGGCACCGCGGCGGCGACGACGAGCGCGGCCAGGACCCAGCGCCGCTCCCACCAATGCGCGCTGCTGCCGATCACGCCGTCGTTCGCGTTGCTTGTCCCCACCATGCGCCCCCCATCGCACGCTGCCCCTAAAACGGGGTTAACCATCCACGCCCCTGGGGCAAAGACGTCGGCAAAGACGGCGGCAAACCTTGCCCCCGCCGCCGCAGCCCACTACCCAGCGCGCTTGATGCAACGTTCAGATCACCGCCCCGCCACCCTTATCGAGGGCGGCGCCGTCTTCCCGCACCGGCACCTCACCGGGATCGACGGGCTCCAGCCGCACGAGATCGCGTTCCTGCTCGACGAAGCGGAGACCTGGGTCGAGGCGAACCGCACCCATGCGACCCCCGACAAGCGGCTCGCCGGGCTCACGCAGATCAACGCGTTCTTCGAGAACAGCACGCGCACGCTGCTGTCGTTCGAGATCGCGGGCAAAAGGCTCGGCGCCGACGTCGTCAACATGCACGCCGCGCAGTCGAGCGTGAAGAAGGGCGAGACGCTGATCGACACCGCGATGACGCTGAACGCGATGCGCGCGGACGTCATCGTCATCCGCCACATGTCGAGCGGCGCGGTGCGGCTGATCGCGGACAAGGTCGATTGTCCCGTCCTGAACGCGGGCGACGGCCGCCACGAACATCCGACCCAGGCGCTGCTCGACGCGCTGACGATCCGCCGCCGCCGCGGGTCGATCGCGGGGCAGCGCGTCGTGATCTGCGGCGACGTGCTCCACAGCCGCGTCGCACGGTCGAACATCCTCGCGCTCACCGCGCTCGCCGCCGAGGTCCGCGTCTGCGCACCCTCGACGCTGATGCCCGCCGCGATCCACAAGATGGGGGTGACCCCCTTCACCGATTTCGATGCCGCGCTGGAGGGCGCCGACGTGGTCATGATGCTCCGGCTTCAGAACGAGCGGATGGACGGCGCGTACGTGCCTTCCACGCGTGAATACCGGATACGCTACGGGCTGACGCTCGACCGGCTCGCGCGCGCCGCGCCCGATGCGCTGGTGATGCACCCCGGCCCGATGAACCGCGGCGTCGAGATCGATTCGGCGGTCGCCGACCACGCCCGATCCGCGATCACCGAACAGGTCGAGATGGGCGTCGCGGTGCGGATGGCGTGTCTCGACGTGCTGACCCGCCGATCGCGCGGCGTGGAGGGCTGGGCATGATCCTCGCGCTCACCAATGCGACGCTCGCCTGCCCCGTCGGCGGCGTCACCACGGGCAATCTGCTCGTCCGCGACGGCGTCGTCGTTGCAACAGGGCTGGTCGAGATCCCCGCCGAGGCGCAGACGATCGACTGCGCGGGCAAGACGATCGCGCCCGGCATCGTCGACCTTGGCGTCGCGCGGATTGACCGTGCCGCGTTCCGCGCGGGCGGCATTGTCCGCGTCGGGCTGATGCCCGACCAGTCGCCCGTGCTCGACGATCCCGGCATCGTCCAGCGTGCCGCATTGATCGGCAAGCCCGATCTGTGGATCCACCCGATCGCCGCCGCGACTCAGGGGCTCGCCGGCACCGACCTCGCCGAAATGGCGGTCTGCCTGTCGGCGGGGGCGCGCGCGGTCGGCACCGGCAAGCGCTGGATCGCGGACACCGGCGTCATGCACCGCGTGCTCGCCTATGCGCGCGACCTCGACATCGCCGTCGTCACGCATGCCGAGGATGGCGGGCTGACCAATGGCGCGGTCGCGACCGCGGGCGAGACCGCGACGCGGCTCGGCCTGCCCGCCGCTCCCGCGATCGCCGAGGCGCTCGCGATCGCGCGCGACCTGATGCTGGCGGAGGAGACCGGCGCGCGCCTCCATGTCCGCCAGGTCACGACCGCCGCGGGCTTCGACCTGATCCGCGCGGCCAAGCGCCGCGGCGTCGCCGTGACGTGCGGCATCACGCCCGCACATCTCCATCTGTCCGATATCGCGGTCAGCGATTTCCGCAGCTTCGCGCATCTCTCGCCCGCGCTCAGGAGCGAATCGGATCGTCAGGCCGCGCTCGCGGCGGTCGCCGACAGTACGATCGACGTGATCTGCTCGGCGCACGACCCGCGCGGTCCCGAGGAAAAGCGCCTGCCCTTCGCCGATTCGACCGCGGGGATGGCGGGTGCCGAGACGCTCCTGCCGCTCGCACTGATGCTCGTGCGCGACGGGCACGCGACGCTCGACCGGCTGTTCGCGCTGCTCGCGCGCAACCCCGCCGCGGTGCTCGGGCTCGACACCGGAACGCTCGAGGTCGGCAAGCCCGCCGACCTGCTCCTGTTCGACGCGGATGCGCCGTGGCAGATCACCGGCGACGCGTTTGCCGCGAGCGCGAACAACACGCCGTTCGACGGGCTACCGGTGCAGGGAAAAGTGCTGCGCGTGTGGAAGGGCGGCCGCGAGATCGTCTGAAGCGGGATAGCCCGCCAAGACGTCTGCGCGGCGATCCCGGTCGGTTACCGCGAAGCCACCTGCATCCCGCCCTTTCGCAGCCACTGCGCCATCTGGTCGCCCGCGCCCTCGCGGACGAAGCACGCGCCCCCCGTCGTGCGATAGCGGCGGCAGAGCCGGTCCGCCTCGCCGCGGCTGAAGCCCCCGACCGACAAGCGGTAGAACGCGTCGCCGTTCGCCCTGAACGTCATCCCGTTGGGCTGCTGGCCGGCAAATGCCGCAAAGCGCCGTGTCGCGCGGGTCCAGGCATCCTTCGCCACGCCAACCGTGTCATAGGCGCCGATCTGGACATACCAGTCGCCCGAGCGTGCCGGGATCGCAGACCGCATTGCCGCCGCCTGTACGGCCGACGCCGCGGTATCGGGTGCAACACCCGTGCTGCGGTCGGCGAGCCGCGGCGTGGCGTCACGCAGCATCATCGCGGGGCTTCGCGACGGCAGCGCCTGGACGATCTCGCGCCGGGGCGCGAACGTCACCTTTGAAAACCCTGCGACGACGCCCGGCGTTGCCGTCGCATCGTCCTGACCAACCGCCGCGAAGGCACGACGGTCGTCGGTTCCGTCCGTAGTCGCCGGCGCCAGTGCTTCGACCGGTGCCGCGCCCGAGGCCAGCGCCATCGGTGCCATCAGCGGCGCGCGGTTGAGCGCCAGCGCGACCGGTTGCCCCGCATCTGCCACCGCGCGAACGCCGAGCAGCGCGGCAATCTGCTCATGGGCCGCGGCGGGCTGCGCGAAGGCGGCCCATTGCGCGAGCCGGACATCGACGTCGGCCGGTGCGAGATCGGTCGCCGCGACGACGCGTGCAGCCTGCCACTGGCCCGCAAGCGCGAGACTGAGCGCAAGATTCTGCCGGACCTTGGCGTTGCTCTCGGACGAACGGGCGACATCGGTAAGAAGCGTGATCGCGCCCTGCGCATCCCCCGCCAGCGCCAGCGCCAGCCCGCGATCGCTCGCCGGGATGATCGCCGCGTGCTGCGCCAGCGTGAGCCGTGCCGCCTGCCAGTCGCCCCCCGCGGTCTGCATCAGCGCGAGGTTCAACGCCGCCTTGCCATTCTCGGGGGCCAGCGCGAGCGCATCGGCAAATCCCTGTCGTGCGGAGGTGAACCGACCCGCCTCGAGATAGCCTTGCGCCAGCAGCAGGCGATAATCGGCGGATTGCGGCATCATTCCCACGGCAGCCTCGGCGTACCGCACAGCGCCGTCACCATCGCGCTTGGCGAGCGCCGCTTGCGCGCGGCGCGCGTTCGCCATCCCCGCCTTCGCCGCAAACGCATCGTCGCGGCTGCTCGCCGAGGCGATGCCGGTGCCGCCGTCGGATGCACTGCACCCGACCATCGTGCCGCCAAGGACCAGCGCAGACAGGCCCATCGAAAGGAAAACGCGCGTCTTCATCGGATCAAACCCCACCGGTTTACGTGTCGCCCGTCGTCGGAAGGCGCGTCGATCGCATCCTCCCCGGGCACTGTCTCTAGAAAGGCGTCCAGCGCCGCGGTCAGCAGATGCTGCGCGGATCGTCCCGTCGCCGCACTCGCCTGTTTCAGCCGCGCGTGCCGCGCAGGCTCGAGCCGCAGCGTGAAGGCGATCCGCTTGACCTTGGCAGGGATCACCGGATCGTCCGCGAGTTCGTTCGCCATCGCCATCGCCATCGCCATGTCGGCGGCCGGCAGGCTGAGCGCCATGCGCCTTGGCCCGCGGCGATCGCCCGGCGTGCGCGCCAGCAATGCCGACGACAGCGATGCCAGCGGCTTCGGGTTCGGCGTCATGCCCCCTCCCCCACGACGCGGCGACCGAAGCCCACAGGCGCGGTGCGCTGGCCTCGGGGTGCCGGATGTACCGGAACCGCGAACACCGTACGCCGGAAATTCTTCTCGAGCCGGTCGCAGATATAGGTCCAGAGCGACTCGACCTCGGCCGCCGACTTGCTCCGGGCATCGACCTCCATCACCGTCCGGCCGTCGATCATCGACGCGGCGAAGTCGGTGCGCTGGTGGATCGTGATCGGCGCGACCGTCCCGTGCTGCGACAGTGCGACGATCGCCTCGCCGGTGATTCGCGCCTTGGGCGTCGCCGCGTTCACGACGAAGATCAGCGGTTTGCCGGCACGGTCGCACAGGTCGACGGTAGCCCCCACCGCGCGCAGGTCATGCGGGCTCGGCCGGGTCGGGATGACGATCAGCTCGGCGACCGCGATCACGCTCTGGATCGCGATGGTGATCGCGGGCGGCGTATCGATCAGCGCCAGCTTGAACCCCTGGAGACGAAGGATCTCGAGATCGGCGGCCAGCCGCGAAACCGTCGTCTGCGCGAACGCCGGCGTCTCGTCCTCGCGCTCGTTCCACCAGTCCGTGAGCGACGCCTGGGGGTCGATGTCGATCAGCACGACCGGCCCGTGGCCGGCGCGCTCGGCCTGCACCGCGAGATGGCCCGACAGCGTGGTCTTGCCCGATCCCCCCTTCTGCGATGCCAACGCCAGAACGCGCATGAATCCGCCAACCCCTTGAATGCCTATCTCGAATATCGTCGGGAATGCCATGATGGCGGATAAGAAGCGGTTAACGCGGAGGCAGGAATCGCCCCCGCGGTGCGCGGCAAAAGGCTTAACGTGATCTTTGCCTTCACCGGGCTATGACGGCATGAGGAACGGCAATGGCTTCGATGAGGTGGACGATGCGGAACGTGTTTTTCGGCGCGGTGGCGATGGCAGCCGCCTGCGCCGCTGTACCGGCGGCGGCGGATGTGAAGGCGGGCGTCGACGCATGGAGCCGCGGCGACTATCGCACCGCGATCGACCAGTGGCGGCCACTCGCGATCGCCGGTGACGCCGACGCCCAGTTCAACCTCGCCCAGGCGTACAAGCTCGGGCGCGGCGTCCCGCTCGACCCCGCGCTTGCGGAAAGCTGGTTCCGCAAGGCGGCGGCGCAAGGACACGTTCAGGCGCAGGACAATTACGGGCTCGCCCTGTTCCAGGCGGGCAAGAAGTCGGAGGCACTGCCCTGGCTCGAGAAGTCGGTGGCACGCGGCGAACCCCGCACGCAGCTGGTGCTGGGAACGATGCTGTTCAACGGCGACGGCGTGCCCCGCGACTATCCCCGTGCCTATGCCTTGATGACGCGCGCCAGCAGCGCGGGGCTGCAATCCGCCTCGCAGACGCTCGCGCAGATGGATCAGTACATCACCGCCGAGGATCGTCAGCGCGGTACCGCGCTCGCCCAGCAGATCGCCGCGCAGCAAAAGCTGGCGCAGGCCAGCGCTCCCGCCACCATTCGCCCGCAGCAGGCGCCCGCACCGATCGTCCGCACGCCCGTTCCGTCCTCGACACCGGCACAGCCACCGCGTGTCGCTCCCAGCCCCGCACGCACGGCAGCGCCTGCCCGCGAGGCCGAAAAGCCGGCGCCGAAGCCCGAGGCACCGGCCAAACCTGCCCCCAAGGCAGCGCCCAAGCCCGCACCGGCGAAACCGGCGCCAGCCACAGCACGCGCGTCGGGCAAATGGCGGATCCAGCTCGGCGCGTTCCGCGACCGTGCCAATGCCGAGACGCTGTGGAGCCGTGTCCGCGGGAAGCTGCCTGGTGCACAGCCGAGCTATGTCGCCGCCGGCGCCGTCACGCGGCTTCAGGCCGGCGGGTTCGCGACGCGCGCGGATGCGACCCGCGCCTGTGCCGCGTCGGGGCAGCCCTGCGTCGTCGTCAATCCCTGACGCGTCCGGCGACGGACCTGCCCGCGTCCGGGCACGTCCGTCGCCTCGGTCATCTCATGTGGTTCGCGCCGGAATCCAGCTGATATCGCGCTCGGCGCGCTGCGGCAGCTCGGCATAGTCGATCAGCCGGGGATAATCGGTGATCGTGATCTCGCCGCGGCGCCAGACCGCGACCCCCTCGGTACGCAGCTGCCGAAGCGTCCGATTGACATAGACCGGGGTCAGCCCCGTCAGATCGCCGATATCCTCCTGCGTCAGGGGGGCCGGGAACGCGGTGTCGACCGCCGCATCGCTCCGCCGCAACCGCGACCGCAGTTCGAGCATCAGCGCGGCGACGCGGCTGATCGCGCTGGTGCGCCCGATCGAGGCAAGGCGCTCCATCAGCAGCACGCGTTCCTGCTGCGCGACGAGGAAGAACAGCGCGGCAAGCCGGGGGTTCTCGGCGAAGACACGGCCGATCGCCGTGGTCTCGACCACCCCCATCGTCACGTCGCTCAGCGTCTGGATCGTGTCGCACGCCGTGCTTGCCGCGATGCTGGGCATCCCGACCAGATCGCCGGGCAGATGCACCTTCACGATCTGCCGTGCGCCATGCCCGACGTTGATGCTGCACGTCACCCAACCGCTGATCAGCATGTAGACCTGGGGATCGGACGAGCCTTGGCGCCGTACGATATCGCCGCGCTTCAGCCGTATCGACGGCCCCGCCATCTGCTTGAACCGCTCGATGTCCGCGACGTCCGCGCCCGTGAATTCCTTGAACCGCTCAACATTCCAGCCCGCATCCATCCCGTCGACCATTCCTCGTAACGCGTTGAGCAAGCCCCTTAAAACGCATTGGTCGGGTAACAAGGCCGGAGTGGTAAACCCGCTAACTTATATCAACAACTCAGACGACATGCATGCGCGCCTTCACGTCGGTTGTCAGGGCGTCAGGCGACGATCCAGTCTCGCCGAGGCAGTCCCTGCGCATGGAGGAGCGCGGTCAGGTCGCCATGATCGACGCGCGCCGCCGCGGCCGCCGCGACGATCGGTTTCGCACGGAATGCGACCCCCAGCCCCGCCGCCTCGATCATCGCCAGATCGTTCGCGCCGTCACCCACCGCAAGCGCCTCTTCCACCGCGATCCCCCGCTCGGCGATCGCCGCGTTGAGCGTCGTCAGCTTGGTCGCCGACCCGACGACCGGCTTCGTCACCGTTCCCGTCAGCACGCCATCCGCAACCTCAAGCACGTTGGCGATCGCGCGGTCGAAGCCGATCGCTTTTGCCACTGGCTCCGCGAACCGTGTGAACCCGCCCGACACCAGCACCGCCAGCGCGCCGCGCGACCGCATCGTCTGCACAAGCGCCTTGGCGCCCGGCATGATCGTCACGCGCTCGGCCAGGCAGCGTTCGATATCGCTCTCCGCCAGCCCCTTGAGAAGCGCCACGCGCGCATCGAGCGCCGCCTCGAAATCGAGCTCGCCGCGCATCGCGCGTTCGGTGATCTCCGCGATCTGCGGCTTGATGCCCGCATAATCCGCCAGCTCGTCGATGCACTCGACGGTGATCATCGTCGAATCCATGTCCGCGACCAGCAACGTCTTGGTGCGCGTGTGGCTCGGCTGGACCACCACGTCGGTCTTGCCGAACGCCCCCTCAAGCGCGGTCCGTGCCGCGTCGGGCGCCATCCCGAAGATCAGGTCGGCGGCATCGCCCTCGTCGATCCAGCCGCTCGCGCCCGGTGCGCAACCCGCGTCGCGCAGCCGGTCCATCGCGGTCGAAATATCGCCTGCGGTCAGCGTGCCCGAGGCTATAAGCGTTGCCGTGAACATAGAACATCTCCCGAAGGTCGCGCTCATCGCAGGGCCGACCGCGAGCGGCAAGTCCGCGCTCGCGCTCGCGATCGCCGCGCGCCACCACGGCGTCGTCATCAACGTCGATTCCGCGCAGGTCTATGCCGATCTCCGCATCCTAACCGCGCGCCCTTCGGCCGAGGAGGAAGCGAGCGCCCCGCACTGCCTGTTCGGCCATGTCGACGCCGCCGACGCGACCTATTCCGCCGCACGCTGGGCCGCCGAGGCGACGCGCGCGATCGACGCCACGCTCGCCGAGGGCAGACTGCCGATCCTGGTCGGCGGCACCGGCCTCTACGTCCGCACGCTGCTCGACGGCATCGCCCCCGTCCCCGCAACCGATCCGGCGCTTCGCGAGCAGATCCGCGCGCTCCCCGTCGCCGAGGCACATGCCGCCCTCGCCCTGCTCGACCCGCCCGCCGCCGCGCGGCTCAACGCGGCTGACACCACGCGCGTCGCGCGCGCGCTGGAGGTGGTCCGCGGCACAGGCCGCACGCTCGCCGACTGGCAGACCGAACGGGTGGGCGGGATCGGCGACCGCCTTGACGTCCGCGCGCTGATCCTCATCCCCGACCGCGACTGGCTGAACGTACGCATCGATCAGCGCTTCGCCGAGATGACCGAGACCAGCCAGAGCGAAATCGCCGCGCTCCTGGCCCGCACCGACATCCCGCAGGATGCACCGATCCGCCGCGCGATCGGCGTCCCCGAAATCGCCGCACTCGTCCGCGGCGAGACGTCGAAGACCGATGCAATCGCGGCCGGATCGCTCGCCACGCGACGCTATGCCAAGCGGCAATATACCTGGCTCAGGCACCAGCCCCCGGCCGCCTGGACGCGCACCGATGCGCTCGATTTTCCAACGCGCCTGCAGCAATTTGAAACTATATTGCTCAAATGATGTTTGACACGCATCTTTTATATCGGTAGCCGCCCCCTCCACGAGGCGCTAAAGGCGGCGCATTCGAAAGGATTTTGACGTGATGACCGAGAAGAGTGGAGCCGATATCCTGATCGAGGCGCTGTGCGATCTCGGCGTGGAGGTCGTGTTCGGCTATCCGGGTGGTGCCGTGCTGCCGATCTACGACGCGCTGTTCCGCAGCGGCCGGATCAAGCACATCCTGGTGCGCCACGAACAGGCGGCGACGCACGCGGCGGAGGGCTATGCCCGCTCGACCGGCAAGCCCGGCGTGGTGCTCGTCACCTCGGGGCCCGGCGCGACCAATGCGGTCACCGGGATCACCGATGCGCTGATGGATTCGATCCCGATGGTCGTGATCACCGGGCAGGTGCCGACCGCGCTGATCGGCACCGATGCGTTCCAGGAGGCCGATACCGTCGGCATCACGCGCCATTGTTCGAAGCACAATTATCTCGTGAAGGATCCCGCCAAGCTCGGCGGCGTGATCCACGAGGCGTTCCACATCGCCACCTCGGGTCGTCCGGGGCCGGTGGTCGTCGACATCCCCAAGGACGTGCAGGTCGCCACCGCGCGCTACTCAAAGCCCGGCCCGATCCAGCACAAGACCTATCGCCCGCAGGTGAAGGCCGACCAGAGCCAGATCGAACAGCTCGTCGACATGCTCGCCGCGGCCGAACGCCCGATCCTGTACACCGGCGGCGGCATCATCAATTCGGGCCCGGCCGCGAGCCAGCTGCTGTGCGAGCTCGTCCGCATCACCGGCGCACCGGTGACATCGACGCTGATGGGTCTCGGCGCCTATCCTGCGAGCGGCGAGCAGTGGCTCGGCATGCTCGGGATGCACGGCACCTACGAGGCCAACATGGCGATGAACCAGGCCGACCTCGTCGTCGCGCTCGGCAGTCGGTTCGACGACCGCGTGACGGGGCGGCTCGACGCGTTCAGCCCGAACTCGCGGAAAGTGCATATCGACATCGATCGCTCGTCGGTGAACAAGACGGTGCGCGTCGATCTCGGTATCATCGCGGACGTCGGCCATGCGCTCGAGGACATGGTGCGGATCTGGAAGAGCCGCCAGCATCCCAAGCCCGACACCACCGACTGGCAGCGTCGGATCGCCGGCTGGCGTGCGGTCCGGTGCCTCGACTTCCCAGAGAACGACCCGAACGCGATCATGCCGCAGCGCGCGATCCGGGCGCTGTTCGACGCGACGCACGTGCGCAACCCGATCATCACGACCGAGGTCGGCCAGCACCAGATGTGGGCAGCCCAGCATTTCGGGTTCGAGAAGCCGAACAAGTGGCTCACCTCGGGCGGTCTCGGCACGATGGGCTATGGCCTGCCCGCCGCGATCGGCGCGCAGCTCGGCAACCCGAACGCGCTGGTGATCGACATCGCCGGCGAGGCGTCGATCCAGATGAACATCCAGGAGCTGGCGACCGCGACGCAATACCGGTTGCCGGTGAAGATCTTCATCCTCAACAACCAGTATATGGGCATGGTCCGCCAGTGGCAGGAGCTTACCTATGAGAGCCGCTACGCCGAGAGCTATTCGGACTCGCTGCCTGATTTCGTGAAGCTGGGCGAAGCGTATGGCTGGAAGGGCATCCTGATCGAGACGCGCGACCAGCTCGACAGCGGGATCGCGGAGATGCTGGCCTATGACGGCCCGGTGATCGTCGATTGCCGCGTGTCGCAGCTGACCAACTGCTTCCCGATGATTCCATCGGGGGCGGCGCATACAGACATGATCCTGCAGGCGAACGAAGTGTCGGGCACGATGGACGACGAAGCGAAGGCGCTGGTTTGATGCATATTTCCCAGGAAAAGGCCGAGCGGCACACGCTCGCCGTCATCGTCGACAACGAACCGGGCATCCTCGCCCGGATCGCCGGCCTGTTCACCGCGCGCGGCTATAATATCGAGAGCCTGACCGTGTCGGAGATCACCGCCGACAAGGCGGTCAGCCGCATCACGATCGTCACCAGCGCATCGCCCGCGACGATGGAGCAGATCCTCGCGCAGCTCGACCGGCTCGTCCCCGTCCACAAGGTCACCGACCTGACCGCGCAGGGCGCGCATGTCGAACGCGAGCTGGCGCTGGTTAAGGTGCGCGGCACCAGCGACCACCGGATCGAGGCGCTCCGCCTTGCCGACGTCTACCGCGCACGCGTCGTCGATGCGACGACGTCGAGCTTCGTGTTCGAGGTGACCGGCGGGATCGACAAGATCGACAAGTTCGTCGAACTCATGGGCGAAGTCGGCCTGATCGAAGTCGCCCGAACCGGCATCGTCGCGATCGCCCGCGGCAAAGAGCCGGCCTGAATTTACCCCACGAGTTTTAACGAAGCCCGCCGCCCCCAACTCCGTCACCCCAGCGAACGCTGGGGTCTCCCGCGGCTCCTGTCCTGCAGGAGCCGCATGAGATACCAGCTTTCGCTGGTATGACGGATGTGCGGGCGCCGACGCTTTCCAATGCAACGCTTCAAGAAAGGACTCTCCCAATGCGTGTCTATTACGATCGCGACGCCGACCTGAACCTGATCACCGACAAGAAGATCGCGATCGTCGGTTATGGCTCGCAGGGCCACGCCCACGCGCAGAACCTTCGCGATTCGGGCGTCAAGGACGTTGCGATCGCGCTGCGTGAGGGCTCGGCGACCGCCAAGAAAGCGATCGAGGCCGGCTTCGCAGTCAAGTCGAACGCCGAGGCGGCCGCCTGGGCGGACATCGTCATGATCCTCGCCCCCGACGAGCATCAGGCGGCGATCTACGCGACCGACCTGCACGACAATCTCAAGCAGGGTGCGACCATTGCTTTTGCTCATGGCCTCAACGTCCATTTCGGTCTGATCGAGCCGCGCGCCGATCTCGACGTCATCATGATCGCGCCCAAGGGCCCCGGCCACACCGTGCGCAGCGAATATGTCCGCGGCGGCGGCGTCCCCTGCCTGATCGCGATCGACCAGGACAAGTCGGGCAACGCGCACGACATCGCGCTTGCCTATGCCAGCGGCGTCGGCGGCGGTCGCTCGGGCATCATCGAGACCAACTTCCGCGAGGAATGCGAGACCGATCTGTTCGGCGAGCAGGCCGTGCTCTGCGGCGGCATCACGCATCTGATCCAGGCCGGGTTCGAGACGCTGACCGAGGCCGGATACGCCCCCGAAATGGCCTATTTCGAGTGCCTGCACGAGACCAAGCTGATCGTCGACCTGCTCTATGAGGGCGGCATCGCCAACATGCGCTATTCGATCTCGAACACCGCCGAATATGGCGACATCACCACGGGTCCGCGGATCATCACCTCGGAGACCAAGGCCGAGATGAAGCGTGTGCTCGCCGACATCCAGTCGGGCCGCTTCGTCAAGAACTTCATCCTCGACAACCGCGCGGGCCAGCCCGAGCTGAAGGCCGCGCGCAAGCAGGCGCTGGCGCATCCGATCGAGAAGATCGGCAGCGAGCTGCGCGGGATGATGCCATGGATCGGGAAGAATGCTCTGGTCGACAAAGCTAAAAACTGACGTCGTCAGTTTTCGCTTTATCGACCGGCCGGCACGACGGAGCCCGCCCATAGGGCGCGGCTTCGCCGTGGCCGACGGGCGGGCGTGGGGCATGGGCGTCGCTCGCCCCAACACCCCCTATCCACCCCGGCGAAGGCCGGGGTCCAATTGGCAAGGTTGTAGTAACGGAGAACGATGCTTCGTTACCGACGTCCCCCAATTGGGCCCCGGCCTTCGCCGGGGTGGTGGCGTTTTGGGGGTAAGCGCTCCTCTCCCCACCACTCCCGCTCCTGCACCACTCCTCCTCCTACACCACTCCCGTTCCCTGCTACCCTCGCTCCAGCCCCTCCCCCAGCCGCCCTTGTTCCCCCGCGTCCGCGGGGGAACAAGCTACCCCCCACCGACAAAAATCTGAAACACAGCGTTGGCATAACGCCGTTTGACGCAGCGCAGCCGCTCGGCCAGCATCGCGCATCAAACAGGAGACCCCGCATGCGCCTAGTCCTAGCCACGATCCTCGCCCTCACCGCCGCGCCGGTATTGGCCCAGACCGCCGCCGTCCCCGGCGCCCCCGTCAAGGCCCGCGTCGCCGCCGGCACCTATGCGGTCGACCCCAACCACACGCAGGTCACGTGGCAGGTCAACCATATGGGCTTCTCGATGCTCGAAGGTCAGTTCGGCGCATCGGGCGGCAGCATCATGATCGATCCCGCCAAGCCGAACGCGACCAAGGTCGAGGTCAATTTCGCGATCGACCAGCTGTCGGTGACCTCCGCACCGTTCACCGGCCATCTCAAGTCGAAGGATTTCTTCGACGTCGCCACGCACCCGACCGCCAAGTTCGTCTCGACCAAGGTCGTCGCGACTGGCGACAAGGCGACGATCACGGGTGACCTGACGATCAAGGGCATCACCAAGCCCGTCGTGCTGCAGGCGACGTTCGTCGGCGCGGGCACGAACCCGATGAACAAGAAGGTGAACTTCGGCTTCCGCGCGACGAGTTCGATCAAGCGCAGCGATTTCGGGCTCGGTACGGCCGTACCGGTCGTCTCGGATCGCGTCGACCTGACGATCAACGCGGCGTTCGCTGCGCAATAATACGTAACCCTGCCCTATCGCGCTGGACATTTACCGTGTCCGCGCGATAGGGAAGACGCAATGACTCACGGTCGCCTCCTGCTGCTACGACTTACGCGCCCTTAGGCGCGCCGATCGTTTGCGTGGTGGCCAGCCCCCGCGCCTCGCGCCTAAGGGCTGACCCGAACGCTCCCGATCACGAGAGACACGAGCCATGCTGCGCGACCCATCGACCAAATACCGACCCTTCCCGCAAATTGACCTGCCCGACCGCCAATGGCCGTCTAAGACGATCGTCACGCCGCCACGCTGGCTGTCGACCGATCTTCGCGACGGCAACCAGGCGCTGATCGACCCGATGGATGCCGAGAAGAAGACTCGCTTCTTCGACCTGCTCTGCAAGGTCGGGCTGAAGGAGATCGAGGTCGGCTTCCCGAGCGCCGGCGCGACCGAATTCGACTTCATCTCGGGGCTCGTGAAGACCGGCCGAATCCCCGACGACGTGTCGATCCAGGTGCTGACGCAATCGCGCCGCGACCTGATCGAGACGAGCTTCGCCAGCCTCGTCGGCGCGAAGACCGCGATCGTCCATCTCTACAACGCGGTCAGCCCGGCATGGCGCAAGATCGTGTTCGGCATGGACCGCGCGCAGGTGAAGCAGATCGCGATCGACGGCGCCAAGGTGCTGCGCGACGAGGCCGCCAAGCAGCCGAACGTCCGCTGGCAGTTCGAATATTCGCCCGAGACCTTCTCGACCGCCGAGCTCGAGTTCAGCCTCGAGGTCTGCGAGGCGGTGATGGACGTCCTGATGCCAACGCCCGACAATCCGATCATCTTCAACCTGCCCGCCACCGTCGAGTGCGCGACGCCGAACATCTATGCCGACCAGATCGAATGGTTCGGCCGCTACATCCGCAACCGTGACTCGGTCGCGATCAGCCTGCACACGCATAACGACCGCGGCACCGGCGTCGCCGCCGCCGAACTCGGCATGATGGCGGGCGCGGACCGGGTCGAGGGCTGCCTGCTCGGCAATGGCGAGCGCACGGGCAATTGCGATCTCGTGACCGTCGCGCTCAACATGTACACGCAAGGCGTCGACCCGAAGCTCGACCTGTCGGACATCGACGGCGTCGTAAACACGGTCAACTACTGCACCAACATCCCCGTCCACCCGCGCACGCCCTATGCCGGCGACCTCGTCTTCACCGCGTTTTCGGGCAGTCATCAGGACGCGATCAAGAAGGGATTCGCCGCGCAGGAGGCGAAGAACGACACGCTGTGGGAGGTCCCGTATCTTCCGATCGACCCCGCCGACCTGGGCCGCAGCTACGAGGCGGTGATCCGCGTCAACTCGCAGTCGGGCAAGGGCGGCGTCGCCTGGGTGATCGAACAGGACAAGGGGCTGAAACTCCCCAAGCGGTTGCAGGCCGACTTCAGCCGCCACGTCCAGGCCTATGCCGACCAGACGAGCCGCGAGCTGAATGCCGCGGACATCTGGAGCCTGTTCGAGCGGACCTACATGCCGCAGGCGGACGACCGCGTGACCTTGCGCGATTACGAGGAGAGCGGCACCGCGGGCCAGCGCGTCTTCATCGGCCGCGTCGCGATCGATGGCGAGGAACGGTCGATCTCGGGGCGCGGCAACGGGCTGATCTCGGGCGTGATCGCGGCGATCGCGGACTCGACCGGCCCGACGCTCGACGTGGTGGATTACAACGAGCACGCGATCGGTCACGGCGCGGATGCGCAGGCAGCAGCGTATGTCGAATGCCGGACTGCGGCGGGCAAGACGGTGTTTGGTGTCGGCATGGACACCGACATCGCCACCGCCTCGGTGCGCGCGGTTCTGTCGGCAGCGAACCGCGCCTGAACCAAACCATCACCGTCATCCTGGGCTTGACCCAGGATCCAGAGCCACGGACGCTGGCGCGCGTGGCTCTGGATCCTGACTTTCGTCAGGATGACGGGGTTAGGCTTAGCGCTCGCGGATGATTTCGCAGCCGACCCGCGCATCGGGATAGACGTCGGCCTTCACCGTCCGCACCTTCACCCGCCGCACGCGCGCATCGCCAAGGCACAGCGCGGCGATCGCCTCGCACAGTGTCTCCTGCAACGCGAACGGCCGGTTTGCCGCGAGCGCGAGGATCCCCTCGCGGACGAAATCATAATCGAGCACCTCCTCGATCGCATCCTCGCCGAGCGGCGCCGGATACGCGACCGTCATCTCGACCGCGACGACCACGCGTTGCGGCGCGACCTCATGCGGGTGGATCCCCAGCCGCATCCGCACCTCGAGCCCCTCGAGGATCGTCGTGAATTCAGCCATTACGCCCCCCGCTGCGCCCCTCGAACATCACGTCGCCGTCGCGCGCGAGGAAACGCTGGCCGCAATCCACGAACAGCGTCTGTCCGGTAACGCCCTTCGCAGCCAGCAACCACGCGACCGCGTCCGCCACCGCGTGCGCACCAACCGGTCGCCGCAGCAGATTGTCGCTCGCCACCGCCGCGAACTCGGCATCGGTCTGGTCGCCGCTCGGCAGCGTCAGCCCCGGTGCTACTGCGTTGACGCTGATCCGCGGCCCCAGCGCCTGCGCCAGCATCACCGTCGCCCCCTCCAGCGCAACCTTGCCGCAGCTGTAGGAGAAGAAGTCGGGGTTGAGGTTCGCGACCTTCTGGTCGAGCAGGTTGATGACCGCGCCGTCGCGGACATCCTCCTGCGACGCGAGCGCCGACGCGAGCAGCACCGGCGCGCCACAATTGATCGCGGCAAGCTCGGCAAACAGCGCAGGATTGACTCCGGGCGGCCGATCAAAGTCGAACTTCGATGCGCAGTTGACCAGCCCGTCGATGGGTCCGCCGATCGCGCCCCGCGCCGCCGCGAACAGGTCGGCGATCGCGCCCAGATCGCTCAGATCGCCTTCGACCGCCGCCGCACGCCCGCCGGTCGCTGCGATCTCGTCGACCAGCGCCGCGGCTTCGACCGCCGAATGCCCCTGATGCACGACCACCGCATGCCCGTCCGCCGCCAGCCGCCGGACGATTGCCGCGCCCAGCCGTTTCGCCCCGCCCGTCACCAGCACGGTCCGGCACAGCGCTGGCATCAGGCGCGGTGCCCCATCAGCGACAACACCTCCTTGCGGCTGCGCTCGTCGTCGCGAAACACGCCCATCATCCGGCTCGTCACCATCGCGACCCCCGGCGTCCGGACGCCGCGCGCGGTCATGCACGCGTGGCTCGCCTCGATGACGACCGCCACGCCGAGCGGTTTGAGGTTTTCCCAGATACAGTCCGCCACTTCTGCGGTCAGCCGCTCCTGCACCTGCAACCGGCGCGCGAAACCATGCAGCACCCGCGCGAGCTTCGAAATCCCGACGACATGGTTGCGCGGCAGATAGGCGATGTGCGCCTTGCCGATGATCGGCGCCATGTGATGCTCGCAATGCGACTGGAACGGGATGTCCTTCAGGAGCACGATCTCGTCATAGCCCCCGACCTCCTCGAACACGCGCGCGAGATGTTGGGCGGGATCGTCGCCATAGCCCGCGCAATATTCCTTCCAGGCCCGCGCGACGCGTCGCGGCGTATCGATCAGTCCCTCCCGCGTGGGATCGTCGCCGGTCCAGCGGATCAACGTGCGGATAGCCGCCTCGACGTCTTGCGGGACGATCAGCTTGCCATCTGCTCCGACCGTATCGGAGAAAGGCGTTTCAGCGATCATCACGGCGCTCCATCATTCTGCCGCGACTGCGGCGTCCAGGGTGTCATAGGTCTAAATCGGCCGCATTGCATCACGGCGCATGGGCCGCCGCGGCTCGTCCCCGCAGCACCCATGGAGTTCCCCATACAGCGTATAGGCGCCAACGCACGGTCGCGCGACCGGCCAGCGTCGCCGCGCGGGTGTGCGGTGCTTGGCCGTAGGGTGCCGGTCAGCGCGGTCCCAGGCGTTCCGCATGCCAGGCGACATGGTCCGCCATGAAGGTCGATATGAACGCATAGCTGTGATCATAGCCCGGCTGCATCCGCAGCGTCAGGTCGATCCCCGCGGCGGCACACGCCGCCTCGAGCAGGTCCGGCTTGAGTTGCTCGTGCAGGAAGCCGTCGGCATCGCCCTGATCGACGAGGATGTCGGCGATCCGCGCGCCGTCGTCGATCAGCGCACACGCGTCGTAGGCGCGCCACGCCGCGCGATCCGGGCCGAGATAGCCCCCCAGCGCTTTCTCGCCCCACGCACAGTGCAGCGGCGACGCGATGGGCGCGAACGCCGAGACGCTCGCGAACCGGTCGGGATTGCGCAGCGCGATCGTCAGCGCACCATGCCCACCCATCGAATGGCCCATGATCCCCTGCCGCGCCATGTCCGCCATGGCGAATTCAGCGGCGATCAGCGCGGGGAGCTCGTCCTCGACATACCGCTTCATCGCGAAGTTCGCGGCCCAGGGTTCCTCGGTCGCATCGACGTAGAAGCCCGCACCCTTGCCGAAATCATAGCCCTCGTCGTCGGGCACCGCGTCGCCGCGCGGGCTCGTATCCGGCGCGATCAGGATGACGCCATGCTCGGCGCACGCGCGTCGATACTCGCCCTTGTCCATGACGTTCGCGTGGGTGCAGGTCAGCCCCGAAAGGAACCACAGCACGGGCAGGCGTGCGCCATCGTCGTGCGGCGGGACATAGACTGCAAAGGTCATGTCGGTGCCGGTCGCGGCCGATGCATGGCGGTACACACCTTGCGTTCCGCCAAATGCCTTGGTGGTGGAAACCGTCTCCATGGCCATCACGCGACCCGGTGCAGCGCGCACAGCTTGTTGCCGGCCGGATCGCGCAGATAGGCAAGGTACAGCCTGCGTCCGCCGGTCGCCTCGCGGATGCCGGGGGGATCTTCGCAGGCGGTCCCCCCCGCGGCCAGCCCCGCCGCGTGCCACGCATCGGCGGCGTCGGTCGATTCGGCAGCGAACCCCAGCGTGCCGCCATTGGCGTGCGTCGCAGGCTCGCCGTCGATCGGCCTGGTCAGCAGGAAACGGCTGCCGCCATGCGCGTAGATCACCCGGCCCCATTCATCGACGACACCCGCCGGCACGCCGAGCGCGCCCAGCGCGGCATCGTAGAACGCCTTCGATGCGCCGATATCGTCGGCGCCGATCATGATGTGCGAAAACATGGCGTTCCCTCTCAGTAGATCACGACGGAGCGGATGCTCTCGCCGGCATGCATCAGGTCGAAGCCCTTGTTGATCTCGTCGAGCGTCAGGCGGTGCGTGATCATCGGGTCGATCTCGATCATCCCGTTCATGTACCAGTCGACGATCTTGGGCGTGTCGGTCCGCCCGCGTGCGCCGCCGAACGCGGTCCCGCGCCAGTTGCGCCCGGTGACGAGCTGGAACGGGCGCGTGCTGATCTCCTTGCCCGCCTCGGCCACGCCGATCACGATCGACGTGCCCCAGCCGCGGTGGCACGCCTCGAGCGCCTGGCGCATCACGGTCGTGTTCCCGGTCGCGTCGAAGGTGAAGTCGGCACCGCCATCGGTCATCGCGACGATGTGGGGGACGATGTCGCCCACCTCCTTGGGGTTGGCGAAGTGCGTCATGCCGAAGCGACGCCCCCATTCCTCGCGGTCGGGGTTGATGTCGACGCCGACGATCATCCCGGCGCCTGCGAGCTTGGCGCCCTGGATCACGTTCAGCCCGATCCCGCCGAGCCCGAACACGACGACGGTATCGCCGGGCTGGACCTTCGCCGTGTGGACCACCGCGCCCACCCCCGTCGTCACGCCGCAGCCGATATAGCAGGACGTGTCGAACGGCGCATCCTCGCGGATCTTGGCGACCGCGATTTCGGGGAGCACGGTGAAGTTCGAAAAGGTCGAACAGCCCATGTAATGGAAGATCGGCTGGCCCTTGTAGCTGAACCGCGTCGTGCCGTCGGGCATCAGCCCTTTCCCTTGTGTCGCGCGGATCGCAGTGCACAGGTTGGTCTTGCCGCTGAGGCACGACTTACACTGGCGGCATTCGGGCGTGTAGAGCGGGATGACGTGATCGCCGACCGCGACGCTCGTCACGCCCGCGCCGATCTCGCGCACGATGCCGGCGCCTTCATGGCCAAGAACGCTCGGGAAAAGACCTTCCGAATCAAGCCCATCAAGCGTGTACGCGTCGGTGTGACAAAGGCCCGTGGCCATGATTTCGACGAGGACCTCACCGAATTTCGGGCCTTCCAGGTCGAGCTCGACGATCTCGAGTGGTTTTTTCGCTTCGAACGCGACGGCAGCGCGGGTCTTCATGAACGGGTCTCCTGACTGGCCGCCCTGATGCCCGGAGGTGGTGGCATCCGCAACCCGCGCGCCGTGCAACCAATGCGTTAATCACGCGCTTGATCCTTACTAATCAAGGAGATGGCACAGTGAAGGATCCCAAAAAGGGCGACGAGGTCACCTGGAAGTCGCCCGGCGGCGAGGCGCACGGCGTGGTCGAAAAGAAGCAGACCAGCGATACCAAGATCAAGGGACACACCGTCCGCGCCTCCTCGGACGACCCGCAATACATCGTAAGGAGTGACAATGGCGGCAAGGCAGCGCACAAGGCGGGCGCGCTCAACAAGGCGTGACCACGCGCGCAGTGCCTAACGCACGCACGCGAACAGGAAGGAATGCTTATGGCTACAGCTCCCAAGACCGGCGGCATCCACGCCCCCGTCCAGCCCTCTCCCGAGCTCGCTGAGATCGTCGGCAAGGACAAGCTGCCGCGCAGCGAAGTGATCAGCAAGGTGTGGGTCTACATCAAGGCCAACAATCTTCAGAATCCCGAGAACAAGCGTGAGATCCTCGCCGACGAGAAGCTCAAGAAGGTTTTCGGTCGCGACAAGTGCACGATGTTCGAGATGAACAAGTACATCTCGCAGCACGTGAAGGCCTGAGCCCGACCGTGATGCCAGGCGACGCCGGCCGCTTCGACGAAGTGGCCGACGTCGCCTGATCGGCATCACCGGCGATGTGACGACAGGATCCGCGGCGCGCAGGCCCCGCTTGATCCGCTCGCCCGACCGACCTAAAAAGCCTCGATGCCCCCGTAGCTCAGCCGGATAGAGCGACGGTTTCCTAAACCGTAGGCCGCGTGTTCAAATCTCGCCGGGGGCACCAGCTTTTCAGCCATATTTACACTTTTCACATCTTAGCTCCTTGGTTCGCGAGAGCCTAGCCACTTGATCAGGCGTAGGATTTCAGGACTGCGGTCGAACCATTCGCCGTGCAGGCGCAGGCTCGAGAACCGCTCTTGATAGGCTCGCTCGCGCGCAACTCCGCCCGGAGCGGACGCAAGAACGACGAGCGGAAAAGGTGAATGGGCTGACATCTCGTAAGCACGTGACACTGGGCTTCGCGACGCACCAATCTTGATCGGGCATTGCTCAAGCCGATCGTCAGCTGCGGAGATGAAGTACACGCGCGGCTCTGGAGATAGAGTAACGTTGTGGCGGTACGGCAACACCACTCGATCGGGCGCCGGCCCGTAATCGATATCCGGCCCGATGATCATGATCTCGGGGCGTTCATCCTTCGATCTTACCATTCAAGAGCCTCCGCTGCTGTCGAAAGGAATTGCGGGGCGAACCTTGCGTACACGCGCTCGGTGATCCTGCTGTCCGTGTGGCCCAGGAACTGCGCAATCTGCGTCATCGGCACCGCCTGCTCGGCCATCCAGACGGCTGCGCTGTGACGAAGCATATGCGGTGTGGCCTTGATGCCCGCCCGCACGCACGCCGCGGCGAACCCCTTCTTCACCGACCCGATCTTCTCAAGTCCGTGCTCGATAACATAGTCCGACAGCGCCCCGGCCTTCGCTTTCTCAAGCGTCGCGCGCAGCTGGGCATTCATCGGCACGGTCGCCCGGTACTTGCTCGTCTGCACCCGATCGACCGGGTTGAGCGTGATCAGCCCGCGGGCGAAATCGACCTGGTCCCATTTCAGATCGAGCAGCGCATTGGACCGTGCGCCGGTCCCGACCGCCAGCTTCATGAACAGCTGCACGTGCGGACGGACCGCCGAGTCGACCAGCTTCCGAAAGTCCGCCTTCGAGAGGTGCCCGACCTGTGACGCCGGCAACTTCGGCATCTGGATGAACGGCGCGGCCGTGATCATCTTGTGCTTCGCTGCCCAGTTCAGCGCGGCGCGGATTACGGCGAGCTCGTTGCGCACGGTGATGGCGCGGCAATGGGCGCGGCGGGCGCGGTAATCCTCTGACGCCTGGATGTCGACGCGACCGATCGGCAGCTTGTCCCAGAACTCCTGCGCGGCCTTCCACGCCACCTCGGCGCGCTTGATTGACAGCATCCCGGCCCGAGCCTTCAAATAGGCTCGCACCGCCTCGCCAACAGTGTCGGCCTGCCCGCCTACTGCGCGGCGCTGCCAGAACGCGCGCGCCGCGGACTCCCCTGACGATCGATCAGTCGTTCCAAGCGAATGCCGGTGTCGTTTGCCGTCTTCGAACCAGACGATCGCAAGGACGCCTCGGTATCGTTGGATGCTATATTCTGACATTCGTAACGCTCCACCTCTTCGGCGCGGATCCTGAGCAGCTTTCCGCCCAGCTTGAAGGCAACCAGATTCCCGCTGTGGATCAGGCTGTAGATTGTGTCGGTCCCGCAGCCCCACCGATCGGCGAGGCCTGAGACGTTGAAGACGGCGGCGCTCATCGGCTTTGTCCTTCCTGATCTGTGAGGTGGGCTTTTGCGGCAAGGACGAGCGGGGTAAGCCAACTGCCACCGCGTCGCTGGGCCTTGGTCAACGCTGCAACACTGGCGTACGAGAGCGCGCGTTCACGGGCCATGTAGACTGGCCAATCAGGCAGCCGCTGCGGAGCAAGGCTCATCGCCGGAAGCTCTCGGCTATTGATGTGAGATAGGAAGATCGATCGGGCCCTGCCGACCGCAATGGCGCGTTGAGGTCGCTCCAGCAGAGGAGTTGATCATGACCGACAGCAACCCAGCCGACCCGAGCAAGGCTGACTTCGCGGACACGGCGAAAAAAAGCACCGACGCCGGCATCGCGGATGAGAGCGCTGCATATGGGCAAGCCATTGACGGCGATGACGATGATCAAGTTGCCGAGGGTAAGTGGAAGTCGACCGACGACGGGAAACGCTGGGCGGTGGTCCAGCCATCGGCCTCGACGAGCTTCTCGGTGCCGCTCGGAGAGATCAGGCGTGTGGACGGGCGTTGTGCTCGCGGGCATCGGCGTGATCTCGCTAATCATCCGACAGTGGGGCCCCTGGCAGGTGATCGCGGGAAGCCAGCGCCGCGCCGACATTGAGGGCATGGGCAAGCGCATCGCCGAACTCGAGGCGCGGCTGGACCGCCAATCCGTTCAGCACGAGGCGAAGATTGAGCAGGAACGGCGCGAGCACGCGGCCGAGCTTCAGATCATGCGCCACCGGATGAACAACCTCGACCAGTGCCTGACCATGCTGCTGGCCCTGATCGAACTCGACCCCGAGCGCGCGCGCGATTCTGCCGCGCGTGTCCGCCAGATGCGTGAACGGCAAGAGGCCAACGAAATCGCCGAGAAGGGCGCGATCGCCGCGGCGCGTCTCACCGCCGCGCCTGTGGAACCCACACCGTGAACGACGTCGACCGCCACTGGCGCTACATCATCGCCCTCACCCTGATCGTTGGATACGTCGGGTTGGCTGCGATCTCATTCTTTCATCAGGTCCCCGCGAACAACACGCGCTTCGTCGACGGCTTCTTCACTGGCTTGGGGCCGATCGTCGGTGCCGCGGTCGCGGCAGTGCTGAACGTCGGGAAGGGAGGTAGCGCGCAGCAGGATGCGAACCTGGCCACGGCACTTGATAAGCTGCCTCCCCAGACGACCGGCACAGGGCCAGCCACGCCAGCAGAATAACGGCCTGTCCCCAGGGGCAACCACGGACGGGCCGACCAAGGCACATTAGGCGTGGCCCCTGGCAAACCGGTGACGAGCGGTCTTCCAAATAGCTTCGTAGGGTAGTGAAATCATGACGACGGCATCGGATGCGGCGGCGATTCTGCACGCCATGCTTTGCCGTCTCGCGATGAAGCCCGTAGGCGCCCCGCATGTCCGTGTGACTGAAGCAGGCGGAGCGCTGAGGATGCTCGGTCGGAAGACGAACACCTCATCAACGGCAATAAAATGCGTCCATCAATTAAAAGTAAAACATCCCGCCCGCCCCGCGTGACACCATAGATGTCGCGGGCGGGATGTTGAGCGCTCACTGTCTTGGTCCAGCACGCTCCGACATCAGCATCGTAAGGAACGCTGACGTTTACAAGGTCGCGTGACACCGCGAGTCCCGAAAGGGGAAACTCGGGTCACCAGTGATCATGGCAGGTGCAGCCCCCCACGCAGCGCTCAATCGCGTCTTTAACGGCCCGCCCAACCGGGAGGGGTTCAAGGCGGGCCGGCCAGAGCACGTTGGAGTGCCACTCCGGCGCCTCGATAACGGGCAACCGTCCCGATAGCTTCACATGGAGGGAAATAATCATGACGACGGCATCAGAGCCGGCGTGGCTTCGCCATGCCCGGTCGCTTCTTGGTACCCGCGAGGCACCGGGGGCAGCGAACAGCGCGACCATCATGGCGTGGGCAGAGAAGCTCGGCACGAAGGTGTTGGGCATGCTCTACAACGCCGACAGCGTGCCGTGGTGCGGGCTGTTCGTCGCACACTGCCTCGCCGAAGACGGCATCCCGGCCGCGCCGATCGCGGTGCGCGCGAAGGCCTGGGCGACGTGGGGCGCGAACATCGCGGCCGATCGCATTGCGCCCGGCGCCGTTCTTGTCTTCGAGCGACCGGGTGGCGGCCACGTCGGCTTTTACGTCGGCGAGGACAAGACCAGCTACCACGTCCTCGGCGGCAACCAAGGCGACCGGGTCAGCATCATGCGGCTGGAGAAGTCGCGCTGCATCGCGCGGCGCTGGCCGATCGGGCGCGCCGTCATTGGCAAGCCCCGCCTGATGACTTCGACCGCGGGCGTCCCCTCATCTTCGAACGAAGCATGACCTGGGCGGCAGGCTTGGCCCTGCTGCGGCGCTCCTGGTGGGCGGTGCCGATGATCGGCCTGTTATTCGCGCTGCACTTCACCCGCGAGACGCTCGCCGATCGTACGGCCACGCTGAAATCCGAACGGGCGGCATGGACGGCCGAGATCACGAAGGCCGAGCAGCGGCGCGCTGCCGCGGAAAAGCAGTTCGCCGTCCAGCAAACTACGGCGCTGACGACCTTCGCCGACCGCCTCGCAAACCGCGAACCCATCATTCTTCGATCCACTGACACCGTGAGGACCTATGCGCAAACTGATGCTGGCCGTGCTGCCTGTCTGCCTGCTGACCGCGTGCGGGGGATCACTGCCGCAGGCGGGAACGACGTTCTCGGCGCAGCTCGAGGACAGCAACGGCAGCCTCTTCGGTGCGATTACATTCGATAACGGTCAGCCGAAAGCCAGCACCTTGCCTGCGAGCGGCGTGTTTTGGACCGACACGATTCTGCCTGCAGGTTTAGGCCGATCGACATTTGCAGCCGGCACGACAACGCTCTTCGTCAAAATGGAGTGGGAGTTTCCATCGACTGGCACAAACCGTATCTTCGTGGCAGACAACAGCGGCGGTTCCACGGGCGTACCCGGCGAAGGCGTCGCGTACGGCGGCACCACGACGATGGGCGTCTACGGGGCAGCCACCGGTGGCGGTGGCTCGACACAGAGCACGCGCATCTTCCGTCCTTGGCTGGTGGTCGGAACGCATGGCGGTGTCGCCCTGGCGTTCGTTGGCGACAGCCTCACGTTTGGGCAAGGTGATGCCAAGGCGGGCACGATTGGCTCTGACGGCGCTGGTGGCGGCGCGTTCGCGCGCGCAGGCTATGCATCAGCGATCCCCTATACAAAGATAGGCAAGCCTGCGGACCGAATTCAATATTGGGCTGGCAATGCCGGCGCCAACAGTGCGAACCGTATCGACGCCATGCGCTATCACACTCACACCACGATGATGCTCGGGTTCAATGACATTGCCGGCGGCAGCAACACCGCCGCCCAAGTGCTGGATAACCTGCGATTGGCGTGGGGCCGGATGAGAGCAGTCAACCCCGCCCTCAAAGTCTTGGAAGGTTTCATCACTATCCGCACCGCGTCGAGCGACTCTTGGGCAACACAATCTGGCCAGACGGTGCAAGGCGGCTACGAAACAGGGGGCGTCCGCACGGCGTTCAACAACAGCCTTGCTGCCGAGGTATCGGCCGGAACGATCTTTGGCACCTTCGACCTCGTTTCTTCGATCAACGACCCCGCGGCACCGGATAAGTGGCTCACGAACGGAACGGCCAACTACCCAACCACAGACGGCACTCATGCCCGTCCAACCTTCCACGGGCTCGAGGCAGCATACCTCCGGTCGATCTTCTCAGGAATTACCGTATGATCCGCTATCTTATGCTGCTGCTCACTATGGTTTCAGCTCCGCTCCACGCCGCTTCTAACGCCAACCCAAGGCGCAACGCGCGCATAGGATCACCCCAGAAGCCGTACACTTCGGCGGGATCTTACCGCTGGCTCGACGACAACAAAGGCGACCCCTCTGGAACGGTCATCGATCACGCCAAGGTTAGTGCCAATCAGCGAGGCGTGAATCTCGAAAAGGAAAGCACAAACATCACGATACGCGACAGCGTGATCAGCGGCTTCAAACCACAGGCCAACACGATCTTTCCAGCCGGGATTTATGCAGAGCATGGCAGCGGCCTCCTCATCGAGCGGACGACGATTCGTGACTGGACGACGATCCCGAACGGCAAATATCGACAAGGTGACTGCATCGATGCGGAATGGGGCTTCGTCGGCGTAATTCTGCGCGACGTCATCCTTTCCGGCTGCACTGACGGCGGATACGACAGCAAGGCGCGCAACGATCTGCTCGATCGCGTGACGGCGATCGGCAATAGGAAGAGCTTTCGACTTTGGTACACAATGCACACGGCAACCAGCATCGAAAGCATCAACCCGACCGAGGTGCATATCGAGACAAGCACGCGCGCTGACGGCGCCTACGGGATGGGTGCTGGATCGCTGACCGCGAAGCGGGTGACGTTCCGCTCAGTCGGCAACCAAGCCCTGCTCTCGCTCGGGCCGAACGCCGTAATAAAGATCGCCGAATGTGTAATTGCGGTTCCCCCCGGTACGCCCTTTGTTCGCTATCACGATGGCGGCAAGGCTTCGAACGTGAGGTTGGTTCTGGGCAAAAACTGCAGTCAAGACGCGCGCGGGTTTGCGGTCAACACATCAGCCGCGCTCGTTCAGGCTTCGCCACGTCGCGAGTTCGATGCGGGCGAGGTTATGCTGGACCGAGACGGTGACGGGCTGGTGAAGCTGAGCGCTTCGAAAGCCAATCAGCTTAAACTTCCGACTGGCACGAAGGCCCGATTTATCGGTGGCACACGGTACGAGGTTGCGAACTAGGTGAACCATGATGCTTCCGTCGCTATCTTGAGCCGGCCTTATGCCAACGTTCTTTAAGCTCGACGCTGCATGGTTACGCTTGCGCCAAAGCGGATGCACGGCTGCTCGATGTAGCGAAATGTTACGCACGATATCAAATATGTCGTCACTATAGTAATCAACATAACTATTATCTGCATTGCATCTTGAGGCAACTTTGCATCACGCAGAAAGTATATCGACGCATATAACGGAATCATATGGATAAGATAGACTGAGTAAGATATCTCACCCATCTTAAACAGGGTTGAGCCACCAAATAATCGGGCGAATGAATGGCCAGCGCTATGCGCCGGTCGCGATGAGGACCAAATAACAGCCGCCCAGATACCTAGCGGAATGACCTGTATGGCGCCATTTTTAGCGATGGCGGCAATCGTTAAAGCGATCGATACCAAGCCCCAAACCGGAACGTCTTCTCTCTTTAAGAGCTTAAACGTTACTATTCCGATTGCGAAATGGATGATCTTGGCTCCGATAAAGGCCCCCGTAAACCAGTGTGACAATATAATCAGCACAATAACAGTGACAAGCGCCAATGGCGTTCGCCTTGTTTTCGCTAGAGTCCACATTAAAAGAGGCGCGATCAAATAGAACTGCCACTCAAGGGATATGCTCCATGCTTGCCCGACGATAGTATAAGGCGCCTGCGAGCTTATTGCCTTCGGTACTAATCCTTGGGCCAGCGGAATATGAGTGATCATGTGACTGGTTAGATGTTGCCAGCCATCCCATGCGAGTTTTACGCGATTGAGGTTAGGGGCGGTGCCTTCCAAAGAAGCCCAAGCACCAATTTGGATTGGCAATAAAGCAGCCGATATGCCGAGGACGATCAGATAAAGAGGGAAAAGCCGAAATGCCCGCCGAACGATGTACGTACCGTAAGGCTCGCGCTTTCGGTCAATCAACATTGCTATCACGAAGCCCGAGAGCAACACGAAGACATCGACTGCTAGGGTATTGCGATCAATGAGAGGAATCTGCCAGTTGAAGGCGAGCGAAATATGGCCGAACACGACCCACCACGCCATCACGCCGCGAAGACCGTGAAGCGCATGGATCTTTGCATTCTCAGGTGTCGGCTGAACCACCGCTTCCTCCAGTAATTTTGCCGGAGTTCCATTAGTGCCGCCGTCGCCTAAGACCGAGCACCCCCCGCTTCAAGCCGCCCCACTAGAGGCATTACGGCGATTCGCCATGTCATTTGCGCGATCGGTTTTGCGGCAGCACCCGATACGGTACAGATTTTGGAGAGATGGCACTGTCACGGTTGCATTCTGGCGATGCAGAATGGGATTTGAACATGACCCACCTCCCCATGCTCTAATTTCGATCGGCCGCGCCCGCTGACGTGGAGCATATCGATCGGCGGGATGCTTTCAGTATGCGCAAATCGATCACGGCGCAGTATGAGTGCTATATCTCGTTACAAACGGACACTTAGCGATAAGCTTCTCCGCAAGTCTCGACAAAATCAAAAAACGCCCACGTCGAAGATCGGGCATGGCGAGCTCCGCCAGAAGCCTAAGCAAGTGAAGGCCTTCAGGAGCGCATCAGGCGTGGGTTCACCTTGATATGCACCGGCAAGCCTCTCGGAAATCGTCATCTATCCCCGCCTGCGAATAACGATCAGGCTTACCGCTCCAAGGCCCTCGGGAGCTACAACGAATATGAAATGTGCCGGATTTTTGACTAGCACCGGTGATATGCTTTGTTCGACTTCCCCGAGGCATTCAGACGAAAACCTGTTCCTTTATGAGAAATTGGAAGAATCATACACAGGCCGGACTGATTTTGGCGTGATACCCAGGGTGAAATATTTCCCGGGGGGGGGTGTCATGCAAAGCGATCGTTCGCAGATCTACTCGATACAAGGGCTACGTGGGCTGGCCGCCTTGGCCGTCGTCATCGCTCATTCTTTTGAGCACGGAAAACTCGGTGGCGTGCCAGCGCTCTTCACAGGTCGATTCGGGGTAGAAGTATTCTTTGTTATTAGCGGATTTGTCATAACGCTGGCATCCGGCAAAGGATGGTTCGACCCGCGGGACTTTGCGATACGTCGTTTCATGCGCGTTGCACCACTTTATTGGCTAACCACGTTTTTAGTCGGCGGACTCGCAATTGCTCTTCCATCGATATTTAAAAATACCTCGTTTGACCTAAGCTACTTTATTAGTTCAATACTATTTATCCCGGATCCTATTCCTGGGACTGATGATTGGCGACCGCTTTTCAAACTGGGGTGGACGTTGAATTACGAGGTATTTTTCTACGCTATAGTATGTGCATTTTTCTGGTGTCGCACGAGCCTGTTGAGATCGATATGCTTGATCTCGGTTTTGATAACTTTTGTAGTAATATCGTTTGGTATTGAAATTCGTAGTGGCATTGCATCTTTCTATTTTAACTTAAACCTGATGCCATTCATCGCTGGCGTTGTCATCTGCGAGACTTTTCGCCAGCGCACAACGCTGATGGCGAGAATGGCAGATTATACCCTCATCATAATGGTAATTGCCATCGCTTCGCTGTACTGGGCGCTACAGTTTTCACACGAGGAATACCGGACATTTCCTGGCCATATCGCGCTAACGTCAGCGGCTGTGACGGTTGTTTTAACCGCACTGTCTATTGAACACGTGTTTTCTCGGTCAGCATCGATCTGGTCATGGCTAGGAAATATATCTTATTCGCTTTATCTGCTGCACATGTTCGTAGTTGGCGCGGGGTGGGCAGTACTAAGGCGCGTCGCCGGTCGTGGGCAAGACAGCGCGATAACGCCTTTCGCAATTGTAGCAATCGTCATTGTCAGCCTTATCGCTGCGACAATAAGCTACCGGCTCTTTGAAAAGCCGCTTGCCAGACTAGCCAGACGATTGGCGTCTAAGCCGGCTCATGATCCGCTAGACCCGGTCGTGATACCCAAGGCGATCTGATACATATACGTCAGAAGTCTGCTCAAGATTGGGACGAGGTCGTTCGACATGCGTGAAGTGAGGCTGGGCCTAGCCAATAAAATTGTCATTATTATTACATGATGATTTTGTATGGCGTACTCGCAGTCGTGTGGGGCCTCCCGCTTGCCGTCCTATCAGTGACATCGATTGGCTGCGGTGTCTCAACACGCTTTGCCAACTATGTGCGAGCGCATCTTGGAATATGAAATCCTCGATCTGCTGCTTCGAACCGATAGAATGACACGCTAGCGCTTACTTATCGGCGCAATGAGGCCTTGCTGTTAGCAGCGCTTGCGCAGCTTCATCGAAAGAGAAGGGCCTCATCTCCTGGCCGGTAGAGCGGGTCACGCTCTCCCGTCCAATGCCCGCCCCCTCCCCCGATCGCGTTGCGCTCCATAGGGCCAGGGCGCACGGACTGGGGCCGCTGCCCACATTCTCCGCAGCGGAAGTGCTGATGCATGCGAATGACGACTAGGGCGCCATCGCACTGATCGACGTTGATCTCACGCTCCCGGCCGCATCGGCAATGCACTGACAGGGTCCGGATCCCGATCGCGCGCATGTTTGCCAGGGTCATAGGGGCGGGATCGGTCATTCCTTACATAGAACATTAAGAGAACGATTCGGCTAGGAGGGGCGCGTTAAAACTCTGATCGGTCGAACGACCCTGAGCCTCAGCCGCGTCACTCCCACGGTCCAGCGGGTCGAAAGCGACTCGTCGAAGTTAAGACGCGCCATTCTGCAGGATCAAAGGAACCGGTCGCCCGTTGCTTCTGGACCAAGCAGGAGAACGATGATGATGAAGCTCAGTATCGGTATCGCCGCAATCATGATGGCCACAGGCGCGGTGGCCCAGCAAACTGGATCTACTGGCGCCGGCTCGCCAACAGGCGCGGATGCCAAAGTCGCCGTATCTGGAAAAAAGATCCAAAACGGCGATAAAGCGATGGCGAATAAGCCCAAGGTTAAAGCATCGAAGCCGGCAACCATGGACCATACGCCGGCAACTCAGGGGAGCATGAGCTCCACAAAGCCGCAGTAGGTATGACCGGGCTGGTCATCTCCCACCGGGGTGGCCAGCCTGCTCAACGATTATGGACGCTGACAAAGCCACTTTGCGTTCACTGAACTTGACTGTCCAGAATCACGTCGACTGCCGCAGCGACGCGCGCCCAATCGTTCTCGTGGGGCTTGTCGCCCAGCACATCGAGGATTGTATCAACGATCGGAGCGGCCTCCACCGTACCGTGCATTTCCACGATCGCCATCGCCTTTAGCCAGACTTCGCGGTCGGTCATCATAGATCGAGGTTGCGGCGCTCAATCTCGGTAAGCAGACCGTCCGTATCGGGATGGCCGGCGTCCTCAATCGTGCGGCGATACGCCGCAATCAGGTCGGCATCCGACATCGCCTTCAGCTGCTGATCGTATGTATCATCCCATTTGATCATTCGCGCAGCCTAGCCGCGCTGGTTCGACCCAAGCAAACCGTGAGTGGAATTGACGGATTATCACAGTAGCGTCGCGCCCTAACTGCCAAATTTGGTGCCTGCGATATAGTCGACGGCTGCGGCAATCCGCCTCCAGTCCTCGATCGCGCCCATATCCCCAAACGCATCGTCGAGTTGGTCAATGATATAGTCGGCGCTGCCATCGCCGTGTTGATCAAGGATCATCCCAGCTTTGGTCCAAATTTCTCGGGAAGATAGCCGCTTGGCGTACTTCATATCTCGAGTCCCCGGCGCTCAATTTCAGCGACGAGTGCGTCCTTGGCGGGTCCGTCCGCTTCGACGTCGATTTGGCGATACGCGTCTAGCAGGCTGCGGTCGTCTAGGAATTCTATCACATCGGGGTGAAGGGGCGGGGCCGTCATTGCCTCGTACTTTCGGCAATTATGTCGACCGCCTCAGCGATGCGCGCCCAGTCGCTTCGCTCAGGCTCTTCCCCAAGAACCGTCCTGAGCGTCTCAACCAACGATGCCGACTCGACCGTTCCATGCCTTTCGACGATATCCATCGCCTTCAGCCAAACTTCCCGATCGGTCATCATAGCCCAGTCAATGCGCGAGTGCCCGATTCGGGCAAACTGTTGGCAGGGGTAGCTCGCAGTTCAGGCGTCAAGCCTTCCCACGAAGGCACCAACCACGATCACGGCTGCTATGACTGCCCAGCCCTCCCACGTCCGCGGCGTCCATCCAATGCCGACAGCCTTTGCCTGGAACCAAGTCCTCGGATCACTCATAAAGGCCCCGTCAATGTCGAGTCGTCTGCGCTGGTCGACAGCGTAAGCTTGTCAGAATAATCGTCAAAGCCGCCAGTGTAATTATGTCGGGCGACGCTCATTCGCAGGCAGTTCTACTTATCGAGGCTCTTTCCAGGGCTGCATCGCAACGATTGCCGCAACGGCGATCAGCAACGCCAGCACGCTATACCCATGACTGCTCCTTTGATGCCCGCATATCCTCATTAAGTTAAAGTGCCGTTGACGCGTAGAAGGCAAGGCTGAAAAATTGGACGGCAGCGAACGCCAACACCCATGCCAAAATGCAAAAAGTGGCAAAACGGACGCGGCCTGTTCCAGCGGGCATGGGGGGACTCCTTGACCACTAATTTGTAAGAAACACCTCTTAATAAAACTAAAATGGTGTATTCTTTGATCAGTCCGGACCCGTCACTGAGGCTCGCTATCGTTGATCGCATCGACCGCAGCCGCGACACGCGCCCAGTCCGCCCTGTGCGGATCATCTCCGAGCACATCGAGTAGGGTGTCCATGACCGGTGCCGATGCCATCGTGCCATGCGTCTGGACGATCGCCATCGCCTTGAGCCAGACTTCGCGGTCGGTCATCATCCGCGGATCCTATGCGAGCGCACTCGATTTAGGCAATCTATCTCAATGTAAAGTTGGCCACCCAACAGGCCGCATGGACTGACTTGCCGGCGCTTCGACCTACTGGTTTATTGTGTAGACGCCCGATCTCGCCAGCTGATGGATTATGCCGTTCAACGATGCTTTGACGATTTGCGGGCGAACCATGTCGTCCGTTGCGTTGATGCCGCTCCAGAATTGCGTGAGCGGCCACTGGTCGCGGCAATGAGGCCGGAGAACCCGAAGAGCTAGCCGAGCTCCGCTTGACGGTTTTTGCTCGGCGGCCGGCGCTGTGGCTACTTCTTGGAGAACGGTCATAGCGAGACCAACCAGATAGCGTTCATAATCAGTCACGCCTCGGTCCCCTTCCTGAAGTTCGTCTTAGATTTGAGGGGTTAATTAACCGCACGATGCGAGCGCGGGGGCGGCACCGACAAGGGGCGCAAATCGAGGCAATCGCAATCGTTCAAGAGATGCACAGGCGTAAGGAGCCTATATCCGGATCCAATTCGGAGGCGGTGTCCCTACCCTGCCCGACCCAGTTCCAGATGATCCGAAGCCTGCGGAGCTTCGCCCGTTGCGGCCGGCGTTGCGGACAATGAACGACCCTCACGCGCTTTACCCAGGCGACAAAGGGCGTGAATTCAAAGATAAACAGGGTTGAGATAATGGGACAGGATTGGTAACTAATTGGCGTCATGTCTTCATGTGACATCTCCTCCTGGGCGGCTGCGGCCGCTCCTTTTTTCGGGGTCGAGCGTATCTGATAGCGGCCAGCTATCTCGTTGAGGGAGGCGAGAGTAGATAGCGCAAGATCATCGCGCCATGATATTTGCGGCCGTGGAGGGAAGCAGCCGACGTATGAAACTTTCAATAAGTCGTAAAGCAAACGACCGCTGGGCTGTCGATAGCGCGATGCGCTTCAATGCCCGAAACGAACTAGGAGATCGGGTCACGGTCGATATTCAAAAAGACGATTGGAACGAGATTACACTGGTTTGGTCGGAGGATCCGATAGGGAAACTTGAAGAACTCGCGCGTGACCGCAGAGCACACTGGGGCAACTTTGGCGCCGGCTTAGTGTGGCGTGTCTTCCTTTGACCGCAGCACTTTAGCGGCCGACCCTGTATTACGACAAACAACCGCAGGACCGGGAAGCGTGATTGCTATTCCCCTAGTATGTTTCGGCGTCATCGCCTTCATAATCGCATCATTAGCTGGAAGCCCCGATCACGATCATCGTGGCGCTACCGGACTCCAGCTGACCGTTGCATACACCGGTGCTCTTGCATTGGTCGCGGGGGTGATCGCGCTTGCCACATCTGCCCCCCCAAGTTGCCGATCCTACTCAAACGTCGCCATCGTCGAGGACTGCTGAGTCGGGCTTCGAGATTTGCAGGCATCTAGTTTACGGCGGTGCCCGCGGCACGGTCGCATAGCATCCCTCGCGTCTTATTCGGACGAATAGAATCCAAAACCCAGAGCTCGGTCAGACCCAATCAATGGGGCGATTGTCGTGCAGCATCTCTGTCTGCTGAAATCGAGCTGCTTCGCATGCAGCAAGCAGCTGGTCCGATAGAAACGATGCCGCGGCCACATCAAGCGTGGCAACAAGACCGGGTGCGTCGAGCAGAACATGCCCCTCGACTGCCGTGATGCTGAACGCCTCAGCTCGTAGAGTCTGAATCATTAGGATCCTCCGATCCCTTGGCAACGCTCGTCGAACAGGTTTGCCCCGCCTGCTGCTTTGGCTCAGCATGATTCACGGCCTGTACCCTACCTGATGAGGGAAGGCCGGAGCTCGGGGTTTAGCGGATACTACGCTCGAAATCGTTGAGCACGTACTCATGGGCCTGTGTTAAGGTATAAAACCGGCCACTTGTGAAGTGGATCACCGCCCGCCCATCGGTGCTGACAGATACAAACTCGACGTGGTTGAAGTTCACGGCGATCTTATCGCCTTCCGTCGTGGTGTAGCGTTTCATAGGGGCGTCCTTCTACGTTCGCTGCCCGTTTATCAGATCTGGCCGCAGGAGCAGACCGGTCATCGCCAACGGTCCTTGCTCCGACAATCTGATCAAGGTGCAGCACGTCCAGCCGCGATCCTCACGCGTTCTATTCCGACGAAATTGGGCACGACTTTAGGGCTTAAGCGTCGAGACATAACTCCTCAGCGATTTGTGCCTGATGTTCGTTAAATGCCGCCAGGTCTAAGTGCATGCCGACGATTTCGTCCGCTCTCGCCAATAAGGCTAGCCTGACTTGATCTCGTGCATAGGCATGGAGTGAATCTATCAGTTCTTCACAATCGGTGTCGGCCATCCGGTACGCTATCAGACCTGATCCTTAACGTATCGCCTCCGTACCGAATTTATGATCCGTTCTATCCTGATGAGGAAGGGCCCGAGTTCGGGGTCTAGTACCTGCCTACCTAGTTCCTCGCTTGGCTCGGATTACGATATTCGGCTCGTCCCTTGGGCCGCGACCTACGATCGGCCTCGAGCTGTGGTGAACCGAGACTACCTCGACGACTGTCATTTCGCCGTCTGGCCATACTACGGCCGAATCTCCGGGCCTTGGGCATGCCAAGAACTTATGCACGCCAAGATCTTTGTCGTCCTCGCCGTCGTACAACGAAACCCAAATATCGATCATCTCATCCCTATCTCTTGCCCAGCGGGCGCGCAGCAGCTGCCGGCATAGTTTGCAGATCCGCGTAAGCGCTGACCGTTGCCGCCCCCGCTGCCACGACAGCGGACAGCCCAACAATCGCGGCGCCGACATTCTGGAACGTCGTGAGGGTGATGCCCTTGCGAACAACGACCGGCTTTCCGTCCCAGTGCAGATCACCGTCCGGGCCGACCCCGATGTGCGCGAGCCCGTCCTGTGAGATCGGGCGAACCCCGTTGGGCCAGCCCGGCGGGGTGCTCTCGTTGCTCTGGGCGTGGTGCGCTCGCTGGTCGGTCATCGGCTATACCTAACATCTAGTCGGTGTGGGTCCGGCGCGCCAAGAGAAGGGTTGCGCATTCATAGACGAAGCGCAGGGTTTCCTCGCGCTCTTTGCCAGTGTTGGCGCAGGCGACGATGACATAATCAGGAAGCACCCCGCCGTGCGCGCTTAGGACCTGATGCAACATGTACGCGCTCGTCCGGCCGCCGCTGAAGCTGACGAGGGTCGGTCCATGGCAGAAGTATGGGCTACTCGGATCGGCGGCAGGCCACGCGATCTCGCTCATGCCGCGGACCATGAAGCGCAACCACTTCCCCCTGGTGCAACACGAACCTTGATCCCCCTATGTTCGCCGGAAAGACCGGAACAAACAGGGCTCGCAGCGGCGGAAATCCGCCGTTTCCCCTCATAGCCGACGACATGCGGCCGGTTTCCTAAACCGTAGGCCGCGTGTTCAAATCTCGCCGGGGGCACCAGCTTTCACGACGCATCCGCCCTCGCCGAACGCGATGCCGTGCCTGTACGCCTTAATGAGCCAAGCCGACGGGCGCGATGCGCGTGTCAGTTCACCTTGTTCGGCGGAACCACCGGCAGCAGCAACGGCGCGATGGGCACGCCGTCATCGATCAGCGCGCGCGCTTCGGCGACACTGGCCTCGCCATAGATCGCACCCGACGTCTCTTCGCCCAGATGCATCGCCCGCGCGCGATCGGCGAACCGGTCTCCGACCCATTTGGACGTCTTGAGCGCCTCCGCCTGGAACGCGGCCAGCGCGGTGACGGCGGCCTTTGCGGCCTCTGGCGAGAATTTGACCGACCGCTCGGGCCGGCTGTTGCCCTTGCTCGCGATCGCTGGCGCCATCACCGCCTTGCCCACGTCATGATCGTCGCAGAGCGGACAGCGGACCTGCCCCTTTTCGCGCTGTGCGTCATAGGCTGCGGTCGATCCGAACCAGGCTTCGAACACATGATCCCGGCTGCATTTGAGATCGAAGACGATCATCGAACCACAGTCACGCGCGGGATCGCGCGTCGGTGCGACAGCGCCGGGATCCGCGCGCGGACGTCGTCGAGACGCGCCGGGTCGATGTCGGCGAATTGCAGGCCCGCCGGTTCGCGCATATCGAGGATGACATCGCCCCAGGGGTCGATCACCAGCGAATGCCCATAGGTCGCCCGGCCATCGGCGTGGATACCGGTCTGCGCCGCCGCGACGACGAAGGCCCCCGCTTCGATCGCACGCGCGCGCAACAACACTTCCCAGTGCGCACGGCCGGTCGGCTGCGTAAACGCGGCCGGCACCGACAACAGCGTCGCGCCGGCGTCGCTGAGCGCGCGGTAGAGATCGGGAAACCGCACGTCGTAGCAGATCGATGTCCCCAGCATCCCGGCGGGGGTCTCGACAACCGTCGCCGTCTCGCCGGCAGCATAGGCCGCGGATTCGCGCCAGCTCTCGCCAGTCGGCAGATCGACGTCGAACAGATGGAGCTTGTCGTAGCGCGCGCGGATCGCACCCTCCGCATCGATCACGAACCCGCGATTGGCGAATTTTCCGTTGGTGCGCCGCACCGCGAGCGATCCGAGATGGACCCAGAGGCCAGCCTCTGCCGCCGCCTGCCGCACCGCCAAGAGAACCGCGTCGTCAGCTTCCGTGGTGATCGAGGCCGATCCGCGCGCGCGGTCACGGTCGATCAGCCCCGACATTTCAGGCGTGAACAGCATCGCTGCGCCCCCCGCTGCCGCCGCATGGATCGCACCGACAAGCGTCTCGGCATTGCCGGCGGGATCGATCCCGCTGGTCATCTGAAGGACGCCGATCCTTGGCATCAGGTCAGCAGCGGGTCCAGCCCACCCCTGGCATCCAGTGCCGCCAGGTCGTCGGAGCCGCCGATATGGCGCCCGTCGATGAAGACCTGCGGCATCGTCATGCGACCGCCGGAGCGCTCGACCATCTCTGCCTTTTTCGGGCCGCCCATCGTCACGTCGAACGTTTCGGGCTCGACGCCCTTGGATGCGAGAAGCTTCATCGCCCGCGAGCAATAGGGGCAGAATTGCTTGATGTAGATTTCAACTTTTGCCATATTTCCCACCTGTGGTCTCACCCCTGGCTTGTCAATAATCTCCGGTCTCGGGCAGCACTCTTGCCCAGCACAGGATCGTCACGGACCGCGCACCCGCCGACCGCAGCACGCGCGTGCATGCATCTGTCGTCGCACCGCTCGCACAGACGTCGTCGACGAGCACCACGGCCTTGTCGCGCACGCGTCCCTCCCGGCTGGCCTCGCCGCTGATCGCGAACGCCCCCGCGACGGTCCTTGCCCGCGCGCGGCCGCCTAGCCCTCGCAGCGACAGCGTCTGACGCCGACGCAGCAGCGCATCGTGATCGACCGGCAGGCCCGATCGCGACGCCACGCCCGCCGCGATCAGCCCAGCCTGGTTGAACCCGCGCGACCAGAGCCGCCAGCGATGCAGCGGAACGGGTACGATCAGGTCGGCCCCCTCTGGCAGCAATCGCGCCATCGGCCCCGCCATCGTCTCGGCGAACGCGATACGCCCGCCATATTTCAACCGGAGCGCGAGGCTGCGTGCGACCGGCCCATAGGCCACCGCGGCGCGCAGACCCGCGTGACGCGGCGGATCCGCCAGACAGGCGGCGCACCGCGCGTCGTCGCCGCGATCATGCGCGAACGGCAGGTTGCACGCTGCACACCAGGGCGGGCCGAGGAACCGCAGGCTGTTCCAGCACGTCGCACAGAAACGATGATCGGCCGCGACAGGGATCCCGCATCCGGGGCATCGCGGCGGCAGCGCCAGCCGCGCGGCCGCGCCAATCGGATCGAGCCATCGCACGCACCCTTGTCGTCAAACCATGCACGCGGCACAAGCGCCGCGTGCAAACCCCCGATCCCCACCACGCCGCGCCCGAAATATTCGACCGTGCCGCCCGCCGGACCCGCCGCGACCGCGCGGCACCGGTCTATGGCGATCATGATTTCGTCCGCGCGACGATGCTCGACGGTATCGCCGAGCGACTCGATGCGGTGAAACGCGATTTCGTCGACGTGCTCGATCTCGGCAGCTTCGACGGCGCGTTCGTCCCGCCGCCCGGCGCCCGCGTCGCGCGGTGCGATGCGGGATATGCGTTTGCCGCGGCTCATGGCGGCGTCCAGGCAGACGAGGATCGCCTGCCGTTCGCCGATGCGTCGTTCGATCTGGTGATCAGCGCGGGCGTCCTCGATCAGGTCAACGACCTGCCCGGTGCACTGAGCCTGATCCGCCGCGTGCTGCGGCCCGACGGGCTGTTCCTCGGCGCGTTCGCAGGCGCCGGCAGCCTGCCCGCGTTTCGCGGCGCGCTGCGGATGGCAGAGGCAGAGCGTCCCGCCGCGCGTCTGCATCCGCAGATCGACGTGCGGTCCTCGGGGGATCTCCTAATGCGCGCGGGGTTCGCGCTTCCCGTTGCCGATGTCGAGACACTGAATGTCGGCTACCGCGACGTCGGGCGCCTGCTCGGCGACCTGCGCGGGATGGCGGCATCGAACCTGCTCGCGACACGCACCGCGATGACGCGCAGCACGCTGGTCGCGCTCGCGCAGGCCTTTGGTGCCGCGGGCGACGAGGACGGCCGGACCGCCGAACGGTTCGAGATCGTGTTCCTGACCGGCTGGGCCCCGTCCCCGACGCAGCCAAAGCCCGCGCGCCGCGGCAGTGGGCGAACCTCGCTCACCGAGGCACTGCGCAAGGCGGGTCCGCCGCCGCCGTCTGACCCCGCCTAGCGCGACATGCAGGCTATTCCGGCCTAGCGGGCTTCGATCGGCCGAACGGGATCCTGAGCGACACGACCGCGCCAGACCCCGTCGCTCCGGGCAGCGTGCTCTGGACCGCATGCACATTGCCCTGCCCGCCCCCCGGCAGCCGGAACGTCAGCGGCGCCTCGGGTGCCCGCCGCTGCGGTTCGGGCAGACGGCCAAGCCGCTGGTCGTCGGGGCGACCGCAGACGATGATCTCATCGCCCGGGACGATCTCGGGACACGGGACCGTGGCTGGCGGGGTCTTGCGCGCGATACGGGGGGCCGGTGGGCCGACGACGCCTTGCAGGATCAGCAGCATCGCCAGCATCTAGAATCTCCGCGCAATACCCGCATAGAGACGGGCATCGGGCGTATCATGCGTCAGGCCGACCGCGCCGAACAGGTCGAACTGCAGATCGTCCGTCGCCAGCCAGGCAAGCGACGCCGCCGCCACGGCCTGCGTCGTCACGCCGCCGGGGTCATCGTCGCGCAACGCCTGGACCTCGCCCATCGCGGTCAGCGCCTTGCCGAGCTTGAACGCCAGTCCCGCGGCGCTGCTGAACGCGACGTGGCGACCGTGGCCATCATCGTCGACCGCGGCATCGACCTCGGGGGTCAGATCGACCGAGACGCTGTCGCTGATCTCATAGGTAACCGGCAGCAGCATGCCGCCGCCCCAGTCACCATCGCCGATCGGCCGGCGCCCGACGGGCAAGCTCACGAACGGCAGAAGCGCGATCGCCAGACCACTGCCGTCCGGATCGCGCAGATTGGCCTTCATCCCGAGCGATACGTCGCCGACACGATTGGCGGACTCAACCGCCGCCCCATCGCGCGCCCGGTCATGGCCGAACGGCGTGAACCCAAGCCTGGCCTCGATCGTGTCCGATACACCGAGCCGTACCAGCGTATCACCGACCAGCACATTGTCCTCACGCGCGCCGGACTGATCATCGCGCGTCCAGTCGGCGATCGACGTCTCGACCGACACGCGGCCCTTTGCCATCGTACACGCCGGCGTATCGATCCCCGGACGTTCGGGGCAATAGGGCCGGTCCTGCGCGAAGGCGGGCGAACTCCCCGCGATAACGATCGCAGCCGCCAGCAGCGGCAGCAGTCTCACCGTAACCGAACCCAAGTCGGTGCGTGGTCGCTGGCCTTGTCGCGGCCGCGATAGGCCTTGTCGACGCCGGCATCGATCATCCGGTCCGCCGCCTGCGGGCTAAGCAGCAGATGGTCGATACGGAACCCCGCATCGCGTTGCCACGCTCCCGCCTGATAGTCCCAGAACGTCCAGACGCCACCCTTGGGGAACTGCGTCCGGAGCGCATCGGTCCAGCCCTGCCCGACCAGCGCGCGATAGCGTTCACGGCTTTCGGGCTGCATCAGCGCATCGTCCTGCATCGCGCGTACCGAATAGGTGTCGTCGTCGTTCGCGATGACATTATAATCGCCGGCGAGGACCGCGGGCACCTCTTCCGCGAGCAGCACGCGCGCGCGCGCCGCCAGCCGGTCCATCCAGCGCAGCTTATAGTCGAATTTCGGCCCCGGCTGCGGATTGCCATTCGGCAAATACAGCGCGGCGACGACGATCCCGCCTGTCTCTGCCTCGATGTACCGGCTGTGTTCGTCCTCGGGCTCGCCGTCCAGTCCGCGCTGGCGCACTACGGGCGTCGCGCCCTTTGCGAGGATCGCGACGCCGTTCCACGCCTTCTGCCCGTGCCAGACAGCGCCGTAGCCCGCCGCCTCGATCTCGGCGACCGGGAACGTCTCGTCGCTCGACTTGAGTTCCTGGAGGCACACGATGTCGGGCTGGTCTTCGGTCAGATACTCGATCAGCCTTGGCAACCGCGCCTTGATGCCGTTGACGTTATAGGTGACGATCTTCACGCGACATCAAACCGAAAAGCTGGAGCCACAGCCGCATCCCGATGCGGCGTTCGGATTCTCGACCTTGAAGGCCGCACCGGCGAGCGATTCGACATAATCGACCGCGCAGCCACGGACCAGATCGATGCTGACCGCATCGACGACCAATCGGACGCCGTCGGTCACGGCGATCACGTCATCCGCGTCGATGTCGTCTGCAAACCCGAATTTATACTGGAATCCGGAGCATCCGCCGCCGTCCACCGAAAGGCGAAGGATCGCGGGCTTACCCTGCTTGGTGGCGATCGCAGCGACGCGCGCCGCCGCGGAAGGGGTCAGGATGATGTCGGGTGCAAGCGTTGCCATGCACCCGAGATAGGCGGTCGGCAGGACCGCGGCAACCTAAGTAAACCTATCCGCCGCCTCGATGTGCCGAAGCGCTCAGTCCTGTGCGGCAGGACCGCTCGTCGAAACCGGGATCGCGCCGACCGACCGGTCCTGCGCGGCGAGCAGATAGTCTGCCGTGGTCAGGAACGGGATCGGGTTGACCGCATGGCCATCGATCCGGACTTCGTAATGCAGATGCGGACCGGTCGAACGCCCTGTCGATCCCATCAGCGCGATCAGCTGCCCGCGCGTCACGCGGACATTGTCGCCCACCAGGATCTTCGACAGATGGCCATAGCGCGTGGCGATGCCCTTGCCGTGGTTCAGCTCGACCAGATTGCCATAGCCGCCCTGGCGACCGGCGTGCGAAACGATGCCATCCGCGGTCGCATAGATCGGCGTGCCGACCGGACCGGGAATGTCGACGCCGGCGTGCATCGCGGCCGTGCCGCGGAACGGGTCCGAGCGGATGCCGAAATTGCTCGTGAACGACAGCAGGTGAACCGGCTGGACCGACGGGATCGCGATCACGCCCTGCTGCAGCGTGTCGGCCTTCTTCCAGGTCTGGAAGAGCGTGCGGAACTGTGAGTCGGCGCGGAGATCGGCGAGTGTCTCGGGGCTGTCGGCGGGGGCAAGCGGCCCACCCATCGCAACCCGGGTCGCATGCGCGGTGGTCTTCGTGGCGGGCGAACCGTCTGCGGCCTGCGCGGTGCCGTAAGCGGGGAGGCCGAAAGCGACGGCGCCAATCGCGAGGATCGTGACGTGACGCTTGATGTTACCCACAGCCTTGGAAGCGAACGCTGCAGCGGTACCGGTGATGTTGACCATTAGTCCCCGACAGATATCGAGCGCGGATCCTTCGGGACCCGGCGCCAAGGCAATGTCTCTGATCGCAGCCCCTCCGCGCTCCAGACCGTGCTTTTAGGGCCGATGCCGCCGCGTTAAGCAAGTCCGGCGCCGCGATGTCGGGGCAGACCGGGAGCCGCGCACGGCGAACCGTTGAAACCTTCGCCGGGCCGCAACTCACCTCACGCGGTGATCTTGCCCCAGAATCGCATCACGTCGGCACAGACCTGCTCGAGCGCCGCCGCCACGCCGCCCCAGTCCGACACCGCGAGCGCGCGCGCGATGACCGCCTGCGTCGCGTCACCCGGAAGCACCGCATCGGGCGCGACGAGGCGTAGCGTCACCAGCAACCGCGTCAGCACGTCGTGCGCCTCGAGCATCGACGCAGGCATGGCCTGCTCGTCGACCAGACGCGCGATCGCGGTCCGCAGATTGGGATCGAACCCCGATTTGCGGGTCAACTGGACGACGTGGGTCGCGAATTCGAGATCGACCAGCCCCCCGGGCAACAGCTTGGCGTCCAGCGGTCCCTGGGGCGGCTTGTGCGCGGCCATCTTTGCCCGCATCTCGCGCGCGTCGCTCACGATGTCGTGCGCGACGCGGTCCCCCAACAGCACGGCCGCGATCACGTCGGTGACCGCAGCCCGCGCCGCCGGCGAGCCGAACACTGCGCGCGCGCGGGTCAGCGCCATATGCTCCCACGTCCACGCCTCGTCCTGCTGATAGCGGCGGAAGCTGTCGAGCGACACGACCAGCGGGCCATTGCCCCCCATGGGGCGCAACCGCGTATCGATCTGATAAAGCGGCCCCGCCGCGGTCGGGACCGACAATGCGGCCGTGATCCGCTGCGCGAGCCGATTGTAATAGAGCGACGCACCAAGCGGCTTTGCGCCATCGGACTCTGCGTTGAAGTCGCCGGTGAACAAATAGACGAGGTCGAGGTCGGACGCATGCGTCAGCATCGCGCCCCCCATCCGCCCCAGCGCGACGATGACGAGCTCGCTCCCTGCGACACGACCATGCGTCGCGACGAACGCCGCGACCGTCGCGCTCGCCAGAACGTCGATCGCAGCCTCCGCGACGCGCGCATAGCCTGACGCGACGTCGAGCGGGTCGGACGTCCCCGCGACGATCTGCACGCCCAGCGCGAACCGCATCTCGCCCGCGGTCCGCCGGACGTGATCGAGCAGCGCCTGATAGTCGCCATCGGTATCACCGCCGTGCATCGACGCCTTGAGCGTCTCGAGATCGGCGACGGGCATCAGCGCGCTCGCATCGATCAGCCCGTCGAGCAGGTTCGCGCGGCGTCCCAGTTCATCCGCCAGCGTCGGCGCATGGCTGAGGATCGTGACCAGCAGCCTCGCCAGAGGGGGCCGTGCGTGGAGCAGGCGGAAAATGTTGATCGCACTCGGCAACCGCTCGATCATCGCATCGAGCCGCATGAGCGCCTGCTGCGGCTCGGGGGCCGTCGCAAGTGCCGGGATCAGCGTTGGCAGCACCTGTTCGAGCGCCTCCTGTGCGGCCGCACTTCGCAGCGCCGGATAGGCACCGCCACGCCACGCATCGATCCGTCGCCGCGCGGCATCGGGATCGGCGAAGCCCGCGTCGACGAGATTGGCCTCGAGCCCGCGCGGATCGTGCGGCAGCCCCGCGGCGGCATCGTCGTCGAGCGCGTCGTAGATTCGCCCCGTCGACGCGACATGCGGCGCGATCTCCGCAAGCAGCGCGGCACCGTTCTCCGCCCCGTGAAGCCATGCCAGCCGGTCGAGCGACTCGCCTTCGGGCAGACGATGAGTCTGGCGATCGTCGACCATCTGCACGCGGTGCTCGATCGTCCGCAACAACGTATAGCTCGCGCTCAGCGCCCCCGCCTCGTCGCGCCCGATCCATCCGGCATCGGCGAGCCGGGCGAGCGCGGTCCGCGTCGCGGGCGCCCGCAACGCGGGATCTCGCCCGCCGTGGATCAGCTGGTGGATCTGCGCAAAGAACTCCGCCTCGCGGATCCCGCCACGCCCGCGCTTGAGATCATAGCCCGCGCCGAACGCCTGCCCCTGCGCATAATGGTCACGGATGCGACGCGAGATGCCGCGAAGCTCGCGTATCGCGCCAAAATCGAGCGCCCGGCGCCAGACGAACGGGCGGATCGTGTCGAGGAACGCGCTGCCCAGCGCGATATCGCCCGCGGCGGCGCGCGCGCGAATGAACGCCGCGCGCTCCCACGGCAGCGCCTGAGCCTCGTAATAGCTGATCGCGGCCGACACGGGCAACGCGATCGGGGTGATCTCGGGCGATGGCCGCAATCGCAGGTCGACGCGGAGCACATAGCCATCGCCGTCGCGCGCCTGGAGCAATTCGACGACGCGCCGCGCTATCCGCACCGCGGCGACGTCGGGTGTCTCGGTGCCCCGAACGGGCAGCGTGCCGGGATCGTAGAGCAGGATCGGATCAATATCCGACGAATAATTGAGTTCGCCGCTGCCCTGTTTGCCGAGCGCGATCGCGACGAAACCGCGGACTTCGGCGTCCGGTGTCCGTTCCCGGATCGCGGTGCAGATCGCGGTATCGAGCGCGTGATCGGCAAACCGCGTCAGCGCCGTCGTGACCGCGCCGAGGTCCAGCACCCCCGCCAGATCGCCAACCGCGACCTTGAGCGCCAGCGCACGCCGCTGCAGTCGCAACTGGCGACCAACGGAGACGTCATCGGCAAATGTCTGGTGAGCCAGGTCGAGGCGGCCGTTCGCCAGATCCTCGGCGACAGCCGGCTCGCGAGTGAGGATCATCGCCAGAAACGGCGACCAGCGTCGTGCCCGATCAAGCGCGTCCGCGAGCTGCCCTACCGGATACGTCGCTGGCTCAGGATCCCGGATCATCGCGCACCCCGCAAAAGGCAAGTAAAGTCAAGTCAAAATGCAACGAAGAGCGTGGCTCATCGTTATGGACGCATGACCTACGAACCTCAAATCTCGCGCGGCGTCGAGGATGGCGGCCGCGTCATACGCGCTCCCCGTCGCACCGATGCGATCGGGGCCTCCTTGTGCCGCGTCTACGGTCGTCCGTCGACCATGCCCCGGGACTTCGCCGCGCTTCTCGACCAACTCGACGACGCGCCGCACCGCGCGCACTAGAGATCGAGAAACGTCGGATCGACCGATACCCGACCTATCCGACAAACAGATTAACGGCCGCGGCTCAAATGCTCGACATCACCCATGATCGAGTCGAGCGCGCTTTTGCTCGCATCGGTCTCGTGATCACGGCGTGAGGGAAGCGACCCGTCGGTCAGAATGGTTTCGAGCGCAACGCGACCACGTGCGACACGGCTCTTGATCGTGCCGACCGCGACGTTGCAGATCTCCGCCGCCTCTTCATACGCGAAGCCACCGGCGCCGACGAGAATGAGCGCCTCACGCTGCGGCTGTGGCAGATGCATGAGCGCACGCTGCATGTCGCCCAGTTCGACGTGACGATCCTGGCTGGCGGGTGCCGCGAGGATACGGTCCGCGACCAGATCATCCCATTCGCCCTTGAAGCGCGCGCGACGCATCTGCGACAGATACAGGTTGCGCAGGATGATGAACGTCCAAGCGCGCATGTTCGTGCCGGCCTGGAAACGCAGACGTGCGGCCCATGCCTTCAACAGCGTTTCCTGGACAAGATCATCGGCAAGATCGCGGCTGCCAGACAGCGAACGCCCGAACGCGCGAAGATGCGGAATCACCTGTGCGAGCTGAACCTTGAACTCGGCATCCGAAAGCGAAACGTGCTCGAGCGGCGCGACTTCGGCCTCACCGGCGTCGACCTCGTCGTCACGCTGAGCAGACTGTATCATGTAATTCCGATCGTCTCGTTAGGACGACTGTGCCCGAAAGCCAGCCGCCATGGCAGCACGGATCGGCAAACACCGCCCCGCACCTGTCGTCATATGCTATCGAATGACCAGAAAAGCAAAGATCGCAATGACAAGGACGAGGGATATCGCGAGGATATACCGCGTCATGTGCGGCGTTGCGCCTGCGCGAGCGTCTTCGCCATCGACATGGATCGGTTCGTTTGGATCAGCCATTTCGGTCAAACGACCAGGGACCGTTTTGGGTCCGTAACCTTCGAAACTTATCGAACGGCACGACCTCTCGGGGCCATGCCGCTCGATGAAAGCGCCAGCTTAGAGGCCGGGAACAGTCGCCTGGTCAAAGAACAGCGCCTGGCTGATCGCAGCCTTCACGGTCGACCGCTGGAACGGCTTGGTGATCAGGAACGTCGGCTCCGGCCGCTCGCCCGTCAGGAGCCGCTCGGGGAACGCGGTGATGAAGATCACCGGAACCTCGAACTCGGCGAGGATGTCCTTCACCGCATCGATGCCCGAGCTGTCGTCCGCCAGCTGGATGTCTGCCAGCACGAGGCCGGGACGCTCTTCCATCGCCAGCGCGACCGCCTCGTCGCGCGTCACTGCAACGCCCGTCACTTCGTGACCCAGATCACGGACAATCGTCTCGATATCCATCGCGATGATCGGCTCGTCCTCGATGATCAGCACGCGTGCACGCGTCTGGTTCTCGATCTCGGCAAGCGCCTCGGTGACCAGTTCCTCGACTTCGCTCGGCTCGACGTCGATCAAATACGCCGCGTCCTCGGGCGTGAAGCCCTCCATCGCGGTCAGCAACAAGGCCTGACGCGACAACGGCGTCATCCGCGACATGCGGGCACGGGCGACCGCCGCTTGGCCGTCCATGTCACCGGGGCCTTCGTCGGCGACTTCGTCATAATTGGCCGAGGCCCAGATCGCCTGGAACATCCGGTACAGGCCGAGACGAGGGTCGACGTCCTTGGGAAATTCTTCCGGTGCCGCGACGATGGCCTCCAACGTCGCGCGCACATATTTGTCGCCATGACTCTGACTGCCGGTCAGAGCCCGGCCGTAGCGCCGCAAAAAAGGAAGATGCGGGGCAAGTTGCTGTCCAAGCGACATGGGTATTGGTAACTCCCTGATCGGTACGACGCCCCGACTGGAACGCCGCCATTGTAATGCGCCACGAGCCTTCGTCCGTCGCAATCTCGTCCGGGTTGTGCCCTTTCGTAACGACGGTGTCGATTTTTCGCTCGAACGGGGAACCATCGAGAGGCTATTTGGTTTCACGAACAATATTACGAGTGTGTGCCTGTCGCGTCGCGTCCGGTGCGCATTCGCCATCACATGCTCGCCAACGTAACGTGCGTCGTGCAGGGGGAAGTTTGAGTTTGGGCCACGACACGCAACAGAAGACCCCGGCAAGCAAGACGCCCCGTTCCACCGCCGACAAGGATCGGCAGATGGGCAGCGCCTTGCGCTCGGTCTATCAGAAAACCGTTGAAGAGGCCGTTCCGGACGAGTTTCTCGCGCTGCTCGGCAAGCTAGACTGACGGCGGGCCGGATGGCCTCGCCCTCATCGCCACCGCGTTTCGAATCCCCGGCCGCCCCTGACCTTGATGGGGGCGATCTCCCCGCTCCCGCTCCACGACAGCGCTCGGCCTTGTCCGCATCGCTGGGACGATTGCCGACGGGGGCGAAGCTTTTCCTGATCCTCAGCGCGGCATTGCTGCCGCTGGCGCTGATCGCGGTGTTCGCCACGCTCCAGACGACGCGTGTCGTCGACGCCGAGGCGCGCGCACGCCTGCGCGTTGCCGCAGCCGAAAGCGCGCGCGCGATCGCGATCGAACTCATCGGCGACATGACCGCGCTGCGCGTCGCGGTAAACGCCCTGGGCTCAGACCCCGCCGACGCGCCGAGTTGCGCCCGCGCACAGGGGGTCTTCGCGCAGCAATCCTCCGCGGGGACCCGTTTCGTCATCACCGACCGCGCCGGCCGCGTGCTCTGTGGCCAGGCGCTTCCCGATCCGGTCGCGCTGAACGCAGTGTCGAACCCGGTCGAGGCCGCGATCCTGCCCGACCGCGGACTCGTGCTTGCGATCACCGGGCCCGGCGGCGACACCTCGGCGCGTGCCTATTTTCCCCGGATGTTTCTCGAACGGATAGGCCGCCCGTCGACCAACACGCTCGATTTCAGCAGCGCGCTCGTGCTTGGCCAGGACGCGCTGCGGCTCGAGATGATTTCGGACGAGGCACCGCTCGACCGCATGGAAACGATGCGCACCGATCTCGGCGTCGCGGGACTGGCGCTGCGCACCAGCGTCCGCAGCGCGCCAATCACCTCGTCGCTGGTCATCGCGATGCTGCTTCCGCTGCTGATGTGGGCGGCGGCGGCGGGGATCGGCTGGTTCGTCGTTGACCGCCTGCTGATCCGCCCGTTGCGCCAGCTTCGCGCAGCCGTCGCAGCCTATGTCCCCGGCGAGGTCATCGATACGGGCACGGTGCGCGCGCTGCCGGCGCAGGAGATCCGTGAACTTGGCGACACGTTCCAGTCGATCAGCCAGACGGTTGCGGCGCACGAGGCCGGGCTCGCGGCAGGGCTCGTCCGGCAGACCAAGCTGACGCGCGAGGTCCACCACCGGGTCAAGAACAACCTCCAGGTCATCTCCAGCCTGATCAATTTCCACGCCCGCAGCGCACGCAGCGACGACGCAACCGATGCCTATTCCTCGATCCAGCGCCGCGTCGATGCGCTGGCGGTGGTTCACCGGAACCACTTCGCCGAACTCGAGGAAAACCGTGGGCTGAACCTCAGGACGATGCTGGGCGAATTGTCGTCGAACATCCGCGCCACCGCCTCCAGCCGGTCGCACGGGCTCGGCATCACGCTCGACGTCGATCCCTATCTCGTCAACCAGGACGTCGCGGTCGCGGTGGCGTTCCTCGCCACAGAGACGATCGAGCTGGCGATGAGCTGCGATCCGGCGGCGCAGATCCGGGTCTCGATCAAGCCCGGCGACGATCCGAACCGCGCCGTGCTCCGCGTCATTTCGCGTGCGCTGATCGAGAGCGATGCGCTCCGCGAGGCGTCGCAGCGTTATGGCCGCGTCATGGAGGGGTTGTCGCGCCAGCTGCGATCCGCGCTTCACCACGACCCGCTGGTGGGCGCCTACGAGATCGCATTCGCAGTGATCGGACGCGACTGAAGACGCTAAATCCGGCGCCTTAAAAAATTCCTCACGACCGCCGGAACCGACGACCACCGCCGCCGTTCTACACTTCGGATAGCGACATTATGCCCCCCCGCTCTCGCTATCCAAGTCATAGGCCCGGAAGTATCACCCTCCCCCCCCCCGGTGATGCTTCCGGGCCTTTATCGTACAGGGTCATGTCGCGGCATTTGTCTGGTTCCGGCGTCGGAACGAAAATGCAGCCCGGACATTTGACCTGTCGGTGGCATCAAGCCCGTCTAGGAGGAATATCATGCGTAAGTTGGTTGGATTGGCGATTGTTGCCAGTGCTCTGGTCGTGTCGGCATGCAACACGGTCGAAGGCGCGGGCAAGGACGTGAGTTCGGCGGGCCGCACCGTTGCGAAGACCGCGAGCGACGCCAAGTAAGCCTTTGCGCTTAAAACGAAACGGGGCCCGGTGCACATGCACCGGGCCCCGTTTTTGTTTGCCTGGGGACACCGCGCGCGACGCGCGGTCAGGGAACGAGATCGGTGCTTTCCTCATCCGCCTCAAGCGCCTTGGCCTTCTCGCGGCTCCGCTCGGTGAACCATATCCCGATAAGCGCGAATTCGTACAGGATGACGAGCGGGATCGCGAGCAGCAGCTGCGAGCCGATGTCCGGTGGGGTCAGCACGGCGGCGATCGCGAAGGCCGCAACGATCGCATAGCGGCGCGCGCCGACGAGCTGCTGACGCGTCACGATGCCCGCACGCTCGAGCAGCATCAGCAGGACGGGCAGCAGGAATGCGAGGCCAAAGCCGAACAGGAACTGCATCGTGAACGACAGGTAATGGCCGATCGCGGGCAGCGCCTCGCGCTTCACGCCGCCAACGACACCGTCGAACCCCAGCAGGAAGTGCAACGCCATCGGAATCGCGATGTAATACGCCATCGCGGCGCCCGTTAGGAACAGCACCGGCGTCGCGAGGATGAACGGCAGCAGCGCACGCTTCTCCTTCTTGTACAGACCCGGTGCAACGAACTGCCACAGCTGGTTCGCAATGACCGGGAACGACAGCATCATCGCGGCAAAGAACGCGACCTTCACCTGGACGAAGAACGCCTCGAAAATCTCGGTGTAGATCACCGTGTCCTGCCCCGCCGCGAGCAGCGGATGGACGAGGAACCCGAAAATATCCTCGGCGAAATACATCGCGATGCCAAACGTCACCACCAGCGCGGCGATGCAGTAGAGCAGCCGTCGACGCAGCTCGATCAGATGGTCGAGCAAAGGCGCCCGGCTTTCGTCGATTTCACTCATGCGGTTAGGCTCTCGGCATTCGAGGCTGCAATTCTTCGACGGTCACGACGGGGCGATGTCGGACGTCGCGGCGGGCGTTTCGCCCTTCGCACCGGCGCGGGGCTTGCCAGACGACGTGTCGGGGGCCGGGGCATCGGTCGCATGCGCGTCCTCGAACAGGTCGAGGCTGTCCATCGACCTTGCGGGCGCGACCACGGGCTTCTCGACCATCACCGGATCACCGCTGTGATCGTCCGCGGGTCGATCGACCGGATCCTGCGTGCCGTGCGACGAAATCGCCGCGACGTCATCATCCTTGGCCGGCTCGGTCGGCGGATGCTCGCGCATGATCCGCTCGTTCTCGGCGGCCCAGCGCTTCTCCATTTCCTCGAGTTCGGCCTCGCGGACCATCGAATCGAAGCCGGACCGGAATTGCCGGGCGACGCCACGCGCCTTGCCGACCCAATAGCCGACCACGCGCATTGCCTTGGGCAGGTCCTTCGGACCGATCACGACGAGCGCGACAAAGGCCACGAGCAGGAACTCGGAGGGAGCGATATCGAACATTCAGTCCCGCCTGTCTGGACGCATCGAAACTAGCCGCGTCAACCGACGCTCAGCGCTCTTCGCGAACGCGATTGCCGTCGCGATCGAACGCGGGGTCGGCGGCCTTCTGCGCCTCGATGCGTGCCGACGGCTTGGCGGTCGCGTCGTCGTCGGGCTCGGCCATGCCCTTCTTGAAGTTCTTCACGCCCTTGGCGACATCGCCCATCAGGCTGGAAAATCGACCACCACCGAGCAGCAGGATCGCGACGATCGCAAGAACGAGCAAGTGGATAGGGCTGAAACCACCCATGATATTTCTCCTAAGACCGGTTACTATCTAGGCGTCATCGTCCGCGTTTGCCACAGCGCTTTCGCGGTTCGCGCCCTCGATACGCTCTTCCTCGGCACAATCGACCGGATCGAGCAGCCCCGCGGCACGAAGGTCGCTGATTCCGGGCAGGTCCGCGCGGCTGGCAAGCCCGAAATGTGCAAGGAACGCCGGCGTCGTCGCGAACAACAGCGGGCGCCCCGGCACCGCGCGGCGCCCGGCAGGCCGGACCCAGCCCGCCTCCATCACGACGTCGAGCGTGCCCTTCGAGATCTGGACGCCGCGGATCGCCTCGATCTCGGCGCGGGTGACGGGCTCGTGATAGGCGATGATCGCAAGCGTCTCGGTCGCGGCGCGGCTCAGCCGGCGCGGCGATTCGCGCGTATGCCGCACGACATGCGCCATGTCCGCGGCGGTTTCGAAATGCCAGCGCTCGCCGCGCCTGACCAGTCCGACGCCGCGTCCCGCATAATCGGCGACGAGGCGGTCGAGCGCCGCGCGGACGTCCCCCGCCGCGCCACCGACATGCCCGCGGATCGCATCGATCGTCAGCGGAGTCTCCGCCGCGAACAGCACCGCCTCCACCGCGCGCGTCACCGCGTCGGGCGGGCTCATCCGCACCGTCTGAGATACAGCGGCGCAAAGGGCTCGGTCTGGCGTAGCTCGACCTTCCCCTGCCGCGCAAGCTCGAGCGCGGCGACGAAGCTCGACGCCAGTGCGGACCGCCGCAGCCGCAACTCCGCATCGGGCAGGAAGCTCGCGATCTCGCTCCAGTCGATCCGTTCGCCGAGCAACGCCGATACCCGCCCGAGCGCCGTCTCGAGCGTCATGACCGCACGGTCCGCGACGACGTGCATGACCGGACGGCTCCGCGCCGAGACACGTCCATACGCCTCCAGCATCTCATAGAGATCGACGCGCCACGCCGCGGTGCGGATCGATTTCAGCCCCTCGGGTGCGCCCCGTACGAACACGTCGCGCCCCATCCGGTCGCGTGCCATCAGCCGCGCACCCGCCTCCCGCATCGCATCGAGCCGTTCGAGCCGTCGCTGCAGCCGCGCCGCCATCGCTTCGGGATCCGGCTCGGCCAGCGGATCGCGCGGCAGCAGCAGCGCCGATTTGAGATAGGCGAGCCACGCGGCCATCACCAGATAATCCGCCGCAAGCTCGAGCTTGAGCACGCGCGCCGAGCGGACATACGCCAGATACTGCTCGACCAGCGCAAGGATCGAGATCGCCCGAAGATCGACCTTCTGCCCCCGCGCGAGCGACAGCAACAGATCGAGCGGCCCTTCCCAGCCCTCCAGATCGAGCGTCAGCTGTGGATCGTCCATGACCGCGGCCTACACCATCGACGCGCCGCATGCAGCCGGCTTGTCGCCAGCGTCCGGGTCGACGGCGTCAGTACGATCGCTAGCCGAGCCGCTCGAGGCGCGCCTAGACCCGCGCGAGCAAGGCGTCGCGCGTCGCGATCATCTCGGCGAAGTCCCCCGTCGCGCGCCCCACCGACGCCATCGCGCGATCGAGCCTGGCGCGCGACACGTCCGCAATCTCGCCGAGCCGTCCCGCGATCTCGATCATCTCGTCCATGCGCGCCCAGCAGTCGAGGACCAGATCGCATCCCGCCGCGATCGCCCCCGCGGCCTTTTCGCCCGCGGTTCCCGACAGTGCCTTCATGTCGATATCGTCGGTCATCAACAGTCCGTCGAAGCCGATCCGCTCCCGGATGACGCGCTCGATCACGACCGGTGACAGCGTCGCGGGACGATCGGCGTCCCAGGCATCGAACACGATATGCGACGTCATTCCCATCGGCGCGCGGTTGAGCGTGCGGAACGGTTCGATGTCGACTTCGAGTTCCACGTCGGTCGCAGTGACGGTGGGGAGGTGATGATGCGTGTCGACGCGTGCTCGGCCATGCCCCGGCATATGCTTGACGACGCCGACGACACCGCCCGCCGCAAGTCCTTCGAGCGTCGCGCGGCCCAGCGCCGCGACGCGCATCGGGTCCGACCCATAGGTCCGCGTCGCGACCGCCTCGGTCGTGTCCGGCTGCGCGACGTCGAGCAGCGGCAGGCAATCCACAGTGATCCCGACCTCGCTGAGCATCAGACCCAGCGCATGCGCGTTCGCCCGCGCTGCCTGGATCGCGGTCATCGGTGCCCGGTCATAGGCTGCATCGAATATCGGGCCCGCCGGAAATGCGGGCCATTCGGGGGGACCCATCCGCGCGACGCGGCCCCCTTCCTGGTCGATCAGGATCGCCAGATCGTCGCGCCCTGCGAGCGCGCGAAGCGAATCGGTGAGCGCACGGACCTGCGCGCGATCGACGACGTTGCGCCGGAACAGGATATAGCCTGCGGGCTCGCATTCGGCGAAGAATGTGCGTTCGTCGGGGGTGAGCACGGGGCCGGACAGGCCGAAGATGACGGGCTTCATGCCCGCCGATCTACCCACTCACTCCCGGTGCGTCACGCTAAACCCGTCATGCCGTTCGACCGGCAGACCTCAGCTCGCGACGAAGCAGGTCTCGCCCGCGACGCGCAGGCGCCCGCAGATGTCCGCCGCCTGGTTCGCGCTGCCCGCGTCGACGCGCAGCCGGTACAGCGTGCTGCCGCCACGCGCGACGGGTTCCACCGACTTGGCGAGCGGTGCCAGATAGTTGAACCGCTTGGAAAAGTTGGTCCAGGCCGCATTCGCCACCGCCGCGCTTGGAAACGCGCCGAGCTGAACCAGCGACCCTCCCGCAGCCGTCCCCGCAGCCGCCGGCTTGGCGCGCAGCGGCGCCGCGGCGACGAGCTTGCCGCCCGATTCGGGCACCTGCGCCACCGCATTGCGCCCGGCTTCACCGCTCGGTTCCGCGACCTTTGCCGTCGAGCGCGTTCCCGCGACGGGCGCCTCGGGAACGCCGGTCAGGTCGATCGCCCCATTGCCCGCGCCCTTGCCCGCGCTGGTCGCGATCGCGCTGTCGCCCTCACCATTGACCTTCAGCCCGCCGACATCGTCGGGCTTGACCTTGTACGGTCCTTCCTGGGCCGCGATCAGCCGTCCGTCGCCGGTCGGCGCGCGGTTCTGCAACGAATAGACCCCGAAGATGATCGCCGCGAGTACGCCCAGCCCGAGCACGACGAGCGCGACCACGCGCGCGGCCGACGGCCCCTCACGGTCGTCGGGCTCGACGGTTTCAAGCCAGGGAAGGCGATCCTCGTCGCGAAGGTCCATTTCGTCGGCCATTAATTCAACTCCGAAACCGCCTCGACGCCCATGATTGCCAGGCCGTTGCGGATGATTTGCCCGATTGCGTCGGCAAGGAAAAGCCGTGCCGCGGTCGCGCCGGGATCCTCGACGACGAGGAAGCGGCGATCGGGTCGGTCGTTCCCGACATTCCACAATGCGTGGAAGGCTGCTGCCAAGTCATAGAGATAAAAGGCTATCCGGTGCGGCTCGCGCGCGGTTGCCGCGGTCTCGACGATCCGCGGAAACTGGCTGGCGAGCTTCATGAGAGCGAGCTCGTCCGTATCAAGCCGGGACAGGTCTGCCTCGATTTCCGCGATTCCCGCCTCTGCCGCGCGCCGGTGCAGCGAAGCGATCCGCGCGTGTGCGTACTGAACGTAGAAGACCGGGTTGTCCTTCGACGCCTCGACCACCTTGGCGAAGTCGAAGTCCATCTGCGCGTCCGAGCGGCGCGTCAGCATCGTGAAGCGCACGACGTCCTTGCCGACCTCGTTGACGACGTCGGCGAGCGTGACGAAATTGCCCGACCGCTTCGACATCTTGACGGGTTCGCCGTTGCGCAGCAGCCGCACCATCTGGACGAGCTTGACGTCGAACCGCGTCTTGCCGCCGGTCAGTGCCGCGATGCCCGCGACGATCCGCTTGACGGTCCCGCCATGATCCGCGCCCCAGATGTCGATCAGCTGGTCCGCGGTCTGGCTCTTCTGGAAATGATAGGCGAGATCGGCGCCGAAATAGGTCCATGACCCGTTGGACTTCTTGATCGGGCGATCCTGATCGTCGCCGAACTGCGTCGAGCGGAACAGCGGCAGCTCGACCGGTTCCCAATCGTCCGCCATCTCACCCTTGGGGGCCTCGAGCACGCCGTCATAGACGAGGTCGCGCGACCGCAACTCGGCCTCCGCCGCCTCGGGCTTGCCGAGCGCCTGCAATTCCGCCTCGGACGAGAACACCTCGTGCTCGATGCCCAGCAGCGCGAGGTCGGCGCGGATCATCACCATCATCGCGGCCACGGCGCGCGTCCGGAACGTCGCCAGCCAGTCACGCTCGGGCGCATCGACGAACCGGTCGCCATATTCGGCCGCGAGCGCCTGCCCGATCGGCACAAGATAATCGCCGGGATACAGGCCCTCGGGGATCGTGACGGTCTCGCCGAGCGCCTCGCGGTAGCGCAGGTGCACCGACCGCGCGAGCACGTCGACCTGCCCGCCCGCATCGTTGACATAATATTCGCGGATCACCCGGTGCCCGGCGAACTCGAGCAGGCTGGCCAGCGCATCGCCGACCACCGCGCCACGGCAATGCCCCATGTGCATCGGCCCCGTCGGATTGGCGGAGACATATTCGATGTTGACCGTGATCCCCGCGCCCTGCGTCGAGCGGCCATAATCCGCGCCCGCGACGGGTACCGCGGCCAGCTCGTCGCGCCAGGAATCGTCCGTGAGCTTCATGTTGATGAACCCCGGGCCGGCGACGCTCGCGCTTTCGACCGCGTCGATCTTGCCGAGCTCGACGACCAGCGCATCCGCCAGCACGCGCGGGTTGGTCTTTGCGGGCTTGGCGAGCACCATCGCCGCGTTCGTCGCGAGATCGCCGTGGCTGGCGTCACGCGGCGGCTCGACCGTCACGTTCCTGCGATCGAGCCCGGCCGGCAGGAGTCCCGCCTCGGTCAGCGTATCGAGCGCCGCATCGATATGCGCGGCAAAGCGGGTGTAGAGCGTCATGGCAATTCCGGTATCGTAAAGAAGTAAATATTCAGCCCGGCGCTCTAGCCCAAACGCTTCCCACGCTCAATTCATCCCTCGCGCCCCCCGCGGAGCGCCGCCGGTGCTCGCACCCGCCGCTTTCCGTGCACGACGTGCAACCGCGACGGACTCCTTTGCATTTGCGACCCATGCTGCACCGCAATATCTTTGGGCATGACAGTCGGGCTGGAACGATCCCGCCCGACACCCCTGGAAGACGGAGCACAGACCATGCGCAAGACCGTATACATCCTGGCCGCCGCCGCTGCCGCACTGACCTCGACGATCGGCATGGCCGACGAGGGCAAGCAGTCGTTCGTCCATGAGGGCGACACCTATGTCTACACGAGCAACGTCGACCATGGCCGTCAGGTGATCAGCGGTCGCCGCTATCCCTCGGGCCAGGCGTTCCGCCTCGTCGTCAACGGCAACCGCGTGTCGGGCGTGTCGGGCGGCGTCCCCGTCGCGTTCAAGACGACCGAAGCCACCGGCGCCGCTGGCGGTATCGCTGCCGTCGCGCGCTGAACCGCGCCATCTGGCATGACAAAGGGGTGTGCGACACGCGTCGCACACCCCTTTTTCGTGCGCGCCCGGTTCAGAAGCCCTCGGGCAGGTCGATCGGTCCGATCAACGCCTGATACCGCGAGATCGCATAGCGATCGGTCATCCCCGCGATGAAGTCGGCGATGTGCCGGCTCCGGTCGGGATCGCTCTCGGGCAGGCGTTCGCGCCATTCCTCGGGGATGGCGCGCGGATCGTCGTGATACACCGCAAACAGCCCCGTCACGATCCCGTGCGCCGCTTCCGCCGCGGCGATCTGGCGCGGATGATGATAGAGATTGGCGTACATGAAGCGCTTGAGGTCGCGTTCCTCCTCGCGCATCTGGGCCGAGAACCCGACCAGGCATTGCCCCGCCGCACGTACGTCCTCGACGCTCCCCACGCCGCTCGCCGCGATTCGCGCCTGCGTTTCCGCGATCAGGTCGTTGGCCATCGTCCCGATCTGCGACCGGACGAGCTCGCCCATCAGCCGCTTCGGATCGACGTCCGGGAAGCGCGCGCAGACGTCGCCCCAGCCGCGCGCGATCAGCGGCACTGCCATCAGCTGGTCGAGCGTCAGCAGTCCGGCGCGCAATCCGTCGTCGATGTCGTGATTGTCATACGCGATGTCGTCCGCGATCGCCGCGACCTGCGCCTCGAGCGACGAGAAGCTCGTGAGCGCCAGCGGAAACGCGTCGTCCGCCGCGCGCAGTGCCCAGCCCGGATGCCGCACCGGCCCGTTATGCTTTGCCAGCCCCTCGAGCGTCTCCCAGGTCAGGTTCAGGCCGTTCCACCGCGGATAGGGCCGCTCGATCTCCATCAGCGTGCGCAGCGTGTGCCCGTTATGATCGAACCCGCCCCGCCCCGTCAGCGCGATCTTCAGTGCGTCCTCGCCAGCGTGGCCGAACGGCGGATGGCCGATATCGTGCGCCAGGCACAGCGCCTCGGTCAGATCCTCGTTGAGCGCCAGCGTCCGCGCGACCGCACGACCGATCTGCGCGACCTCGAGACTGTGCGTCAGGCGGACGCGGAAATGATCGCCGTCGGGTGCCATGAAGACCTGCGTCTTGTGACGCAGCCGGCGAAAGCTGATCGAGTGGATGATCCGGTCGCGGTCGCGCTGGAATGCATCGCGCGGACCACGGACGGTCCCGTTCTGTTCCTCGTGAAGCCGACCTTTGCTGCGCGCCGGGTCCGATGCCCAGGGCGCGTGCGGCCTCACTTCGCGGGCAACTTCGTGATGACCTGACCCGCGTCGCTGGTGAAGGAGAAGGTCGAGACCCCTTCCTTGGCGAGCGCGTTGACGAACGTCCGCGCCTCGGCCGCAGTCTTGAACGGCCCGGCCAGCACGCGGTTCGTCGCGCGCCACGGTGTCGTCCAGCCCCCACGCGTACCGACCACGGCAGGCGCCTTGGCCTTTACGCCCTTCCACGCCTTGGGAAGGTCACCCTCGGTCGCGCCGGTCGACACCTGGACCCAGATCCGCTCGGGATTGGCACGCGCAATGCGCTTCTCCTCCGCCGCTGCCTTGTCAGCGATCGCCTTCTTCTCGGCGGCTTCCTTCTTCTCGGCGAGCAGCTTCTTGTCCGCCACGGCCTTGCGGTCGGCGGCCTTCTTGTCCGCGGCAAGCTTGGCGCGCGCAGCCTTGGCCTCGGCCGCCTTCGTCACTGCGAGCGCGTCCGCCGCCGCACGATCGGCCAGCGCGTCGCGCGCGGCTTTCGCTTGTGCTTCGGCGACCACGCGCGCTCCGTCGTCGGGTACGGGAGCTGCTCCCGCAGCCGCCGCGGGCTGCGCCGCGGAGGAGCGTGCAAGCGGCGCAACGTCGAGCTCGGATGCCGGGATCGACAGGCTGGCGACGATACGCGCAAGGATCGAGTCCTCGCTCGCCGTAACCGCTCGGGTCGGCATACGCGTCGTGTTTGCTGCAAGCTCGACCGGAGCGGCCGACGTGAAGCCGGGCGTCGGCGACGTCGTGGCGATTTGGGTCGGCGTTGGCGTCGGCGTTGACGCCGCAGCCACCTGCGCAGGCGTGGACGCGACCGGTTCGGCAGCGACCACGGTTGCGCCCGCGCGCGACACGATCGGCGTGCCTGCCGACGACGCGGGCAGCGCCGCCATCTGCGCGGTCAATGTCTCCGGCAGCGTACCCGATGGCGTCGGCGTCGACACCGTGGTCGACGGCCGCGCAGTCGCCAGCGCGACGGGTGGCCGCACGGGCAGTGGCTGGACGAATACGGGCGCGGGCGACGACGACGGCGACGCCGAGGCGACGACCGAGCTGGACTGCGTCGGCGTCGTCACGGGCGCCGTCGCGCGGGGAAGCGGCTGCACGCTCGCGAGCTGCGTGGCGCCGCCTACAGGCGTCGATGCGGCCGGTGTGGACGGTGCCGGCGATGCAACACCCGCCGTCGAGGCGACGCGCGTACCGGCTGCGCTGCCCGTTGCCGATACGCCAGCCGCGGCTGTCGGCGCGACGGTTGCAGGCACCGGCACGGGCACGGGCACGGCCGCCGCCATCTCGACGCGCCCGGGCGAGGCCCGCCGCTCGCGACGGTCACGCGACTTCTCCCGTCGACCGGCATTCGCCGATGCCGTCGCCTGCGGCACCACCTGCGGCTGAACCTGAGCGAGCATCACGGGTGCGGTCGGATCGACGCCCATGACGGGCAAGGCCGGCGTCAGCCGCGCATCGGCGATCCGCTGCGGCGTGGTGTGCACCTCACCGAAATGCACCGCGAACGCGCGATCGGCGGGCGACAGCGTCGGCAGCCGCTGGAAAAAGGGTTGCAGCCCCTGCGCCGCAGCGCCGGGCATCATCGTCGTCACGATCGTCTCCGCGCCGCGCTGATCGTTGCTCATCGCCAGGATGAACGCGCGCGCGCGCCACGCTCCGCGATCCTTTTTCAGGACCAGCGGATCGAGCTGTTTCAGCGCGAGGTCGCGTTTCCCCGATATGCCAAGCGACAGCGCATAGCGGCGGATCGTCTCGTCGTCGCTCGCATCGCGCAGGGCGACACGGTAGTCGCGTTGCGCGCGATCCTGTTCGCCGATCAGGTCATAGGCGAGTCCGCGATCCGAGGCGAAAAAGCGCGGCTGCAATCCGAACGCCTCGGCCTGCGCGAAATAGCGCAGCGCCTGCCCCGGCCGCTCCGACCGGACGAGGATCGACGCCATCCCCGCCTTCATCCGGCCGTTGCGCGGATCGACCTTTTCGGCGCGCGCGAACAACGCCGCGGCACCGCTCAGATCGCCAAGCCCCAGCGACAATTCGCCCGCCCGCACGAGCGCATCGACGTTGCGCGGATTGGACGCGAGTTGCCGCATCGTATCCGCGAGCCGATCCGCGTCGGTCGTCCCGGGCAGCGGCTGGACGACCTCCTGCGCTGCAACCGCCTGTGGAACGGCGGCAAGCACGAGCGCCAGGCTGGCGGTCAGGATGTGATGGGACAAGCGAGTCATGGGAAGCCCGTTGCTAGACCCCAACGCGTCTCAACCGGCAATATCCGGTTGCGGGCAGCGCGCCGAAGCGGGGCGCGCCGGCGGTGAACCGGCGCGCCTGCCGCGAAAAGTCCTACTGGTTGTTCTGACGATGCAGGAACCGCGGAATATCGAGCGGATCCTGCGGCGCGGTGTCGACGTCGTCCTTGGCTGCGCCACGAGCGGCGTTCGACATCCGCTCGAACAACGTGCCGCCCAGCTTGACGCGCGGTGCCGCCGGGACACCCTCGGGTGCACCTTCGGCGCCGGGCGCAAGCCAGCGGCGACGTGCACCACCTTCGTCCGCGGCAGGCGTCGGCGCGGGCGCCGATTGCGGCGTCACGGGTGACGCCGACTGCGGTGCGGCGGGGGTCGACGGCACGGCGGGCGCCGGCGCGTAGCGGTCATCGGCATAGGCCCGCGGTGCGGGCGTATAGCTCGGTGCCTGGGGCTGGGGCGCGCGTGCCATCGGCTGCGCCGGCGCCGGCGCGGGTGCCGGCTGCGGCTTGGCCTGGGGCTGCGCCGCAGGGGCCTGCACGATCGTCTCGCTGCCGAGAACGAGCTCGTCGCCGTTGCCGCCGTCGTTCACCGCGTCGGCGCTCGACAGGTCAAGTAGCTCGTCATCGGCGGCGATCGGCGCAGGGGACGATCCCGTCGACTGGCCCGCGGCATCGCTCGGGCGGAAGGACGTGGTCTCGTCATTCTTGCGCCCCATGCCGAAGCTGAACGAGCGCGTCGGCTCGGGTGCGACGGCGGGCTTGGCGTCCGCGTCGATCCCGGTCGCGACGACCGAGACGCGGATCTTGCCCTCGAGCTCCTGGTTGAACGCCGAGCCCCAGATGATGTTGGCATCGGGATCGACCAGGTCGCGAATGTGATTCGCGGCTTCGTCGACCTCGAGCAGGCGCATGTCGTCGCCGCCGGTGATCGAGATGATGACGCCCTTGGCACCCTGCATGCTGACGCCGTCGAGCAGCGGGTTCGAGATCGCCTTCTGCGCGGCCTCCAGCGCGCGGTTGTCGCCGCTCGCCTCGCCGGTGCCCATCATCGCCTTGCCCATTTCCTGCATCACCGAACGGACGTCGGCGAAATCGAGGTTGATGAGGCCCGGCATGACCATCAGGTCGGTGATGCTGCGCACGCCCTGCTGCAGCACCTCGTCCGCCATCGAGAACGCTTCCTTGAAGGTCGTGTTCGCGTTGGCGATCAGGAACAGGTTCTGGTTCGGGATGACGATGAGCGTATCGACGTACTTCTGCAGTTCCTCGATCCCGCCATCGGCCGACTTGGCGCGACGGTTGCCCTCGAATGCGAACGGCTTGGTGACCACGCCGACGGTCAGGATGCCCATGTCGCGCGCCGCCTTGGCGATGACCGGTGCCGCGCCCGTGCCGGTGCCGCCGCCCATGCCTGCGGTGATGAAGCACATGTGTGCGCCTTCGAGCATCTTGGCGAGCTGGTCGATCGTCTCCTCGGCGGCCGCGCGGCCGATCTCGGGACGCGAGCCGGCGCCGAGACCCTGCGTGATCTTGGTCCCCAGCTGGATCCGCTGCGGTGCGGTCGACTGTTTGAGAGCCTGTGCGTCCGTGTTGGCGACGAGGAAGTCGACCCCCTGCACGTCCGCTCTCATCATGTTCGCGATCGCGTTACCGCCCGCGCCACCGACCCCGATCACTGCGATCCGGGGGGCCAGCTCGTCCACTTCGGGACTAAGGAATTCGATGCTCATCGCCTGCTTCTCCGCCCATCCCGGTGATACGCTACGGCCGGGCCCCTGATTAACCTGTGTGCACCAACGCCACCGGCTGTTCCAGCCGAAATAGCGCCAGCCGCTTCGAAACTCTTAATAATTCGCGCGGGCCGCCTGAATCAACTTGCGGACCATCCCGATTCCCTTCGGCCGGTGGACGATCGTCCGTTGCGACGCGATCCCGCGCAGATCGACCGGATCGGTCGCCGCATAGAAGGCCAGTCCCGCTAGCGTCGCAAACGCCGGTCCGCCATGCGCCTCTGGCAGGGCGGTCAATCCGCGCGGTCGGCCGATCCGAACCGAGCGTCCGAGCGCCTGTTGCGCATAATCCGCGATCCCCTTCAGCTCGGCGCCGCCGCCGGTCAGCACGACCTGCCGCCCGACTGGCCCCTCGAACTTCAACGTGGTCAGCGCGTTGCGCACCTCCCCCATCTGATGCTCGAGCCGCTGGCGGATCACGCCGATCAGCTGCGCCTTGGTGATCTGCGCGCCCTCGCCCGCGCCGTCCTCGGCCGAGATCGGCATGACCGGGATCATGTCGTGATTGTCGCGCGGGGAGGCGTTGGCCGATCCGTGGAAGCACTTCATCCGCTCGGCATTCTGCCGCCGCGTCCCGAATGCGCTCGCGATGTCGTCGGTGATGTCCTGCGCGCCGATCGGGATCGAGGTCAGCCCGACGAGCATACCCCCCGCGAACAGCGACACGTTGGTGATCCCCGCCCCCATCTCGACCAGCGCGACGCCCAGCTCGCGCTCCTCGTCGCTGAGGCACGCGAGCCCCGTCGCGACCGGCGAGGCGATGATCGACTTCACCTCGAGATGCGCCGAGCGCACGCACAGGTCGAGGTTGCGCACCGGCGAGCCGTCCGCTGCAACGACATGGATATGGACGCCCAGCCGGTCGGCATGCAGCCCGAGCGGCGTCTTCACCCCCGTCAGCCCGTCGAGCGTGTAGAGCGCGGGCTGCGCGTGCAGGACCATGCGTCCCTGCGGATCGATCGAATTGCGCCCCGCAGCGAGCAACGCATCGATATCCTGCTGCTCGACACGGTGGCCGCCCAGTTCGAACTCGACCTCGGCGACGTCGGACACGAGCCCGCCCGCCGAGAACCCGACCCAGACATTCTCGATGTTGATCCCCGCGATCCGCTCGGCCTGCTCGACCGCCTCGCGCACCGCGGCCTCGGTCGTCGCCATGTCGGCGATATAGCCGCGCTTGACGCCGCGGCTCTCGCGCTGGCCGGTGCCGAGCACGATCAGCTCGCCCCCGTCCCCCTTCTGCGCGATCATCGCCGAAACCTTCGACGACCCGATATCGAGCGCCGTGATCAGCCCTTCCGGTGCCACCTTCGCCATGTCATCCCTCCCCGCCCGTTGCGCCCGCGCCCGCCGTTTGCGACGGAGTCGTCTGTATGTCGCTCGAATTCGTCTCGCTCGTCACCGGTGCCGGCACGTCGACGCTGTGCGCGAGGCTTGCGCCCGGCTTGCGCGCGACCAGCTTGGTCGGATCACGCATGTCGAACCGGATCCAGCCGCGCCCGAGCAATGGCCGCGCCCCGTCCAGCTCGGCGAACTTCACCAGCGCGCGCGGTGCGCCGTCCTCGGGCAGCGCCAGCGTCTCGCCGCTCTCGAACGTCAGGTCCCAGCGGCGATTGCCAACCCAGGTCGCCGCCTTCACGCGCGGCTTGAGCGCAGGCGCCGCGCCCAGCAGCGCCTGATACGACGCCTCCTGCCGATCCGCACCCGGCCCGATCACCAGCGGGAGATTGGGAATGGCATCGGGCTGCACGGGTTCGAGCAATACGCCCGACGCATCGATCAGCGTCAAATTGCCATTGTCCTGCCACACCGCCGCGGGCGTCCGCTCGACGATATCGACGAGCAGCGTGTCGGGCAGCCGCCGCGACACATGCGCGTCCGCGATCCAGCCATAGCGCAGCAGCTTCTGCCGCACCGCCTCGAGATCGACGAGCGGCATCGCGCGCGACTGCTGGTCGAGCGCGACCGCATAGACCGACATCCGGTCCATCCGCTTGAGCCCCGTCACCTCGATTTGGTCGACCTTGAAGCCCGCGCGCCCCGCGCCCTCGGCCATCGCGCCGCCGATCATCCCCGGGATCCCGATCCACGTCGCCGCGGCGATCACGACCGCGCCGCCCGCGCCGAGGATCGACCAGGTCGCGATCTTCTTGAGCGTCTCCTCGCTGACGGGCAGCATTCCAACCAACCGGTCGAGGACCGACACCTTCTTGACCGCGACTTTCCGCCGCGGGGCGGGCCGCTTGGGCGGCGGTCCGCGCTTGATCGTCCGGCTCATGGCGCGCCGGCCTGCGCCAGCGGATGATCGGCCAGCGCCTCGTCGACGATCGCCTGCACCAGTTCGGCATAGCTCATGCCGATATGCCGCGCCTGTTCGGGAACGAGGCTCAGCGGGGTCATCCCCGGCTGCGTGTTCACCTCGAGCAGGAACAGCCCGTCGACCCCGCGCTCGTCGTCCCAGCGAAAATCCGACCGCGACGCGCCCTTGCAGCCGAGCAACCGGTGCGCCTCGAGCGCGAGGCTCTTGCACGCGTCGGCGATCTCGTCGGGGATCTCCGCCGGGCAGACATGCTCGGTCATCCCGTCGGTATATTTCGACTCATAGTCGTACCAGCCCGTCTTGGGCTTCAACTCGGTGACGCCGAGCGCACGGTTGCCGAGCACCGCGGTCGTCAGCTCGCGCCCGCGAATATAGGGCTCGGCGAGCAACTCCTCGAAATCGATCCACGGCCCGACCGCGTCGCGCGCGATCGGGTTGCCGTAATTGCTGCTATCGGTGACGATCGCGACGCCGACCGACGACCCTTCGTTGACCGGCTTCAGGACATAAGGCCGCGCCATTGGGTCGCCCTCGAACAGGTCCGCCGACTTGACGATCCGCCCGCCCGGCATCGGAATCCCTGCGGGCACGAGCAGCAGCTTGGTCAGCACCTTGTCGATCGCGATCACCGACGTCGCGAGCCCCGAATGCGTGTAGCGCACCCCCATCAGGTCGAGCAGCCCCTGCACCGAGCCATCCTCGCCGGGCGTCCCGTGCAGCGCGTTGAACACGAGATCGGGCTGAGCCTCGGCCAACCTGGCGGCAACGTCGCGCCCCATGTCGATTCGCGTGACGCGGTGCCCGAGCGACTTCAGCGCATCGGCACAGCCATCGCCCGACATCAGCGAGACCTCACGCTCCGCCGACCAACCGCCCATCAGCACCGCGATGTGAAGAGGACCGCTCACTTCGCCACCCCCCCGTCATCCTGACGAAAGTCAGGATCCAGAGTTACCGAGCGCGCCGCTTTTGGCTCTGGATCCTGACTTTCGTCAGGATGACGGGCGACACCCACCCGCTGGATTTCCCATTCCAACGTCACCCCAGAATGCGCCTTCACCTTGTCCCGTACCTCTTCACCCAGCGCCTCGATCTCCGCGCTCGACGCGGACCCGAGGTTCAGCAGGAAATTGCAATGCTTCTCGCTCACCTGCGCGTCGCCGCGGGTCAACCCACGACACCCGGCCGCGTCGATGAGCGCCCAGGCCTTGTGCCCCTCGGGATTCTTGAAGGTCGATCCGCCCGTCCGCGACCGCAACGGCTGCGACGCCTCGCGCTCGGCGGCGATCCGGTCCATCTCGGCCCCAATGACCGAAGGCTCGCCGGGCGTGCCCGCGAACACCGCCTCGACCACCACCGCGCCCGCGGGCAGGTCCGAATGCCGATACACATAACCGAACCGCGCCGCCGGCCACGTCTCGACCGCGCCGTCGCGCGTGACGACGGTGGCCTCGATCAGGATATCGCTGACGTCGCGCCCATAGGCCCCCGCGTTCATCCGCACAGCACCGCCCACCGTTCCCGGAATCCCGCGCAGGAACTCGAGCCCGGCGATCCCCGCATCGCGCGCGGCGCTGGCAACCGTAATCCCCATCGCCCCCGCCCCTGCGCGGACGCGACCGTCCTGAACCGACACCTTCGCCATAGCCTTGGGCAGCCGCACCACGACCCCCGGCACACCCCCGTCACGAACGATCAGGTTGGAGCCAACGCCGACGGGCAGAACCGGCGTCGAAGGATCGAGGGTCTTCAACAACCCGGCCAGATCCGCGACATCCGCAGGCCGCACGAGCCACTCGGCCGGCCCACCGGTCCGAAACCAGATAAAGTCCGCGAGCGACCCACCAGCCTCGACGCTCCCCCTGATGCTCTCCCGCGACGGTGGGAGCCCAGTCTGGGTCCCCGCCTTCGCGGGGACACAAGGAGACGCAGAGCTCACGCCGGCACCTTCGCACGCTCGACCGCGATCGCATCCGCCAGCCCGGCCGCCCACTTCGTGATGTCGCCAGCGCCAAGGCAGACGACCATGTCGTCCGCCTCGATCGTCGCCGCCAGCTCGACCGCCAGCGCGTCCGCATCCGCGACCACGCCCGCAAACCGGTGCCCGCGCCGCTTCAACCCCTCGACCAACGCCGCCGCATCGACGCCCTCGACCGGCGCCTCGCCCGCCGCATAGACGGGAGTCACCAGCACGCGATCCGCGTCGTTGAACGCGGTCTGGAAATCCTCCATCAGATTGCCGAGCCGCGAATAGCGATGCGGCTGCACGACCGCGATCACGCGCCCCTTCGCCCCCTCGCGCGCGGCGGCCAGCACCGCGCGGATCTCGACTGGGTGATGCCCGTAATCGTCGATGATCGCCACGCCGCCACCCTCGACCGGAACCTCGCCCACCTTGGTGAACCGCCGCTTCACGCCGCCGAACTTGGCGAAGCCCTGCTGGATCGTCGCATCCTCGATGCCGAGCTCCAGCGCGACGCCGATCGCGGCCAGCGCGTTCTGGACGTTGTGCCGCCCGGGCATCGGCATCTCGATCCCCGCAATCGTCCGCGTCGCGCCGTCGCGCGTCCGCACCACGCAGTCGAAGCGATTCCCGCCCGGGATCGGCGTCACCTCGACACCGCGCACGTCCGCCTGCGCCGAGAAGCCATAGGTCACGATCCGCCGGTCGCGCACGCGCGGCAGGATCCCCTGCACCTCGGGATGATCGAGGCACAGCAGCGCCGCGCCGTAGAAAGGCACGTTCTCGACGAACTCGACGAACGCATCCTTCACCGCGTCGAACGATCCGTAATGATCGAGATGCTCGGGATCGATGTTGGTGACGACCGCGATCGTCCCGTCGAGCCGCAGGAAGCTGCCGTCGCTCTCGTCCGCTTCGACCACCATCCAGTCGCTCGCACCCAGTCGCGCGTTCGAGCCATAGGAGTTGATGATGCCGCCATTGATGACGGTCGGGTCGACGCCGCCCGCATCGAGCAACGCCGCGACCATCGACGTCGTCGTCGTCTTGCCGTGCGTGCCAGCAACGGCAACCGTCGACTTCAGCCTCATCAGTTCGGCGAGCATCTCCGCACGCCGCACCACGGGCACGCGCGCGTTGAGCGCCGCCTCGACCTCGGGGTTCGACCGCACGATCGCGGTCGAGACGACGACCACCGCGGCATCGCCGATATTTGCCGCGGCATGGCCGATCGCCACCGGGATCCCCTTGTCGCGCAGGCCCTGCACGACATAACCCTCGGCCACGTCCGATCCCTGCACGCGGTAGCCGAGATTCTTCATCACCTCGGCGATGCCCGACATGCCGATCCCGCCGATCCCGACGAAATGGATCGTGCCGATATCCGTTGCGACACCCTTCATGCGAACTGCGCCTTTGGCTTGGACGGCGCACCGACCGGAACCCGCGACACGGGCGCGTCGAGACTCTCGACGAGATCCGCCAGATCGCTTGCGGCATTGGGCCGCCCGCAACTGCGCGCGCGTCCCGCCGCATTCTGCAACGCGGCCGGGTCGAGCCCGAGTTTCTGCATCTGCTTGGCCAGTTCCACTGCGGTAAAGTCTCCCTGCGCGATCGTCCGCGCGCCGCCTGCCCGCGTGATCTCGCGCGCGTTCGCGGTCTGGTGATCGTCGGTCGCGCCCGGCAGCGGAACGAGGATCGCCGGACGCCCCGCAGCGGTCAGCTCAGAGATCGTCGACGCCCCCGCCCGCGCGATCACCAGATGCGCCCAGGCAAGCTGCTCGGGCATGTCGGGAAGATACGTCGCGAGCTCGGCGGGAATGTCGTGTTCGGCATATTTCTTCCGGACCGCGTCGATATCCTCGATCCGGGCCTGGTGCGTCACCTGCAACCGCCGACGCAGCGTCACCGGCAGCATCGCCAGACCGTCGGGCACGACCTGCGACAGGATGCTCGCCCCCTGGCTTCCGCCGGTCACGAGGATCCGGAAGATCCCGTCCTCCTCGAGCAGTGGATACGGGCGCGTACGCAGCGCCAGCACCGCCTCGCGCACCGGATTTCCGACCAGATGCGTCTTGCCGAGCAGCTTGGGCGCCAGCCGCTCGGTCGGCTCGGACGAGGTGGCGATCGCATCGACGCGGCGCGCGACGAAGCGGTTGACCCGCCCCAGCACCGCATTCTGCTCATGCACCGCGGTCGGGATCTTGTCCGCGAACGCCGCAAGCAGCGCGGGCAGCGCGGGATAGCCGCCGAACCCGATCACGGCGGCGGGCCTGAACGTGCGGTACAGCTCGCGCGCCATCGTCCGGCCACGCCACATCTCGCGCATCGCCTTGCCCCAGCCGAGCGGCCCGCCGCCAAGGCGGCCGGCTGGCAGGACATGCGTCTGGATTCCCTCGAACAGGCCCGGAAACCGTACGCCGCGCTCGTCGCTGACCAACGCGACACGGTGGCCGCGCTTGGTCAGTTCGGCCGCGAGCGCCGCTGCCGGCACCATGTGTCCGCCGGTCCCGCCGGCTGCCAGGACGAAATGCCTCGGACGCTGATTCACACTCATTCCCCACTCCAGCGGACGACATACGGGCTCCGCGTGAGAAACGGATTGCGCCGGGTGAACGCCAGCAGCAACCCCATGCCGATCGACAACGCGATCATCGAAGACCCGCCATAGCTGATGAACGGCAGCGTCATGCCCTTTGACGGCGCAAGGCCGGTGTTGACCGCCATGCTCACCAGCGCCTGCGCGCCGAACTGCGTAGCCAGTCCCGCTGCTGCGAGCAGCTTGAATTCATCCTGCTCGTCCAGCAGCTTGACGAACACGCGCACGACGATCGCGAGGAACGTCACCGCGATCACCGAACACGCGATCAGCCCAAATTCCTCGCCGATCACCGAGAAGATATAGTCGGTGTGCGCCTCGGGCAGCCCGAACTTCGCGACGCCGCCGCCCGGCCCCGTCCCGGTCCAGCCGCCCGCGGTCAGCGTATGGTGCGCGGCATTGGTCTGGAAATGATCCGATGCGCCCTCGCCGTCGACGCCGGGGAACAGGAACGCGTCGATCCGCGACCGCGCGGTGCCATAGAACATGTACGCCGCCCCCAGCCCGACGGGAACGCACGCGACCAGCCCGGCCATTACGCGCAGCGGCGTTCCGGCGATCATCAACAGCGCCATCCAGACCGTGCAATAGATGATCGTCTGGCCGAAATCGGGCTGGAGCATCAGCAGGACGGCGATCGCGCCGGTCAGCGCACCGGTGATCAGCACGGTCGGCAGCTCGGGGTCCTTCGCGCGCAGCGACAACAGCCACGCGACGGTGACGATGAACATCGGTTTCAGGAATTCGGACGGCTGGAACTGCGCGAAGCCGAAGCCGATCCAGCGCCGCGCGCCATTGACCTCGGCGCCGACGAACGGCGTCACCGCGAGGATCGCGACGAGCACGACCGCCCCGGTCAATGCCATCCGCCGCGCCATCGACACGGGCATCATCGACACGCCGAACAGCACGGGCATCGACACGCCGACCCAGATCAGCTGTCGCCAGAAATAGTAAAGCGGCGTCAGCTTGTGATGCTCGCCCGAATAGCGAACCGCGGTCGCGGGCGACGCCGCGGCGACGGCGATCAGGCCGATCGCGATCAGGAACAGCGTCAGCAGCAGGAGCATCCGGTCGATGTCCCAGAACCACGTGCCCAGCGGCGACTGGTCGCCGCGGCCGCCACGCCGCTTCATCTTCGCGACAATCCCGGTCCGTTGTACCCCCATGTCGATGGTCCTAGCACGCATATCGGTCATGCCAACTGCTCCACCGCGGCGCGAAACGCGGCGCCGCGCGCTTCGTAATCGGCAAACTGGTCGAAACTCGCGCATGCCGGCGACAGCAGCACGGTGTCGCCGGGCTGCGCACGGGCGGCGGCACTCGACACCGCGACCGCAAGGGTGACCGACTGCTCGACCGGCATCACCGGCTGGAGCAGATCCGCAAACGTCCTGCCCGCCTCCCCGATCGTATAGGCGTGGACGACGTGCCCGAACGCCGGCGCGCAGGCGTCGAGATCGTCGCCCTTCGCCCGGCCACCGACGATCCAGTGCACCCGCTCGAACGCCGCGAGCGCAGGGGCGCTGCTCTCGGGGTTGGTCGCCTTGCTGTCGTTGACATAGCCGACGCCGCGGATCGTCGCGATCCGCTCCATCCGGTGCGGCAGCCCGGTAAAGCTGATCAGCGCACGCTCGATATCGCGCGCATCGACGCCCAGCGCCTCGGCCGTGGCGATCGCCGCGGCGGCATTCTGCCGGTTGTGCGGCCCCTGCAAGGCCGGCCAGTCGGCATTCGACACGTCCGGGTCCGCGGCGATCGGCACGAGCCGATGACCGCTGCCGCCAAGCCGCGCGGCAATCGCGCCCGATGTCGCATCGCCGGTTCCGACGATCGCCACGCTGGCTGCGGTCTGCATCGCGAAAAGCCGGGCCTTCGACGCGGCATAGCCCTCGAACCCGTCATAGCGGTCGAGATGGTCGGGCGTGACGTTGAGCAGCACCGCGACGTCGCAGTCGAGCGTCTGCGTCAGGTCGATCTGGTAGCTCGACAGTTCGAGCACATAGACGCCGCCCGCGGGCAGCGGATCCTGCCCGAGGATGGGCAGCCCGATATTGCCCCCCATCAGCGTCGGCACGCCCGCGGTCTTCAGGATATGATGCACGAGCGCGGTCGTGGTCGACTTGCCGTTCGTGCCCGTGATCCCGACGACCCTGTGCGACGGAAGGTCGCGCCGTGCCTGAGCGAACAGCTCGATATCGCCGATGACGGGGATTCCGGCCGCGCGTGCCGCCGCTGCGAGAGGATGCGTGTTCAACGGCACACCCGGGGACACGATCAGTGCGTCGAACCCAGCCAGATCCTCGAGCGGTGCCAGCTCGAGACGTGCGGGGTCTCCCCGCACGGGGTCGGCAGCGAAGACGGCACGCTTCGACTCGTCGGCGTCCCAGGCGACGACGTTCGCCCCGCCGGCGACCAGCGCCCGCACGGTCGCCGCGCCCGACCGCGCGAGCCCGAGCACCGCGAGGCGTTTCCCGCGCCAGGCCTTAGCGACGATCACCGCAGCTTCAACGTCGACAGGCCGACCAGCGCCAGCACCAGTGCGATGATCCAGAAGCGGATCACCACGGTCGGCTCGCTCCAGCCAAGCTGTTCGAAATGATGGTGGATCGGCGCCATCCGGAACACGCGCTTGCCGGTGCGCTTGTAGAAGAACACCTGGATGATCACGCTCAGCGCCTCGGCGACGAACAGCCCGCCGATGATCCCGAGCACGATCTCGTGATGCGCAACGACCGCGATCGTCCCGAGCGCACCGCCCAGTGCGAGGCTCCCGGTATCGCCCATGAACACCGCGGCCGGCGGCGCATTGAACCAGAGGAACGCCAGCCCCCCGCCGACGACCGCGCCGCAGAAGATCGCGAGCTCGCCCGCCCCCGGCACGTGCGGGATGCCGAGATAGTCGGCGAACTTCACGTTGCCCGCGAGATAGACGATGACCATGAACGCCACGCTGGCGATGATCACCGGCATCGTCGCCAGTCCGTCGAGCCCGTCGGTCAGGTTCACCGCATTGCCGAACGACACGATCGTGAACGCGGCGAAGACGGGGAAGAACCAGCCGAGATCGATATACATGCGCGACGTGAACGGCAGATAGAGGTGCGGCCCGTTCTGCGACATGATGATCGTCGCGGCGATCCCCGCGATCGCGAATTCGAGCAGCAGCCGCGTGCGCCCCGAAATCCCCGCGGTGCTCGCCTTCCGCACCTTGTCGTAATCGTCCATAAACCCGATCGTGCCGAACCCCAGCGTCACGAACAGGCAGGCCCAGACATAGGGGTTGGCGAGGTCCATCCACAACAGGATCGCCAGCGTCATGCTGGTCAGGATCATCAGCCCGCCCATCGTCGGCGTGCCGCGCTTGGCGAGATGCGTCTGCGGGCCGTCGGCGCGGATCGGCTGCCCCTTGCCCTGTCGCACGCGCAGCCAGCCGATGAACCGCGGCCCGATGATCAGGCCGATGATCAGCGCGGTCGCGACCGCGCCGCCCGTCCGCGTCGATTGATAGCGCAGCAGGTTCAATATACCCGGGAAACCCAGATGTGCGGCGATCCAGTACAGCATTTACGTCTTCCCACCCCCGAGGCTCGCCACGACACGCGCGAGCCCTACACCGTTCGATCCCTTGATGAGAACCGCATCGCCCGGCGCCAGGATCGTCCGTAACGACGTCAGCGCGGCCGCAGCGTCGCCCACATGGACGGTTTCGACTTTCCCCTCAAGCGCCTGCGCGAGCGGCGCCATCGCTTCACCGACCAGCAGCGCCATTTCGACGTTTGCCGCAAGGATCGGCTCGGCCAGCCCCGCATGATAATCTGCCGACGCCGCACCCAGTTCGCGCATTTCGCCGAGGACCGCGACATGCCGCCCCGGTTCCTGTTTCAGCACCGCGAGCGTCGCGCGCATCGACGACGGGTTGGCGTTGTAGCTCTCGTCGATCACAAGCGCCTCGCCGCCCGGCAGCGACGCCATGAACCGCGCACCGCGCCCCTGCAGCCCGCCAAGTTCGGCAAGCGCCAGCCCCGCGAGCCCCAGATCGGCCCCCGCCGCATCGACACAGGCGAGGACCGCGAGCGCGTTCGATACCCAGTGCATGCCGGGCTGCGCCATCGTGAAGCTCAGTTCATGCGCGCCGAACTGCGCGGTGACGAAGGTCGACCCCGTCGCCAACCGCACCGTCTCGATCGCGCGGACGTCCGCACCCTTTTCGAGCCCGAACGTCACGACCGTCGCCGCATGCGGCGCTGCCGCTGCGACGAGCCGATCGCGGTGCACGCTGTCGAACGGCACGATCGCGCGGCCGCCGGGCTCGAGCCCCTCGAAGATCTCGCCCTTCGCGTCGGCGATCGCGCTCTCGTCGGGAAAGAACGCGGTGTGCGCAGGTGCGATCGCGGTGACGACCGCGATGTGCGGGCGGACGATCCGCGTCAGCGCCGCGAGTTCGCCGGCATGGTTCATCCCCATCTCGAACACGCCGAAGCGCGCGTCGCGCGGCATCCGCGCGAGGCTCAACGGCACGCCGGTATGGTTGTTGTAGCTCTTGACCGAGCGATGTACCGCGCCGGGCGCGCCGCGATCGAGCGCGGCGTACAGCGCCTCCTTCGCGCTGGTCTTGCCGACCGACCCCGTCACCCCGATGATCGTCGCACCGCTGCGCTTTCGGCTCGCGCGTGCCAGCTCCTCAAGCGCGCGAAAACTGTCGGCGACGCGGACGTGCGGATGATCGCATGGCTCGGAGACGATCGCGCCTGTTGCGCCTTGCGCGAACGCCTGGTCGAGGAACAGATGGCCGTCGCTCGCCTCGCCCTTCATCGCCACGAACAGGTCGCCCGGGCCGACCTCGCGCGAATCGAACGCGACGCCGCCTACCTCGAAGTCTGCCGAGGCGGTCCCCCCGGTCGCCGCCGCGATCTCCGCGGCGGTCCACAGTGGTGCGGCACCGGTCACGCGGCGCACTCGCGCGCGACGCCGACATCGTCGAACGGCAACACCATGTCGCCGACGATCTGGCCCTGTTCATGCCCCTTGCCCGCGATCAGCACGATGTCGTCGCCGCCGGCCTCGTCGATCGCCGCCTTGATCGCCGCACGCCGATCGCCGATCTCGATCGCGCCGGGCGCGCCCTTCAGGATGTCGCGGCGGATCAGCGCGGCGTCCTCGGTACGCGGGTTGTCGTCGGTGACGATGACGCGGTCGGCATAGTGCACCGCCACCTGCCCCATCGTCTCGCGCTTGCCCGTGTCGCGGTCGCCGCCCGCGCCGAACACGACGATCAGCCGCCCCCCGGCATGCGGCTTGAGCGCCGCGATCGCCGCCTCCAGCGCGTCGGGGGTATGTGCATAATCGACATAGACCGGCGCGCCCGACCGCGCGATCACTGCACGCTCGAGCCGCCCGCGCACCGGCTGCAACCGCGCGAGATTGGCGATCGTCGTCGCGACATCGCCCCCGGTCGCGATCACCAGCCCTGCGGAGACAAGCGCGTTCGCCGCCTGATATCCGCCGATCAGCGGCAGCGTCACGCGGTAGGTCTGGCCCCCCGCCTCGATCGTCAGCCCCTGCCCCAGCAAGGTCGGATCGCGTCCGACCAGCCGCAGCGTGTCGCCGCGCGTGCCGACGGTTACGAGCCGGTTACCGCGTTCGCGCGCCAGATCGATCACGCGCGCCGCCTGCGGATCGTCAGCCCAGACCACCGCAACACCGTCGCGTCCAAGCACCTCGGAGAACAGGCGGATCTTCGCCGCGAAATAGGCCGCCATGTCACCGTGATAATCGAGGTGATCGCGGCTGAGATTGGTGAACGCGGCAGCCGAGACGGGAAGCCCCTCGGTGCGATACTGCGTCAGCCCGTGGCTCGATGCCTCGAATGCGAGGTGAGTCACGCCCTCGCGTGCCAGCCCGGCGACGTTCGACAGGAACGTCACCACGTCGGGCGTCGTCAGCCCGGTCGTCACGCGCTCGTCCGCGGTCGTCACGCCGAGCGTGCCGATCGAGGCGGCGTGGAACCCCGCCATCCGCCACAATTGCCGGGTCATCTCGACACAGCTGGTCTTGCCGTTGGTGCCGGTGATCGCGACCGTCGTCTCGGGGAACGGGGCGAAGAACCGCGCCGCGAGCTGCGCGAAACGCTCGCGCGGGATCTCGTCGGCGATGTAGGCCGCGCCGTCGATGACCAGCCCGGGGCGCGCGACTACTGCGATCGCACCCGCGCGGATCGCGTCGGGGATGAAATCCTCGCCATTGACGCGTTCGCCCCTGAACGCGCCGAACACCGTCCCCGGTGCGACCTTGCGGTGGTCGATCGCGAAGCCGGTGACGTTGCGGTCCATGTCTCCGCCGGATGCGACCGGTCGGACGGCGGCCTGTACAGACGACGCATGTCCGCCGCTGCCGGTCTCTTCGCCGATCAGCGTAGCCAGTTTCATGCAAACATCCTCATTGGCACAATCCCCATGGCCGTCCCGTCACGGCCAAATCTCATGACCGGACGTTCAGCCGCTTACTCCGCCCCGATCGTCGGCTTCGCACCGAATGCCGGAGTCCCCGGCGCATGCCACAACAACGGGAGCAAGTCGCTCTCGTCGATATCGCGATTGGTGTCGGGTATCACCCCAAGCATCGATCCGGTCCGGCTGATCACGCGCGAGACGACCGGTGCCGCGGTCCAGGCGGCGGTGGTGAACCCGTAGGATTCCTTGTTGCCCTTTGCCGAGTCGAGCGTCACGACGACGACATAGCGCGGCGCGTCCATCGGGAAGGCGGCGGCAAAGGTCGAGACGTTGGTATGCTTGTTGTACCCGCCCGCCTGCGCGATCTCCGCGGTGCCCGTCTTGCCCCCGACGCGGTAGCCGGGCGCCTCGCCCTTTCGACCCGTACCATATTGCACGATCAGCCGAAGCAGCTGGCGCATCCGCGCGCTCGTCGTCGTGCTGATCACGCGCCGCCCTGCGGGGATATGCGCCGGATCGATCTTGAGCAGCGTCGTCGGCCGCCAGATCCCGCCATTGACGAGCGTCGCATAGGCATTGGCGAGGTGCAGCGGCGTCACCGCGATCCCGTGGCCATATGCAGACGTCATGACCGTGGTCCGCGCCCAGAAGGTCGGCCAGATCGGACGCCCCTTCTCGCGCAGCTCGATATCGGGCTTGGTGTCGAACCCGAGCTTGCGGAACATCGTCTGCATGCCCGTCGCGCCGATCTGGTCGGCGATCCGCGCCGTCGCGATATTCGACGAATAGATCAGCGTTTCCGGGATGTTGAGCCAGCGCTTTTCCTCGTCGCCCGGATCGTCGTGGATCGTGTAGCCGCCGACGCGCATCGGCGCCGTCGCGTCGAACCGGCGCGACATCGACGTGACGACGCCCGTGTCGATCGCCGCCGCCATCGCGATCGGCTTGAACACCGAACCGAGCTCGTACACGCTCTGCGTTCCCATGTTGCGCAGCTGTTCGGTGCCCGCCATGCCGACGCGGTTGGGATTGAAAACGGGCATCGAGGTCATCGCGATGACTTCGCCCGTATCGACGTCGAGGACGATGCCCGACGCCGCCTTGGCCTGGAACGACGCCACCGCGCGCGCGAGTTCGCTTTCCATCGCGGCCTGGACGCGCGTGTCGATCGACAGCGCGACGGGGGTGCCGTTGAGCGCCGGGTTGGTCAGCCGCTCGTCGAGCACGCGTTCCATGCCCGACATGCCGTGCCCGTCGGTCGACAGGAAGCCCAGCGCGTGTGCCGCCATCGTCGACTGCGGGTACAGCCGCTGCGTCTCGCGCGCGAACACGATTGCGGGTTCGCCGATCGCATTGACCTGCTCGACCAGCGCGGGCGACGCGCGCCGTTGGAGATAGCTGAAGCTGACATTCTTGGTCAGCAGCGCATAGAAGAACGCCTGGTCGCCACGGTCGGGCATCAGCGCCGCGAGCCGCGCCGCGATCTCGGTCGGGTCGCCGATCAGTTTCTTGGGATGGACCGCGATCGTCCAGGCATCGATCGTCCTCGCCAGCGGTGCGCCGTTGCGATCGACGATGTCGCCGCGGGCGGCGATCGCGGCAGCGCGTGCCGCCGGATCGCTCAGCGACCCCTGGATCGCCAGCATCCCCAGCCGACCGATGACCAGCAGCACGGCCGCGCCGAACAGGAACATCAGCATCATCAGGCGCATGTGCGCCGTCGCGACCAGCGCATGGCGCTGCGTCGCGGTACGCCGCTCGGAGACTGGCCGGGCGACGAGCGTGGTCAACGCAGGCGCCCGGCCTCGGCGCGGGCGCCGTTCAGGATCGAGCCGAGCGTGGTATCGGACAGCAGCTTGCGATCGAGCATCGCGACCGCCTGCGGACGAACCTTGGCCACCGCGGCGAGGCGCTCGGTCGAGGCGGCGCGGACGATCGCGGCCTCGGCGGACTTGGGCATCTGGAGCGACGCACGGATCACGACGGGTTTCAGCGCCGCTGCGACCGCGGCGGTCTGCACGCCGACGTTGGTCACGGCTGCGGGCACCGCTGCGGGCGCTGCAACGGGCGCGATCACGGGCATCGACGGCACCAGCAGCTGCGCAGTCTGGATCGTCCCGCGGTTGCCGATCTGGTTCACGTCGAGCGCGGCCAGCGCCGATTCGCTTGCGACGAACTGGCCGGCGGTCGGCGCGGACAACGCCAGCGTGTCGCCATTCCAGCGTTCGAGCTGCACCAGGTTGGCGCGCGTGTCGAACTCGGTCTCGAGCGCCCGGATGTCGCGCTCGGCGAACCGGATCTGACCATTGACGGCCTCCAGCTTCTTGCGCTCGGCGGCGACCTGCAGCGAAACGAGGTAGAAACCGAGCACGACGGCCACGCAGCCCCCGAACCAGCCCACACCCTTCAACCGATACGCCGCCGTCATGTCGTCACCTCTTCCGTCCAAGGTTGCGCGGAGGTCCGCCGCGCCGTTCGTAAAGTCGCAGAGCGTGCACGCGGGTTGCGTGCCAGCTCGTCCTCGCCGGCGCGCACGGGGCGTCCGACATCGGTAAAACTCGGTTCCGACACGCTTTTCGCCTGCGGAAGATGACGCGAACCTGAAGGCGCAGCACCGGACCGCGCGCGCAGGAACCGCTTCACCATCCGGTCCTCGAGGCTGTGAAACGTCACGATCGCGAGCCGCCCGCCGGGCTTGAGCGCGCGCTCCGCGGCAAGCAGGCCATCCGCCAGTTCGCCAAGCTCGCGATTGACGTGGATGCGGATCGCCTGGAACGCGCGCGTCGCCGGATCCTTCTTGTCGTGCGCCTTGTAGCCGAGCGCGCGACGGATGACGTGCGCCAGCTCGCCGGTACGCGTCAGCGGCCGCGCCGCGACGATCGCACGCGCAACCCGCCGCGACTTGGGCTCGTCGCCATATTGATACAGTACGTCGGCGATCTCGGCCTCGTCCGCCTCGTTGACGAAGTCCGCGGCCGACATCCCCGCCTGCGCCATCCGCATATCGAGCGGACCGTCCGACTGGAACGAAAAGCCGCGCTCGGCCTGATCGAGCTGCATCGACGACACGCCGATATCGAGCGTGATCCCGTCGACGGGCAACGCATCGCGTGCCTCGAGCTCGGCGACCATCGCGGAGAAGTCGGCGGCGACCAGCGTCAGGCCGTCATGCGCATCGGCAAGCGCGCGACCCGCCTCGATCGCATCGGGATCGCGATCGAACGCGATCACGCGCGCGCCGCGCGACAGCAGCGCCCGCGTATAGCCGCCGGCGCCGAACGTCCCGTCGACCATCGTCTCGCCGGGCGCGGGGGCCAGCGCGGCAAGCACCTCGTCCATCAGCACGGGAACGTGCGGCGCATCGTCCTGGGGCAGCAGATCGCTCACAGCGCGACCCCCTTCTCGGCCATGTAGAAGCGCGCCATCTCCTTGACGACGTCGGGCATGTCCGGCGTGGCGACGAGCGCCGCGGGGTCCCAGATCTCGATATAGTCGAGCACGCCGTAGAAGAACGCGTGCGTCTTGATCCCGGCATAGAAGCGCGGAAAGGCGGGCATGATGAAGCGGCCCGAGCCATCGAACGGCACCGCCTCGCCGGACGCCGCGCGACGCTTGATGTTGTAGTCGTATTCGCCGTCCTCGCGCGTGTTCTCGGCCTCGCGCCGGTCGAGCTTTTCAGCGAGCAGCGCGACATAGCCCGGGTCATACGCGACCAGGCACCGGTTCCTCTGATGCGCGCCGATGATGATGGTTCCGCCGTCCTTGCCGTTTGCCTTGGGGGCGTTTGCCGACAGGATCGTCCGAAGTGCGGAAGGGATGGCTACCCGGCCCTTGTCGTCGACAAGGCCGATGCCGTCTCCCTGATACCGCCCTCTGTCCGACACGCCAATATCCCGCGAATGGCGTGCACGACTTCCCGCTTCGAATCGCAGCTCGCGCTGCAATCCGACCGCGCAATCGCGCTCGGTGACCGTGCCCCTGTGTTAACCTCGGTCTATCACAGCGAAACGGGGACGCAACGGGATTTTTGGGGATTTCACGGAATCAGAAGGTTAATTCGTCCAATCGAGCACGCACGCGCGACCAACGGCGGGCCAAGCCACACGCCATGATATTGAGACTCAAGGGAAAGCCGGGCGCGGGACCAATCACGCGCAAACCACCAAAGGACGACGTGATCCGGCGGCATCCGGTGATTAAGGCTTGGCGGCAGGCGCCTGCGCGTTGACGCTCGGCGCGAGCCCCATTTCGGCGAGTGGCTCGTCGGTGCCGTCGGAGGCTGTGGTGTTCGAGACCGCCATGTTCGCGACGACGTCCGCCTGCGCCGAGCCCGCGGCAACGACGGGCCGTTCCCGCGTCGCCGATCCGATGATCGCGCTGGCGAGGCCGATGAACAGAACCACCGCGGCAAGGCCGATCATACCGACCTTGATCCGCTGCATGGTCTGCGAAGGTACGTGTCCGTTCTGCATCTTGGCGTGTTTAGCTACCCGATCACCGCGCATTTGTCGAACGGCCGCGTCCGGGGTGGCTTGCATGCTTCTCAAGCAAGCCCCTTCGACGCGCGCCATTCGGCATTATAGAGCGTCGACAGGTAGCGAAATCCGGTATCGCACAATATCGTCGCGATCCGCTTTCCCGGCCCCAGCTGCCGCGCGAGCGCAATCGCGCCGGCGACGTTGATCCCCGACGACAGGCCGAGGCACAGCCCCTCTTCGTCGAGCAGCCGCCGCGTCCATTCATAGCCTTCGGCATCCGAGATTCGGAACTGCGTGTCGATCGGTGCGCCTTCGAGATTGGCAGTGATCCGCCCCTGCCCGATCCCCTCGGCCACCGACGATCCCTCCGACTTCAGTTCGCCATGCGCATAATAATTATACAGCGCAGCGCCGTGCGGGTCGGTAAGCGCGATGCAGACCCCCTCGTCCTTGGCCTTGAGACCGAGACCGACACCCGCGATCGTGCCCCCAGTGCCCGCCGCACAGGTGAAGCCGTCGATCCGGCCGTCCATCTGCGCCCAGATCTCCTCTGCGGTGCCGACGATATGCGCGCGGCGGTTCGCGGTATTGTCGAACTGGTTCGCCCAGATCGCGCCCGGCGTCTCCTCCGCGATCCGCCGCGACGTGTGGACGAAGTGGCAGGGGCTCGAAAACGCCGCCGCGGGAACGAGGACGAGCTCCGCGCCAAGCGCGCGCAGCGTGTCCATCTTCTCCCGGCTCTGCGTCTCGGGCATGACGATGATCGTCTTATACCCCTTGGCATTGGCGACCAGCGCAAGACCGATCCCGGTATTGCCCGCCGTCCCCTCGACGATCGTTCCGCCGGGCGCCAGCATCCCGCGCGCCTCGGCGTCCTCGACGATCGACAGCGCCGCGCGATCCTTGATCGACGCGCCCGGGTTCACGAACTCGCATTTGCCGAAAATGTCACAGCCCGTCGCGTCGCTGGGCCCCTTGAGGCGTACCAGCGGCGTGTTGCCGATCAGGGCGAGCGTGTCGGGTAGCGTCTGCGTATCGGTTGTCATCTGCATCCGGGCTAGATGGCGCCGACCCCAGCCAAGGGCAAGCACGCGAATCTATACGCCACAGAAGCGATCTCCGCACGGCCGGGATAACGCGGATCGCACAGGCCAGCCCCGCGTGGAGCCGGGAGCATGAGGGCCGGCGGTCAGGAGGCCGGCAGGCTCAGGACCGCCCGCAGCCCAGCCGCCGGCCACCGGCCAGCATCTCGAGGCGTGAGTCCACGCAGGCCTGCGCATCGGACAGCTTGGCGCCGAGCAGCGATTCACTGCCTTCGTCCGCGAGCGCGAGTGCGTCCGCAATCAACTGTGCGATCGCGGTCAGGCGATCGAACGGGTCGTCATTTCGCGTCATGCGTCGTCCTTTCGACGGTGTTTCATACTATAGCGCAGCCGGTGATCGCACCGTTGCCGCCGCCATGTTTTTCGCCGGCGCCACCATCCCCGCGCCGTCGTCCCCGATTCGCCGGGGCGCTCTTTCGATCGTGCCCATGGGCCCGCCATGCCCTCGAGCGAAAGAGCAGAATCATGCGTCCCGGACGGCAGTGCACCAAAACGATCCAGCTCCGCCTCGCCAACGCCGTGCCCGGCACGCCTGTCCCGGCCGACGACAGCCTGCCCGATCGACCGTTCGCTGCCCGACCGCAATGCCCGACATATCCCCGCCAAAACAACGTTTCGCGCGTCGGCGTTGCATGGTCCAACATGCGGATTGCGGCGAGCCGACCTGCCGCAGGGATGGTCCGAACACGCGCGCCGGTAACGGTACCGCTACGGCTTGACGGCATTTGCTGCATGCGCGAAGTCGCTTCGCACCATGAAGACCCCCCTCCCCATCACCGCCGTCGCCGCGCTGCTCGCGCTGGCCGCCTGCAACTCCAAGCCCGCCGCGCCCGAGGTTGTCGACAGCAACCCGGATCCGATGGCCAACCAGCTCGCCAATGCCGGCCCGGTCGAACTGCCGCCATCGATCAAGTCCGAGCAGACGATGCGCTGCAAGGACAACAGCCTGGTCTATGTGACGTTCTTCCAGGGCGACAAGCAGGCCAATATCCGCCTCAAGGAAGGCGACACCGCCACCACGCTCAAGGCCCCCGCTGCCGGCGAGCCGCTGGTTGCAGAGGGTGGCTGGTCGATGACCGGCAACGAGAAGGCGATCGACCTGACGCGGCCCGGCAAGGGCAGCCAGACCTGCCACATCTGATCGCTGTTCGATCCTGATCGATGCCGTCGGGGAATGGTCGTGGTCTGTCCGCGACCGTTCCCCGCTTTCGGTTGGACGGACTGCCCGGCGCCACGCCCGGTCCCGTGGCCAAGCCCTGTGCTTGCCGCTCAGGGGGGCGTGCCTTGCCATTCGCTGCTCGCCGCGCCACGCTGACCGCCATGGCAACCATTGCGATCTACAGCCTGAAGGGCGGCGTCGGAAAGACGACGCTGGCGGTCAATCTGGCATGGTGCTCGGCGGCGCGGTCCGCGCGGCGCACGCTGCTCTGGGATCTCGATCCGCAGGCGGCCAGCACCTTCCTGATGCATGGCGGTGCCGGGCGCGATCAGGCGCAGGCGATGTTCTCGAAGGACATCGCGGTTCGCAAGCGCGCGCAGTCGACCGCGATCCCCCATCTCGACCTGATCGGCGCCGACGCATCGCTGCGCGGACTGGATCACCTCTTCCATGCGATCGACAAGAAGAAGCGGCTGGAAAAGCTGATTGCCGAACTGACGGATTACGACCGTGTCGTTCTCGACTGCCCGCCGGGACTGACCGAGACCGCGGATCAGGTCATGCGCGCCGCCGACCTGATCGTCGTGCCCGTCATCCCCTCGCCGCTGTCGCAGCGCGCCTATGAGGATGTCGTGCGGCATCTGGGCGGCCGGACCCCGATCCTTCCCGTGCATGTGATGGTCGATCGCCGCCGACGCCTGCATGCCGACGCGGTCGCCGCGCGACCCGAATGGCCGGTAATCCCGATGAGCAGCGTGATCGAATCGATGACCGCGCGGCGTGCCCCCGTCGGCGTCTTCGCGCCGCGATCGAGCGCCGCCGCTGCGTTCGACACGCTGTGGCGCACGATCGAACGGCGCCTGGCAGGCTGATCGTCCATAACCATGGAGCAACTCGATCCCAAAATCGTGCTCGGTGGCTATGCCGTCGGCGTCTTTCCCATGGCCGACAGCCGCGACGCGGACAGCGTCTACTGGGTCGAACCCCGGCGCCGTGCGATCCTGCCGCTCGACGGCTTTCACCTGGCGCGCTCGCTGCGCAAGACGATTGTAAGGGATCGCTTTCGCGTCACGGTCGACACTGCGTTCCCGGACATCCTCGCGTTGTGCGCCGAAAGCGTCGACAACCGACCCGAGACCTGGATCAACACCGGGATCGAGCGCGTCTTTCTCCAGCTCCACACGATGGGGTTCGCGCACTCGATCGAATGCTGGGACGGCGAAGCGCTGGTCGGCGGGTTATACGGGCTCGCGCTGGGCCGGGCATTCTTCGGGGAAAGCATGGTCAGCCGCGCGACCGACGCGTCGAAGGTCGCGCTCGCGCATCTCGTCGCACGCATGAAGGCGGGCGGGTTCGACCTGCTCGATTGTCAGTTCCAGACGGCACACCTCGCCTCGCTGGGCGCCGTCGAGATCGACCGCAACGCCTATGTCGCGTTGCTCAGGGGCGCGATCGAGGGCGTGGCTGGCGAGGATTCGGCCGGGACTGGCTCGGCGGCGGGCGATTTCTTCGCGCTGGACCGCTTCGCCGCGGCCTCCGCGACGGGTGCGGTATCAGGGCCGGTCGCCGGGAACGTCATCGCACAGCTCTTGGCCCAGACGTCGTAGATCGGGTGCTGGACCGCGTTCAGCGCGGGACGCTCCTTGTAGAGCCATCCCGAGAATGTCTGTCGCCAGCGCCTGTCGGTGCCACGCACCACGACCTGGACGAACGCACCGGTCAGCTGCTCCGGCTCCCACGGCGCGGTCTGTTCGCAGGCGCGCAGGCGCAACACGACATCGCCCATGCGCGTCGCCTGCCCCGGCTTGAGCGTGACCTCCCGGGTATCGCCGTTACGCTTGTTGAGCAGCCCGATCACCGCGACGCGCTGCGCCATCGGCGTGCCGCCATTGGCCAGCGATGCCGCGCCCGTGTCGATTGTCTCGATCGAATCGTCGCCGGGCTGGTCCGCGCCTGGCAGATCCTGCTGGACCGCAGCGACCGGCGCGGCGCCACGGTCGGACATGGCGCGGTATCCCAGCCAGCCCCCGATCACCACGACGACAATCAGGATCGCCGCAGCGATCCGCCGGGTCATCCTTCGGGCGTCCAGGCTTCATAATCGCCCGTCGCCGCCGCTCGGCGTCCACCCTTTTCGAGTGCCCCCGCGGGACGATAGGCCAGGGCGGTGCCCGTCAGATTCGCGACCGCCGGCTTCTGCCAGGCACGGACCGGCGGCAGCGCGCGGTCGGGGACATCGGCGACCTGGTGATGCAGCCAGCTGAACCACGCCGGGGGAACGCGGCTTGCGTCCGTCGCGCCCTGGTAGATCACCCAGCGGCGGGGGTTGCCAGCGGTGTCCTTGCCGCCCTCGTAATAAACGTTCCCGAGCGCGTCCTCGCCCATCCGCGTCTTGCCGCGAAGGCCGAATTTGGTGCCGAGGGTGGCGCCGTTCCACCACGTGAAGGTCGATGCGAGAAATCCCATAGCCGCCGCTTAGCGAGTGCGCGCGGCGCCAGCAACCTCGAACGCGATCACGCCGTCGAACCGCACCGCGCTCAGCCGGCCTTGTCCGTCCATTCGACGCGGTCGCCTTCCGCGATCCCGAGCTCGCCGGCGCGCCCGCCCATGATCTCGAGCACGGCGGCGACCGGCTCGCCGGACGGGATCGGCGCTTCGGAAAACGGCACGGTATTCTCCGCGATCCGCGCAATCGTCTTGTCCGCGCGGATATAGACGATGTCGAGCGGGCTCGGCGTGTTCTTCATCCAGAAGTTCGCCTCGCGCGGCCCGCCGCCACCGGCGGGATAGGGCGCGAACAGCATGCCGCGGTCGGGCTTGAGGTCGGTGCGGTACATCAGTCCCTGCGTCTGCTCGGCTTCGGTCCGCGCCGGCTCGACCGTGAAGACATGCGCACCGTTTGCACTGCGGATCGTCACCGTCAGCGTCTTTGCGGCGTCCGCGACTCCCCCGTTCGCCGCACCCCGATCCCCCCGCACATCCCCACCATTGGCATCCCCGCTCGAGCAGGCGCAAAGCCCCAGAGCGAGAACGGACGCGAGCAAGATCTTACGCATGACATTATCCCAAATTAGACCGGACGCGGCGGCGATCGGGCCGACCGGCACGCGCTGTATCAGGCCCCGGGCCCTTGCTCCACGGCAACCGCAAGCGGCCCCTTGCGACCCGTGACAATCCGCGCCTGCAGCGGCTGGTCGGGTTCGACCGCGTCGATCCCTGCGCGCCGCAGCGTCTCCATATGAACGAAGACGTCACGCCCATCGCTGTCGCGGACGAGAAAGCCATAGCCTTTCAGCCGATTGAACCACTTGACCAGCACGGGTTCGAAAGGCCCGGCCGCATCGATCAGCGTGACGGGATCGATCCGGTCGGGTGCCCCGGCAGCGCTCGCCGCGGCACGGATCGCGGTTTCATCGACCGCGTTGCTCAGATCGATCGAGAGGATCTCGCGCGCCTGAAAGCCACGCCCGCGTTGCACCGCCACCGCCTCGATCCGCGCACCTTCGGGCAGGCTGCGGCGGCCATGCGGCTGCAGGACGGAGAAATGGATGAGGATATCGCCGATCGCGGCATCGTCGGCGACCGCGAAGCCGAACCCGCGCGTGACGTCGAACCATTTGACGACGCCGCCATAGACCGCCGGCTCGGCCACGGGCGCCTGCTCTCCGGCTATCCCGATGTTCGGGACCGCGTTGATCGCCATCGCGACGGGCATGCCGATCACGGCGTCAGCAACCTGCTGCGCCGCCCTGTCCACGCCACCACCAACTTGCGTCTCACCACGCATCGTTACGCACCCCCACCCCTTGCTAGCACGCTTCCTCGCTGCCGCAACAACATGCGATATACTGTCACGCGAAATCCGCTGGATCGAAATCGTCCGCGGCCGGAGCCGCCAGGATTTTGCGCGCCAACTCAAAGCTATGACCCGCACGGATCATCGCCGCGAGTTGTTTCTGCCGAACCGCGCGATCGTCGCCCTGAACGCGACCGGGATCGCCGTACGGGCCAAGCCGCTTGCGACGGGCATAGGCCAGCGCGGCATCGACGCCGCGATCGGCAATCGCGGGCGCCACCGCATCCGCGTCGCTGTCCTCGATGCCGTCCGCGCGAAATGCGCCCGCCACCCGCCGGGCACCCAGCCCTCGGCGCTGCATCGACGCGGCTCGCGCCTCGGCAAAACCCCGATCGTCGATATAGCCAAGATCGGCGAGCCGCTGCGCCAGGGCGTCTGGATCCGGCGGCACACCCGCGCCGTCGGCCCAGCCGCGCTCGCGCAGCTTGCGACGGAGATACTCGCTCAGCCGTCCGCGGGTCGTCGCGAATCGCTCGACATAATGCAGCGCAAGACGCTCGAGCGACGCAGCATCGAGCGGCTTCGGCACGCGTTTTTCAGGCTTTTCTCGACGACGGTCTTTGGTCACGCCATCATTGTGCCACACTGGGATAGGATTTTGAATGCCACGGCCTGCGTGCGTGCTCCAAAACGGGGCGTGGCATGCGAGGTCACAGGAGTGGAATGTCCGAAGACAGGCCGCGACGGGACAGACAGGACGCAGATGACGATCGACACTTCTCGGGCGATGACGACCGACCCGCTGGCGAAGCCGGCGATCGACCGGGCTGCCCCGAACGTGACGGCGACCCCGACCGAGGATGCGCTGCCGCGTCGCTTCGCCGACTTCGCGACGCTCGGCGATGCGCTGGACTATGCCGCGAGCGGGACACGCGGGCTCAATTTCCACGACGCGCGCGGTACGCTGACGCAGCCCTATCCCTATGCGCAGCTTCAGCGCGATGCGCGCAAGATGGCGGATCGCCTGATCGCCGCGGGGGTTGCACCGAAGGACCGCATCGCGCTGGTCGCCGAAACCGGCGCCGAGTTCGCCGCGCTGTTCTTTGGCGTCGTCTATGCCGGCGCCTGGCCGGTGCCGCTGCCGCTGCCGACGTCGTTCGGGGGCCGCGTCTCCTATATCGAGCAACTCCGGGTCCAGCTGTCGAGCTGCGATCCCAAGATGCTGATCTATCCGCCCGAACTCGCGCAGATGGCAAGCGAGGCGGCCCGTCTGGCCGACACGATCGGCGTCGACTGGTCCGAATTCGCGACGCGCGATGCCCCCGAAGCGGCACTGCCCGAAGCCCGCTCCGACGATATCGCCTATCTGCAATATTCGAGCGGTTCGACCCGGTTCCCGCACGGCGTGGTCATCACGCACGAAGCGCTGTTGAACAACCTCGCCGCGCACAGCCACGGCATGGAGATCTGCGCGACCGATCGCTGCGTGTCGTGGCTGCCCTGGTATCACGACATGGGCCTGGTCGGCTGCTTCCTCTCGCCGATCGCCAACCAGGTTTCGACCGACTATCTGAAGACCGAGGATTTCGCGCGTCGTCCGCTCGCCTGGCTCGACCTCGTCAGCCGCAATACGGGGACCACGCTCAGCTATTCGCCGACGTTCGGCTACGATATCTGCGCACGCCGCATGTCGTCGCAGACCAAGGCGAGCGAGCGGTTTGACCTGTCGCGCTGGCGCGTCGCGGGTAACGGTGCCGACATGATCCGCCCCGACGTGATGCAGTCGTTCGTCGATGCCTTCGCCGATGCCGGTTTCAAGGCGTCGGCGTTCCTCCCGAGCTATGGCCTCGCCGAGGCGACGTTGGCCGTATCGCTGATGCCGCCAGGCGAAGGCATCCGCGTCGAACTGGTCGAGGAAACGCAGCTTTCGGGCGGCTCGCGCGGGGAAGACCGCCCGCAGCGGTACCGCGCGATCGTCAATTGCGGCAAACCCGTCCGCGACATGCGGATCGAGATCCGCGAAGAGGACGGCACGCCGCTGCCCGAGCGTGCGATCGGCAAGGTCTGGTGCAAGGGCAAGTCGGTCATGGTCGGCTATTTCCGCGACGACGCGGCGACCGACGCGTGCATGGCCGATGGCTGGCTCGACACCGGCGACATGGGCTACATGTCCGACGGCTATATCTACATCGTCGGCCGCGCCAAGGACATGATCATCGTCAACGGCAAGAACCACTGGCCGCAGGACATCGAATGGGCGGTGGAACAGCTGCCGGGCTTCAAGGCCGGCGACATCGCCGCGTTCGCGATCACCACGCCCGGCGGTGAGGAAACGCCCGCGGTCCTCGTGCAGTGCCGCAGCTCGGACGAGGGCGAGCGGCTGCGTCTTCGCGACGAGATCCGCGAGCGCGTCCGCTCGGTGACCGGGATGAACTGCGTGATCGAGCTGATACCGCCGCGCACGTTGCCGCGCACGTCGTCGGGCAAGCTGAGCCGCGCGAAGGCGCGCAACCTGTATCTGAGCGGTGACATCAAGCCTTACGATATCGCCGCTTGAGGGGCCGCTGACCGATAGCCCCAAAATGGACCAGTTATTTCTTACAAAATTGGCGTTCCTAGGGATGTGATAACTAACATTCGTTAAGTGCAGGGGGGTGAACAGATTGTCGCTTCTCCCCAACGAAACGTTAGCTTGCGTCCCGCAGGAGGCGGAACGCGTCACTTTGAAGGCGTTGCTGACGTTTTCGGCGACCGATTCTCACGAATGGGGCCTGATCCGTGCGCGCCAGTTGCTGGCGGGGCGACACCGTATCTGGTTGATGCTCGGCGCGGCGGTGCTCACCGTAACGCTCTGCGGCGCGCTGCTGTATCACAGCATGCCGTTGTGGGAGATCCTCCTCTGGATGGTCATGACCGTTGCGACCGCGGCAGCGGGCGCGGTCCGGATGGCATTGACCCCGCCCCGTGCGTTCAGTCACGCGAGCCGAACCGACATCCGTCAGACCGCGTGGAACGGACTTGCGCTTGGGCTGGTCCTGTCGGTTCTGCCGATACTCCTGTGTATGCAGGGAAAGCCGATCCGCGCCCTCGGGCCGGGCATCGCGCTCATGCTGTTCTCGACCGCCACCGCCTTCTTCATGGCACCGCTGGCGCTGGCGACCACTGCCTTCCTGCTTGCGTTCGGCCTGGTCACGGCTTCGTGCCTCGTGCTCACCGGAGCGCCCGTGGCGGGTGTTGCCACGCTGATCTTCACGATCCTGCTGCTGACGATCTGCATGAGCCGCGCCAAGGCGCTCGCCATCATCGAGACCGCCGGACTGGCGCTTGACGAGCGCGACGAGACCGTGAGCCTCCTGCTGCGCGAGTTCGAGGCGACGGGCGCGCACTGGCTGTGGGAGATCGACGGCGGACGTCGTATCGTACGTGCCAACAGGCAACTCGCGGTCGCATGCGAGCAGGACGCCGCGCTTCTCGAGGGCATGCCGTTTCTGCAGGTCCTTGCCGGCCCGACATGGGATACCGGTCACTTTGCCCCCGGACTGCGCACCCTCGCCAAGAAGTTGAAGGCGCGGGAAAGCTTCAGTGCCGTGCGCCTGCCCGTGTGGATCGCGGGGGAAGAGCGCTGGTGGGAGGTCTCGGCATCGCCGCGCTTCGACAATCGGGGGACGTTTTGCGGTTTCCGGGGGGTCGGGTCGGACGTCACCGACCAGCGCGCATCGGCCGACAAGATCAATCGCATGGCCCGGTACGATGCGCTGACGGGCCTGCCCAACCGGCTGATGATCAACGAAACGTTGTCGCTGGCGATCAGCGAAACCGATCCGGCAATCGGCCGGTACGCGTTCATGATGCTCGATCTCGACCGCTTCAAGGCGGTCAACGACACGCTCGGCCACCCGATCGGCGACCGGCTGCTGTGCGGCGTTGCCGCGCGCCTCGACGCGCTGATGGGGGCAAGCGGGACCTGTGGCCGGCTGGGCGGCGATGAATTCGCGGTGATCATTCCGGATGCGACCGATGTCGCCGGCGTCGAGACGCTCGCGCAACGGATCATCGACGCGCTGTCACGCCCTTACGAGATCGATCACCACACCTTGTACATCGGCGCGAGCGTCGGAATCGCCGTCGGCCCGCGCGACGGCCGTACTTCCGAGATGCTGGTCCGCTCCGCGGATCTGGCGCTCTACCGCGCCAAGGATGCCGGCCGCGGAGTCTACCGCACCTACGAACCCGAATTGCACGCACAGGCAGAAGAGCGTCGGATCCTCGAGATCGCGCTTCGCAGCGCGATCGAACGGGACGAGATGCATCTCGAATATCAGCCCATTGTCGATACCGACACGACGATGCTTCAGGGCTTCGAGGCGCTGCTGCGATGGCGGAGCGCCGATCTGGGCGACGTCTCCCCGGCCAAGTTCATTCCGATTGCGCAGGAAACGCGGCTGATCGCCCCGATCGGGGACTGGGTGCTGCGAACCGCGTGCCGCGAGGCGGCGCGCTGGCCGGCGAACGTGCGCGTTGCCGTCAACGTTTCGCCCGAGCAGCTCTACAACCCAGGGTTCGTATCGATGGTCACCGCTGCGCTCGCAAATGCGGACCTCGCGCCCGAGAGGCTCGAGTTGGAAGTGACCGAGGGCCTGTTCCTGCACAAGGGACACGGCGTCGGCATCGTTCTCGATCGGATCCTCAAGCTCGGCGTACGGCTCAGTCTCGACGATTTCGGAACCGGACAGTCATCGCTCGGCTATCTCAGCCGCACGCGCTTCTCGTCGATCAAGATCGACCGCAGCTTCGTCGAGGCGGCATCGCATGGCGGCCGCGAGGCGCTTGCGATCATCCGCGCGGTGGTCGCGCTCGCGCATAGCCTTGGCATCGCCACCACGGCCGAAGGCGTCGAGACCGAGGCCGAGCGCCGGATCGTCGAGGCACTCGGCTGCACGCGGGCGCAGGGCTATCTGTTTGGTCGCCCCCTGCCCGTCGAGGAAGCGCGAGCGCTCGCCAACGAACTGGTTACCACCATCATCGCGGCCTGAGCTCATCGCCCTCACAGAGCAGATCGGCGACATTCGTGCCGGTCGCTCCCGATCAATCCCAGAATCGCTTGCGATCGAGCAGCCTGCGGTGCGCTTTCCCCGCCCGGTGAACCAACGTGTCCACCCCGTGCCGATCGATCAGCGCCGCCGCGCCGTCCAGCTCGAGCAGGCCGTGGTCCCGCAGCAGCAACGGTGCTGTCGAACGATCGTTGAGTATTCCGAGCTGATCCTGGAGTTTTTCCAGTGTGCGGACGAACCCCGCGCGCCGCCGCTTCTGCCCCTCCTTCTCGAAGAGCCCGACAAAGAATTCGGCAGCGTAGCGCAAGGTCTTGGCCGATTTGCGAAGGCGATGCCGCGCGTTCGTGTCGAGCTCCTCGAGCGACGCGTGATTGATCTTCAATTGCTTGCGTCGTTTGCGTAGGCTCATCGCGGCAAATTCCGATACCGGCATCGCCCTAGCCGTCGCCGTCGCTGTCGCATTGAGCCAAGGACCGGTTGCCGACCAAGCGACGAGATCAAGCATCAGCTGCATCGTCCGTGGCGACCCAAGCGCGGCGTCGACCGCCTCATACGCCGTATCGCGGAGATGCTCGACCTGCGTATGGACCGGCCCCCGACCGATTTTGCTCGTCACCGCGTCGGACAGCACGTCGAGATCGCGTGCCGTACCGAGGATGCGCGCCAGTGGCCGCACCTCCGCCTGTAAGCGTGCCGCGTCTTCCTTTCCCACCACGGATTTGAAGATCTTGAGCGCGGAGCGGAGCCGTCTCAGTGCGACGCGTGCCTGATGCAGCGCCTCGGGCGCGCGCGTTTCGAGCAGGATCGTCTCGTTCAACCGATAGTGGCGCAGGCACCCGCCGATGATCGCCTGCAGCGCCGCCGCAGGCGTCATGGCCGCGTCGAGGTGCACCGGCTCTGCCTTGAACGCGCGCGCGCTGGCGTCGGAGAGCGCGTATCCCCGCTCGGACTTCGTCAGGACGCCGAGCCGGACCGGGATCAGCCCGCCGATCCGCCGCGCCAGCGCGAACAAGGCGGCGGGATCGCCCTGCTTGAGCTCGAGTTCGATCTCGCAGACGGGAGAGCTTCGATCCAGGGCGGTCACGCTACCCCGGTCGAGTACGATCTCGATATCCGCGACGTCATCCCGCACCCGCCAAGTCGTCCGCTCGACGGCGACGGTGAACACGGCGCCGACGCCCTCCAGTGGCGGACCCGGCAAAAGCGCCAGCGGCGTCGTATCGTCAAGGATCGGAGTATCGTCGTCGACCGCGCGCTCCCATTCGGGACGACTGAACAGCCCCGCCCCCTTGCCCGGATCGATCTTGATCGTCTGGATCCGCTCGTCCGCCTTGCGTCGAATGCGGAGCGAGGCGCCGTGTTTGCGCAACCGCTGATCGGGCGTATCGAAATAAGTCGCATGCAACGTCGCGGTACTGCCGGTCACATCGGGGAACAGCGTGCCCGCAACGAGGTCGGCGACCTTGTCGGCGGCGGCGTCCGTCACCACCAGCTTCAGCTCGATTTCCTGCGCCATGACGTTTCCCGATCGCGATTGTCTCACGGGACAACGTACGAGCGCGGCTGACAGCCTCAAGTCATGACGGGCATCAACCGACCAGTTCGCGCGCGGCTTTGGTCATGCGTGCTCAGGCATAGCAAAGAGCGGGGGCCACGGCCCCGCGCTTGTTCAACGTGGCGTGGTAGGACAGCAAGTCGTTGCCGTATGTCTTGTTCGGACCGAACGAGATTTCGATCCTGTCACCGGCCGCGACATTGACGGGAAGCGCCGTGATCATGATCTTGTCGATCAGCACGCCGGTGGCCAGTGCAACGCCATTGCGTTCGATGCGGTAGTCGACGCCATCGCCCGCGACCGCCTTCATGAAGCAGGCATTGAGATCGACCTGCATGGCCTTGGGCGCGGTATAGCGGATGACCGCGCGCATGGGCGCGGCACCATCGCCCGACGGCGCTGCCGACGTGGTGTTGATGCGAAGAGGCTGAGACCAGATGTCGCCGAAATAGCTCGTGAACTTGTTATCGAACAGGTCGAGCACGGTGTTCTTTCCCGCCCCATTGCGCCGCAGATACGTCCAGGGCGCGACGCCATATTGCAGCAGCGTGTCCGCGATCACGCTGTCCTCGCCGAGCGTATACCCCGTCGCACCACTGACGATGACCGGCTCGGGCCGGATCGTGATCGCCCCGCCGGCACCACCGGGGATGACCGCGCCGTACATGTCGCGGAGCGTCGTGGTCCCCGTGAAGGCAATCGTGCCGCCGCCGCCCCAGACGACGTAGCGATCGGCTCCGATCTTGTAGAGATAGATCGGGCGCGTGCCGAGATTGACACGTACCGGCGCACCGAATGGCAGGATATGATCGACCACGGCCCGATAGGCCACGCCGACCGGCTTGATCGTGTTCGAGGCGAACAGCCCCATGTACGGAAAGCCGCTCTGCTCGACCAGCGCGTACCAGTTCGCATGCGTCACGCCCGAAGCGTAGAGGAGCAGCACCGATTTGACGAGCGATGCAGACGCCAGCCGCGGATCGGGAACGCCGTAGCTATATTCCGTCGCCCAGACCGGCTTCGGCGTTCCGTACCGCCGCATCACGTCGTTCAGATGCGTTATCTCAAGGTCGATCCCCTCCGCCTCGGGACGATAGGGATGCACCGCGACGCCGTCGACGACGTCGAGCATTCCGGCAGCGAACATCTTGTCGAGGAACCCGGTGCCGATCGTATTGGTCGATCCGCCGAGGATCGAGACTTCGGGGTGCGCCGTCTTGAGCGGCTGATACATGGCGCGGAGCGTGGCGACATAGGTCTGCGACTGGTCATAGCCGGCCGGATAGTCGAGCGCGTTGGTGCCGTTGATCTCGTTGCCGATTTCGAGCGCGGTGACGCATCCGCCGAACCGGTCGAGCAACTTGCGAAGATAGGTCGCGAATGCCGCCTGTCCGGCAGTCGAATAGACCATCTTGCCATCGTCATACAGCGCGTTGCGCGGCACGATCGTCAGACTGAGCTTCCCGCCGGTCGCGCAGAAACCGGCAAGCGTGTCGATCGCGGTGCCCGTGAAGACATAGGTCCCGGGTGTCTTCTCGACGCTTGCCCAGTTCACCGTGTCGCGGATGACGCGCGTACCGATCTGCGACGTCAACGCCAGCCATGAAGGCTGCCAGCCTTGGCTGAAATGCGTCTGGACGCCGAATTGAAAGCCCGTCGCCGGGGCAGGAATGGTCGCCGCCTCTGCGGTCCGGCCGACCGATGTCGCTGGTGCGCCGTTGATAGCACCTGCGCCATTTGACGGCGCACCGGCTGCGACGACCGTCACCGCCGCTGCGGATGCCCCGCTCCCATTGGTCGTCTCGGCTGCCAATGCGGCCGCGACGATGATGGTCGCGACGCCGGCCAGTCTTATCGAGCGTTTTGCGGTCATAATCCACCCCCTCCGAGACCCAGCCCAATTCCTGCGAAGGCTTTCTCTTGATGCGTATATTATAGGGAATGGGGGAATCGTTAGTTACGATTTGTGCTTATATCGACCAAAATCAGAACGGGTCCAATATGCGATCATTTAAAGCGGATTCATAGCATGACTATATTATAACCCTTAATCAAAGACTTATTTTGATAGCAGGGACTAAAGCGGCTACCCGTCTGATATAGCCTCGATACCCGGAGCGTAACTTGTTTTACAGCAGTCGGTACAGCGTCAAGGCGACACCCCAAGCCGCGACGGCCGAGCCAATCAGCGTCACGAGACGCACCGGCGCTGGCCAGCGCTCCGGTGCCGGCTCCGCCAAGGCATCGCGACCAGCCGGAGGTGTCTGCAACGCGGTGACCGCTGGACGGGGATCGAACGATCTGGCGAAGTCTGCCTCGGACAGTTCGGGCGAGAAGGCACATCCATATCCCTCCTCCGCGGCGTGGACGACATGCCCTTGCGCGACGCCTCCCCCCGTCAGGCCAAGCCTGAAACTGGTGCCGACATCCATCGTGAGCCCCGTCAAACGGCATCCGGTCGTCGAGACGTCATGAACCATGACGTCTCGCACCAAGCCGTTCCCGCCCCCGGCCGAGCCGATCGCACGCGCGTCGTGTCGATTGCCATGCGCGACCCGCACGGCCGCGGGCTGGCCGATGAGTTCGATGGTAGCCAATATCGACATCAATCCTCCTGCCAGGACACGGCTAATGATCGCCCGTTAACAAGTCCTGTCGATTGACGAGTTCTTTACATTTTCCTCCGAATATTGGCAAGCATTGTAAGTATTGAATAGATCGGGCGGTTCGAGCCACGATGTATTGCCGACCGCCTATACCGGGACCAGCGGTCCGCTCGAGGGGCGGCACTTATCCCGACCACGGTCACGCACGCAGCGGCAGAGTGTGGCAGAATGAGCCATATCGCGCACCTCGCGTCCGGATCGCAGCCTTTGCGAGACCACGACGGGAAAGACCGCGACGCCGCGCGCTCTGGTCGACGCGCCGCGCCTGCGGGGCTCAGGCGACCGAGATTTCGGTGATCAATATGAGCCGCGTGCAAGCAGGACGCTGGGCACCGTCATCGCAATGATCCTGATGTCCAATATCATCGATCGCCGGCGCGAATACATGACATCGAACGCGACTCTCCGCCGATAGGACACGTCGTTGCGCCCACTGACCTGCCACAGACCCGTGATGCCAGGCCTGACGTGGCAATAATGGGCGAAGTATCGTCCGTACCGCGTAACTTCGGCATCGACGATCGGCCGCGGCCCGACGATGCTCATGTCGCCGCGCAGGACATTCAAAAGCTGGGGCAGCTCGTCGAGGCTGCTCTTGCGCAGCACGCTGCCAATCAACGTGATGCGCGGATCGTCGCGCAGCTTATGGTCGCGATTCCACTCCGCTTGCGCGGCCGGATCGGACGCCAGCAGCTCGGCAAGCCGCGCCTCTGCATCGACGACCATCGATCTGAATTTGAAGCATCCGAATTTGCGGCCACGATGGCCGATCCGGCGCTGCGCGAAGAGGATCGGGCCCGGATCGCGCACGTAGATCGTAATCGCGATCAATATCATCAATGGACTGAAGAATAGCAACGCCGTCAGCGCGACGGATATGTCAAACAGGCGAGCGACGCCATATCGCGATGTCATACCGAATATTTTCACCGGCGGCATCGCACTTGATGGCTTCAACGCTGCCGGATGATACATCGCGCTCTTCCCCCGACGACAATGCTTGTGCATCGCACAATAGTTCCATCGGTATTTTATTACTACGTCATTTTACTATATCGAGTCTAAATCTGCACCATGAATGATGTATTTTCCGGTTCTTTTAATACAAATATTATCGATGTATTTGAATTACCAAGACATCATTCAATGATGGCATCGACCAGTTTTTGCACTTGAGTCCGCCATGAATAGAGCCGGCAGCGTTCGTATCCGGCCTCGACCAGTTGTCTCGAATAGGCAGGATTATTCATCACCCGTCGGACGGAAGCGACGATGTCGTTGATATCAAAGGGATCGCAATAATCGGCCGCATCCGCACAGCGCTCCCGAATCGCGGGGATGCTGGACCCGATCACGGGGCAGCCAAAATGCATGGCTTCGAGTGGCGGCAGCGGCGACGCTTCGTAAAAGGACGGAAAGAGCAGGCAGGCTGCATTCGCGTAGAGACGGCCAAGCTCGGCAAGATCCTCGACCTGCCCCCTGAGATGGACGAGCCCGGATACGTCGCAGGGAATCTCGACGCCCCCCGGCGCAAGATACCCTCCGCGCGACCCAACCAGGATTGTCGCGACATTGTCTTCGCGCGCCAAACGGATCGCGGCCCGCAACACGCCATCCCAATTCTTGCGCTGCGAAAACGAGCCCACATAGAGGACATAGCCCGCCTGATCGCGCGAAACCTCGAAGCTGCCGATGGCGGGTGTAGCGACACCAGGCGCCCCATCCGGGGGCCGCGCGCCGGCCACGACGAGGTCGTCATCGTCGCGCCAGCCGCCATTCTGGGCAACCTTGATATTCTTTGCCGAGCTCGGCGCGATCGTCGCGAGCATAGCCTTTTCGGTTTCCGAAACGGTCATGATCGGCGCCGCCCGACGAAGCAGTATTGGCAGCATCAGGCCATGAACCAGCCGGTACCGCCACGTATAAGCCTCCGGGTACAGGCGATACGACAGGTCGTGCAGCATCAACACGACGCGCCGCCGGGTAAACAGCGTTACGACCGGGGCCGTGTTGCCGAGGCACAGCAGCCGCGCACCGCGCAGGCTCAACGGCAACAGCACCTGCTCCCAGACATGGCCCGTCGCACCACCGACACGCTCCACCTGCGTCACACGCAAGTCGAGATCCGACACATCGGCGCGCGGCTCGCACACCAGCCGCAGCCTCAGTGCAACTTTACCTTCCGAAACAAGATGATCGAGCTCCCGCGTCACTTCGCGGGCAACGCGCTGTACTCCGGTTGTCGGCTGGGTCAAAAACCTGCCATTAATTACAATTTGCGCGACTGAATTGTCCATGGGATTCAGCTATATTTCGGGATAGAACATAGTTTATACGTCATATTGTTCCAATATTTCTGCACTGCTCTGCAGCATAGCATTGCCATCTCTTGCATAGATACTCTAGATGATGATTGCCGATCTCGGGAGGTTTCAACGAATGCTCGCGATACATGTAGCGATCGCGACAGTCGGGCGACCGGCGCTCGTCGCATCGACGGTCGCGCGTCTCGCGCGTCAGACACGGCAGGCCGACGGCGTGCTCGTTGTTTCGGTGTCTCCGGCCGACGTCGACGGGGTCGATGCGATCCCCACCCCCCCGCGGATCGCATTTGCCGAACGCGGGCTATGTCGACAACGCAACCGCGCGCTCGACCTGCTCCGGCACGATGCCGATATCATCGTCTTCTTCGACGACGACTTCATCCCCGCGAATGATTATCTCGAATCCGTCGAACGGCTGTTCGTGGCGCATCCCGATGTCGTCGGCATCACGGGCGACCTCGTTGCGGACGGGATCGGCGGTTTAGGCTTCACCGTCGACGAGGCCGAGATGCTGATCGCGCGTGACGCCGCGTCGCTGCCCGCGCGGATCAAGACGCGGGAGGCGTTATACGGATGCAATATGGCGATCCGGATGAGCGCCGCGGTGGATCTGCGGTTCGACGAGGCGCTCCCGCTTTATGGGTGGCAGGAGGATATCGACTATACCTATCAACTCGGCCGCCGCGGTCGCCTGATCTCGACAGGGCAAGTCACGGGCGTACACATGGGGGCAAAGGGCGGGCGCACATCGGGGCGCAAGCTCGGCTACTCGCAGGTCGCGAATATCGTCTATCTTAGGCGAAAGGGCACGATGCAGCCGGGCCTGGGCGGCCTTTTGTTACGCAAGAACATCGCCGCCAACCTGATCCGCAGCTTTCGTCCGGAACCGCTGATCGATCGGCGCGGGCGGCTGATCGGCAATGCGCTGGCGTTGATCGACGTCATCCGTGGCCGCGTCGATCCACGCCGCATCGAGCAGATGTGACCGACTTGCGCGCAGTCTATTTCAACGGCAAGTTCTACGCCGGCGCTCTGAACGGCGTTCACCGCGTTGCCGACCGGCTGATCCGCGAAGTCGATACGCTGCTGTGGGAAATGCCGATCGAGTCGCGGCCTGAGGCGGTCCTGTTCATACCCGAGAAGCGGCGATGGCAGCCCACGCTCCGCGCGATCACGGTGGCGGAACAGCCAGGTGCGCTCGGCCAGCGCTGGGAGCAGCGCGGCCTGCCGCGTCTGGCCCGGGGCGGCGTGCTCGTGAACCTCGCCAATCTCGCCCCCCTGTCGCATCCCGACAAGATCCTGCTGCTGCACGATGCCCAATTCCTGTTTCCCGACAGCTCCTATCCATGGCGTCAGCGGATCGGCTATCGTCTTCTCGTGCCGCGGATGGCGCGGTCGAGTGCGATCGTCCTGACGGTGTCCGACTATTCGCGTCAGATGCTCGACCTGCTCGGCGTGTCGGCCCGGGCCCGCACGCGACGGATGCACAATGGCGGCGACCATATCCACGACGTCGCCGCATCGAGCGATGCGCTGTCGAAGCTCGGCGTCCAGCCCCTGCGCTACGTCCTGCTGTTCGGCAGCGTAAAGGCCTACAAGAACAACCGTGTCGTGTTCGACGCGCTGGCGACCGACTTCCGCGGCCTGCGCCTCGTAGTCATAGGCCCGGATCGGCAGGCGCTGCATGCCGCAGGCCTCACCCCGCCCCCCGGCACGGTGTTTGCCGGCGCGTGCGACGATGCGGCGCTGCGTGCACTGTATGAAGGGGCGTATGCGCTGCTGTTCCCGTCGCGGACCGAGGGGTTCGGCCTGCCCCCGGTCGAGGCGATGCTGTGCGGCTGTCCCGCGATCGTGACGCCCGCGGGCGCGCTTCCGGAGGTCTGTCGCGATGCGGTCCTCTATGCCGATGTCGACGATCCCGCGAGCTGGCGAGAGGCGCTCTCCCGTCTCGCCGATCCCGCGCTGCGCGCGGAAAAGATCGCTGCCGGCCGCGCGCTCGCGGCACGGTATCGTTGGCGGGCGGCGGGTGAGCAGTTGCTTGCAGCCATTTTCGAGCGGGCATCCGTGCACGCCGACGGAGCCGCCAACCCCGCCCCCGTGGAGGTCGAGACAATCGCATGAGCAAGGGCCGTCAAGGTGCCATCGCGACGCTGATCGCGATGACGTCGCGTGCCAGCAGCCAGGTCGTCCTGATCGGGGTGACGCTGGTCGCGACCCGCTACTTGAACCCCGCCGATTTCGGGGTCTTCGCGCTGGCCACCGCGTTCGTGACGCTGGCGCGAACGCTGCTGTATGCCGGGCCGTTCGAATACCTCATGAAGGCGCCCGATCTCGAAAAGTCTGCGCTCGAATGTCTCGTCGCCAATGCGCTACTCGCCGCCGTGTCGACGATCGTGCTGGCGTGCATCGCATTTCTGTCGCCGCTGATCTTCCGATCGCCCGCGGTGGAACCCGTGCTGCTGATGCTCGCGCCGTCCATCCTCATTGCAGCCGTCGCAAGCTGGGAAGAGTCACAGCTCCTGCGACAGGGGAACATCCGCACATATTATGCCATCACGACCGGCGTCGAACTGGTCAGTTCCGGGCTGGCGGTCGTCATGCTCGTCAGGGGATATGGCCTGATCGCGCTGATCGTGCAGAACTACGTCCGCGCCGTGCTGCTGACGATCGGTTACTGGCGCATGCTGACCCTACCAAGGCTCCGGCGTGTCGACCCGCATCATCTGGCGACGGTCGTACGGTGGTCGATCAGCCGCTATGGCTCGGTCATCCTGTCCTTCACCAACAACTACAGCGGCGACCTGATCCTCGGCGCCATTCTTTCGCCGGCCTCGACGGGCGTGTACCGGGCGGGCAGCCGGATCGTCGGGGCAGCGTCGGACATATTCGCGCAGCCGGCAGCGATCATGTCGATGGCCGGCCTCTCGCGCCGATATGCCGCGGGCAACCCCGCCGATGGCCAGTGGCTGACTATGCTGTCGGGCATCGCGCTGTTCGGTTGGCCCGCACTCGCCGGCATGGCGATCGTCGCGAACCGGCTCGCTCCCATCGCGCTTGGCGAACAATGGACCGCTGCGGGCCCGGTGATCTCGATCCTGTGCATGGCGCGAATGGGGGGATTCTTCACGATCTTCGCCGGCACCTCGCTGTTCGTCTATGATCGCCAACGTCTTGTGCTGATCATCCAGATCGTGACCGCGATCGCCAGTGCGGGCCTGACATTGCTGTTCGCTCCCCTCATGGGCGTTATCGGCGCCGCCACCGCCGCCGCCTGCTCGTCCGTCGTGTCGGGAGGGGGGCTGGTGTATTTCGCAGCGCGGCAGGGTGGTTTTGGATCGCGCCAGCTGCGGACCGCTGCGGCGGTCATGGTGATACCGCTGTGCGCGACGGTCGTCGCTGCGGTCACGGGTGACATGATCGCCGCACATGTCGCCAGCGACGCGATCGCGCAGCTCGTCATCGTCATCATCCTCGGCGCCGGAGGCTGGGCGATGAGCATCGCCCTGTTGCGCCGCCACGTCCTGAATGCGCTGCATTCGCTCAGCCATGCCCCGGCTGAAACCAATACCGCGACCAACACCGGATCCGGCGTCACGACCGGTGCACCCGCCATGATAGGCGAGCCCGCCATACGGTCGTCACCCGCGTAAGATGTCCGGCGTCACCGCCAGACGATCCGGATCCGCTGCCGCCCCCGCGGAATCTGGACGATATTGTAGAGCTGGTTTGCCAAGGCCTTGGCCCAGAGCAGTCGATGCTTCCGGCGGCGATGCGACGGCCGTTCACCGATCGAACTCCGCAGCGTCGTCACTCCATGCTTGAAATTGTCCTGGATAAATGGCGCGGGTTGCAGTTGCCCGATCTTCAGGCCGTTCGTCTCCGGCGAACATAGCGCATAGTCGCAGGGCATCATCGAGCTTTCGAGGCGCTCGATCAACTCGATCGCGGTCGATCGCTTCACCAGATACGCCGCCGTTCCGAGATTGAACGACAAGAGATCGTGTAACCGCCGCTCACCGGGAAGCCGACGATAGGCCCGCGAGACGAACGTCCGCATCGGCGTCGCCTCGAGCTTGATAAGATCGAACGCCGGCAAATGTTCTGCGGCAAGGTCGGCAAGCAGTTTACGGGCATCCAGCGCGATATGGACGTCGTCCTCGATGATGAGCGCATGTGGCTCATCACTCTCGACGAACAGCCGAAGCGCACGGACATGGCTGAGCAAGCAGCCGACTTCACCCGGGGACAGGTCATGCGGCGCGAGGTCGTTGGGCGACAAGTCCTTCAGCGCGACGGCCCCCGCGTGATCCGCCGCTGCGCGGTGGCGCGCGAGCTCTTCGGCGCCAAGCGCGCTGCCCAGTACCGCGGGCACGCGCGTCAGGACGAGCCCCGCCGCGCTCGCCTGCGCCTCGACCCAAGCACGCCGATCCACGTCACGGTCGAGGTTGATGCAATAGCATTTCATGACGACCTCATTCCAATCCGCAACCCGAATGGTCCGGGGCACCGCGGTTCCGCACGCGCACCGCTCTTGAGGATCCGCATGCGAAGCCTGGACGCGTGACACAATGCGACCATGGCGCGGCGCCGTGCGCGATCGTGTCGCCGCTTGCCCCTTCCATCGGACTGGGGTCCGCACCGATCTCGGACGGGCCATCGCCAGCCATGACGCCACCGCAGAAATCACGGATCGCCGCCCGGCCGCCAAACCGACTTTGGTCCGAGGCGTCCCAGACACCATAGCGGACCAGAGAAAACCGGAGGACGCGAGTGGCGGCATGCCTACCGAGACGAAGCGGACCAGCGCCCGCGGCAGCGGCTGGCGCGCTCGGATCCGTCGAAAGAGTGCCGGCACAGACCACGGGCGGCGATGACGGCGACGCCCCCGACGGCGGCGCGTGTAGCAGCCGCGACGACGACGGCCCGGCTGCACGCGCCCGCGCGAACGACGCGACGGTGTTCCGATGCTTGCTCAGCATGCGTGCGCTACCCGACGGACGGGCCGCATCACCAGCATGCCGCGATCGCATCGCGGATTCCGCGATCGAACCGCTCGGGCGCGAAACGCTCGGCATGCGCCATCGCCGCGTCGGGATCGAATTCGGGCAGAAACCGCTCCATCGCCTCGACCCCTTCGATCAGCGACTCGACGGTCTGCTCGGCGAAGAACAGCCCCGACACGCCAGTCCGCACCGTCGACAACGCGCCACCCCGCGCATAGGCGAGCACCGGCCGTCCCGACGCCATCACCTCGACGGGCACGATCCCGAAATCCTCCTCCGGCGTGAAAATCAACGCGCGCGACGTCGCATAGGCCTGTTTGAGGTCCGCAAAGCTCATCCGCGCCACGATCCGGATCGTCGGCCCTGCCCGCCTGCGCAGCGCGTCCGCCATTTCGCCCGTGCCCACCATCAGCAGCGGCAGGCCAAGCGCGTTGAACGCATCGACCGCGAGATCTGCCCGCTTGTACGGCGTCATCTGACCGACCCACAGATAATGCGGCTCGATCACGTCCGCCTTGCGGAACAGGCTGGTCGCGACGGGGGGATAGACGATGGTCGATGGCCGCCGCCACGCGCGCTCGATCCGCTTTGCAATGAATTCCGAATTCGCGACGAACGTGTCGACGCGCGCCGCCGATGCCGTGTCCCATGTCCGCAACCGGTGGAACACCCACGGCATCGCCAGCCGATTGACCAGTCCGGCGGCATCGCGATAGTCGTGATAATGGTCCCACAGGTACCGCATCGGCGAATGGACGTAGCAAAGGTGCAGCGCATCCGGCGCGGCGATCACGCCCTTTGCCGGCCCGGATTCGCTGCTGATGACAAGGTCGTACCCGCGCAGATCGAACTCCTCGAGCGCCATCGGCATCAACGGCAGATATTTCTGATAATGCCGCCGCGCGCCCGGCAGCTTCTGGATGAAGCTGGTCTTTACCGGACGGGCCCGGATGATGTCGGATACCGCCGAGGGATCGTAGACGTGCGTGAAGATATCCGCGTCGGGAAACAGATGCAGCAGGCGCTCGACCACCCGCTCGCCACCCCGCATCGTCACCAGCCAGTAATGGATGATCGCAACGCGTAGCGGACCGGCGCCGCGGCGCGCCGACGCGATCAGTGGCGGGATCATCGCATGTTCGATAACCCCGCCCCCCGTCCCGCCCCCCGTCCCGGGCACGCGCCACGCGTCATGCATAATAATTCTTGTACGCCGGGTAATAGAAGGTCTCGTCGCCATAGCCGAAGCGCGCCTGCTTGCGCATGTCGACACGCGTCAGCACGACGCCGGCAAGCGCGACGTGGCTGGCGGGCAGCATGCGGAATGCGGCACGGATCGCGTGATCCGGGGTCTTGCGCCAGCGGACCACGAACACCGTCGTGTCCGCCTTGCCGAGCACCAGACGCGCGTCGGCAATCGGCAACACCGGCGCGGTATCGATCACGATCACGTCGTACAGCGAACGCAGATCGTCGAGCAGCCGGTCCATCTGCTCGCCCGTCACCAGTTCAGCATCGAGATCGCCCCGCGTCGAGACCGGCAGGACGGCCATCGACGTCGATTCGTCGACGATGATCGCCTGTTCGAGCGTCGCCTCGCCGCGCAGCACCTCCGTCAGCCCGGGCGCATCGTGCTCCCGGCGCAGGAAACGGCTGACCCCGTGCTGCCGCAGATCGCAATCGACGAGCACGACGCGTTCCCCCGCCATCGCCATCGAACGGCCAAGGCAGATCGCCGTGGTCGTCTTGCCTTCCTGGGGCAGCGCAGAGGCGACCGCGATGACCCGCGCCGGCCCCGCCTGCGCGAACTGCAGCGACGCACGCAGCGACCGGAACGATTCGGCGAACGCGGACCGCGGGTCGTTCAGGATCGCCATCACCGGCGGCTGCTTGCCGCGGCGCATGACCGATCCGAGCAACGGGATCGAGCCGAGATAGCGGACGCCGAGACGCTGCTCGATGTCGTCACCCGTGGTGATCCCGGCGAACCCCATCTCGGTGACAAACGCGACCGCGATCCCGAGGCCGATCCCAAGCACAGTCCCGAGGATCAGGTTGAGAAGCACGTTCGGGCTGCTCGCCCGCGTCGGGGTAAGCGCCGGGGTAAGCACGCTCGCATCGGCTTGCTCGGTCCCCTCGCGTGCACTCAGCTCCTTGTACCGGTTGAGATAACTCTCGTAGAGCGCCTCCGATGTCGCCGCACGCTTCTCGAGGTCGTTCAGACCCGGAAGCGCCTCGTTGCGGACCGCAAGCCCGCCCTGCGCCGATCCGAGCGACGACCGAAGCGAGGACAGGCGCTGCGCGGATACCCGGCGCTTTGCATCGAGGTTTGAGATGATCCGCCCGATCTCGGCCTGGATCTGCCCGTTGACCTCGGCAAGCTGGCTGCGTGCCTGCCGGACCTCGGGGTGCGCCGATCCATATCGCGTCGTCAGTTCGGCGAGACGCGTCGCGGTGGCGCTCTGCGTGCCGCGCATGTTGCTGATGACGGGGGACCCCAAGGCTTCGCCGATATCCCCACCCGTCGAGCCGCCGCGAAGCTGCGTGCGTGCCGTCGCCAGCCGCGCCTCGTCCTCCGCGGACTGAGCCTGCGCCGACGCCACCGCCTGGTTGTAGCTCGAAATCTCCTGCTCGTTGAGCGACGCGGTGGTCGATGTCAGCAGGCCATTGCTATTGCGATAGCGCTGGACCGCATTCGTCGCGGCCTGCGCATCGGCCTGAACCTCGCGCAGGCGCCCCGAGAGGAACCTCAGATTGCGCTCGTTGGCGGCGCGGTGTTCGCGCAGCGCCCCCTGCGTATACTCGATCGCATAGGCGTTCGCGATGTCAGCGGCTTCGCGTGGATCCTCACTTTCGGCCACGATATCGAGCGCATAGGTCTCGCCGACGCGTCGGCCCGTCACGTTGCCGAGCAGGTACCGAAGCGCGGCTGCTCGCGCCACCGCCGGCTCGATCGGCCCGCCCGCATCGGGGCTCAACCAGCCGCGGAGGCCGGTGGCCAGTTCGCGGCGCGTGAACTGCCGCCGATGATCCAGGCCGAGGCGATCGACGACCTTCATCGCCATCGTCTGCGATCCGATCACCGAGATCTGCGTATCGACATACGCGTCGCTCGGCACGGTCGAGGGAAGCGATCGATCGGTCTGCCCCACCGGGGTGATCTGGTCCTGCTTGACGTCGAGCGCGATCGAGGCGGTCGCGGTATAGCGCGGCACCTGCAAGGTCGTCAGCACCAGCGCGGTGACGATCGCCGCGACCAGCACGGTCAGGAAGATCCCGACCCGACGACGAAAGATCGCCGCGAGCGCACGCAGATCGATCCGATCCGTCTGCGACCGCGGTGGGGTCGGTGCGACATAAGGCATGATCGCGCCTCCATTGTCGTCCCCCTGAAAGCTTTTGATCAGCGCAACCACGTGTCACCCCCTTCTTGATGTTCGGCATGCCTGCAGCCATCGCGGCGTTCGTCGTGCGTGCCGGGCGTCACAATTGGATCGCCACGCCGGCATTGAGCTGATGTCGATCATAGGATCGGCCCGTGATCGAAGCCCCTCCGGGACGTTGACGCGAATATGCCTCGGACAGCGTGATCGACAGATTGCGGTTCAGCGCGTAGCGGGCCGAGATCCCGCCATTGAGGCGGTTGTCGCTACGATCGATGCCGCGATAGTCGACGTCGAAATATCCGACATCGGCGTGCAGGATCAGATTGCGCAGCAGTTCATGATCGACGCCGACGCGCACCTCGCTCTGAATGACGCCGGCCACGCCGATCGTCGGCCCGCGTTGCAGCGAACGATTGGCCTGCAGCGTCACCGTCGAGAGCGTTGTCGGGGTCCAGACGAGCGAACCGCGATAATTGAACCCGCCGACATCGCTGAACACCGCGTTGCCGAACTTCTGCGAGATATACCCGATGCCGACCTGCCCGACGAGCAGCGAGGTCAGCTCGACCGCCACGCCGCCGAGAAGCTGGTAGCCGTGCGAGTCGCGATCGATCGTTCGCGACGATTCGGGGTAGCTGGCCTTGTTGTACGATATGCTCACATAGGGCGCGACGCTCGCCGAGACGTGGTAGCCGATCCGGCCGTCCAGACCGACGGACCGGAAGTCGCGAAACGACAGGTCTGCGACCTGGTTGGCCACGCGGGTCCTGCCGTACCGGAAGACGCTGTAATTGCCGCCGACCTGAAGTCCGACCGCGCCGAGCTGCTGCTGCACGCTCGCATACGACGTGATCACCCGATAGCCGATCGGCGCGCCACCGATAAAGGTGTCGCCCTCCGTCCCGCGCGGCTCGATCCGCTGCGCTATCGTCCCACGGAGCGTAACCTGCGTCTGGCTGCCGATGTCGAGCACTCCGTCGGCCTGTGCGCCATATTGCGTGCTGTTTGCGATCGTCCGCTCGGCATAACGCTGGATGTTGGCGTCGGCGACGATCGACAGGCGATGTCGTCCCCATTGCGATCGCGCGGTCATCCGCGGCGCCAGCGTTACGAACGCATCCGCCACCTCAATGCGCGAACTTGCATAGATATTGGTGTCATACCCCGTGTTGATCGTCGTCGTCGGGAATAGCGTGAAGCCGCCGACATCGATGCCGATCGCCTCGTATCCGGACGCGACGCGCGCGGTGACTGACGCCTGTCGCGATCCAAGCCCCGTCTGCGACGGCACAGCCTGCGCGAACGCGAGTGCTGGCAACCCTGCAAAGGCAACCGCACATGCCTTCAATATGACAGGGACAGTGATCGACCCGCCCCGTTGCGATACCAGCATCACATTCAAAGTCTAACCCCCGCACCCCTGCCTTTCGTGGCCTTAACCATCGGTCCGTGCAAGCAGTCATTTGCACCGGACCAAGACGACATGAGCGAAGCGACGCTATTGATTGGCATATTGTACGAAATATTAAATGCTATTCAAATCGGACACAACACTGTTATCTTGATTGCGAGGTTGTATCGTGGGGGCATTCGGCGATGGATAAATGGTCGGTTGATTTTTCATCCGCACTGTACAACCGAACGGGTAAGTTTTTCATCGGACGTGATATTATTTGCGATCAGGCACTCGCCATCGAGAAGGTATATTATTGGCGCCTGCCCCGGAGCCGCCATCCGACCGGCGTGATGGCCAGATGCCTTGGCCGCGCGATCACCGTCGACCAGGCCTTGCAGGCGTCGCCGCTATCCACACTCATCCCGGCGTTTCGCCCCAGCGAACGCATGCTGCACCTCGACCCGTTCACGGTCCTTCATGCCAGGCTGGAACGCCGCGACGCCGTGCTGTGTCATGATCTCGGCCCGATCACGCATCCCGACCTGTTCGGGGGCGAGGTCGCCGCGCTCTACGCGCACGCTTATGCCCGAATCGCCGCGCGGGGCTGCCGGATGGTGTTCGTCAGCAACGCATCCGCCGATGCGTTCGCGCGCCATTATGACGCGCCGGCCGATGGACGCGTCATCTACCCGCCGCTGCGGCGCGATCTCGATACGGTGCAGGGTTCGCCCGTCCGCGGGATCGATACGCCCTTCCTGCTCACCGTCGGCAGCATCGGGCGACGCAAGAATCAGGCATCGTCGATCGCCGCCTATGCGAAGTCCGGGCTCTGGGCGCAGGGCATGGGCTATGTCCTCTGCGGCGCCCGCGAACCCGGTAGCGACGCGGTCGACGACGCCGCCCGGGCGACACCGGGAGTCACGCTGCTGCCCTACGTGACCGATGCGCAGCTCGCCTGGCTGTACGATACCGCGTCGGGGTTCGTGCTTATGAGCCTGCTCGAAGGTTTTGGCGTTCCGGTCGCCGAGGCGATCGCACGGGGGCTCGTGCCACTCGTCACGGCTGGCGGTGTCCTGTGCGAAGTCGCCGGCGACGGCGCGCTCGTCGCGGACCCGCACGATATCGAACAGATCTCAGCCCAGATGATCGCGCTGGCATCGCTGACGCCCCCCGAACGCGAGGCCCGGCAAAACCGGCTGCGCGCCTCGCTGGACCGGTTCACCCCGGCAAGATTTCGCAACGACTGGCAAACCATGATGAGTGAAACCGCATGATCGATCGACAGAGATGGGTGGGCGATGGCTTCGCCGAGCTCGATGACCGCATCGACTATTTCATCAAGTTCGCGCCGACGCAGAATTTCGGCGACTATCTTCCCGAGTTGTTCTGCAAGGAATTGCTCGCCTACCCGCGGATCGACGCGGACATGTTCCGCCTCGTCGGCAGCGTCATCGACGAACGCTGGGTGCGGCGCGACCTGTCGCGCACCAACGGCCATGTCGCGGGGCTGATTGCCTATTGGTGCTGCGGCGCACGCAGTGCTGCCGGCCTGACGCAGCAGACACGCGCGCATTGTCGGTTCTTTGGCATTCGCGGCCCGCTGTCGCGCGATGCGCTCGACCTGCCCGCGGATACAGTCATGGGCGATCCGGGGCTGCTCGCGCCGCTCCTCCACCGCCCGACGCCGCATCCTCGGACATCGGGCAAGGGGATCTGCATTCCGCATATCCAGGACGGCCGGTCGCGCGACGCGTTGCTCGCTTTGTCAGGGGCAGATTGCCTCGTGCATCCGGAAATCGCGGCCTCGGAGGATGCGCTGCGCGATCTGCTCGATCAGATCGCCTCCGCCGATTTCGTCCTTAGCGCCTCGCTGCACGGCGCGATCGTGGCCGCCGCCTATGGCCGCCCCTTCTGCTTCTGGGACAATGGCCATCTCGATGTCCCGTTCAAATGGTCCGACTTCGCGCGCTCGATCGGCATCGATGCGGTCTTCGCCGCGAACATGACGGACGCACGATCGATCTGGGCGGCATTCGCGCCGCATATCGTGATTCCGCCACTCGCCCCCATCCTCGAGGTCGCACCCTTCACGCCGCAGCCGCACGCCCTGCTACGCGCGCTGGCGCATGACAGCCACGACGCCACGCTTGCCGCGGCCGCAGACACGGTTGCGATCGCCGCCGCCCGGCGCAGGTCCGAAACCTGCGCCGATCAACACGGATCGTCGGACCTGCGCCGTGCACGCAAGACATTGTCCTACGATCTGCAAAGACGCGTCGGTGTCGGACTGCGATCAGCCAAAAGACGAATCTTTCGATAATAACGAGTTAGCGATGCTACAGTATATATATCTCTTAGATCCGTACAAATGTTTGTCATATTGATCATCGTCGTCGATAGATACTGGAACGCCGCCAGCATCTTCAATAGATATCGCCATCAAGGGGATTTCATATGCGCACTACGATATCGGTTATGATGACGATTGCGATGGCGACAACAGCGATGACGGGATGCACAGTCAACCCGCCGCCGTTATCGCAGGCGCAGCTCGGGACGATCGACCAACCCTATGTGCTCGATGCAAACGACAAGCTCAGGATCACGGTCTACAACGAACCGAACCTCACGGGCGAATATACCGTGACCGGGTCCGGTGCGATCGCCTTCCCGCTCGTCGGGCTCGTTCCCGTCAGAAACCTGACGCTGGAAGCGGCGTCAGCGGCGCTTCAGGCACGACTCGGGCGGGATCTCGTCAATGATCCCAAGGTCAGTATCGAGGTCCTGAACTACCGGCCCTATTATATCCTCGGTGAGGTGGTACGACCCGGACAATATCCCTTCATGAACGGCATGACCGTACAACAGGCGGTCGCCACGGCCGGCGGTTTTACTACCCGCGCCAACACGACGACACTATTCATACGACGGTCCCGCGCTGCCGAGGAAGGTTCGGTCAATGGCCGTGGCAGCGCCGTCCCGGTTTTACCCGGCGATACGATTCGCGTTGGCGAGCGATATTTCTGATCCGGAAGTACGCGATGACCCATATGGTAGGGTTAATCGTTTTTTAGGGCGCGATGTCTATGCACTGCGCATATGTCTCGTCTCCACCCGCTGCGTTTCATTACGCCACGCCATGTCCAGCGTGCCGCCCAGCTCCTGATCGCGCCGATCATGATTGGGATCGCGCTGGTCTATGCGCAGGGTTTGGCCGACATGATCCGTGCGGCCGCGGGCAGTTACCTGTTGGCGATCACGCTGCTTCTGGCGTTTCCCAATATCCGAAGTGGCGATCTTGCGATGACCGCGGTGCTGTTGCTGACCGGCACGGAATTCGGGTCCGCACTCCAGGGAACGCCGGTCGACTTCGCACGGTGGCTGGTCACGATGGGTACGCTCGGGACGGTGGTCGTGCCGCTCAAGGCGCAGCGGTTCCGCGCTCTCGCGCTGCATGATGGCTGGAGCCCGATTGCAGGCGCGGGGCGCCGGCGTCCGCGCGCAACCGGCCCGATCATGACCGACCCTCGACCGTCACCGATGAGGGGCGAGAGGCTGTTGCTGCCGCATCGGACGGATGTTCCGCTGGGCGCCGCACTGCAGCCAATCGGTGGCCATAGATAAGCAGCAGGCGATCGATCCACGCATCGGTCGACAACGCAATCCGTCCGGCTAGTCCGACCGCCGCCTCGCTCATCCGCCGCGCGCGTCGATCATCCTCGGCGATCAGCCGGATCGCAGAGGCAAATGCGCAAGTGTCGCGCGGCTCCATCCCCAGCCCCGCTCCCGCCGCCTCGATATCGGCGGTCAGGAACGCCGTGTCCGCTGCGATCACGGGCAGTCCACTTCCGAGCGCTTCGGCCGCGACCAGGCCGTAGGGCTCCGGATAGCGGCTCGGCATGACCAGCAGGCGCGCCTGCCGCGCATGCTGCGCGATCGCGTCGGGCGGCTGGTGGCCCATGATCATGACCTCGGGATAGTCACGTTCGAGAGCGGCGCGAAGGACACCGTCGCCGATCAGCCGAAGCGGGACGCCCGCCGCCCTGCAGGCCGCCGCCGCGAGGTCCGGCCCCTTGGTTTCCTCGAGCCTCCCGACGAACAGCACTTCGCGGTTCCGCTCCACGGGACTACGCTCGCGCGTCCATGGCGCGGCCGGGTTGGGCAATGTCTCGATCGCGCTCCCGGGAATGCCGGCGCGCATCAGGAATGGCCGCATCGTCTCGTGGATCGCCAGGATCGGGGGCGAATGGTGCCGGTCATAGACCTGGTTGAGAATCGCCTGGCGACCGACGCGCCACAATTTCTGCGCATAGCTGCGCCGGTCGCATCGTGCGGTGATGCAACCGACCGACATCGGCACGTGCGGACAGACGCGCCCGGACCGCAGGAATGCAAAGCTCCCATTCGGGCAGGCGAGAAAGAAGTCGTGCGCCGACAGGACCACGCGGTCGATTACCGGGCGGAGCGCGGCGAAGAGCGCGGGCGACAGGATCTGCGACCAGCCATGAACATGATAGATCGTTCCGGGCGTGTCGTTCGCGGCGATCCACGCCGCGACATGATCGCTGGCGGCACGGTTATACAGCCCCGTCGACAGCGCGCCGAGCGTCGATCGGGAGAGCAGTCGTCCGTGCCCGAGCGCCGCGATCTCCACCCCTAGCGCGCGGAGCCCGGCATTGTCGCCCGCATCACCCGTCAGGTACGTGACCACATGCCCCCGTGCGCGAAACTGCCGCGCGGACAGCAGCGCGAGCGCAGTCGCACCGCCCTTCGGCGCGGAAATGTCGTTGATGACGACGATCCGGTCGATCGTCATCGTGCAGCATCGACGAGCAGCGCGGCCAGACGCTCGACGTCCGCGCGCCCCCGTGAGATGAGCGTGACCCGCATCACCGGATCGAGCGGTTCGTCTCTCGCATGATCCGCCAACGCGACGATGCGCGCCGCAGGGACGATCGCGGGGGTCACGATATAGTCGCCCCGCTCGGTGAGCGCGAAGAAGCTGTCGAGCTTGACGTCCCATGCCAGTCCGACCGGCGGGATGCCGAGCGCATAGGCGGCGATGCACGCGTGCATGCGGTGTGCGACGACCAGCGAGCACCCCCCGATGAAGCGCACCAGATCTCCCGGGGTGGTGAAATCCTCGGCCCGGCGCACGCGACCTTTGCCGCGATCGACGAGCGCGGGCGCGATCGTGTCGAGAAACGCACGATCCTCGGGGCTGCCGTTGGTGAACAGCACCACGTCGCGTCCGCTGTTCGCGAGCGCCGATATGGCGTCGGCGTACCAGCCGGCCAGATCGCTGCCGATCACCGAGGCTTCGCCGTGATAGCGCAGCAACAGCGGATCGGTGATGCAGAACCCGACGGGCTTCGTCCGATCGCTCGCCGCGCAGTCGCCATAGCGCGACGCTGCGAGCAGACCCGGATCGCAGGCCAGTCCCGCCGGCTGGATCGACCGGCCTGCGAGCAGGTCGTTCCACACGGCCTGCGACCGCGTATCGCGCACGGTCACGTCGATCAGTCTCGCCCGCGAGAACGCGCGCGCGAACAACCGCGTGCCGGTACGCGTCCAGTTTCGCGTGACGCCGACACCGAATACCGCCACCGGCAGCCCGCGCCGCGTCGCTTCGGCGAGCGCCGCCTCGATCTTGATCGGGAAATTGAGGTCCGAATCGGCGAGGAGATTGCCGCCGCCAAGCACGACCGCATCGACGCCCGCCAGGCTGTCCGCATAGAATTTGCGAAGCCGTGTCCGCACGAGCGTCTTCAGCACGACGTACATCATCGGCTGACGCACCCAGTCGGGCATCCCCTCGAGCGTCTTGAGCACCGTGCCGCGAAGCCCGCTTCCGCTGCTGAAGCCGGTTCGCCCGGCGAGATCGATCGACTCGACGACGATCGGCCCGCCCGCGCCGGCAACCCGGCCCAATGCCGACGCAAGCGCGCCTTCGAGGCATTCGGACAACAGGCCATCGCCCAGATTCGCGCTGTATTTCACGTTGAGCAACGCGACCTTCATCGCGCGGCTCCGACATATCGGCCCGAACCCATCCGCTGCATCCTCGATGGCGCGGACGATCCGCGATCGCTTGGGGCTGTCATGATCAGGGCTCCTTGCGCGCCAGACGGGCCAGGCGTCCGATGACGCGCGCCATGCGCGACGGTCCCGCGGTCTCATTGTCGCCGCGCCCCCGATCATGCAGATCGAAGACGAATTCGCGCCACCAGTGGCGGGGATCGTTCGAGATCAGATAATGCCCCAGATTCTTGCGCGTCGCGCCCAGCTTGGTCGCCTCGAGCTCGGTACCGCTTTCATCGCCGACAAGGCTTTGCCACGCGATGCTCGTGATCCAGCGCATCCTTCGATCGTGCGCGAAATCGCGTTCGAGCCGCTCGGGTACCGCTGTTCCGTAAAGCTTCGCGCACAGTATGATGCCCGGACCGACCAGACGTTTCAGGCGCGCGGCATGGGCATGTGCATACAGCCGGTGCGCCTCTCCACTCGACCGCGCCAGCAATGCCCCGAGATCGGCGAGCCACTTCATCCGCGCCCAGCCATGCTCGCCACCATGCGCACAGATATAGAGCCACGCCGTTTCCTCGGGGAGCGTCGGCACGTCCGCCCCGGGAAACAGGGCCAGCCTCGTCAGCGGCCCCTCCACCGTGTTTGGCATCAGATAGGAATTCTGGAAGAGCCGCCAGTGAAGTTCGACGACCGTCGCATCATCGGGGTGGACGAATACGACGTCCTTGTGATGCGCCATCCACGCCCGAACGTCTGCTGCGGTCGCCAGCTCGGGCGGATCGACCCGGACATAGCCCAGCGCGCGCATCGTTTCCGCGGCGGTGTCGATCGTGGTCCGATCGACGAGCAGATCGATATCCACGCTGTAGCGAACGCCGTAGCGGCCGAACGCCATCATCGCGCTCGTCACGCCCTTCAGCACGAAATGGCGAATTCCGGCGGCGTCGAGGGCGCGCGACAGGGCCAGCGTGCGATGAACCTGCTTTAGCTCATGAACGCCGTCTGCGGTCGCGCGCGCCTGCAGGATCGCACCAAACGGCGCCGGGATCGCGATATCGGCAACCGTCAGCGCATGATGGACCAGCCCTGCGATCCGGTGCCGCTCGATCAGCGCCAGCACCTGCTCCCAGTCGAGTGGTGAACCATCCGACTCGGCCGCCCGTATCGCCGCGAGTTGGGGCCCGTGCAGCGGCCAGGCACTGCAGGCGGCGACCAAGGCAAACGGCACGGTCGCGACGTCGGGCAGACTGGCGGCTGCGAGCGACTGCGATATACCGAGCGTCACGCGTCCCGCTCATGAATGGCCGGTAACGGCGGGCGGGGACGCAGCGGCCCGGTGTGCGTACGCCCCGAGGGAAAGCTCGCCAGCGGTGCATAACCCGTCAGGTCGTCGCCGCCCGTCAGGTCACCGCCGCCCGTCACCTCGACGGAGTCAACATGGACCCAGACGTGCGCGCGCAGGACACTGCCGTCGCTGGCCCCCGGCGCCACGCCGTAAACCAGCGTCGAATCGATCCCGCGACGGCGGAGCATCAGATGCGCCGCGAGCCCGCGTTCGAAGCACAGCGCGCGCGTCGGCACACGCTTGGCCGATCGGTCGACCGCCCATGCGACGCGTTCGACGGTCGCCGCGATCATGGCCGCGTCATGTCGCGCCGACCCTATCGGCGTGGACATAGCCGCGGCGATCGTCCGAAAAGGGACGAGGCGGATCAGCGGCGCGGCAAGACCGAGGAGCACGATCGCCTCTGCCAGCGCGACCGCGTCGGCCCCGGACAGCGCGTGAAGCTTCTCCGCCAGCGCGCGACCATGCCGGAGCTGGTTCGCCAGATACCGATCGTGTAGCGGCGACGCCGATGCGGCGGGGGGACCAGGGTCAGACATTGCTTCGCGACACGCGACGCATGTGGCTCGCGATCGACACCGTCCGCAGCAGCGTCAGGCGATAATCGACCTCGGTATCGCCCTCCTGCCAGCGCGGCGAATCGAGATCGGGCATATCCGCGACGAGCGCCTTCAGCCGGTCGATATCGATCAGCGAGGCAACCGGATCATACATCTCGATCCGTTCGATCTCGTCGATCAGCGCGCTGCGCGACTGGATCAGGCCTTCGTGCCAGTCGGCGCTTTGCAACCCGCGGCGACGGTTGTCGACGATCGACGCCGGCAACCGCCCCGCCATCGCCCGGCGCAGGATCGCGCGCGGCTCGCCGTCCCAGATGAGGCGTTCGACGGGCACGCGCAGCGCAAACTCCATCAGCCGCCGATCGCCGGTGGGGTCGCGCGTATCGATCCCCCACTCGCCGAGCTGCGCCTTGTGCAGACTGCCGATATCCGCCGAGGCGATCGCAAGCCGGTTCTGGACGCTCGTGGCGACCGGCTGCGCCGATTCGGCGACGTCGATGACGGTGTAGGGATCCGCGGTCGCGGTCTCGCGCGCGGTGCTCCCGGCATGGTCGTAGACGGCATCACGCAGCAGCGTGAAGCGGCGCGTGGCGATCGGCGCGCGGCCCGAGCGTGTCTCCATGAACCGCCAGACGCGTTCCGGAAGCTTGCCGGCAACGCTGTTCCACAAAACGCCGCGCCACTGCATCCACCCGTTGCGCACCAGCCCGCGCGCGATCCTAAACCAGGTCGGAAACCGTCCGGCGGCGATCAGCTCCTGCAGCGCGAGAACGCCCGGTTCGCTCAACGTCATGTTGCCCATCCCGCCCTGCAGCATGATGGTCAGTCCGCGCGCGCGTGCCGCGTCCGCAATCGCATCGACCCAGGTCAGGTTGCACAGGTTGCGGATCGGCAATGGATAGAGGCCGCTGGTCCGGCCAAGCGTATCGAGCGTACCGTGTTCGACGCTGACACGCACATGATCGACATTGGGCAGGCTTGCCGCGACCTCCGCTGCGAGATCGCCCTCGTCGGCGATGTGATGGGCCAGTACCTGCGTATGCCGGTCCGATCGCGGCACCGCAGTGAAGGCGGTTATCCGCACGGGGCCGGCCTCGCTTGTACGCCGCGCGAGCTGCGACGCCGCAACCGCGAGCACCGCGCTGCTGTCGAACCCCGAACTCAGCTGCGCGCCGACGCGGCCGGAAACGCCGCGCAGACAGGCCCTCACCGCCTCTTCGAGATGCCGGGTCAATGCAGCTGCATAATCGTCCTGATCGGCGAGGATCAGCGGCGTCAGGTCCGGTTTCCACCACCGGACGCGGTCGATCCCGTCCTTCCGCACGATCACATGATGTCCGGGCATGACCCGCGATATGCCGCGCAACGGCGTCCGATCCCGTTCGGGCGCCAGATCGCGCAGCAGCCGGACATATTGGTCCGTATCCATGCCCGCGTCGACCGCCGGCAGGACCGTCAGCCCTTCAGGCATCGACGCGAAGGCGAGCAGGTCGTCGGTCGCGTGATAGAATAAGGGACGCGCGCCGAGTGGATCCCGCGCGAGTATCAGCCGGCGCTCATGCGTGTCCCAGGCAGCTACGGCAAACGCCCCGTAGATCCGGTCGAACGCAGCCTCGTCCCAACGCTCGACCGCCGCCGCGACCAGCGCCGCATCGGACATGAGTGCGGCCGCCTCCGCGTCGAGATCGAGTTGTGCGACCAGCGACTCCCGCTCGCTCAGATGCACGTCGGCAACGACCGCATAGCGCCGTCCGCGCTGGTGGATTTCGGGCACATGCTCGTCTTCGGGAAGCAGCGCGTGACGCGCGATGCCGAGTGCGATCGAACCCGCCGTCCAGTGATCCGACCCGGATCGACCGAAGCGCCGCAGTGCGGCCGCCATTCGGGGCAGGTCCCGATCCGCAATCCCGCCGTCCCACCGACAAAGCCCGTACAGCGCGGTCACGGGCATCCTGCAACCGCGTGAGGGGTCGGCACGCCCGCCCCCTTCGACCACCTCCTTGGGATCGAAGACGCGCGGTGCGGGCCGGCGGAGTCGCATCGTCGGCGATCGGCCGGGCCCGTCGTACGTACGCGCCGCAATCCTGTCAGGCGCTCGCGGCGGCGCTGCCGATCACGTCCGGGAAGCGGGATGAGCCAAGCCCGCAGCCTGCAATTCCGCAAGAAGACCGGTCGTCTGCGCAAGGCACTCATCCCGATCAACGTCGTATACCTCGCAAAGTCTATCGCAAATATCCGCAGCTCGCATCGGCGCCTCGATCATGTTCCAGATTCGAGTAGCAACGCCGTTTAATCCGTAACACGTCCCCTTTTGAACATCCAGCGCCACTAGTTGTCCACCGATTTCCGCGGTAACTGCCGCTGCATTACGAATCACTGAAATATCTTCTTGATTCACCACGACATAACCCCATTATTACGAAGTGGAACCAGGCGCATATCCCCCGTGATGGCTCGAAGGCGCACAGGCCGGACGATAGCTCAAATCTCCGAAGGATCAGTTTTCGACGCACTTCGCGCCGGCGCTACTGCGGTGCGACCCGACGCGGGCGAGGTCGGGCCTTGCTCGTGATTGCGGAATAACGGGTACCACGTTGGAGCCAGCACGCCCCCGCTAGCACTACCCAGCGTACATTGCCGGCAGCCGAGATCTGTTGTCAGCAGCTATCCCGCACGCTGGGATGAAACGCGCCGATTGGACGCAGACAGGCGGGCCTTCACTCAGCGGCCGGTGCCCCACACGAATGCTGTTCGGACGGACTCGTTCATGCCGTCCACACGCCCCTGTCACCACGCCACTGTCACCACGCCACCGTCATCACGCCACCGTCACCGTCACCGTCACCGTCGCCGTCACCGTCGCCGTCACCGTCGCCGTCACCACGTCGAAAAAAGCGCGACCCGCAAGCCGCGCTTTTCGCCGTCAGTTCTGTCGGGCCGGCTTGTATCGACCCGACAATGATCAGGAACCAGTGTTGCGTCTGAAGTTGAACTGATCGGTGTGGTGCAAATTGCCGCTCTTCGCATCGGCCGCGTCCATGCGCGACAGCATCGGACGTTCCCAGACCAGGCGCTCGCTATTGGTGTTCATGACTGTCTCCCTGCCCCCGACCATCGGGTCGCTCACAAGGCAATGGCTAAGACAACGAAGTTATAAAGTCCACCAATGGTTAATATCTTGTAAACAAGTCTTGAGGACTGTGTTGCATCCTTACAGTCCATTGCGACGCGGCATTATTTGCTTGAGAACTTTTCTTCTATCATCCGTTAGTTATCCGGAAATCGCTTGAACGCGTGGATGAGGCTTGTCTCTAGCAACGCCGCCCCCCCCTCCCCTTACAGGAAGCTCGAAGACCCCATGTGCCGCTCCGCAGCGAGTGCTTCCGCCTCGAAGTGCGACAGCCCCCATTTGCGGTTCACCGAATAGATCGGGATGTCGCGGGCGATCCGGACAGCACCCGATAGATAGATCGCGCCCAGCCCCATCAGATCGCCGATACGCCGCCGGTAGATGTTCGCGGTGACGGCGTTGACCGCGTCGAGACCGGCGAGCCGGTGGATGCCGTGAACCCGCCCGTCGCTGTCGTCACGCAGGTGATACACCGCCCCGACCGGGAGATCGCCGGTCACGCGGTCGTCGGCCAGCGGCATTTCATATTTGTCGACCTGCCAGGGGAGTTGCCGCAGCCCCGCGCGCTCGCGCCCCAGCAGCTCGAGCGATTCGCCCCACAGTTTCAGCCGCGCCAGCCCCGGCGACGCGGTGATCGCCCCCGTCGGCCCCCGCAGCATCACCGGACACACGTCATCGGTCAGCAGCCGGTGGCCGCGCATTTCGAGAAACGCGGCGAGCGTCGATTTCCCCGCCCCCGAGTCGCCGCAGAACAGGATGGCGCGGCCGTTCATCTCGACGGCATTGCAATGAAACGGGATATAGCCACGCTGATACAGGATGATCCCGAAGACGCTGCCGAGCAGGAACAGCAGCAATTCGTCGTCGGCCACGCCGTGATCGCGGTCGACGACGATGCGTCGGCCGCCCACGACCGAAAACCGCCCGACCTCCTCGATCGCGACCAGCACCGCATCACCCGATACCGCGATCGTCAGATCGCCCATCGTCACGGCGCCATCGGGCAAGTGCACGCGCCCCAGATCCACCGTGACGTCGATGTGCTGGCCCGATACGCGCTGCGTCGGACCGATCGACGGCATCGGGATCGCGCTGGCGAACGACAGGCCGAAGCCGCGGTAGAAATAATGCTCGGTCATGCCGTGTCTGCACCGGCACGCAGGCGGGACGCTCGATCCGGCGTGAAGCCGTCGTCCCCGAGATACGGCGCGACGATCGCGTAACTCCCGCTTGCGATCACGCGCCCGTGCGACAGCACGTGGACATGGTCGCAGTGCGCGAGTGTCTCGGATCGATGCGCGATCGAGACGATCGTGAGGGCGGGACGTGCGCTGCGCAGCCTGGCGAGCAGCGCCGTCTCGGCTGCGACATCGATCGCGTTGGTCGCCTCGTCGAGGATCAGCAGCGCCGGATCCCGCAACACGGCACGCGCGATCGCCAGCCGCTGCCGCTCGCCGCCGGACAGCAATGCCCCGCGCTCTCCGACCAGCGTATCCAGCCCCTGCGCGAGCCGTGCGACGAGAGCGTCGGCGCCTGCGATAGCGAGCGCGGCGTGCATCGCCGCCGCATCCGCCCCCGTCCCCCAGGCGAGGTTCGCCCGGACGCTGTCGTGGAGCAGGAACGGATCCTGCGAGACATAGGCGAGCCGGTCGCGCCAGGCGGTCATCGCAACGAGATCGACGATCGTTCCGCCGACGGAGATGACGCCGCGCTCGGGCCGGTACAGACCGACCAGCAGATCGGCGAATGTCGTCTTGCCCGCGCCCGATGCACCCGCCACGCCCGTCATCGCGCCGCGTTTCAGCGTCAGCGAAAGCCCGTCGACGCCGCCAGACCAGCCCTGCGCCGATGCGCTGCCATGCCGATAGACCACGTCGTCGAACAGGATATCGCCATCGGGCACGTCGCCCCGCGCGACCACCGCCCGCGGCCTGCCGCCTTCCGGACGCATGCGACCACCCAGATCCTTTTCCAGCGCGCGAAGGTTGCGATACGCGGGCAGCGCGCGGACGAAGCTCACCGACTGCGATTGCAGCAGACCCAGCGGACCGCCCATCCTCGACAGGATCAGGAGCAGCACGACAACGCTCGTCGGCGCGACCGCGAGCCAGGCGAACCCGACATACGCCGTCACGCCGCCGACCAATGCCGCCAACACCGTCAGCCGCATGCGCATCGCGTTCTGGTCGTCGACGAATGCCAGCTCGCGCGCGTTCGACTGATCGAGCGCCCTGGTGAAGTCGGCGACGAACGCGTGCTGGAGATTCTGGCTGGCGGACAGCTTGAGCGATCCGAGGAACTGCCCGGTGTTGTCGAGCAGGCGAAGGTGCAGACCCGTCACCGCATCCCCCATCGCGCGTGCGGCATGAAGCAACTTGCGAGTCATCGCCCCCGCCAGCGTGAACAGCAGCAGCGCGACGATCGTCAATCCCGGGCTGAGCCACATCGCGAGCGCGACCTGCACGACGAGCATCGCGCATGCGACGAGCGACTGCAGCAATCCCAACGCGGCCTCCCCGACGCGCGCGACGTCGCTGCCAAGCGCCTGCACGACGCGCGCATGACGCAGCCGCGCGACGCGCTCCCACCGCGCCCCCGCCAGCCGCGTCACGAGCCGCTGCTGTATCCGGGCGAGGTAATCGAGCTCGAGCTGAGCAAGCAGGACCTGCCGCCGGGCGAGCAGTGCGGTCCGGATGATCATCAGCACGCCGAACAGCATCATGATGACGGCGAGCCGGTCGCTGCGCCCGGACAGTCCGACGCGGTCGAAAAGCCAGGTGGCAAGCTGCGCGATCCGGTCGCCATCGGGGCCGGTGACCGCCGCGAACAGCGGTACGAGCAGCATGATCCCCAGCCCTTCGACCAGCGCCCCCATGCCCACGATGATCGTGGCAAGCATCACGCGGCGAGGCGCGAACCCGAAAAAGTCCGCAGCAAAGGATCGCGCATCGCCCGCTCTCATCCGACGACGGGATCGTCAGGACGGGATGCGATGTCGGGATCGTACCGTCTTCGGAAAAGACACGGCTCGGTCGCCACGTGCCGGAGTCTGAGGCCCGAGCGATCGTAATGCGGGGTGATCGACTCGTCCCACATGATCGCGTCGAAGCCATCCGCGATCGCGGTGTCGGCGAAGCGGAAATTGGCGTGTCGGATCGCGAAATATCCCCCCGGCCTTACCCGCACGGCAAGCTGCGAGACGGCGGCTTCGAACCGATCGAACGACAGGCCGGCGCCTATTCGCGCGGGTCCATCGGCGAGGTCGCCGTGACGGAAAACCGCCATCGCGAGAACGGCATCATAGCTGTCCGGCAATTCGCCCGCGGCCGATGCTGCCACGACGAAGCGCGTCGTCTTTTGCTGGCGGGCCGGCACCTCGCGCCGCGCCACCGCGATACGCGGCGCGCTGATGTCGATTCCCGTGATCGTGGCGGTCGGAAAATACGTGCGCAGCGTGAACACCTCCTCGCCCGTCGAGCATCCGAACGACAACAGACGGAGCGGGACGTCGCCGTGGATGGCGGGGTGCGGCTGCAACGCCTCGCGCAGCCGGCCGAAGATCGCCGGATAGCGATCGACCCCGGTCGTGCCGAACGGCTGGAAGAGCCCGGCGGGTCGTCGCAGGCGCAACAGCGCAGCCGCGCGCCGGTCGCCCGGCCGCGTCAGATCACGCAGCGCGAGCGCCATCCGGTATCCTGGAACGCGTTCAGCGACGTTGCGCCATTGCCCCATGTTTTGCCTTCCCCTTCGCAGACCGTGCGCCGCCCCCGCCAGGGCTGCATCGATCGTTCCTGACGACGACGCGCGTTTCGCCCACCGCCTGTGCAAACGTCCGGCGGTCAGCCCGGCAATTCGTCCTGGAACCCCGGACTGCCGCGACCCGGCCGGATCACCATTGGCGACGGCGCCGTCGGCGCGACGTGCAGCGCCTGCGTCGGCGTCCCGATGACCGCGGCGCGCGCCCGCAGGCTCGCCTTGAGAAACACCGTTTCCGACGCGAGGAACCGCCGCGGCGTCGTTCCAAGGAAGGTCGAGGCGTCGCGAAGGAAATGCGAGGCGTCGAAGTAACTGCTGTCGATCGCCGAATAGTCGATCCGGCCATCGGGCTGGATCAGCTTGATGAACGATCGAAGAAACCGCGCCCGGCGGAGCAACATCTTTGGCAACATACCGAAATGCCGCGTCGCAAGCCGCCGCAACGCGTGCGTCTCGATCCCGAGCCGTTCGGCGACGTCGTGCATTTCGATGACGCCGTCGGTGACCGCCAATGTCGTGAACGCACGGATCAGGTCCTCGTGCGGATGGCGGCGCAGGAACAGCGGTTCGAAGATCGAATCGAGCAACGGCTTGATCATCGCGTCGTCGGACAAGGCGTCCAGCCCCTCGGTCAGCCGACGCGCGACGACGCCGCCGACCACGGTGTCTAGCGGCACGATCTTGTTGCGGAAATCCCCCGCGAGCCGCGACGTGAGCCGCGACCAGCCCAGCGCGCTGACGCCAATGCCGACCGCGATGCCGCCATGCGTCACCGTCTGGAACGCACGGCTCGTCGGGCCGTAGAGGCTGACGCGGTCCAGCGGGCCGAACCGGTGGTTGCCGATCGCGACCGAGACCGGCCCGGCATCCACAAGCACCGAAATCATCGCCGGCGCCGGCAGGTACCAGTTGACCATCGGCGCCCGGCTTTCGGCCGCGTAGATCGCATAGCCCGTCAGATAGTCGGACAGCGAGGCGTGCGGCGGATCGTACCGCATCCGCATGCCGGGCGGCATGGCGAAGGCGCTTGCCGGCACCCCAGCGACACATGTTCCGCCTACGACTTGATCAATGTTCATTTGCCACCCCTGCCCCGACGACCCCCGACGCTCGCATTTGCCCGAAACCCCCTCGGCAACGCGAACCACCACCCCGGACTTAGCGCCACCATGGTTTACACCAAATTATTTAACAAATACCTTGCGAATATTACAACATGAACAGACTATTCACTAAGATATTCTTACCAATACCAAGAATAGAGTTAATGTTAAAGATCATCCGTGAAATTCTTCAGCTATAGTGCCGCGTCGTGCTTCGTCCCTCGTAAACCTTGTATTATAAAGAGCTTGCCCCGAACAGCCGTCATCATCGGACGCCGGACACGAGGTGCGGGGCCGCCTTTCAAGCCGACCGGAACGCACTCATGGTGAACGCGGCGCTGGCGAGACGTAACGGGATATGCCGCGTCATCGGTACGCAGGCTGCCCGGAGGATTCCCACGCACGACGGACGCATCACGACAGCGCATGATGGTGAGCGGCCGCTGCGTCGCCTATTCCTGCCCCCCTGCCGCGGCCGTCCGCCACGCAACGCGGCGATCTTGGAGCTGGGGCGTTCAGCACCGACACGGACCTCTGCCGTTCCCTTTTCTTATTCAGCAACGGAGCATCGTCATGACCGACGCCTCATCCTACACCCCCCCGGCGATCTGGACGTGGAACCGCGAAAATGGCGGTCGGTTCGCCGCAATCAACCGTCCCATTGCGGGCGCGACGCATGACAGGGCGCTTCCCGTCGGACGCCACCCGCTCCAGCTCTATTCGCTCGGCACACCCAATGGCGTGAAGGTGACGATCATGCTCGAGGAGCTGCTCGCGCTCGGCCATGCCGGGGCAGAATATGATGCCTGGCTGATCCGGATCAACGAGGGCGACCAGTTCGGCAGCGACTTCGTCGACATCAATCCCAACTCGAAGATCCCTGCGCTGATGGATCGCAGCCATGCGACGCCGATCCCGATCTTCGAGTCCGGCGCGATCCTGATGCATCTTGCTGAAAAGTTCGGCGCGTTCCTGCCGACCGAGCCCGCAGCGCGCGCGACCTGTCTTTCGTGGCTGTTCTGGCAAGTGGGCAGCGGGCCGTTCATCGGCGGCGGCTTCGGGCATTTCTACGCCTATGCACCCGTCAAGATCGAATATGCGATCGACCGGTTCGCGATGGAGGCCAAGCGCCAGCTCGACGTCCTGAACCGCCGCCTCGCCGACAACGACTATCTCGCCGGCGATGCGTACACGATCGCCGACATGGCGGCCTGGCCGTGGTACGGTGTCCTCGCGCAGGGCGAACTCTACGACGCCGGCGAGTTCCTTCAGGTCCAGGACTATCCCAACGTTCAGCGCTGGGCGGCAGCGATCGCTGCACGACCGGCGGTACGCCGCGGGCGGATGGTCAACCGCGTCATGGGTGATCCAGCCAGCCAGTTGCATGAACGTCACGATGCCGCCGACTTCGACACCCGCACGATGGACAAGTCGTCCGACGCGTAAAACTAAGCGCACCGAAATACTGCTGGGGATTAGTATAATTCGATAATTTGCCCTGTCTTATCATTTAGTTGCAACTTTATCTCCCTGATCCCGTTTCTGGGTCGTCGAGCACGTGAGAGCGCCCAGCGAAGGCGACCCACGCGCTGGCCATGTGCCGACGTGCCTGGTTCAGGGAGATGAAGCCAATGACCGAATCAAACCATCTGATCGATGCCCTCGATGCCCGTGTCGAACGGCGCAACGATCGGCGGGAGTTCTTCAAGAGCGTCGTCGGTGCTGCTGCGATGACCGCCGCCGGTGCGACCGCGATGACGCTGTCGACCGCCGCCGCCGCCCAGTCGGTCACCGACGCCGATGTCCTGAACTTCGCGCTCAACCTCGAATATCTCGAGGCGCAGTTCTACTCCTACGCAGCCTATGGCACGGGACTCGACAATTCGCTGCTGACCGGCACCGGCACGCAGGGTGCGGTTCGCGGCGGCACGCAAGTCAATTTCAACTTCGATCCGCGCGTCGCTGAATATGCGCGCGAGATCGCGCAGGATGAGATCGCGCATGTCCGCTTCCTGCGCACTGCGCTCGGCAGCGCGGCCGTCGCCCAGCCGGCGATCGACGTCAGCGTTTCGCCGACCAGTGCCTTCTCGGTCGCCGCCCAGGCAGCCGGTCTCGTCCCTGCCGGTACGGCGTTTAACCCCTATTCTTCGCCTGAGAACTTCCTGCTCGGCGCCTTCATCTTCGAGGATGTCGGCGTTTCCGCGTACAAGGGCGCTGCACCGCTGCTGACCAGCAAGACCTATCTCGAGGCCGCAGCCGGTATCCTCGCGGTCGAGGCCTATCATTCGGCGATCGTCCGCACGACGCTGTACGCGAAGGGCATTGCTGTTCCCGCGTTGCGCACCTCGGCGGATGCCATTTCCAATGCCCGTGACCGGCTCGACGGCGCGACGCTCGATCTCGATCAGGGCATCTCGCCGCTGAGCCAGACGCCCACCAACCTGTCCACGACACAGGCTGCGGTGCAGGCGTCGAACATCGTGCCGCTCGACGCGAATGGCGTCGCCTATAGCCGGTCGACGAGCCAGGTGCTCAACATCGTCTATCTCAACGGCAGCGCGGCATCGGCCGGCGGCTTCTTCCCCGCGGGCCTTAACGGAACGATCCGGACCAGCACCACGTCGTCCTGATCCGACACGCATCCGCCAAAAGCCACGCTTACGACTTTCAAGGGGATAGACCCATGACCGACATCCAGACAAAGCTCGAAATCTTCGACAGGATCGCCACCCGCCGCAACGAACGCCGCGGCTTCCTGCGCTTCGCCGGCGGTGGCGCGCTTGCCGTTGGCGGCGCATCGCTGCTCGCCGCATGCGGCAATGACGACAGCGACCTCGCACCCGGACCCACGCCGACCCCGACTCCCGCGCCGGCCCTCAACGACGCCGACGTCCTCAACTTCGCACTCCAGCTCGAATATCTCGAAGCGCAATTCTATGCCTTTGCCGTGTTCGGTGTTGGTCTCAATGCAAGTTTGCTGACCGGTACCGGGACGCAGGGTGCAGTGACCGGTGGCCGCCAGGTTCCGGAGTTCGCCAACGGGACCGGGGATGCGGTCATTCGCGAATATGCGCGCGAGATCGCCCTCGACGAGATAGCGCATGTCGCCTTCCTCCGCAGCGCGCTGGGCACTGCAGCGGTCGCGCAGCCTGCGATCAACATTTCGGCCGGCACCGTCGCATCGCCGGGGTCGTTCACGGCAGCAGCGCGTGCGGCCGGTCTGGTGACCGCAAACCAGGTCTTCGATCCCTACGAAAACGAGAACAACTTCCTGTTGGGCGCTTTCATCTTCGAAGACGTCGGCGTTTCGGCATACAAGGGCGCATCGGTCCTGATCGCCAACAAGACCTATCTCGAGGCTGCTGCCGGCATCCTTGCCGCCGAGGCCTATCATGCCGGCCTGGTCCGGACAGTGCTCTATCGTCGCGGCCTGGGTACGCCGGCAACACCAACCACCGCCGCCGTTGCCGCGGTCCCTGCGCTCATCACTGGCGCGAATGCGATCAGCAACGCGCGCGACAGCCTCGACGGCACCGTCAACAACACGTCGACCGGCGTGATCGGGGACGACGATCAGGGTATCACCGGCATCGATGCCAACGTCTCGAACATCGTGCCGACCGACGCCAACGGGATCGTCTACAGCCGTTCCGCCGGGCAGGTCCTCAATATCGTGTACCTCAACAGCGCATCCGTCTCGTCCGGCGGGTTCTTCCCCGCAGGCCTCAACGGCAACATCAAGACGAGCGCGGCCAACGCGTAACCCCGTCCCGCGTCCCGTCGGGGCGCGGTCCACTCCTCGAGCCGCGCATGCCTGGTCGGCCTGTGCGGCTCCCGAATTCGGGATGATCACACCATGAAGACTTCGCACCTTCTTTCCTGCGCAGGCCTCGCTCTGTCCTGCGCCTTCGCCATGCCTGCCGCCGCGCAGGAAACGACCGAGGAGCGTCCGTTCTCGGGCATCTACATCGGCGCTGCGGGCGGGTATGACGTGCAGGGCAACGATGTCGGCTCGTCGATCCAGTTCGACCGCAATCTCGACGGGACGTTCGGCGACCAGGTCAGCACGATCGGCGGCGCCAACGCGTTCTCGCCGGGCTTCTGCAATGGCTCCGCACGTACGGCAGTGCCGACCTTTGGCTGCCGCAACGACGATGACGGCTGGGCCTATTATGGCCGGGTCGGCATGGATGCGCAGCGCGGCAACATCGTCGTCGGCGTCGTCGGCGAATTCGGCAAGTCCGAGATCACCGACAGCGTGGCTGCCTTCTCGAGCACGCCCGCCAGCTATACGATGGCGCGCAAGATCGATTGGGAAGCCTCGGTGCGCGGCCGCGCCGGCTACGCGGTCAACACCACGCTGTTCTACGGCACGTTCGGTGCGGGCTATGCCAAGATCGACCGCCTGTTCTTCACCACCAACACCGCCAATGCCTTTGCGGCGTCGGGCAAGCGCCAGCAATGGGGTTTCCTCGGCGGCGGCGGCATCGAGCAGAAGCTGACGAAGAACATCTCGATCGGGATGGAATATATGTTCCATCAGTACAAGGACGACGACTTCCGCGTCCGTACGACCGCAGGTCCCGCCATCTCGGGCAGCCCGATCCTGGTCGCGAACAACCCGTTCGTGCTGGCCCCCAACACCACCGGCACCGACTTCAAGCGCAGCGACGAGAAGTTCCGCTGGCACAGCCTGCGCGCGACGGCCGCGTTCAGGTTCTGATGCAAGACGGGCCTGCGTCACGTGCGCAGGCCCGGATGCGACCGGCTGGCGGCGGGCCCTGCTGGAGCCCCCGTTCCTACAGTCCCTCGCCGCCGACCCACTGCGCGTTCGACAACCGCCGCGCCAGGTCCCAGCTCTGCTGACGGATATCGGGCACCGCGACGACCTCCCACAGCCCTCCCCGCGTCATCGGGCCGATGCAGTGCAACCGCTGCTCGACGACCCCGTTGCGACCGATCGCCCGCGATTGTGCATCCACATCGACACCGAGCCGCAGCGGATCGGGACGGATCACGCCATCCGCGATCAGATGCCGGATCAACGGCTCGTCGGAGCGCAGCAGATCGCCCTGCGGCCCGGTACAATTGACGATCCGCGCCGCACGCGTGACGATGGGCGTATCCTCGCCGCGCGGCCGCCACGTCAGGTCGACGGCCTCCCCTGCCGTCGTCGCCGACACGATCTTGCCCGCGGCAAAGCGCAGCGTGCCGCTCGCGACCAGCGCGTCGACCCGGTCGGCGACGGTGGGAGCGAGACGGTGGCGGTGGACGTCCCAATAGGGCCGCGCATGCCGGAGGAACCGCGCGCGCTGCGGCGTCGGCGCAGCGGCCCACAGCATCTGCGTCACCGGTCGAAGCTCGTCGACCGCCGCGCGCCAGCCGTCCGCCCCTGCCCGCTCGCGGATATGGCGGACGATCGCCGACAGATCCCCCTGCGGTTTGTCAAGCACGCGTGCGGGTGGCGCGCCGTCGACATGCCGACGCGGCGACAGCCCCCGCCGCGACACGGCCAGAATCTGACCCGCAAAGCCCCGCGCATCGAGCAGCAACGCGGCATCGATCGCGGTCAGCCCGGTCCCGACCAGCACCACCGTGTCGTCAGGCCCGAGCCCCTCGCCGATATCGGAGGCCCAGGGATCCGCGCTGTAGCGGCCGGGCGTCAGGTCCTCGGGTATCAGTCCCGGCGGCGTATGCGGCGGCAGGTTACCCAGCGCGAGCACCGCGCTGTCGGCGGCGATCCGGCTTCCGTCCGCCATTCCGACCGAGACGCCGCCGCGCGCGACCAGATCGATCGAACAGACTTCGCCTTGGGCAAGCGACAACCGTCCCTCCGAGCGCGTGACCGCCGCGTCGAGCATCTCGCGGAGATACGCCCCGTAGGTGGTCCGCGGCACGAACGTCTTGCGGTCGCCCTCGCCGCGCGTCTCGAGCCAGCGCACGAAATGGTCGGGATCGTCGGGCAGCGCGCTCATGTTCCCCGCGCGCACGTTGAGCAGGTGGCTGGGATGCGCCGCACTATAGGCGACGCCGCGCGCGAGCTGGCGCGAGCGACGCTCGATCAGGGTTGCTCGCGGACCGCCATGGCGCATCAGGTTGATCGCCAGCAATGTCCCCGAAAACCCTCCGCCGACGATGACCACGTGATCCTCGGGCCCTGCGATAAATGTCATCTCGTCCCCATCTGCTTTCGATCGTCTCGCCGCGCTCGATAGGACAATCGGCCGCCGCGGGACACCCGATGCCGGCAAGTCCCTGTCAGGACTGACGTATTGCACAAACGACAGCGCTGTTGCACTTTCCCGTCAACGGCTCGCCCCGTCCGGTGCGCGCTGATCCATTGCGGAGACCATCCTTTGAAGACCAGGTTCGTCATATTTGCCTCTGTCGTCGCGATTGCCGCGTCGTCCGCCACCGCACAGGATCTGCACGCCTGCATCGACGATGCCTGCACGATTGAATCGATCATGCCGCAGGACGCCGCCTCTGCCCCCGCCGCCGCCGATTCCGCCGCCACCCGCTATGGCAGCTGGGGCTTCGACCTTGCCGGCATGGACAAGAGCGTGAAGCCCGGCAACGACTGGTTCGACTATGTGAACGGCAGCTGGGTCAAGAAGACGCAGATCCCGGCGGATCGCTCGTCCTATGGCGCCTTCGCGGTGCTGCGCGACCTGTCCGAGGCGCGGATGCGCACGCTGGTCGAGGGCTATCGTCCCGCCGATGCCGCGAACCCCGACCGCGCCAAGGTGGCGACGCTGTATCAGGGCTTCATGGACGAGGCGGCGATCGAGCGTGCCGATGCCGCGCCGCTCATCCAGCGGCTGGCGCCCGTGAAGGCGGCCGCGTCCAAGGATGACGTCGCCGTGCTGATGGGCCAGTCGATGGGCGGGTTCGGTGCGAGCTTCTTCGGTCCTGGCGTCAACGATGATGCGAAGCGCCCCGATGTCTACGCGCTCTACCTACGCCAGTCGGGGCTGGGTCTGGGCGACCGCGATCTGTATCTCGATGCGAAGTTCGCGTCCCAGGTCGCGCGCTACCGCCAGTATGTCGCACAGATGCTGACGATGGCCGGCTGGGCCAATCCCGACGACGCCGCCACCAAGATCGTCGCGATGGAAACGCGCATCGCGCAGGCGCACTGGACCCGCGCGGAAAGCCGCGACCGCGACAAGACCTATAATCCGATGACGCTGGCGCAGTTGCAGGCGCAGGCCCCCGGCTTCCCCTGGGCGAAGTTCTGGACGGCGGCGGGCGTCGCCAAGGCGGACCGCGCGATCGTCGCGCAGAACACCGCCTTCCCGAAGATCGCCGAGGTGTTTGCGAGCACCGACCTCGACACGCTCAAGGCCTGGCAGGCGTTCCGCATCACCGACGACATCGCGCCGATGCTGTCGAAGCGGTTCGTCGACGCCAATTTCGATTTCCGATCGAAATTCCTCAACGGCCAGCCGCAGCAGCGCGATCGCTGGAAGCGCGGGATCGGCGTCACCGAGCGCGCGCTGGGCGAGGCGATCGGCCGCGATTACGTGGCGCTCTATTTCCCGCCCTCGTCCAAGACGAAGATGGACGCCCTCGTCGCCAACCTGCGGATCGCGCTGCGCGGCCGGATCGACGGACTTCCCTGGATGGGCGCCGCGACCAAGCAGGAGGCGCAGGCCAAGCTCGCCAATTTCAGCGTCAAGGTCGGCTATCCCGACAAATGGCGCGACTATACCGCGCTGCGCATCGTCCCCGGCGACCTGATCGGCAATGTCGAACGCGCGAGCCGGTTCGAATGGGACTATCGCCGCAACCGCATGGGCGGTCCGGTCGACAAGGCCGAGTGGGGCATGACCCCGCAGACCGTGAACGCCTATTACAACTCGGTGAAGAACGAGATCGTCTTCCCCGCGGCGATCCTGCAGCCGCCCTTCTTCGATCCCGACGCCGATCCGGCGGTCAATTACGGCGGCATCGGCGGCGTGATCGGTCACGAGATCAGCCACGGCTTCGACGATCAGGGACGCAAGTCGGACGGCAAGGGCGTGCTGCGCGACTGGTGGACCGCACAGGATGCCGCCAAGTTCGAGGCACAGGCGGTCAAACTCGGCGCGCAGTATGAAGCCTATACGTTCGAGGGCTTGCCCGGCGTGAAGATCAACGGTCGCGCGTCGATGGGCGAGAATATCGGCGATCTGGGCGGCGTGCTGATCTCGCTCGACGCCTATCACACCTCGCTTGGTGGCAAGCCCGCGCCGGTGCTCGACGGCTATAGCGGCGACCAGCGCTTCTTCCTCGGCTGGGGTCAGGTCTGGCGCACGCTGTTCCGCACCGAGGCCTTGCGCCAGCAGCTCGTCAGCGACCCGCATTCGCCAGGGCAGATCCGCGCGATCAACCCGCTGCGCAACGTCGATGCCTGGTACAAGGCGTTCGACGTGAAGCCCGGCGATGCGCAGTATCTCGCGCCTGCGGACCGCGTCCGCATCTGGTAAGCCGCTAAGGCCGCCGCCGGACAAAAAAATCCGGCGGCGGGCCAAGGTCGGGGCGGCATGGCTCCGTCCTGTCAACGAGGGTGGCGGTGTTCCTGCTCGTCCGCCGTCATCCTCGCTGCTGCCGTCCCCGTCACGGCCGGCAGGGGCCCGTCTAGGGCATCGCCCGCTTCAGGAAGGCCACGCTGTCGGCCAGCACCGGCGCCTTGCCCCGGAACGGCTTCGAGAGTGCCATCGCGACGTTTTCATGGCTCAGGCCGGGATAATCGACATGCGTCACCGGTGCGCCGAGCGTCTTCAGCCGCGCGGCGAGGTTGATCGCGTTGTGCGGCTTCACCTGCGTGTCGTCGCCCGCGCTCACCAGCAGCATCGGCGGCGCATGCGCCCGCGCAAAGTGGATCGGCTGGGTCATCACCGGGTCCGCCGCGCCCTGCATCGCATCGATCGCGCGCTTGGCGGTGAAGGGGTAGAAATCATACGGCCCGCACAGCCCGACCGCGGCCTTGATGATGTGCGGGTCGACACCCTCCGCCCTCAGCCAGCGCTCGTCGAGCGTCAGCATCGCGACCGTGTACGCTCCCGCGGAATGGCCCGCGACCGCGATCCGGTTCGGGTCGCCGCCGGACTGCGCGATATGGTCGCGCGTCCACTTTATCGCCTCGGCACCGTCCTGGAGGAAGGCGGGGAAGCGCACGTCGGGGACCTTGCGGTAGTCGGGCATCACGACGACGTAGCCCGCCTTCGCATAGGCGCGCGCAGCAAAGGCATAGTCGCTGCGCGATCCGTGCACCCACCCGCCGCCATACCAGAAGACGAGCACCGGCAGCCCCGTCTTGACGCCCCCCGACGGCCGCCACACGTCGAGCTTCTGGCCGTGCGTGCCGAACGGCACCCCCTCGCGCACCCGCGCGGTCCCGCGCCCGCCGCCCATCACGCCGTCCAGCACGCTGAGCGTGCCGGGACCCGCGCTGAACGCCGCACCCGCGATCAGGATGACGATCAGCGCCAGGACGATGGCGGCGCGTTTCATCAGGCGGTGTAGCGCGCCGTCGTCTTCGCCGCGACCTCATCCGCAGTGACGCCCGGCGCGAGTTCCATCAGCTTGAACGGCGACCCATGGTCGGCGCGCTGGAACACCGCCAGATCGGTGACGATCATGTCGACGACGTTCTTGCCCGTCAGCGGCAGCGAACAGGTCGGGATGAACTTCGGCGTGCCATCCTTGGCGGTGTGATCCATCACGACGATGATCTGCTTGACGCCCGCGACGAGATCCATCGCGCCGCCCATGCCCTTGATCATCTTGCCCGGGATCATCCAGTTGGCGATGTCGCCGTCTTCGCTGACCTCCATCGCGCCGAGCACGGTCAGGTCGATATGCCCGCCGCGGATCATCGCGAAGCTGTCCGACGAGCTGAAATATACCGACGAGGGCAGTTCGCTGATCGTCTGCTTGCCCGCATTGATCAGGTCGGCATCCTCCTCACCCGCGAACGGGAACGGGCCGATCCCGAGCATCCCGTTTTCCGACTGGAGCGTGACGGTCATGCCGTCGGGGATGTTGTTCGCGACAAGCGTCGGGATGCCGATGCCGAGATTGACGTAATAGCCGTCCTTCAGTTCCTTGGCGGCACGCGCGGCCATCTGGTTGCGATCCCACGGCATCAGTTGAGCGTTCCTTCCTGGATGGTAGTAATGGTCGTGACCTGGTCGCGCAGCTCCGCGCTGACGCCGTCGACGATCGCCTGCAACGCGGCGTCCTCGGCGATGTCCCAGGTGGCCGCATAGGCGCGCGCGGCGTGGCGGATCGTGTCGGCGAGAAGATAGCCGAACACCGTCGGATTCTCGAGCACCCCCGCATCGATCAGCACGTTGCTGCCCGCATTGTTGGTGATCCAGATCCGCGCCACCTCGAGCGATTCGCCGGTCAGCGCGGCGCCTGCGTCGAGCTTGATCGCATTGGGATGGTCGGTCATCACTGGACTCCCTGTGTCGGCGCCCAGTGGATCGCGGGCGGAAAGACCTCGTCGCGCGTGCCTTTCAGCGCGGTGCCGTAGACGGGGTTGGGCAGCACGAACCACCCCGCCCCCCATTTCGCGGCGAGCGCGGGCGACTGGACGACGGCACGACGCGCCGCGGGAGTCTGCCCTACGTTGAACAGATCGCTGAAATCGCCGAGCTGATCGCCGCCCATCGCGACGACGCAGTATTTCGCGGCGATCGTCGCGCGGCGGCCATCCTTCTTCGACCCCATCGCGTCGTCGCCGGCGAGGAACAGCGTTTCGCCGTGGCGCGCGGGGCCAAGGCCGGCGGCGTCGATCGCCGCCTGCGTCTGCGCGGCGTTGGCGGCGGAACGGTTGGAGTTGAACACGACCGTGACGCCCATCGCGCGGAGCTGCGTCAGCGCCGCACGCGCGCCGGGGACGGGCGCGACCTGCTTGATACCGGTGCGCTCCCACGCCTGCCAGCGGCTATCGGACCAGGGCTGGCCGGATGCCGCGTCATATTCGAAGCCGAGGTTGAGCAGGACCGTTTCGTCGACGTCGAACACCGCGGCTTTCGGCTTGCCGCCGCACGCGGTCCAGCTCGGCGCGGCAAGCGTCGCGCTCGGCGCGAGCACGACCGACACCGGCGAGCGCTGCGCACGGACATAGCCGACGAGCGCGTTCCACGCCTGGATGCTGACCGCGGCAGCCTCGCCCGAGGCATAAAGATACTGCATCCCCGCGGGGACACCGTCGACGGTGACGGGCACGGCTGCGGTCGGTGCAGGCGCGATCGAGGTCGGCGCGGACACGCTGACGCACCCTTGCAGGGCGAGTGCCCCTGCGAACGCGGGGGCCCAAGCTATCCGCTGGAACGCCCGCGGCCCTGCGCTCCCGCGGGCGCGGGAGAACGGCGCCGATGTCACGCCGAGACCCGCTCGCGGACAGTGCGGAATTCGATCTTCTTGTCGTAGGGCGCACCGACGATCATCCGCTTCACGTAGATTCCCGGCAGATGGATCGTGTCGGGATCGAGGCTGCCGACAGGGACGATCTCTTCGACCTCGGCGACGCAGATCTTGCCCGCAGTCGCCATCGGCTGGTTGAAGTTGCGCGCAGTCTTGCGGAAGATCAGGTTACCGCTCTCGTCCGCCTTCCAGCCCTTGATGATGCTCAGGTCCGCGCGGATGCCGCGTTCGAGGATATAGTCCTGCCCGTCGAAATTCTTCACCTCCTTGCCCTCCGCCACCAACGTGCCGACGCCGGTCTTGGTATAAAAGCCGGGGATGCCCGCGCCGCCCGCGCGGCAGCGCTCGGCGAGCGTCCCCTGCGGACAGAACTCGACCTCGAGCTCGCCGCTCAGATATTGCCGCTCGAACTCCTTGTTCTCCCCGACATAGGACGAGATCATCTTCTTCACCTGGCGCGAGCGGAGCAGCTTGCCGAGCCCCTGCCCGTCGATCCCGGCATTGTTGCTGGCGATCGTCAGATCCTTGACCCCCGACGCCTCGATCGCGTCGATCAGCCGCTCGGGGATGCCGCACAACCCGAACCCGCCCGCACAGATCGTCATGCCGTCGAAGAGCACGCCTTCAAGTGCCGTTGCCGCATCGGTGTAGCGCTTGTTCGCCATGCATCCTCCTCTGGTCTTTGCCATCGCATAAAGCGCGAGGCGGGCGACGGCAACGCCTCGACTTCGCGCGGATCGCGCGGTTAGGGTGCGAGCAGGAGATTGTTATGACCAAGCGTACCGGCGGCCGCATCCTCGTTGATCAACTCGTCGCGCAAGGGTGCGACCGGATCTTCACCGTGCCGGGCGAGAGCTTTCTCGCGGTCCTCGATGCGCTCCACGATACGCCTGCGATCGAGACGGTGGTGTGCCGGCAGGAGGGCGGCGTCGCGTTCATGGCGTGCGCGGATGGCACGCTGACGCACCGGCCCGGCGTCGCGTTCGTGACGCGCGGGCCGGGTGCGACCAATGCGTCGATCGGCGTGCATGTCGCGATGCAGGATTCGCAGCCGATGATCCTGTTCGTCGGCGATATCGACCGCGGCACGCGCGACCGCGAGGCGTTCCAGGAGATCGATTTCCAGGCGATGTTCGGGGCCGTCGCGAAATGGTCAGCGCGGATCGACGATGCGCGCCGCATCCCCGAATATGTCGCGCGCGCCTATGCGACCGCGCTGTCGGGGCGGCCGGGGCCGGTGGTGCTCGCGCTCCCCGAGGACATGCTGCTCGACGTGGTGGACGCGGTGGATCGGCCGCGCGTCGAGCGCGTCGCGCAAGGCTGCGACACCGATACGATGGACCTGCTCGCCGACCTGATGACCACCGCCGAGCGGCCCGTCGCGATCGTCGGTGGTGCAGGCTGGGACGTCGCCGCGTCGGGCGCGTTTTCGACCTGGGCGGATCGCAACGGCATTCCGGTCGCCGCAGCGTTCCGGCGGCAGGATTCGATCCCGAACGATTGCCCCGTCTGGGCGGGCAATCTGGGCTATGGCCCCAATCCCAGGCTGGTCGATCGGGTGAAGGCGGCGGATCTGCTGCTCGTCGTCGGTCCGCGGCTGGGCGAGGCGACGACCGATGGCTATTCGCTGGTCACGCCCGATCACCCGGGGCAGCGGCTGATCCACGTCCATCCCGATCCGGACGAGCTGAACCGCGCCTACCGCGCAGACGTTGCCGTATGTGCAGGCATGGCGGAGTTCGCCGAGGCGTTGCTCGCGGTCGACCTGCCGCCGCGGACCGCCGGGCAGGAGGCGCATGCCGAGTGGCTCGACTGGTCGACGCCGCGCCCGCGCGATCTCGCGATGGACCTGGGGCCGTGCGTGACCGCGATGCGCGAGCGGCTGCCCGCCGATGCGATCATCTGCAACGGCGCGGGGAATTATTCGGGCTGGTGGCATCGCTACTGGGCCTATGCCGGACCGGGGACGCAGCTCGCGCCGACCGCCGGGGCGATGGGGTATGGCGTCCCGGCGGCGGTCGCCGCATCGCTGCGGCATCCCGAGCGGACGGTCGTCGCGCTGGCGGGTGATGGCTGTTTCCTAATGAACGGACAGGAGCTGGCGACCGCGGTTGCGCACGGCGCGGACATGCTGGTGCTGATCGTCGACAATGGTGGCTACGGCACGATCCGGATGCATCAGGAGCGGGAGTATCCGGGGCGGGTGTCAGGGACGGCGCTGCGCAATCCGGACTTCGCGGCGCTCGGGCGCGCTTATGGGTGCTGGGCGGAGACGGTGACGCAGACGGGCGATTTCGTCGCTGCGCTCGACCGCGCGATGGCGCGCGGCGGAGTGCGGTTGCTGCATCTGGTGACAGACATCGAAGCGATTACCGCGGGCACGACGCTGACGAAAGTGCGCGGGGCGGCGTGATGCTTGGTCGGTGATGACGCCACTACCGCACTGAAAGCCCCACCCCGGCGAAGGCCGGGGCCCAATTGGGGGACGGCAGTAACGACGCACGGCCCTCCGCTACGCTGGCCTTGCCAATTGGGCCCCGGCCTTCGCCGGGGTGGTGCTGATGATGGTGCCACCATTTACCCTCACCGTTCCCCCGCGAAGGCGGGGGCCCAGGGTACCGGGCGCTATCAGTACTTAGCTGGGCCCCCGCGTCCGCGGGGGAACAGCCAGTTGTTGCGAGCGATACTGGCGAAGGTGCGCGGGCAGCGTGAACCGCGTTCACTTACGACGCCTCCATCACCCAGGCCCCACCCCGGCGGAGGCCGGGGCCCAGTTGGGGGACAGCAGTAACGGCGGACGATCCTCCGTTACGTCGGCCTTCCCACCTGGGCCCCGGCCGTCGCCGGGGTGGTGGTGATGCTGGTGCCGGCATTCACCCTCACTGCTCCCCCGCGAAGGCGGGGGCCCAGGATAGCGGGGGCTATCGGTACTTAGCTGGGCCCCCGCGTCCGCGGGGGAACGGCACGGAGAAGGGAGCCGGTAAACCGGTAAGCCCCTCAGCCCCTCAGCCCCTCAGCCCGCCAGCGCGGCCCGCACCGCGGCCACCGCGTCCGCCGCCTTGGCGCCATCGGGACCGCCGCCCTGCGCCATGTCGGGACGGCCGCCACCGCCCTGCCCGCCGAGCGTCGCGACCGCGATCTTCAGCAGGTCGACCGCGTTGCGGGTGCCGACCAGATCCGCGGTCACGCCGACCGCGACCGAAGCGCGACCATCGTTGATGGCGACGAGCATCGCGATCCCCGACCCCAGCCGCTGCTTGGCCTCGTCGACCGCGCCGCGCAGGCCCTTCGGCTCGAAATCGTTCAGCACCTGGCCGATGAACGCCACGCCGCCGACCTCTTCGGGGCCCGCCGCCTCACCGCCGCCGCCGCCACCGAGCGCCAGTGCCTTCTTCGCATCGGCGAGCTCGCGCTCGAGACGCCGGCGATCCTCGATCAGCGCCGCGACGCGCGCGGGCACTTCGTCGGGGGTCGATTTCAACGCCGCCGCCGCCTCGCGCAGGCGATCGTCGCGCCCGGTCAGATAGGCGCGCGCAGCCTCGCCGGTCAGCGCCTCGACGCGACGCACGCCGCTAGACACCGCACCCTCGCCGACGACCTTGAACAGCCCGATATCGCCAAGCGCGGTGACGTGCGTGCCGCCGCACAGCTCGATCGAATAGGTGCCCTCGTCGGTCGATCCCATCGATACGACGCGGACCTCGTCACCATATTTCTCGCCGAACAGCGCCATCGCGCCCATCGCGATCGCGTCGTCGGGGGTCATCAGCAGCGTGGTGACCGCGCCGTTGCCGCGGACCTGCGCGTTCACGTCGGCCTCGACCTGCGCGATGTCGGCGGGCGTCATCGCGACCGGCTGCGAGAAGTCGAAGCGAAGGCGATCGGGCGCGACGAGGCTCCCCTTCTGCGCGACATGCTTGCCGAGGCGTTCACGCAAGGCCTCGTGCAGCAGATGCGTCGCGGAGTGGTTGGCGCGAATCTGCGCACGGCGCGCGACGTCGATCTGGAGCTTGACGGACTCGCCGACCTTGATGCCGCCCGCATCGACGATCGCGTGATGGACGAACACGCGGCCGAGCTGCTTCGACGTCTCGGTGACGGTCGCGCGCAGGCCGGTGTCGGTCGAGATGTGCCCGGCATCGCCGACCTGCCCGCCGCTCTCGCCGTAGAAGGGCGTCTGGTTGACGACGATCGACACCGTATCACCCGTCGTCGCATGGTCGACACGCGCGCCGTCCTTGACCAACGCGACCACCTCGCCCTCGCCGGTGTCCGAGGCATAGCCAAGGAATTCGGTGCCGCCGCTCTGCTCGACGATGTCGAACCAGATATCGTCCGAGGCCTTGGCGCCAGAACCCTTCCACGCGGCCCGCGCCGCGCGCTTCTGCTCGGCCATCGCGGTGTCGAAGCCCTCGCGGTCGACCGCCAGCCCGCGTTCGCGCAGCGCGTCCTCGGTCAGGTCGTAGGGGAAGCCATAGGTGTCGTAGAGCTTGAACGCGACGTCACCCGCCAGCGTCCCCTCGGTCATGTCCGCGGTCGCCTCGTCGAGCAGCTTCAGCCCCTTGTCGAGCGTCTGGCGGAACCGCGTCTCCTCCTGCTGCAGCGTCGCCTCGATCAGCGGCTGCGCCCGGAACAGCTCGGGATAGGCCGCGCCCATCTCGGTGACGAGCGACGGCACCAGCCGGTGCATCAGCGGCTCCTTCGCGCCGAGGATATGCGCGTGGCGCATCGCGCGACGCATGATCCGGCGCAGGACATAGCCGCGGCCTTCGTTCGCGGGCAGCACGCCGTCCGCCACCAGGAAGCCCGCGGTGCGCAGATGATCCGCGATCACGCGGTGGCTGGCGGTGTTCGCGCCGTCGGTCGCGGTATGCGTCAGCGCGCCGGAGGCTGCGATCAGCGCCTTGAACGTGTCGGTGTCGTAATTGTCGGTGACGCCCTGCATGACTGCGGCGATCCGCTCGAGCCCCATGCCGGTGTCGATCGAGGGCTTGGGCAAATTGCCGACGATCTCGGCGTTTTCCTGCTCATATTGCATGAACACGAGGTTCCATATCTCGACGAAGCGATCGCCGTCCTCGTCGGGGCTGCCGGGAGGGCCGCCGGGGATGTGATCGCCGTGGTCGTAGAAGATCTCCGAGCAAGGCCCGCACGGCCCGTTGTCGCCCATCGACCAGAAATTGTCCTTGGTCGGGATGCGGATGATGCGGTGCTCGGGGAGGCCCGCGATCTTCTTCCAGAGGTCGAACGCCTCGTCGTCGGTGTGATAGACGGTCGCGGTCAGTCTGTCCGGCGAGAGGCCCCATTCCTTGGTCAGCAGCGTCCAGGCGTGCGTGATCGCCTGTTCCTTGAAATACTGGCCGAACGAGAAATTGCCGAGCATTTCGAAGAAGGTGTGATGCCGCGCGGTATAGCCGACATTGTCGAGATCGTTATGCTTGCCGCCCGCGCGGACGCACTTCTGCGACGAGGTCGCGGTCGTGTAGGGGCGTGATTCGAGGCCCGTGAACACGTTTTTGAACGGCACCATCCCGGCATTGACGAACATCAGCGTCGGGTCGTTCTGCGGCACGAGCGGCGCAGAGGGCACGATCTGGTGCCCCTGCGAACCGAAATAGTCGAGGAAGCCGCGGCGGATGTCGTTCGTCGATGTCATGCCGCCGACTTAGGCGAGCAACGGGGTTCGCTCAAGTGACCGCGTTACGCGGATTGAGGCAGTGCCGCCGCGAGCCAGTCATCCGCGTGCAGCCCGTAGATCAGGCTGTCGCGCAGCCCCATATGCGTCTCCCATTCGCCGCGCAGCAGCCGTTCGCGCCGAAACCCCAGCCGTTCGAGCAGCAGGATCGACGCGCTGTTCTCGCTGTCGGCATCGGCGAACACGCGGTGCTGTCCCTCGGCGAACAGCTGGTCTAGCACCGAAGACACCGCTTCGCTGGCAAGGCCGCGACCCCAGTGCGCGCGCGCGAGGATGAAGCCGATCTCGGTCACCCCCTGCCCGCGCATCCGCCCGCCCGAGACCCAGCCGATCGCGCGGTCGTCGCCGTGCCGCGTGATCGCCCACGCGCGCCAGTTCACGTCGGCGGCATCCTCGAGCAGATAGGCGCGCGTCGCCTCGATCGACGTGAGCGGGCCATCCGCCGAATAGGTCATCAGCTCGGCATCGGCGAGCGTCGGATGCAGCGCGACCGCATCCGCCTGTACCAACGGCCGCAACCGCAGGCGCGGAGTCACCAGCACCGGATGGGGTAGTGCGCGACGCCTCAAGCGATCAGGGCGTCGACGAGCGCACGCACTTTCTTCTGACGCCACTGCGGCAGCGGCGCGACGAGCCAATAGCCCCCGCGCGACGGCTGCGCATCGCCGATCAACCGGACCGTGCCGGCGTCGAGCGCGCGGCGGGCGAGCAGTTCGGGCACGGTCGCTCGACCCAGTCCCGCCGCCGCCGCATCGATCGCGAGTCCCGCATCGCCGACGCGAACGAGCGCGGTGGCATCTCCCGCAGCTGGATCGATAACAGGCGCGCCGGGCCAGGCGATGATCGCCTCGGACACGCTGCCGGTCGCCGCAATCGTGACGAGCCCTTCCGATTCGAGCGCCTCGCCCTCATTCTCGCCCGGACCATCGCCCCAGCGGATCGCGAGGTCGAGATTGGCTTCGGTAAAATCGACCGTCTCGTCCGCGGTGATCAGCACGAAACGCAGGTCGGGGTCCCCGGCCGCGATCTCGGCGAGCCGCGGCATCAGCCATTTCTCGGTCAGGTCGCGCGGTGCGGCGATCGTCAGCGACTTGGACGTCTGCCCCGCCTGCATCGCGCGAACCGCCTCCTCGAACTGGAGAAAGCCGTTGCGCAACGGTCCGAGACCCGCCTCGGCCTCGGGGGTCAGTTCGAGCCCGCGCGTCGTCCGCCGGAACAGCACGACGCCGAGCGTATCCTCGAGCGCGCGGATCTGCTGCCCGACCGCGGCGGGGGTGACCGCCAGCTCGTCGGCGGCGCGCGTGAACGACAGATGTCGTGCCGCCGCATCGAGCACGCGCAGCCCGTTGAGCGGCAGATGCGTCCGCTTCACGACGTCACCGCAGGTGCGCTGAGCGAGAAGTTCGGGATCGCCACGTCGAATACCGCGCCCGTGTCGTCGACCATCCGGTACGAACCCTGCATCGCGCCGGTGGGCGTCGCGAGCGGGCAACCCGAGACATAATCGAAGCTCGCGCCCGGCTCGATCAGCGGCTGTTCGCCGACAACGCCCTCGCCCTCGACGCTGTGCCGCGCGCCACGTCCATCGGTGATGATCCAGTGCCGGGTGAGCAGCTGGACCGCCCCCGGGCCGTCATTCTCGAGCCGGATGTGATAGGCCCAGAACCAGCGGCCGCGCTGTGGCTCGGACTGTTCGGGCAGATAGCTGACCGAAACGCGCACCGTTACCCCGCGCGTGGTCGCCGCGTTGGGGAACAGCGCCTTCACAGTCCGACCCGGCCCAACGCGCGATCGAGGTCGTCGATCACGTCGCGGACGTCCTCGAGCCCGACGTTCAGCCTGAGCAGCCCCTCGGTCACGCCCATCTCGGCCTGCTTGTCGGGCGAGACGCTGGCATGCGTGGTCGAGGCGGGGTGAGTCATCAGCGACCGCGAATCACCGATATTGTTCGAGATATCGACCAGTTCCAGCGCATCGAGCAGCCCGTGCGCCTGTTCGCGTCCCTCGACCTCGAACGCGAAGATCGGGCCGCACGCGTCCATCTGGGTCATCGCGAGTTCGTGCTGCGGATGGCTGGCGAGGCCCGGGTGAAGGATACGCGGCACGCGCGCTTCGAGAAACGCCCCGACCTTTAGTGCATTCTCCGACTGGCGGCGGATACGCAGGTCGAGCGTCTCGAGCCCCTTGAGCACCACCCAGGCGTTGAACGGCGACAGCGTCGGCCCGGTGTTGCGCGTGAAGGGCAGCAAGGTGTTCGTGATAAAATCCTCGGTCCCGCACACCGCACCCGCAAGCACGCGCCCCTGCCCGTCCATCATCTTGGTCGCGCTATAGGCGATAACGTCCGCACCGAATTCCATCGGCCGCTGCAACGCCGGCGTCGCGAACGCATTGTCGACGACGGTCGTGATCCCGCGTTCGCGTGCGATCGCGCACACCGCCTTGAGGTCGACGATGTCCATCGTCGGGTTGGCGGGTGTCTCGAAGAAGAACACCTTGGTCTCGGGGCGCACCGCGTCGAGAAACGCCTGCGGATCGCGTGCGTCGACGATCGTCGTGGCGATCCCGAACTTGGGCAGCAGCGTGTCGGTCAGCCAGCGGCACGATCCGAACGCCGCGCGCCCACCGACGAGGTGATCGCCCGCCTGCAGCTGGCACAGCAACGCCGCGGTCATCGCCGCCATGCCCGTCGCCATCGACCGGCACGCCTCGGCCCCCTCGAGCAATGCGATCCGCTCCTCGAGCATCTGCACCGTCGGGTTCTGGAGCCGGGAATAGGTCATCCCGTCCTGCTCGCCGGCAAAACGCGCGGCGGCGTCGCCGGCCTTGTCGTAGCAATAGCCCGACGTCAGGAACAACGCCTCGGACGTTTCGCCATATTCGCTGCGGGCGGTGCCGCCGCGAATGGCCTGCGTCTGCGGACGCCAATTCTGGGTGATCGAACGATCCTGGCCGGTCTTGCGCTTCATGGCGACGCTTTGCCGGGGGCGGGCGGTGATGACAACCCCTGCGGAGGGTCGATCGCGCTAGTAACGCCCCCAGGTAAACTTGGATGACAAGGCGTAATTCCAGACGGCACCGACCAGCACGCCGACGAGCGCCGACGCGGCCCACGCATCGTTGCGCATGTCGTGCAGGAATGCCGCGATCCCGACATTGGCGACGGCGCCGACCGAACAGATCACCGCGAACGACACCCAGCCATCCGCGAGCTGCCGCCAGCCCTTCAGCCGCCGGTCGCGATAGGTCAGCGCGTTGTTGAGGAAGAAGTTCATCGTGAGCGCGGCGAGCGTCGCGATGATCTGCCCGACGAGAAACGACGTGCCGAGCCCGATGAACACCGCGGTCAGCACCGCCATGTGGATACCCACCCCGAACACCCCGATCGCGGAGAACATCGCGAACCGGACGGGGACGAACCGCCCGAACATCCGGTCGTAGAGCGCGATGAGATATTCCATCGCGACGACGTGATCGAGCTTGCTCTCGCCCTCTGTCCGGACACGGAACGTGTAGGGGAGCTCGGCGAAGCGCAGCGGGTGTGGGCTGGCGGTCAGCAGGTCGAGCAGGATCTTGAAGCCGATTGCCGACAGCGACGGCGCAAGCGAACGCACGACCTCGGTGCGGATCGCGAAGAAGCCGCTCATCGGATCGCTGAGATCGGCCTTCAGCACGCGGCGCGACAGGCGCGTCGCAAGCGCGGATTTCGCGACGCGGTCGCGGTCCCAGTCGCCCGTCCCGCCGCCACTGACAAAGCGCGAGCCGATCACGACGTCGTGCTCGCCCGCCTGCAGCAGGTCGAGCATCGCCGGCAGCAGCGTCTCGTCATGCTGGAGATCGCCGTCGATCACCGCGACGACCGGCGCCGCGGTCGCGCACATCCCCTCGATACATGCCGAGGACAGGCCGCGGCGACCGATCCGCTGGATCACGCGCACCCGCGTATCGATCCGCCCGAGCTCACGCGCGGCATCCGCGGTACCGTCGGGACTGTCGTCGTCGACGAAGATCGCCTCCCAGCGGCGCCCCGCCAGCGCCTGGTCGAGCTTGGCGATCAGCGTCGGGACGTTGGCCTTCTCGTTGAACGTGGGGATGACCACCGCCAGTTCGAGCAAGGCGGGGACGTCCGACACGTCGAGCAAAGCGGGAATCATCCGAGCGCTGCGATCACCGCATCGCCCATCGCGCGCGTCGTCATCGATCCGCCGAGATCGGGCGTCCGCGCGCCGCCGAGGATCGCCGCGGCGACCGCCGCCTCGATCCGGTCGGCAGGGTCTGGCAGATCGAGCGAATGGCGGAGCATCATTGCCGCGGAGAGGATCGCCGCACAGGGATTCGCCTTGCCCTGCCCCGCAATGTCCGGCGCGCTGCCGTGGATCGGCTCATAGAGCCCGCGGCCGGTACCATCGAGCGCGGCGGAGGGGAGCATGCCGATCGACCCCGCGCACATCGACGCCTGGTCGGACAGAATGTCGCCGAACAGATTGCCCGTGACGACGACGTCGAACTGGCCGGGATCGCGCACCAGCTGCATCGCCGCATTGTCGACATACATGTGGCTGAGCGCGACGTCGGGATAGTCCGCCGATACCTCGATCACGACGTCGCGCCACAGCTGCGAGGTTTCGAGGACGTTGGCCTTGTCGACCGACAGAAGCTTGCTCTTGCGGGTACGCGCAGTCTCGAACCCGACGCGCGCGATCCGGGCGATCTCCGCCTCGTCGTAACGCATCTCGTCATGGCCTTCACGCAGGCCCCCGTCGGTCGTCCGGATACCCTTGGCGCCGAAATACACGTCGCCGGTCAGCTCGCGGACGATCACCATGTCGATCGTGCGTGCGATCTCCGGGCGCAGCGACGACGCATCCTCGAGCCCCGCGAACAGCTTGGCCGGACGCAGGTTTGCGAACAGCCCCAGTTCCTTGCGCAACCCCAGGATCGCCTGTTCGGGGCGCAGGTGACGCTCGAGCCGATCGCAATCGGGGTCGCCGACCGCACCGAACAACACCGCATCCGCGCGGCGCGCGAGCGCCAGCGTCTCAGGGGGCAGCGGATGACCCGCGGCCTTGTACGCGGCACCCCCGACGAGCGCCTCTTCGAAGGTCAGATCGAGGCCGAGCCGGTCGAGCACGCGTCGCGCCTCCGCCGTCACTTCGGGTCCGATGCCGTCGCCGGCCAGTATCGCGATCAGGGGCATGTGCGTTCCTCCGCCGCCGCCCTTGCCGGGCAAGCCGCGCTCACGCAACCGCCCTTTTGAGCCGATCGACAAGGCGGCCGCGCGCCGCGAGCGGTTCGGCACGGCGCTCGACAAGGATATCGCGCGTCAGGAAATGCTCGGTCAGACGCAGCCCGTCGAAGATGTCGGGCCATCCCGCCTCGCCGCCGGTGACGAGAAACGCGGGCAGCGGGAGCAGCTTGGCCTCGTACCCGTGCGCCGCGCCGCGCGATACCGCCGCCCCGCTGCGGGGGCTGACGAACGCGAGATCCTCGACCGCGCCGCTCGCGACGCACCGGTCGAGATCGAGACCGAAGCCGAGCTCCGCCAGCACGAGCAATTCATACCGCACGAGCGCCGCTGCCCAGCCGCGCGCGGTCGGCGCCGCCTCGATGGCCCCGAGCACCCCGTCGAGCGCATCGTGGATATGCGGATAGGGCTGCGCCTCGGGGAGCGCGACCGCCGCGAGCGCCGTCGCCCATTCGAGCGCGCCCGCCGCGAGCGGTTCGCCGTGCAGCGTCGCGCGGCTGTGGATCAGTTCCGCGGTCAGCGCGGCAAGCTGCTCGCCGGTCCGCGCGCGCCATTCGCCCTGGATCACGTTGGCTGCCATGAACACCGGCCGCATCGCCCGCGACCGCCCGCCGCGGACATAGCCCGGCTGCACGCCGTCCTCGCGCGTCAACGCGCGCACGATCGCGCCATGCTCGCCGTGCTGGCGAACGGCGACGACGATGGCGGACGCACGAAGATGCATGCGCCATCCTTACGCGTCCCGCACAGCAAGGGGGAGTACGGAATAGGAGAACAGGCACAGCGGCCACATCTCCCGATCACGATCGGGAGGCACAGCCGATCATCACCGCCGTACCGCGCGCAGCGCCCGCGCCAGCCGCGGGTGGGATAACGTCCGCTTCGCCCAGCCGGCCGCCCCGTCGAACGCGCCCAGCGACGCGATGATCGTGCGGTTCGCCAGCGTCGGCCGCAACAACAACAGGTCGACGCACGCCGTTCCCCCGGTCGCGAACTGCCGTTTGTGCTGCCCTTCCCCCTCGGTGAAGTCGAACCGGGCGAAACGATCCGCAAACAGCGCGCGCATCGCCTCGACCTGCAGCACCGCACCCGGCGACAGCGCGTTACATGCCGGGTCGTGGCCGACATGATCGTAGCGCAGCGTGTCTCCATCCGCGCTGCAGCACAGATAGGCGACCGGCCTGTCCTCAACGAACAACAGCCAGGCGCGCAACCGGTCCTCCGCGGCGAGCGCCTGGAAACGGTCCATCGCCACGGTGCCGTCGGGCAGCCCCGACCCCAGCAGCGCCTCCTGATATGTCGTCGCCGACACGGCGCGTGCGAGCGGATGAAAAATCGCGAACTCGGCTGCGGTGCGATAGGCGCGAACGTCGAGCGTGCCGCCCGACAGCGCCGCCAGCTTCTTCGTCTTGCGCTTCAACCCCGACCGCGCACTGCCCGACAGCGTCGCGAGCCATGCCTCCGCGCCGATCGTCAGGTCGGTATGATAGCGCACATAACGCTGCCGCACGAAGGTGAGCAGCCCGCCCGCCCGGATCGCCCCGATCCGCGACACGGGCAGCGAGGTGATCGCATAGCCTTGCGCATCCGCGGGCAGCGGCGCGAGCGAGACCGGACAGTCCCTCAGGACGTCGTCGAGCGACAGCGCGACCCGGACGAGCCGCCTCGGGATCGCCGCCACCGTCCGCGCACCGATCTGGAATTTCAGCTGTATTGAAGCGGTCGAAGCCACCGCCGGGGCCGCAGCGGTCATCAGCCCGCGCGTTCTTCGACCCAGTTCGACCAGAGCTGCTCCGCCTGACGCAGCCCCCGGCGAATCGGATCGCGCGCGAGCGGCCGGTCGTCCTGTCCCAGCGCCAGCGGCGGTCGATCCCCGAAATGGCAGGTCGGCAGCGCGTCGCGCATCGCATCGAGCGTGGCGCAGAGCGCTTCGAACCGGCGGACATGCACGGCGTTCGCGCGGTTGCCCTGCCGATTCGCGAGCTCGAAACCATGGCTGACGATCGTCACCGCGACATGCCCCGCCGCGACCGCATGCTCGAGCGCGCGGCGACTTTCCCCCGACGACAGCGCGCAAAGCTGCAGCGTCCGCAACCGCCCCGGCGTATCCTCGACGACGGTCACGGGAATTTCCACCAGCCCCGTGCCCGCGAGGCGTAGCGGCACGATGGGGGCAATCTGGCGCTTGGGCAGCATGATGTGGCTCGATCCGAACACCGCGCCGTTATGGCTGCTGTCATAGGCGAAGCCGAGTTCGGCAAGCGCATCCAGCGTGAGATCATTCGCGGCATAGCTGCCCGCGCGAAACGCGATCGGGTGCGGTGCGCCGGCCGCGACCAGCAGCTCCGTGGCGCGGACGATCAGCGCGCGTTGCGTCGCGCGGTCATGGTCGGACAGATCGAAACGGCCATGCCCGCGACCGCCGTCGCCTGCGACCGCATCGGTCCATGCCGGATGGAGATGCAGCTGCACCTCCTGCCCCGCATCGCGGATCGTCGAGACCATCCGCCGGATCGGCTCGATCCCGTACAGGAGCGCAGGCATCGGATCGACGAAGAAGCACGCCTTCAGATCATGGCGCGCCAGCTCGGCCAGTTGATAGCCAAGCCCGACGCCGGCGGGTTCGAGCGACCGTGCATAAATCTCCTCGACGTCCAGCCCCGCGGCATGATGCCGCCAGGCGAACTCGGTATCGATCGTCAGGAACGCGGCCGTGGTCACTAATCACGTGTAGCAATATATGATGAAGATTAAGTTGCTAGTTTCGTCCAAACGCCGCGTTGCTGTCGCACTTGGGCGGATTGCCGTGGGGATGACAGCATCATTCACCGGGAATGATAGAAGTCGTACACCTGTTGCGCGACCCCCGCCGAGACGCCCGGCGCCTGTTGCAGATCCTGCAGGCTCGCATTGCGGACCGCGCGGCCGGTGCCGAAATGCATCAGCAGCGCCTTTTTCCGCGCGGGGCCGATGCCGGGGACCTCGTCGAGCGGGCTCGCGCCGATCGCCTTGCTGCGCTTGTCGCGGTGGACGCCGATCGCGAAGCGGTGGACCTCGTCGCGCAAGCGCTGGAGATAGAACAGCACCGGCGCGTTGACGGGGAGCTGGAACTCGCGGCCGTCGAGCATATGGAACACCTCGCGCCCGTCGCGGCCATGCTGCGGCCCCTTGGCGATCCCGACGAGGCATACGTCCTCGACGCCGATCTCCTCAAGCGCGGCCTTGACCGTGTTGAGCTGCCCCTTGCCGCCGTCGATCAGCACCAGGTCCGGCCATTCGCCCGAATCGCGATCGGGATCCTCGGCCTGCGCACGGGCGAAGCGCCGCGTGAAGACCTCGCGCATCATCCCGAAATCGTCGCCCGGGATGGTCTCCTTGTTCTTGATGTTGAACTTTCGATACTGGCCCTTGCGGAAGCCCTCGGGGCCAGCGACCACCATCGCGCCGGTCGCGGCGGTGCCCTGGATATGGCTGTTGTCGTAGATCTCGATCCGCTGCGGCGGCTCGGCGAGATCGAACAGGTCGGCGACCTCGCGCAGCAGCTTCGCCTGAGTCGTCGACTCCGCCTGGCGCCGCTCGATCGCCTCGATCGCGTTGCGCTTGGCCTGATCCATCAGCCGGCGGCGATCGCCGCGCTGCGGGACCTGAAGCGCGACCTTGTAGCCCGCGCGCTCGCCCAGCGCCTCGACTAGCAGCGCACCCTCGGGCAGCTCGCGGTCGAGCAGGATCTGGCGGGCGGGCGGCACGTCCTCGTAGAACTGGCCGAGAAAGCTGGTGAGCACCTCGTCCTCGGGCACGTCGTTGGTGTGCTGCGGGAAGAAGCTGCGATGCCCCCAATTCTGGCCGCCGCGGATGAAGAACGCCTGGATGCCGATCAGCCCGTCCTTGCACGCCATCGCGAAGATGTCCGCGTCGCCCACCCCTTCCGCGTTGATCGCCTGCGTACCCTGAATGAACGTCAGCGCCTTCAACCGGTCGCGCAGCAACGCGGCGAGTTCGAAGTCCATGTTTTCGGCCGCGGCCTGCATCTGCGCGCCGAGCTTGGCCTGCACGCCGGTCGACTTGCCCGCGAGGAAGCTCTTCGCGTCGTCGACCAGCTCCTTGTACGCGCCCTCGTCGATCCGGCCGACGCACGGCGCGGAGCAGCGCTTGATCTGGTAGAGCAGGCATGGCCGGTCGCGCGTCTTGAAGAAGCTGTCGGTGCACGATCGCAGCAGGAACAGCTTCTGGAGCGCGTTGAGCGTGTTGTTGACCGATCCTGCGCTGGCAAACGGGCCGTAGTAATTGCCCTTCGCGCGCCGGGCGCCGCGGTGCTTCTGGACGCGCGGAAAATCATGATCGTCGCGCAGCAGGATGAAGGGGAAGCTCTTATCGTCGCGCAGCAACACGTTGTACGCGGGGCGATAGCGCTTGATGAGCTGCGATTCGAGCAGCAGCGCCTCGGCCTCGTTGTTGGTCGTGACGATCGTCATCGACCGCGTCTGCGACACCATCCGCTGGAGGCGTTTGGTCAGCCGCTGGACCTGGACGTAGTTGGCGACGCGATTGCGAAGCGCGCGCGCCTTGCCGACATAGAGCACGTCGCCACGCGCATCCTGCATGCGGTAGACGCCGGGCCGGATCGGCAGCGTCTCGAGCACGTTGCGGATCGCCGCAACGCCTGCGGCAAGATCGGGCGCTTCACCGCCACCGCGCACGGCGAACGTGGATTTGTCTTCGTTGAACCGGTCGGGGGAATTGGGGGAGGACATCGCTGTGGAATCTAGGGAGTGCGAGGGGGTTATGCCAGCCGAAGCCAGTGATGGTCACGCGAAGGCGCGACGAGAAGGAGTTTGGTTCACGCGGAGACGCGGAGCCGCGGAGAGAAGATTAGGGTGGCGATGGTCGCCCAAAATCGCCGAAGGCTCGCATCAGCCCGCGACTGGGTGGTACGTCAGCCGAAAGCGCAACACCTCCGCGTCTCCGCGTCTCCGCGTGAACCATTCTTCTCTTCGCGCCTTCGCGCCTTCGCGTGAATCAGGCTTCTTCATGCCCTGCGGGCCGAGAGACCATCAGGCCTGCGCGAACACCTTGGTGCCGACGATGCCGACCACCGTCAGCGCCATGAAGCAGGCCTGGACGCCGCTGACCTTGTCGCCGAACAGGATGACGCCGCCGATGATCACGCCAATCGCGCCCGCGCCGGTCCAGATCGCGTACGCCGTGCCCGCGGGGAGACCGCGCATCGCGAGTGCGAGCAGACCCATGTTGACGAAGCTGAGGACGATCGGGACGCTCGACGCCTGCCACGTGGCGATCGTCGCCGCCCATTTCAGACTGAGCGCCCAGCAAATTTCGGTGATCACGGCGACGCCGAGGATAAGCCAGGACATGATTGTTCTCCAACGGGCTCAGATTGGAGACCCGGCCGCCGGAAACCCGGGAAGAGACGGCCGTCAAAAATGGTAGCGCGGGAGGGACGCGTGCCCTCACCCACTGCTTCGCAGCGGGCCCCTTCCTCTCCCCCGAGGGGAGAGGAGAAGCGTCAGTTCAGGCGGCTGAGTCCGGAGATCGAGCGATCGACCATCATGCGGTCGGCCGCGGCGTCGTGGTGCTCCGCGATCAGAATACCGGCAGCCTTCGCCGCAGCATCGGCGGCACGCGCGCGGACCTCGGCGACTGCTGCACGTTCGGCAGCGGCGATCTTGTCCTCGGCCATCTTAGCGCGACGGTTCATCAGGTCCTCGGCACCAGCCTTGGCCTTGGCGATGATCGCCGCAGCCTCGTGATGCGCGTGCGCCTTCATCGCCTCGGCCTCGACATGCGCCGTCTTTGCCTTGGCCTCATATTCGGCCCGGATCGCCTCGGCTTCGGCGCGCAACGCGGTCGCCTCGTCGAGCTGCGTGCGGATCCCGGCAATCCGGGCGTCGAGCATCCGCCCGATCATCCCCGGAACCTTCTTCCACACCATCAGCACGAGCACGACGATCATCGCGATCGCGACCCAGCCGGTCGAATTGATGCCGAGCGCGGTCGGGTCGACGACATGCTCGACACCGCCCGGGGCGGTCGTGTGACCCTGGATACCCTGCTGGTCGATCGCGCCTTCGGGCGCCATGCCCTCGGCGGATATCACTTCAGCCGGAGCGTCGGGATTCGCGGCCGAAGTGGCGGCGGGGGTATTAGCCATGAGCCATCGTCCTGCGTACCGCGTCGCTCGCCGAGTCCAGGCTTACCTGAAGTCCAGCGACCTTGGCGGCCAGTTGCTGTGCCGCTTCTGCCGCGACACCCTGAAGATTGGCGAGAGCCTCGGCCTTCGCGTTCGCCACGGCGAGATCGTGATGCCCGAGACGCTCGGCGATTTCGGCATCGGCCGCGTGGACCTGCTGCTCGAATGCGGTAGCCGCCCGTTTTGCAGCAGCCGCGGTTTCCGCCTGCGCCGCAACGCGGGCAGCGTCCATTTCAGCCTGCCAGTTCGCCTGGACCGTATCGGCCTGCGCACGGGCAGCGACCGCCGCCGCCAGATCGCCGGCGATCCGGCCTTCGCGCGCGTCCACGGTGGACACGATCTTAGGCACCATCCCCTTGCCGATCCCGAAATACAGGATTCCGAAGGTGAGGAGCAGCCAGAAGATCTGCGAGGCGTAGGTGGCGGCTATCTGGGCAATCTGGGGCATTGGTCTGTCCTTCGTGATACGGCCGGACGGGGTATCGCCCGGCCAGATCAGCGAGTGGTTAGGCGACGAACACCAGGATGATCATCGTCACGAACGCGAGCAGGCCGAGAAGCTCTGCTGCGGCGAAACCGATGAACAGACGGCCCTGCTGGCTGTCTGCAGCGCCCGGGTTGCGCAGCGCGCCGGCGAGGAACTGTGCGAAGACGTTACCCACGCCGAGTGCGGCGAGGCCCATGCCGATCGCTGCGAGGCCGGCACCGATCATCTTTGCTGCTTGTGCGTCCATGTCGAAAACTCCCTTGGAAAATCAGTAACGTTGAGAAGAAACTTAGTGAAGGTTCACGGCGTCGTTCAGATAGACCGACGTCAGCAGCGCGAACACATAGGCCTGGATCGCGGCGACCAGCAGCTCGAGCAGCGTGATGCCGATCATCAGCAGCATGCTCGGCGCGGTCACCAGACCGATATAGACGCCGCCCAGGTTGATGCCGTTGATCACGAACGCCGCGAGCACCTTGAGCAGAATATGCCCCGCGGTCATCGCCACGAACAGTCGCAGGCCGAGCGAGAACGGACGCACGAGGAACGACATCAGCTCGACCACGAAGATCAGCGGGATCATCAGCGCCGGCGTGCCGCTCGGCACGAACAGCGAGAAGAAGTGAAAGCCATGCTTGCCGAAGCCGACGAGCAGGACGATCCCGAAGCTGATCAGCGCCAGCACGCCGGTCACCGTCATGTGGCTCGTCACCGTGAACGGGTGGACGCCGGGGACGATACCGAACGGCAGCAGGCCGATGATGTTCGCGAACAGGATGAACATGAACAGCGAGAAGACATACGGCACGAAGCGCTTGCCGCCCGGGCCGACATTCTGCTCGAGCATGCCCGAGATGAAGCCCGTAAAGCCTTCGACCGCGGCCTGCCAGCGACCGGGGACGAGCTCGCGCTTCATCCCGCCGATCATGAAGGCCCAAAGTGCGACCAGCGTCACCACCATCCACATCGCGGAATTGGTGAAGGACAGGTCGTAACCACCTACGATCCAGTGCGAGCCGAACGCCGGCTCGATCAGGAACTGGTGCATCGGATCGATCTTGCCGCCCTGTTCTGCCGCCACGTGGAATCCCTGCCGTCTTGAAACGACAAACGCCCGGTTACTCCGGGCGTTCGCCTGAAATTCGAATGATCTGCCTGAACGCGACCGCTATCCCGAGGAACAGCAACACGATCAGCCCCCAGGGGTCAGTACCGAACCAGCGGTCAATCAACCAGCCGATCAGCGCACTGCCAACAAGACTCCCGATCAGCGCGGAGATGACGCGATTGCCCTGCGAGTAGCCCCGCTCGGCATCCGGTCCTCCCTGCCCCGTCTTAAGCGCCTCCCGAGCCTTGACCTCCCTCAATCGCTCATCGAGCGCGGAAAGTCGCGGATCTTCAACACCGTAGGGGTCCTGTCCGGGTTCGATCTCCGCCACGATATGCTCTCCACCTGATACGACACCGGGGAGATATACGCAGCGACGAGCGATCCCGCCAAGGCGCGGTCCGTTTAGAAAACAGGCTTGCTCAAGTCAACCGGTGTGACAGTATCGTCATCAATGTGGTCGCCGAGCGGCGCGTAACACCTTCTCGCATCCGTCATCCTGACGAAAGTCAGGATCCAGAGCCGCGGGCGGACCAGGCGTGGCTCTGGATCCTGGGTCGAGCCCAGGATGACCGATGGCCTCACGCCGGTGCCCTCAGACGCAGCGCGAATCACGCTCCGGCGCGGCGGCGGTGCGCGTCTTCCAGACACCACCCGGCGTCTTGTACTTCTCGCCCGGGTTGGTCCCCGCGATCAGGTTGCACCCGCTGGTGAACGCCAGCTGCTCGACCGTCGCGCCGCTCGCCTGCGCCTTGGCAGTATACGCCGACTTGCGCTGGATGTTGATGTTGTTGACCAGCGCGCGCAGATCGCCGCTCGCCGCGCCGACCAGCCCCAGATAGCCGTCGGGCTGCTCGCCGACCTCGCCGCCCGCGCGCGCCGCGGCATAGGCCGGATCGCGCTGCGCCGAGGCGGCCACCGAAAGGCCGCCGAGAGCCACCGCTGCGGCAACCATCATCATGACCTTGGTCTTCATCTTAGAATATCCCCGGGTTCTGCTGGATCAGCGACTTCGCCTCGCCATCGAGACGATAGACCACTTCCTGCGTCACGTTGATGTTGAGGTTGATCTCGATCGGCTTGTCGGGGGCCGACACGTTGATGCAGCCCGGCAGGGCGGCGGTCAGCCCGATAATCGCGATCGTCCTCGTCATCATCCGCAAGATCGGCCTTTGCATCCGCTTCTTCAATCCTGTTTCGGTCATGGCACGATCCTGCTTTCGGGCGGCTGAATGGTTGGCGGTATTGGAGCTTGGGTCGGGGGCGGCGGGGCGGCCTGCTGCTGCAACAATGCGGGCAGGTTGCGCTGGATCAGCCGTTTGGGATCATAGAAGCTCTGCGCCGAATCGAGCAGCCCGCGAAACGGCGCCTTGATCCGGATGTTGAAGACGAAGGGCAGCCGCTGCAGGCGGCGGACGATGAAGTTCGATTTCGCCCCCTCGCCCTGGCTGATCCCGGCAAAGCGCACGTCGGTGACCATCTCGCCCGCCAGCGGCCCGTTCATGCCGACCCGCAGCGACTGGTATCGCAGCGATTTCAGCGCCTGGAACGCGATGTTCGCCCAGATGCCGAGGTCCTTCTGGCTGAGATCGCCGACATAGGCGAGTGTCCCCCCGCCCGGCCGCACGCGCAGGTCACCACCCTCGATCCGCCCGCCGCTTTCGTCAAAGATCATCGGCAGCACACCGTCGAAGATCCCCGTCGCGTCAAGATTCTTGAAATCGAACTGCTGGAGGAACTGGTCCGCGGCCATGTTGGCGATATGGAACGTCATCCGTCGCTCGGATGCCGCGGAAAAATCGAGCAAGGTGGGATCGAGCGTCAGCGATCCGCCGGCGAACGGCCATGCCCCGCCTTCGACCCGTACGCGCGCACCGGGCAGCGTCTGGTAGCGGATCGTACCGTCGCTGACCGGGATGCCGGGGTTGAGCGTCGCGATCGTCGCCACCTGCCCCGGCGCGCTCTGGAGGTTGAGCAGGTCGGTGAAGCGGATCTCAGTCGCGATCCCGGTGACCGGACCGAACGCGGCGGCAAGGTCGGTGCCGGCGGTCCGGAAGATGCCCGTGCTGGTAACGCCGCCTGCATTCCACGCGATGTGCCCCTCGCCGCTGACCGATCCGTTGACGTCGGCAATCACGCCGAAGGTCAGCGGGGTGAGCGCGTCGGGTTGCAGCGTGTCCTTGGCGAAGGTGATGCCGGGCACCGACAGGTCGGCGCGCCCGGTGCCCGTGCCGAGCGCATGCACCAGCGTGACGTCGGCGACCTTGGTGCTGCTGACCGGTTCGAACAGCGTCCCCGCCGCGGTGATCGTCCCGCCGATCAGCGACAATGTCACGCCGCGCGCGGCGACCGGCTTGAACCGCGCGCTGCCTGCCGCATCGCTGACGCCCATCGTACCGTTCAGCCTCAACGCCCCGCCGACCAGCGTCCAGTCGCCCGCGGCTTCGCCGAGCAGCAACGGCACGTTCGCGATCTGCCCCGACCCGTCGGCGAACGCGCCTGCGATGCCCTGCGCCGTGGTCCGGCCCGTGACGGTCCCGAAGTCGAGCCGCGTGACACGCTCCGGCGTGCCGATGCGGGTCTGCACGCCGTCGATCGCAAAATCCCGATCCGCCAGCCTGATGGTCGCACCCGCCGCAGCCAGGGTCAGCGGCGTGCTGCCCAGCCGCCCCTTCAGCGACGCCGCCGCGATCCGCGCGCCACCGGACACGCGTCCGCCTTCGACGCGCAACAGCGCCGCATCGATCGGGCACAGCGACAATCGCGTGGGGTCGAGCACGAGCCCCGACACCGCGAGCCGCTGCACCGCGAGCGGCACGCAGCCGGTGTTGACGACGAGGCGCGCGCGACCGTCCCACCGCGCATCGATCGGTATCGACAGCCCCTCGACGCGGTCCCGCCCGGTGCCGATCGGCCCGTCGAGCGTCACCTGCGTCGTGATCGCGGTAGCCCCGCCGGGCGTGGCGCTGAACCGCACCGGCGTCAGCGCCAGCCGGGCGCCGTTCGCCGCATAGGGCGCCATCTGCGCGACCCCTCGGATCGGCGCGCCCGGCCGTGCCTGCGTGATCGACACGCGAGTCTCGGGCAGACCACCGCCCCGAGTCGTGAGCGTCGTGCCGAGCCGTACGCCTCCCGCGGGCACGCCAAGCGTGATCCCGTCTCCGCCACTAAGTGCGATCCGCGCGCCACTTGCCGACGCGAGCGCGAGTCGCGACAGCGTCGCTTCGCCGCGCCCACCGCGGATCTGCAGCGCGACCACCGCATCCGCGGCGAACCCCTTTGCGGCGCGGGTCACCGCGACAACCGCCGCATCGACGAGCGGAGCGACCGGCGTCCCCGCGGCCGACCCTGCCAGCGCGGCGATACCGGCCAGTCGACGATCGACGATCGCGGTGCCAGCCGAGCGGATGCGTCCGTCGAACGCGACAAGCTCGCCAATGCGGTAGGATCCCGCGGCTGAAACGCGTCGTGCACGGGCGTCACGCAGCCGTACCGTGTCGGCAGCAAGATCCACCTTGCCCGCCGTTGCCGCGGCATTCCCCGCGAACTCGACGACCCCGTGCGCTCCGCCGATCGTCGCGCCGGGCGTCTGTCCCGGCCCGGTCGCCAGCACGGCCCGCCCCTGCCACCGATCGAGCGCGGCACCGAGCGTCAGGTCGAGATTGGCGGCGACGGCCGCTGCCTGCGACGTGCCGCACGCCAGCCGCGCCAGCCGGACCGGCCCGCGCAGGATCGGCCTGGCCGCGTCGATCCGCACGCGCATCGTGGCGGCAAGCCGGTCGCCCGTACATCCCCTTACCGTCACACGCTCGCTCACCGCGGCGAGCGAGCCACGAAACCCGTCGTCCAGCCGCCCCGCGCCGGCAAGCTTCAGCCCAACCAGTCCGTACGGCGTCTCCAGCCGGATCCGCGCATCGTCGACGGTCGCGTCGAGCGCGGGCAAGGCAAACGGCTTGCCCGACGGCGCGGGCAGCAACCGGTCGATCGCGCCAAGCGACACCCGCCCGTCGACCAGCCGGCCGCGTAACCGCACATGCCCCGCGCGCACCGCATCGAGATACGGTCCCGACAATCCGATCCCCGTGCGCGTCTCGACCCAGTCCGCCACCAAGTCGGGGTTTGCCGGATCGCCGAGTACGACATTGGTCAGTCGCTGCCCGCCGAGCGCGAGATCGGCGATGTCGTATTGTGCTGGAACGCCCGCACGCGCGAGCTCGCGGTCGATGAACCCCTCGGCGATCGGCTTGCGCACCAGCCACAGCGCGACCAGGGCAAGAACTATCGCCAGCGCGATCAGCCGCGCGATCCGCCGACGGCGGCCATTGCGCCGGCCACCACGAGCGGACATCGACCGGGAAGGGTCGGCCCCTGTCTCGCTCGCTTCGCTCAACGCCTTACTCCGCAACGCTTCGTGGCGCATTGCATAGGCATGCCCGGCGACGTCATGCAATTGCGCACGATTGTGCTAGCATCGCGTCATGACCGATGCCGGTGATCCGATCGACGCGCGAAAGGGCCATCGCGCCCGGCTGCGCCAGCGCCTGTTCGACGGCGGCGGCGAAGCGCTGCTCGACCACGAACTCATCGAATATCTGCTGGCGGTCGCGATTCCGCGTGGCGATACGAAACTGCTCGCCAAGGCGCTGATGCGCGAGTTCGGCGGGATCGGCGGCGTGCTGACCGCCGATCCCGCGGCGCTCGCGCGCGTCGACGGGATGGGCGACATCGCGACCGCCGCGATCAAGATCGCGCACGCCGCCGCGATTCGCCTGCTCCAGTCGCACGTCGGCGATCGTCCCGTGCTCGCCAACTGGCAGGCATTGCTCGATTATCTGCGCGCGGACATGGCGCACCATACGATCGAACGGTTCCGCGTGCTCCACCTCAACACGCGCAACATGCTCATTCGCGACGAGGTGATGAGCAAGGGTTCGATCGACCAGGCGGCGGTCTATGTCCGCGAAGTGATTCGCCGCGCGATCGACTTCGGCTCGGCGTCGCTCATCCTCGTCCACAACCACCCGAGCGGCGATCCGACCCCCAGCCGCGCGGACATCGAGATCACCCGGACGATCGCCGAAGCGGGCAAGCGGCTCGGGATCACCGTCCATGATCATATCATCGTCGGCGCGACCGGGCATACCAGCCTGCGCGCGCAGGGCCTTGTCTGACGCGGCGTCCCCGTCCGCGACGAGATCCGGACGCGACCGCAGCGTGATTTGAACCCGGCGCCCCGGCCTGCTACCGGGCGCGCGATCGCTGGCGCTACTCCCGACCCGATGGGAGGCGCGTCGCCCATTGCCGAGCCCCCCCCCCGCAGACTCCCGAGGAAAACCCGATGGTCCCCCGCTATTCCCGCCCCGACATGGTCGCCATCTGGACGCCCGAAGCACGCTTTCAGATCTGGTTCGAGATCGAGGCGCACGCCACCGACGCACTCGCCGAGCTTGGCGTCGTACCGAAAGAGGCGGCAGCCGCAATCTGGGAAAAGGGCGCGTTCGAAGTCGACCGGATCGACGAGATCGAGCGCGAGACCAAGCACGACGTCATCGCCTTCCTGACCAACGTCGCCGAACATGTCGGTCCCGAGGCGCGCTTCATGCACCAGGGCATGACCTCGTCGGACGTGCTCGACACCTGTCTCGCGGTCCAGCTGGCCAAGGCGAGCGACATCCTGATCGCCGACCTCGACGCGCTGCTGGTCGTGCTCGAACGCCGCGCGCGCGAACACAAGATGACGCCGACGATCGGCCGCAGCCACGGCATTCATGCCGAACCGGTCACCTTCGGGCTCAAAATGGCGCAGGCGCACGCCGAGTTCGCGCGCAACCGCGCCCGGCTGGTGGCGGCGCGCGCCGACGTCGCGACCTGCGCGATCTCGGGCGCGGTGGGGACGTTCGCCAACATCGATCCGTTCGTCGAGGACTATGTCGCGGGCAAGCTCGGCCTCTCGGTCGAGCCGGTCTCGACGCAGGTGATCCCGCGCGACCGCCATGCGATGTTCTTCGCGACGCTTGGCGTGATCGCGAGCTCGATCGAGCGGCTCGCGACCGAGATCCGTCATCTCCAGCGCACCGAAGTGCTCGAGGCCGAGGAATATTTCTCGCCCGGCCAGAAGGGCTCGTCGGCGATGCCGCACAAGCGCAATCCGGTCCTGACCGAGAACCTCACCGGGCTCGCACGCATGGTGCGCGGCTATGTCACCCCCGCGCTCGAGAATGTCGCACTGTGGCATGAGCGCGACATCTCGCACTCGTCGGTCGAGCGCTATATCGGCCCCGACGCGACGATCACGCTCGACTTCGCGCTCGCCCGGCTGACCGGGGTGATGGACAAGCTGGTCGTGTACCCGGCGCGGATGGAGAAGAACCTCAACAAGATGGGCGGCCTCGTCCATTCGCAGCGCGTGCTGCTCGCGCTGACGCAGGCCGGCGTCAGCCGCGAGGACGCGTATCGCCTGGTTCAGCGCAATGCGATGAAGGTGTGGGATTCGGACGGCGCGCTGTCGCTGCTCGAATTGCTCAAGGCCGATCCCGAGGTGACGCTGAGCGATGCCGAGCTCGAGGACAAGTTCGACCTCGGCTATCACCTCAAGCACGTCGACACGATCTTCGCCCGGGTGTTCGGCGCGGCGTAAGGGCAACGTAATACCCCCCACCCGTCATCCTGACGAAAGTCAGGATCCAGAGCCAAGCAGGACAGCACTGCGTTACTCTGGATCCTGACTTTCGTCAGGATGACGGAGTGGGGGGACCAGCATACGCCGCCAAAGTGCACGCAACGCAATTACGATTTCAGGTTGCAAAATTGCGACAGCCCGCAACTATCGCCATATCACCGATGCCGGATATTACTCCGGCATCGGAGACCTACCCATGCGCATGTTCGAAACCGTGACCAGCTCGATGCTGGCGATCGCGGCTCAGGCGCTGGTGGTCGGGGTGGTCATTTCCACCCTCTGATCCATCGGCCCGCCCGCCCCTCCGAGGAGGGGCGTGGCTAGGCCGGAGGACCGCACGACTTCGTACCAGAAGTTGGTGCAATGTCCCCCGAAGTGGCGAAAGAATGGCCAAGTGTCAGCCCTCGTTGCCAGAGACCTGTGGAGGATCAAGCACTTAGGTGTTTGGCATCATTAATGCAGTGATACAGTTGGGCGCAGTTCGGCGCTCGATCGTGAAAGGCTTAAGATGCACATTCTCTCTTTGCGCCGCCCCGTTTCGGCTTTCCTCACCGCCGCCGTCGCGCTGACCGGCTTCGCGGTCCCCGCGCTTGCCGCAGGCGAAAAGCCGGTGACCATCACCATGCCCGCCAGCGCGTTCAAGGACGATACGAGCCGCGTCTGCATGCCGCGCACGATATTGGGGCGCAAGGTCGACAAGACGCTGCCCGTCACGATCTGCGAGACGAGGTCCGAGTGGGGCGCACGCGGCGTCGTCTTCGTCACGAAATGAGCTTGGAAGAGACGGTCCCGACGCGGCAAGCCCCGTCCGGACCGTCCTCTGCCGCCTAGCCGCGCGGATAGCGCGTCGCGAACTCCTCATCCGACATCATCAGATAGCGGATCATGTCGACAAACGCCCATGGGATCGTGATCGCCAGCCCGACCAGGGTGATGCTCAGCACCAGCATGACGATCCCCGATCCGATCCGCCCGAGATAAAAGCGGTGGATGCCGAGCGTCCCGATCAGGAAGGCGATCAGCGCGGCGACGTATTTGTTGCGGTCGCTGGCCCGCCCGGCTGCGGCCCCGCCCGCGGTCACCGCAGTTGGTACCGCGCGTCGCGGCCCCGGCGTCGCTGCGCTGGGTAGCGGGAACACGCTCAGCGCCCGGTCGTCGGCGCTTTCGAAATCGACCTCGGCGCCGATCACCGGCTCGCCGCGATGCGCCCAGTCTTCCGGCGCGAACCGATACCGCTGGCCGTCCTGCCCCGAAACGAGGCCCTCGCCCGTCCGCACGTCCACACCCAGTATCTGTCCGCGCATCGCAATCCCTCAACACCGCGCCCAATCGTGGCGGATCGAACTCAACAGGCAGGTCCGGCTTATTCCGCCGCGAACACGCCCTTCAGCTTTGCGAAAAAGCCCTGGCTGTCAGGGCATTCGTCGCCTGTCTCGGTTTCGCGGAACATCTCGAGCAGTTCCTTCTGCCGATTCGACAGTCGGGTCGGAGTCTCGACATCGATCTGCACGACCAGATCGCCATGCCCGCGCCCCTGCAGCACGGGCATGCCCGCGCCGCGCTGGCGGAGCTGCTTACCCGACTGGATGCCCGCGGGGATCTTGATCTCGTGCGTACGTCCGTCGAGTCCGGGAATCGACAAGGATCCCCCGAGCGCCGCGACCGTGAAGCTGATCGGTGCGCGCGCGAACAACGCCGTGCCCTCGCGCTCGAACAGATGATGCTTGGCGACATGGAGGAAAACGTAGAGATCCCCAGCTGGCGCCCCGCGCGCGCCAGCCTCGCCCTCGCCCGTCATCCTGATCCGCGTGCCCTCGTCGACACCGGGCGGGACGTTGATCGCGAGCGTCTTGGTCTTCTCGACCCGACCGTCGCCGCGACAGTCGGGGCATGGATCGGCGATGACCTCGCCCGCACCCTGGCAGACCGGGCATGCGCGCTCGACCACGAAGAAGCCCTGTTGCGCGCGAACCTTGCCGTGCCCGCCGCAATGCTGGCACGTCTTCGCCCGCGTTCCCGACCGCGCGCCGCTGCCGTCGCACGTGTCGCATGGCGCCGAGACGTCGATCGTGACTTCGGTGGCCTTGCCGTGGAATGCCTCCTCAAGGGTGACCTCCATGTCGTAGCGCAGATCGGCGCCACGCCGCGCGCCGCTGCGACCGCCGCTGCCGCGCTGCGCGCCGCCCATGAACTCGCCGAACACGCTTTCGAAGATGTCGGAGAAGCCCCCGAAATCCTGCGCGCCGCCGCCGCCGCCGGGTCCGCCGTTCTGGAAGGCGGCATGCCCGAACCGGTCATAGGCCGCACGCTTCTGCGGGTCCTTGAGGCAGTCATACGCCTCGCTGACCGCCTTGAACTGCGCCTCCGAATCCTTGCAACCCGCGTTCTTGTCCGGGTGATATTTCATCGCGAGCTTGCGATAGGACGACTTGATCGTCCCCGCATCCGCGGTCCGCTCGATTTCGAGCAGTTCGTAATAGTCCGTCTGGGTACTCATACTTCGCCCCCTGCGCCCGTCCCGTCATCCTGGCGAAGGCCAGGATCCAGAGCCGGATGGGCGGACGCCCGAGGCTCTGGATTCCAGCTTGCGCTGGAATGACGGGGGGTGTGCATATGCCTAAGCCTTACGCCTTCGGGTTTTCGTCGACTTCCGAGAACTCGGCGTCGACGACGTCGTCATCCTTCTTCGCCGCGTCACCCTCGGCCGAAGGCGATGCCTCGGACTGGGCCTGCTTCTCGTAGATGGCCTGGCCGAGCTTCATCGCGACCTGCGCGAGCGCAGTGCTCTTCTCGGTCATCGCGTCCGCGTCGCCGCTCTCGACCGCTGCCTTGGTCGCGTCGATCGCGGCCTGGATCTCGGTCTTCAGCGACTCGTCGACCTTGTCGCCGTTATCGGCAAGCTGACGCTCCGTGGTGTGCACCAGCGACTCGGCGTTGTTCTTCGCCTCGGCGCCCGCACGACGCTTCTTGTCCTCCTCGGCGAAGGTCTCGGCATCGCGGACCATCTGGTCGATGTCGCTGTCCGAAAGACCACCCGATGCCTGGATGCGGATCTGCTGCTCCTTGCCGGTGCCCTTGTCCTTGGCCGAAACGCTGACGAGGCCGTTGGCATCGATGTCGAACGTCACTTCGATCTGCGGCACGCCGCGCGGCGCCGGCGGGATGCCGACGAGATCGAAATTGCCCAGCATCTTGTTGTCGGCCGCCATCTCGCGCTCGCCCTGGAACACGCGGATCGTCACCGCGCCCTGGTTGTCGTCCGCGGTCGAATAGGTCTGCGACTTCTTGGTCGGGATCGTCGTGTTGCGATCGATCATCCGGGTGAACACGCCACCCAGAGTCTCGATGCCGAGCGACAACGGCGTCACGTCGAGCAACAGCACGTCCTTGACGTCGCCCTGCAGCACGCCGGCCTGGATCGCGGCGCCCATCGCGACGACCTCGTCCGGGTTGACGCCGGTGTGCGGCTCCTTGCCGAAGAACTGCTTCACGACTTCACGCACGCGCGGCATGCGCGTCATGCCGCCGACGAGCACGACTTCCGAGATGTCCTCGGGCTTCAGGCCGCCGTCTGCGAGTGCCTTGCGGCACGGCTCGAGCGTACGCTTGACGAGATCCTCGACCATCCGCTCCAGATCGGCGCGCGTGATCGACTTCACCAGATGCTTCGGGCCGTTCTGGTCCGCGGTGATGAAGGGCAGGTTGACCTCGGTCGACTGCGCCGAGCTGAGCTCGATCTTCGCCTTCTCGGCCGCTTCCTTCAAGCGCTGCAGTGCCAGCTTGTCCTTGGCGAGGTCGATGCCCTCGGCCTTCTTGAACTCGTCGGCGAGGAACTGGACGATCTTGTTGTCGAAATCCTCACCGCCGAGGAAGGTGTCGCCGTTGGTGGCCTTCACCTCGAACACGCCGTCGCCGATCTCGAGGACCGAGATGTCGAACGTGCCGCCGCCGAGATCGTAGACCGCGATCGTCTTGCCGTCCTGCTTGTCGAGGCCGTAGGCCAGCGCCGCCGCGGTCGGCTCATTGATGATGCGCAACACTTCGAGGCCGGCGATCTGGCCAGCGTCCTTGGTTGCCTGGCGCTGCGCGTCGTTGAAGTACGCGGGAACGGTGATGACCGCCTGCGTGACCGTCTCGCCGAGATACGACTCAGCGGTTTCCTTCATCTTCTGCAGCGTGAACGCCGAGATCTGCGACGGCGAGTAATCCTTGCCGCCCGCCGAGACCCATGCGTCGCCGTTCGGCCCGCGCGAGATCTTGTACGGGACCAACTCGGTGTCCTTCTTGGTGATCGGATCGTCGAAACGACGGCCGATCAGGCGCTTCACCGCGAAGATGGTGTTGTCGCCGTTCGTCACTGCCTGGCGCTTGGCCGGCTGGCCGACCAGTCGCTCGCCATCCTTGGCGAATGCGACGATCGACGGCGTGGTGCGCGCGCCTTCGGAATTCTCGATGACCTTTGGCTTGCCGCCTTCCATCACGGAAACGCAGCTGTTGGTCGTGCCGAGATCGATACCGATTACTTTAGCCATGAGTTTAAATAGCCCCTCACACATCGTAAAAAAGTCTCGGGCTCCACCCCGTTACGGCAGTGGAACCTTTCGATTGATGGGCGCGATATAGGTTGGCTCGCGCTTGCCGCAAGATTGTACGGCCCGTAGAGATAGCAAGAGGGGATAGCGGAAGTGGCAATCATGACGATGCGTGGTATTTTTGCAGGGATCGCCGTGGTGGCGACGGCCGGCTGCGCGCAACCGAAGCAGCTGTCCGTCGATGGCGCCTGGGTGCGGCTGGCTGCGGTGCAGGGGCGCCCGGCGGCGGCCTATTTGACGATCCATGGCGGACCGGCCGATGCGACGCTGATCAACGTCACCACCGATGTCGCGATCCGCGCAGAGATGCATGAGAGCATGGCGTCAGGCGGCGTCACGTCGATGAAACCGATCCCCCGCGTAGCAATCCCTGCCGACACCGACGTCGTGTTCGCACCCGGTGGCCGTCACGTCATGCTGTACAACATGAACCCGGGAATTACCCCCGGGGGGCGCCTTATCACGCTCACGCTCAGCTTCGCCGACGGTACGCGGATCCTGCAGAACGCGACGGTCGTCGGCGCCGGCGACACCGGAGCGAAGTGAGCGATCCCGATCGGTCGGCGCGGGCTCTCACCCCGGCCGAGACAGCGCTCGCCGCATCGGTCTTCGGCGATGCGATCGACTATGCGCCGGTACGGCTGGCGCGCCGCAAATGGGCGTTCTTCCAGCCGCGCGACACGGTGATGGCGCCGCGCGGGTGCATCCATTTCCACCCCAAGGGCGATCTGTGGTGCGACGATTTCGCGCACGCTCATCTGACGCTGCAAGGGCTGTTCATCCACGAGATGACGCACATCTGGCAGCATCAGCGCGGCGTCTTCCTCCCGCTCGCGCGACATCCATGGTGCCGCTACGACTATGCGTTCCGGCCCGGCGTCGCGCTGCACCGCTATGGCATCGAACAGCAGGGCGAGATCGTGCGTCACGCGTTCCTGCTGCGCGCCGGGGCCAAGGTCGCGGGCGCACCGCCGCTTGCGCAGTACGAGACGGTACTGCCCTTCACGCCACGGGCGACACCCCGTCATCCTGACGAAAGTCAGGATCCAGGATAATGGAGACCGGCGTACCTGGCTCTGGATCCTGACCTTCGTCAGGATGACGGAGCGTGGTTTATCGCGCCGCCCCCCCAAACCGTCATCCCAGCGAGCGCTGGGATCTCAAGCGGCTCTGTCACAGGGAGATCCCGGCTTTCGCTGGGATGACGGTGGATCGCTGGCCGCGGCAGCGGTCTCAGAGCCAGCTGCGCCCATCCGGCCCCGCACAGCCATAAGGCGGCAATTGCCCGAAAAACCGCGCCTGCATCTTGTGACAGCCCCAGCTACGCAACGGCGCAGGCGCATGGCTGTTCAGTGCGATGCCGACCTCGTCATACGGGCTCTCGCCGCGCGCGACATACATGTACCAGCGCCCGCCGAACATGACCGTGGCGGCGACGAGTACGACGCATATCACCTGGAAAATTTTCTGCATGTTCGCCCCTTTTCGTGATCGAGGGCGCCCCGTTGCAGACAAGATTGATCCCGATCAACCACCGGCAGGCAAGCTCCGCCGGCGGTGATCGGCACGCTAAAGCGCGTCGAAATCGATAGGTCGTGTCCGATCAAGCGCTTGCGGCGCTTCCGGCATCGGATATTTCAGTCCGGTCGCACAATTAAAAAGTACGACGCGGTCATCCTCGTCGACCAGTCCGGTGTTCAGCGCCTGATGATAGGCCGCGAGCGTCGCGCCGCCTTCAGGGCACAGCAGCAGGCCGTCCTGCTTCGCCGCCGCCTCGACTGCCTTGAGGATCGCGGGATCGCCGACCGCCATCGCCTGCCCGCCGCTCTCGCGGACCGCGCGCAGGATCAGGAAGTCGCCAACCGCCTTTGGCACGCGGATGCCCGCCGCGACGGTGCTCGCATCCTCCCAGCGCTCGGCATGCTCCTCGCCCGCCTCGAACGCGCGGACGATCGGCGCACAGCCGCTCGCCTGCACCGCGAACATCTTGGGTCGCTCCGATCCGATCCAGCCGAGCTGCTCGAGTTCGTCGAACGCCTTCCACATCCCGATCAGCCCGGTGCCGCCGCCGGTCGGGTAGAAGATCGCATCGGGCAGTTTCCAGCCGAACTGCGCGGCGAGTTCCAGCCCCATCGTCTTCTTGCCCTCGATCCTGTAGGGCTCCTTCAACGTCGAGAAGTCGAACCAGCGCCCCTCGGCGGCGCCCTTGCCGACGATCGCGCCGCAATCGTCGATCAGCCCGTTGACGCGCCAGACGCGCGCGCCCTGCATCGCGATCTCGCGGACGTTGATCTCGGGGGTGTCGTCGGGACACAGCACGATCGTCTCGATCCCGCAGCGCGTCGCATAGGCGGCCAGCGCCGCGCCGGCATTGCCGTTGGTCGGCATCGCGATTCTGGTGACTCCGAGCTCCTTCGCCATCGCCACCGCCATGACCAGCCCGCGCGCCTTGAAGCTGCCGGTCGGGAGGCGACCTTCGTCCTTCACGAGAAGGTTGGGGCCGCCGGACTTGGTCAGCGGCACCAGCGGCGTCTCGATCTCGCCGAGGCTGACGATGTTGGACGTCTGCCGCACGGGCAGAAGCTCGCGCCACCGCCACAGATCGGTCGGCCGCGCCGCAATCGTGTCGCGCGAAATCACCGAACGCACCGCGTCGAGGTCGTAGCGGACGAGCAGCGGCCTGCCCGCGCGCGAAAGGCCATGAAGCTGGTCCGCCTCGTAGCGTTCGCCGGTAATCGAGCATTCGAGATGCGTGACGAACGTCTCGCGATCGGTGGTGAGATTCTCGTTCATGGCGTCATCCCGGCGAGGCAGAAAATTGCGTGCCGTCGCCTGCCGTTCCCCCGCGAAGGCGGGGGCCCAGGGTCACAGGCGACAGCGTTTGGAACCCTGGGCCCCCGCCTTCGCGGGAGAACAGCAGCCCGGCAGGCTCAGCCCGCCTTGGCGACGCCCACCATCGCGGGACGCAGCAGGCGGTCCTTGATCATGTATCCCGCCTGCATTTCCTGGACGATCGTGCCGGCCGGCTGGTCGCTCGGGATCTCGAGCATCGCCTGGTGCTTGTTCGGGTCGAGCATCTGGCCCTCGGCAGCGATCTTGGTGATGCCGTGGCGCTGGAACACGCTCTCCAGCTCGCGACCCGTCGCCTCGAGCCCGGTCACGAGCCCCTTCATCTTGTCGTCCGCACGCAGGTCCGCCGGGATCGCTGACAGGCCGCGGGCGAGGTTGTCGGCAACCGACAGCACGTCGCGGGCAAACGCGGTGGCGGCATAGGCGCGTGCGTCCTGCGCTTCCTTCTCGGCGCGGCGGCGGACGTTCTGGATCTCGGCCTGCGCATACAGAACGTTCTGCTTGGCTTCGGCGAGCTGGTTCTCGAGCTCGGCGACGCGGTCGTTCGCGGCGACTTCGGGCGCGTCCTCGGCGGTCTCTTCGCGCAGGTCGGCAGGCGTGTTCTGGTCGATATCGGACATGGTTTTCCCTATAAGTTGGGCCCGCTCAACCCATCAACCGGGCGAGCGTTGCAGCCGTGAAATCCACCATGGGCACGACGCGCGCATAGTTCAACCGCGTGGGGCCGATCACGCCCACCACGCCGACCACCCGGCCGTCGAGACCACGAAACGGTCGCGCGATCACCGAAGACCCTGAAAGCGCGAACAATTTTGTCTCGGCGCCGATGAAAATCCGCGTCGAATCGCCCGCCCGCGCGCTGTCGAGAAGCGATGCGACTTCCTGTTTTCCCTCGAGGTCGTCGAGCAGGTCGCGGACCCGGTCGAGATCGGCGGCAGCGGCGGCGTCGATCAGCCGTCCCTGCCCGCGCACGATCAGTACGGGGCGGCGATCGGCATCCTCGCTCCACACCGCGATCCCGCGCTCGACCAGCGTCCGCGCCGCGCCGTCAAGCGCCGCCTGCCCGTCCGCCAGCTCGCGCTCGATCCGGCCCCGCGCCTCGGCCAGCGTCAGCCCGCCGAGCGTTGCCGACATGTAATTGCCCGCCTCGATCAGCGCGGACGTCGACATCCCCTTCGGCAGCGCGATCACGCGGTTCTCGACCGATCCATCCTCGCTGACGAGCACCGCCAGCGCCTGTTCGGGCGACAGCGCGACGAACGCGATCTGGCGCAGCTTCAGCTCGCGCTTGGGCACCATCACCAGCCCCGCGCACGCCGACAGGCCCGACAGCGCGAGCGTGGTGGCGGCGAGCGCCTCCTCGACCGGACCACCGACGCCGGCGCGCGCCTCGATCGTCTGGCGCTCCTCGAACGAGGGCTCCATCGCCTGCATCATCCCGTCGACGAACAGTCGCAGGCCGCGATCGGTCGGCATCCGCCCCGCGCTCGTATGCGGGCTGGCGAGCAGCCCGAGGCCTTCGAGCTCGCCCATCACGCCGCGAATCGACGCGGGCGACAGGCTGAGCCCCGCAAGTTGCGCGATCGTCTTCGACCCGACCGGCGTCCCGCTCGCGAGATAGCTGTCGACGACCGCACGAAAAATATCGCGCGCGCGGTCGGTCAGTTCGGTGACGGGGGGCGTGGCCATCTGGGTGATCTAGGGCGGATCGACTGGCGTAAAAAGGGATAATGCAAACCGCTCCCCGCCCTGCCCCTCACGCCGTCATCCTGACGAAAGTCAGGATCCAGAGCCAGGGACGACAGCATTCGGTTACTCTGGATCCTGACTTTCGTCAGGATGACGGGGGGCTGGATGACGGGGAGACTGGATGACGGGAAGGCTGGCGAGCGACCGGACGAAAGGCTAGGCAGCGCACAATCATTCAACCCTCGCTGTTAGGATATCGACCATGCGCCCATCCGGCCGCGCCCCAGACCAGATGCGTGAGATCACGATCGAACCCCGCTTCACCAAGCATGCCGAGGGCTCCGTCCTGATCGGCTTCGGCGACACCAAGGTGCTCGTCACCGCCAGCGTCGAGGAGAAGGTCCCGCCGTTCATGCGCGGCAAGGGCGAAGGTTGGGTGACCGCCGAATATGGCATGCTCCCGCGCTCGACCAACACGCGCAACAACCGCGAGGCGGCCAAGGGCAAGCAGTCGGGTCGCACGCAGGAGATCCAGCGTCTGATCGGGCGCTCCTTGCGCGCGGTCACCGATCTGAAACTGCTCGGCGAGCGCCAGATCGTGATCGACTGCGACGTGATCCAGGCCGATGGCGGCACGCGCACCGCGTCGATCTCGGGCGGCTGGGTCGCGCTCCGGCTCGCGATCGACGGGCTGCTCGCGAGCGGCAAGCTGACCGCGGACCCGCTGACGCAGAAGGTCGCCGCGATCAGCTGCGGCATCTACCAGGGCAATCCCGTGCTCGACCTCGACTATATCGAGGATTCGGGTGCGGATGCGGACGCGAACTTCGTCCTGCTCGAAAACGGCAACATCGCCGAGGCGCAGGCGACCGCCGAGGGCGCGACCTATGACGAGGAAGCGCTGCTCCGCCTGCTCCGCCTCGCGCGGATCGGCTGCACGGACATCTTCGCCGCGCAGGCAAAGGCCGTCGCCAAGTGAGCGGCGAAGGCAGCACCCCGCAGGCGATCCGCAAGCTCCAGCCCGGCAAGCTGGTCATCGCCAGCCACAACAAGGGCAAGGTCCGCGAGATCGCCGACCTGCTCGCAGGCCGCGGGTTCGAGGTGGTGTCCGCCGCCGAACTCGACCTGCCCGAGCCGGTCGAGACGGGGACGACGTTCTTCGCCAATGCCGAACTGAAGGCACGCTCTGCGGCCGACCTGTCGGGCTATCCGGCGCTCGCGGACGATAGCGGGCTGTGCGTCGATGCGCTGAACGGCGATCCCGGCGTGTACACCGCGGACTGGGCTGAGACGCCCGATGGGCGCGACTGGAACCTCGCGATGCGCAAGGTCGAGGACGCGCTCGCCGCCAAGGGTCCCGATGCAAGCCGCGGCGCGCATTTCGTCAGCGTGCTCGCGCTCGCCTGGCCCGACGGCCATGTCGAATGGTTCGAGGGCCGCGCCGAGGGCACGCTCGTCTGGCCGCCGCGTGGTCGGGTCGGCTTTGGCTATGATCCGATGTTCGTCCCGCACGGCTATGACGAGACCTATGCCGAACTCCCGCATGAGACGAAGAACGCGATCAGCCACCGCACCGAGGCGTTCGAACTGCTGAAAGCCGCGGTCTTCTGAAGCCCGGGGGAGGGATCGTCCCTCCCCTACCCTGTGCCCGTCACCCCAGCGAACGCTGGGGTCTCACCATTGGAAAGGGTGCGGCCCGAACCGGAAGACCCCAGCGTTCGCTGGGGTGACAGAGCACAGCGTTCGACCGGAGCGCAATCAGAACGTCCGCTCGCCGACCACGTTACCCGGCGGCGAATAGCGGCATACCAGGTAATCGTCGCGGTCGTTGCTGGCGGTCGCGCAGCCCACCGCGGTCGAGTTGCGCCACACGATCTGCGTATAGTGCGCGACGTCTTCCCATTTGCTCGTCCGGCTGAAGGCGGGCGTCACGCCGTTGACGAAATCGCGTTTCTCCGCGACCCAGTGGCCGATCATCTCCGGATAGGCATAGGCCGCGCGCGTCCCCGTCCACAGATTCTCGCCCTCGCGCCCCGGTCCCTGCGGTTGCGCCGCATGCTCGAACTTGCGGGTCCGCGCCATCTCCTCGGCATAGCTGCGCGCGGTCGTCGCCAGCGTATCGCTCCACACCAGCGGCGGTACGCCGACCGCGGCGCGCGCGGCATTGTGCCCCTCCATCATCACCGCCTTGAGCAGCGCCGCCCCGCGTGGCGCAGGCGCCTGCGTCTCACGCCGCTCGACCACGCGCTCGGGCCCCTGTGCGCAGCCCGCGATCATCAGTGCCGCCGCCACCGTCAAACCCGACCAAACCCGCATTGCGCTTCCTTCCGCCGCGCCATGCGACCATATGCGCCACATAATGTCCGTCGTCGAAACACCAAGCCCCGCCCGCGATCACGCCAGCGATCGACCGGGCGATCTCGCGCTCTACGTCCACTGGCCGTTCTGCGTGTCGAAATGCCCCTATTGCGACTTCAACAGCCATGTCCGCGAAGGCGTCGACCAGGCCGCCTGGCGCGCCGCATTGCTCACCGATCTGGCGCACGAGGCCAGCGTGCTGCCGGGGCGCAAGCTTCAGTCGATCTTCTTCGGCGGGGGCACGCCGTCGCTCATGCCCCCCGACACCGTCGCCGCGATCCTCGATGCCGCCGACCGGGCGTGGGGATTTGCCGACAAGATCGAGATCACGCTGGAGGCCAACCCCTCCTCGGTCGAGGCCGCGCGCTTTGCCGATCTCGCGCGCGCGGGCATCAACCGCGTGTCGCTGGGATTGCAGTCGCTCGACGATCAGGCGCTCAAATTCCTCGGTCGCGCGCATGACGTGAACGAAGGACAGGCGGCGCTCGGCATCGCGCAGAGCGTCTTTCCGCGTGTCAGCTTCGACCTGATCTATGCCCTGCCCGGGCAGCGCCTTGCCGACTGGCGCGCCGAACTCGCGCGCGCGCTGAGCTTCGGGACCGAACACCTGTCGCTCTACCAGCTGACGATCGAGCCCGGCACGCGCTTCGCGACGGATGCGCTCGCCGGCCGGATCGTCATTCCCGACGGCGATTCCGCCGCCGACCTGTTCGAGGCGACGCGCGCCGATACAGCCGCTGCCGGCCTGCCGGCCTACGAGACGTCGAACCACGCACGACCGGGATCGGAAAGCCGCCACAACCTCGCCTATTGGCGATATCAGGATTATGCCGGGATCGGCCCCGGCGCGCATGGTCGCCGTGGCGGGCTCGCAACGGTGCGCCGCAAGAAGCCCGAGAACTGGATGGCGGCGATCGAGCGCAACGGCCACGGCATGGAGGTCGAGGATCCGCTGACCCCGTCGACGCGCGCGACCGAGGCGCTGCTGATGGGGCTTCGGCTCGCGGAGGGCGTCGATCTCGACCGGATCACGCGGCTCAACGCCGGCGTCGTTCCCGTCGACCTCGCGGCGGTCGAACGGCTCGAGGCGCTTGGCCTGATCGCCAGGTCACCCGGCCGGTTGCGCGTCACCGAGGCGGGCGCGCTGCTCCTCGACGCGATCCTGCCCGAAATCGTGACGGCCTGACCTGCTCTCCCGCCACGCGCGGGAGAGCAGGAGGCGCCAAGCCTATTTCCCGAACCCGGTTGGCGCCGGCGAGACCACGCTCGTCGTCCCGCCGCGGATCTCCTTCACCTCCAGCGCGCGCTCGGCGACGTTGTCGCGGCCGAAGCGGAACGCACCGTCGATACCCGAAAAACCATCCCCGTCGCGCAGCTTGGAGACCGGGAACGCCGTCCCCGGCTTCCAGTCGCGCGCAATCCGCACCGTCAGCAGCACCGAATCATAGCCGAGGCTCGACAGACGGAACGGCCCGCTGCCGAACCGCGCCCGATATTTGGCGGCATATTGCCGGTACAGCGTATCCGAAACGCTCGCATACCATGCACCGCTGAGCGACGGCCTGCTGGCAATGCTCGATTCGGAATTCCACAATTCGGTCCCGAGGATCCGCGTCGAGGCACCTGCCCCGCGCTTCACCAGTGCGGCCGCGGACGCCGCCGTGTTGCCGCTGTCGGCGATCAGCACCGCATCATAGGGCGCCTTCGCCGCCAGTCGCGTAACCGCACCCGACACACCCCCCGCAGTCCGGCCATAGGTCTGGAGCGAGACGACCTGGCCGCCCGCGCCCTCGACCGCGCGCAGGAACGCGGTCGATGCCCGCTCGCCGTACAGCCCGTTGGGGATGAGCCCGGCGAAATTGCTGACACCGCGCTCCTTGGCGAAATCGACCACGCGCGTGATCGCCTGCGTCGGCACATAGCCCATCAGATACGCGCCATTGCCCGCGACCCCGAGGTCGTTCGAAAAGCTCAGCACCGGCACACCAGCCGCGCGCGCGATCGGCGCGACCGTCCGCACGTCGTCGGACAGCAGCGGCCCGAGGATCAGCTGCGCGCCCTCGGCGATCGCGCGCTGCGCAGCGGCGGCGGCACCCGTCGCGGTATCATAGTTGGTGATCCGGACGCGCTGGTTCTGCGTATCGAGCAGCGCCATCATCGTCGCGTTCGCGATCGACGTCCCGACGCCCGCATTGCTCCCCGACAGCGGCACCAGCAGCGCGACGCGGTTGCGCTCGGCATCACGCGGGATGCCGGCCTCGACGTCGAGCGTGGGACGCTCCGCCGGCCGCGTGGTCGGGCGCTGCTGCGACGGCTCGACCGGGCCGCGCGGGACGATCGTCTGGCACGCCCCCAGCAGGCACGCTGCCGTCAGCGCAACCCCGCGCACCGTCAGACGCCCAAACGCGTGCATCTGTCTGCGGCCCGATTGCCCAATCGTCGCTACGTCTGCCATGACAATCCCCATGAACCCTGAAACCCTATTGAACCCCGGCCTCTACATCGTCGCGACCCCGATCGGCAATCTTGGCGACCTGTCGCCGCGTGCCGCCGATATCCTCAGCCGCGCCGACGTGATCGCGGTCGAGGACAGCCGGGTGACCGCCGGGCTGCTTCGCCATGTCGGGACGAAGACGCCGATGGTCCCGTATCACGATCACAATGCCGAAGGGGTGCGCCCCGGCCTGATCGCCCGCATGGCAACGGAGGCGGTCGCGCTCGTGTCGGATGCGGGGACGCCGTTGATCTCCGATCCCGGTTTCAAGCTGGTCCGCGACGCGCGTGCGGCGGGGCATCTCGTCGTCACGATCCCGGGCCCGTGTGCGGCGGTCGCCGCGCTGACGCTCGCCGGGCTGCCGACCGACCGGTTCCTGTTCGTCGGGTTCCTCCCGTCCAAGGCGCACGCCCGCGCGGAGGCGATCGCCGAGATCGCGACGATCCGCGCAACGCTGGTCCTGTACGAATCGGGCCCGCGGCTCGGCGCCAGCCTCGCCGCGCTCGCCGAGGGACTTGGCGATCGCGAGGCGGCGGTCACGCGCGAGATCACCAAGAAATTCGAGGAGGCGGTGACCGGCACGCTGTCCACGCTCGCCGCGCGCTATGCCGACGCCCCGCCGCGCGGCGAGATCGTCATCGTCGTCGCCCCGCCGGGCGAGGCGCCGCCCGCGAGCGCGGAGGACGCCGACGTGGCGCTTGCCGAGGCGCTGACCCGCCTGTCGACCGGCCAGGCCGCGAGTGAGGTCGCAAAGGCGCTCGGGCTCGACCGCAAGACGCTCTACGCGCGGGCGCTCGTGCTGAAGCAGGATCGCTGAGGCCGGGCTTGCCGGCGGCGCGTAACACTATGGGAACGCTATGAACGACGATGCACAAGGCGTGGTGGTCGACCGGAGGATCGTGCCCTTCCCGACATCGATCAGCGCCCCCGCACGCGCCGCGCTGCAACGGCTGGTCGGCGACGACGGCACACCGGTCCACGCGCTGTACGCGATGCCCGACCCGACCGATCACGACGGCTGGATACGGATGAAGGCCGCGGTCGATGCGCAATATGCCGCCTCGGTCGAGGGGCTGGCAGGCGGGCTGCACGCGCGCGTCGAGACGATCCGCATGGGCAGCGCGATCGTCCACGTCGCGACGCCCGACACGATCGCGCGCGCGGACTGCGCCTATATCGACCTGCACGGCGGTGCGCTGGTATTCGGTGGCGGCCAGGCGTGTCGCGCCGGTGCGCAGATGCAGGCGGATGCGCATAGCGTCCGCTGCTACGCCGTCGATTATCGCACCCCGCCCGAACACCCCTATCCCGCCGCGCTGGACGACTGCATGGCAGCGTATCGCCATGTGCTCGAACGGCACGCGCCCGGAAACATCGTCGTCGGCGGAAGATCGGCGGGCGGCAACCTCGCCGCGGCAATGCTTCTGCGTGCGCGCGACGAAGGGCTGCCGCTCCCCGCGGGACTGGTATTGCTGTCGCCGCAGGTCGACCTGACCGAATCGGGCGACAGCTTCGCGACCAACCGCACGATCGACGTCGTGCTGCCCGGGTCGCTGATGGCGAGCAATCTGCTGTATGCGAACGGCGCGGACCTCGCCGCCCCCCTCGTCTCCCCGCTCTTCGGCGATCCCACCGGCTTCCCAGCGACCTTCCTGCAGACCGGCACGCGCGATCTGTTCCTGTCCAGCACCGTCCGCATGCACCGCGCGCTGCTGCGGGCCGGCGTCGCTGCCGAACTCCACGTCTTCGAGGCGATGCCGCATGGCGGGTTCATGGGAGGAACGCCCGAGGACCGCGAGCTCGCCGATGCGATTGCCCGATTCGTCGAGGCGCGCTGGCCGTAACGTTAGAACGCGGCATGCGGTCTTGCCCGCTCGCCCGCTGGCGGGCACCCTGCTCTCATGGCCGGACCCCGCCCCGTCAAACGACCCGCTCGAAGCGCGGCATCGCGCCGCCAGGCGGACGACGCGGGACGGCGCGGGGAGCGGCTCGCCGGCTGGTGGCTCCGCTTGAAGGGCTGGCAGATCCTCGACCGCCGGGTCCGCACCCCGGCCGGCGAAGTCGATCTCGTCGCGCGCAAGGGCAGTCTCGTCGCCTTCGTCGAGGTGAAGACGCGCGCGACCGTTGCCGACCTCGACTTCGCGATCGACGAACGCCGGCTTGCGCGCGTCGCGGCGGCGGCGGAATATCTGATGTCGCGCTATGCCGGGCCGACCGACGACATCCGCGTCGACGTGATCCTGCTCGCCCCCGGCACTCGGCCGCGGCACATCGAGAATGCATGGATCGGATAGAGGCCCGCCCCCGTCATCCTGACGAAAGTCAGGACCCAGGATTACTCTGGGCATCTCTGTTTGGCTCTGGGTCCTGACTTTCGTCAGGATGACGGCAGGGGGCGTGGGTGACCGGGTGACTTCGCCCCCGCGCGCACCTACATGCGCTCGACCGAACAGAAGGAAGACGCATGAGCCTCACCGTCGCCGTCCAGATGGACCCGCTCGACAGCATCAACATCGCCGGCGACTCGAGCTTCGCGCTGATGCTGACGGCGCAAGAGCGTGGCCATAGCCTCTTCCACTATGCCGCCGAGGATCTGAACTACCGCGACGGGCGGGTCTGGGCGAAGGCGTATCCCGTCACCGTGCAGCGCGTCGTCGGCGACCATTTCTCGGTCGGCGAGCCCGTGAACCTCGATCTCGGCGACGAGGCCGACGTGGTGCTCATGCGCCAGGACCCGCCGTTCGATCTCGGCTACATCACCGCCACGCACCTGCTCGAGCGGATCGCGGACACGACGCTGGTCGTCAACGACCCCGCGCAGGTCCGCAACGCACCCGAAAAGGTGTTCGTGCTCGATTATCCGCAGTTCATGCCGCCGACGCTCGTCACGCGCAGCCTCGACGAAGCGCGCAAGTTCCTTGCCGAGCACGGCGCGATCGTCATCAAGCCGCTGCACGGCAATGGCGGCAAGGCGATCTTTAAGGTCGAATCCGACGGCGCCAACCTGTCCGCGCTGATCGAGGTGTTCAACATGACGTGGCGCGAACCACACATGGTGCAGGCGTTCCTCCCCGACGTCGCGAAGGGCGACAAGCGGATCGTGCTGGTCGACGGCGAGATCGCGGGTGCGATCAACCGGCTGCCCGGCGAGGGCGAGATCCGTTCCAACCTCGCGGTTGGCGGGTCGGCGGAGAAGACCGAGTTGACCGACAAGGAGCGCGAGATCTGCGCGGTGCTCGGGCCCGAACTCAAGAAACGCGGGCTGCTGTTCGTCGGGATCGACGTGATCGGCGGCAAGTGGCTGACCGAGATCAACGTCACCTCGCCGACCGGGATCGTCGCAATCGACCGGTTCAATGGGACCGACATCGCCGGCATGATCTGGGACGCGATCGAGGCAAAGGTAAAGGCCGGCGTAAACCGCGGCGCCTGACCGCGCGACAATCACCACCGCGCAGCCCGTCAGGGCCTGATAGGAGGGATCGCGCCGCCCGCGCGGCTCCTCGGTATGCCCGTTGTTCGATCAGGCCCGGGTGCGTGTAACCACGGGCGCTCGGCGGAACACATCCGCGGTGCCGGAAGTATCTGATACCCATGACCGAATTCATCATCAACCTGATCGCCTGGGGCGGGTATTTCGGCATCTTCCTGCTGATGGCACTCGAGAACATCGTGCCTCCCGTTCCGTCCGAGGTCATCATGGGGCTGGGCGGGATCGCGGTCGCGCGCGGCCATATGACGGTCATCCCGTTGATCGCAGCGGGGACCGTCGGCTCGGTCGTCGGCAATTACTTCTGGTATTATATCGGCCGGAACATCGGCTACGAGCGGTTCCGCCCGTTCGTCGAACGCCATGGCCGCTGGCTCACGATCGAATGGTCCGACATCGAGAAGGTCCACCGGTTCTTTGTGAAGCGCGGCGGCTGGGTGATCTTCGTATTCCGCTTCATGCCGACATTCCGCACGGTGATTTCGCTGCCCGCGGGGATGACGTGCATGCCGATCTGGAAGTTCGTCGTCTGGACCGCGGCGGGCAGCGCGATCTGGAACACCGTGCTCGCCTATGCCGGGATCCTGCTCGGCTCGCGGTTCGAACAGCTCGATCGCTATGTCGGCCCCGTCTCGGTCGCGACGTTCGTCATCATCGCGCTGCTCTATGGCTGGCGCGTCCTGACCTGGAAGCCGAAGGGCTGATCACGCGCGTGGATGCGCGTTGCGATACACGTCCATCAGATGCGCGGCGTCGACCTGCGTGTAGATTTGCGTCGAACTCAGGCTCGCATGCCCGAGCAGTTCCTGCAGCGCGCGCAAATCCGCCCCCCGCCCCAGCAGGTGCGTCGCGAAGCTGTGGCGCAGCGCATGCGGCGTGGTCCGCTCGCTGAGGCCCAGTCGCGCACGCGCGGCGCGCACCGATTTCCTGACCACGGTCGGCGCCAGCGGCCCGCCCTTTGCCCCCCGGAATATCGGTTCGTCCCGGACGAGTGGCCACGGACACTGCGCGGCATAGGCTGCGATCGCGTCGCGCACCTGCGGCAGCAGCGGGACGATCCGCGTCTTCTCCCGCTTGCCCGTCACCCGAAGCGTTTCGCCGAGCGGCAGGATCGCACCGCGCAGCGCGACCGCCTCGCCGATCCGCAGTCCGCCACCATAGAGCAGCATGAGCACCGCCCAGTCGCGCGCGCCGATCCACGGCTCGGCGGCATCGTCGGCGACCTCCTCGGCGAGCGCCACGGCCTCGGCGGGCGAGATCGGACGCGGCACCCCCTTGTGGACGCGGGGTCCCTTCAGCCGGACGACGTCCGTTTCCGGGTTCGCCCAGGCGAGGAAGCCGCGCACCGCGGACAGCTCGCGCGCGGTCGAAGCATTGCCGAGTCCCTCGCCGCGCCGATGCGCGAGATACGCGCGAAGCTCGGCCGTACCGACGCGGGCGAGCGCCATCCGGTCGACCGGGCCACCCCAGTGACCGACGAGAAACGCCGTCAGCCGCTCCGCCGCCCCACGATAGGCGCGGACGGTATGCGCCGAGCGCAACCGGTCCCGGGCCAAATGATCCGCCCAGAGCATCGACGCGGGAAGGCTTGCGGTTTTCGTCATCGATCCATGCTAGGGCGTTTTAACGTCAAAGAAAATTAACGGTCTGGGGTTATCAGGACTCATGTCATCCACCGACCTGATCGCTGTCGATGCGCACGCTTCCGCACCTGCCAATACAGGAAGCGACGCCGCGTTCGAAGACCGTCGGGTCGCAATGTTGCATGCATTGGCGTTGCTCGACACCGACCCCGAACGCGAGTTCGACTCGCTGGTCGCGCTCGCCGCAGAGATGCTCGATTGCCCGACCGCGCTGATGACGCTGGTCGATCGCGACCGGTTGTGGATCAAGGCTGCGAACTCGGGCGAGCAGCAGGAATTTCGCCGCGAAGACGGATTCTGCAACTACACGATCCGCGGCACCGACCCGCTGGTCATCGGCGATCTGAGCCTCGACCCGCGCTTCGAGACGAACGCACTGGTCGCCGCGCCCGATGGTGCGCGCTTCTACGCGGGCGCGCCGATCCACGCGACCGACGACGGCGGCAATCGCTATGCGATCGGTGCGCTCTGCGTGCTCGATACCAATCCGCGGAGCCTCACCGACGCCGGCCGCCGCGCGCTGCAGCATCTCGCCGTCCTGGCCGAAACGACGATCGCCGCGCGGACCTCGGCGCAGAAGGCGCTGGCGATCGCGGTCACTGCCGAGCGGCAGTCGGCAACGCTGACGCGACAGGACCAGATCTTTCGCCAGGCCGAGCGCATGGCGGCGATCGGGTCGTGGCGCGCGGTCTGGCCCGACGGCCCCGTCGACTGGTCGGACGGCGTCTTCCGCATCCACGACCTGCCGATCGGGGCGACGCCGCGTCCCGAGGAAGCGCTCGCTTTCTATCCCCCGCATGCGCGCGGACAGGTCGCGGAGGCGATGACCTCGCTATTCGAAACCGGAAGCCCGTTCGATTTCGAAGTGGATTTCCTGACCGCTGCGGGCGAACCGCGCCGGGTGCGCATCCTCGGCGAGCGCGAGGCCAGTGGCGAGTCGGCCTATGACGATCAGGTCGCGCTCATCGGAATTTTCCAGGACGTCACCGACCGCCACGCGCTCGAGGTCTCGCTGCGACGCAGTGCGGATACCGACGCGCTGACCGGCATCGCCAATCGTGCCGCGTTCGACCGCGCGTTGCAGGCGGCGATGGCGCGCGCGCGGTGCGACCAGACGCCCCTCATGCTCGCGCTGGTCGATCTCGACGGGTTCAAGGCGATCAACGACACGCTGGGCCACAATGCCGGCGACGACGTCCTGCGCGAGGTGGGCGACGTGCTGCGCGCGCCATGGCTGTGCGGCAGCTTCGCCGCGCGGCTCGGCGGCGACGAATTCGCCGTCATCCTCGAGGATCCCGCGCTCGTCTCGGCGCCCGACGACGTCACGCTCCGCCTGCAGGATGCGCTCCGCTTTCCCGTCGTCCAGGACGGCCTCGCGATGGTCAGCGCAGGGACCGTCGGTCTCGCCGCGCTCCAGCCCGACACGCATTCGATCCGCGATTTCGTCCACCGGGCCGACACGCATCTGTACAAGGCCAAGCGCGAACGCATCGGCGAGCGGCGGCGGGGGAACCAGCAGCGCGCTGCCTGACCGACGCCGGCGATGATCCGCTATCGCTAAAATGGTTTCCGTCGAGTCGATCCGCCCCCATATGCAGGGACAATGTCGTCCCGTGCCCGTGTCCTGATCCTCAACGCCGCTCTCGGGCCGCTCGATTACCGCGTGCCCGCCGGCACGACGGTCGAGCCCGGGTCGATCGTCGTCGTCCCGCTCGGCCCGCGTCAGCTGCTCGGCGTCGTCTGGGAGGCGGAACGGATGCCGTCCGATGCGGAGGTCGGCGACAACCGGTTGCGCAACCTGCTCGCGGTTGCCGATGTCCCGCCGCTCGGTGCGCCGCTGCGCCGGCTGATCGAATGGACCGCGGACTATTATCTCGCCCCGCCCGCGTCGGTACTGCGGATGTCGCTCGCATCGACCTCCGCACTGGAGGGCGCGCGCACCGCGGTCGAGTACCGCGCGACGGGCACGATCCCGCCGAGGCTGACGCCGCAACGGGAGCAGGCGCTCGAGCGTATCGCCGACCGCCAGGGCCTGATCCGCGAGCTCGCGACCGCCGCCGACGTCAGCGACGCGGTGATCCGCGGGCTCGTCAAGGTCGGTGCGCTCGAAGCGGTCGAGGTCGCGATCGACAGCCCCTACCCCGTGCCCGATCCGTCGCATCATCAACCCGTGCTCTCGACCGACCAGCAGCGCGCGGCCGACGCGCTGACCGCCGGGGTCGCGGCGCATGCGTTCCAGCCGATCCTGCTCGACGGGGTCACCGGCTCGGGCAAGACCGAGGTCTATTTCGAGGCGGTCGCACAGGCGATCCGCGACGGCCGCCAGACGCTCGTCCTGCTCCCCGAGATCGCGCTGACCGAACCGTTCCTCAAGCGGTTCCACGACCGCTTCGGATGCGAACCGGTCGCGTGGCATTCGGGACTGCGCTCGAGCCAGCGCCGTCGGGCCTGGCGCGCGATCGCCAGCGGCGAGGCGCTGGTGACGGTCGGCGCGCGCTCCGCGCTGTTCCTCCCCTACCGCGACCTCGGGCTGATCGTCGTCGACGAAGCGCACGAGACGAGCTTCAAGCAGGAAGAGGGCGTGCATTATCACGCGCGCGACGTCGCGGTGATGCGCGGCAAGTTCGAATCCTGCCCGGTCATCCTGGCCTCCGCGACCCCCGCGATCGAGACGCGGCAACAAGTTGCAACTGGCCGCTATACCGAACTCAAACTGCCCGGCCGGTTCGGCGTCGCGGAAATGCCGACGATCGAACCGATCGACCTCATCAAGGAGCCACCGGAACGCGGCCGCTGGCTCGCGCCCCGCCTCGTCCAGGCGATCCAGGCGACGCTCGACAGGCGCGAACAGTCGCTGCTCTTCCTTAATCGCCGCGGCTATGCACCGCTGACATTGTGCCGGACGTGCGGGCACCGGTTCCAGTGCCCGAACTGCACCGCGTGGATGGTCGAGCACCGGCTGACGCGGCGCCTCGCCTGCCATCATTGCGGCCATATCGAACCGACGCCGCGAGTCTGCCCCGAATGCCAGGGCGAGGATACGCTGGTCGCCTGCGGTCCCGGCGTCGAGCGCATCGCGGACGAGGTCACCGCGCTGTTCCCCGAGGCGAAGACCGCGGTCGTGACCTCGGACACGATCTGGTCGCCTGCCAAGGCCGCCGAGTTCGTCGGGCGGATGGAGGCGGGCGACATCGACATCGTCGTCGGCACGCAGCTCGTCACCAAGGGGTATCATTTCCCCAATCTCACGCTGGTCGGCGTCGTCGATGCGGATCTCGGGCTCGACGGCGGCGATCTCCGCGCGGCGGAACGGACGTTCCAGCAGATCCGGCAGGTCTCGGGTCGCGCCGGACGCGGCGAGAAGCCCGGGCACGTCTTCATTCAGACGCACAGTCCCGCGGCGCAGGTGATGCAGGCGCTGATCACCGGCGACGCCGACGCGTTCTATGAGGCTGAGACCGACGCGCGCAAGGACGCGGGCGCCCCCCCCTTCGGCCGATACGCGGCGATCGTCGTATCGTCCGAGGACCAGGCATGCGCGCATGACACGGCAAGGCTCGTCGGAAGGTCGGCACCGCAGGTCGAGGGCATGCACGTCTATGGCCCCGCGCCCGCCCCGCTCGCGATGCTGCGCGGCCGGCACCGCTACCGCCTGCTCGTCCATGCCAAGCGCGCGCTGGACGTACAGGACGTCATCCGCGCCTGGCTCGGTACGCTGGAATGGCCGTCGAAGGTGCGCGTGACGGTCGACGTCGACCCGTATAATTTCCTCTGACGGCCTGACGAAACGTCGCCTTAACGGCTGGATGCTACCGTCCCCGGCATGTCGTCCAGCCGTATCGCACCGATCCAGTGGCTCCGCGCGCTTGCCGCGACGCTCGTCCTGCTGATGCACGCGTCGGACATGATCGAGGCCGGACCGGTGCCGATGACGGGCGCGTTCGTTCCCGCAGTCCCCAACCTTGCCGCGTTCGGCGCGAGCGGGGTCGACCTGTTCTTCGTCATCAGCGGTTTCGTCATGGCGCACTGGCTGGCGACCGCGGACCACGACCCGGTGCGGTTCCTGGCGAAGCGATGGCTGCGCATCGTCCCGTTGTTCGCCTGCGTCAGCGTGATCTACATGACGATCATGCACGACCCGCTGACGCTGCCGTCGGCGGTCATGTCCTTCACAGTGTTCCCCGTTCTCGACGGCGGCGGCTATCACCTGCCCGCGCTCTATCCCGGGTGGACGCTGGCATTCGAATTCGCCTTCTACGCGGTCGTCGCCGTCGCGATGCGCGTACGTCGGCGCCGCGTCGAACACCTGCTCGCATTGACCGTCGCCGTCGCGCTAGCGGGAAGCGTGATCCACCCCGGCTGGGCGCCGCTGCGCGTGTTGCTCAACCCGTTGCTGCTCGAATTCGCGCTGGGCGTGGCGGTCTGGATGGCGTGGCGCCGCGGGATCAGTGCGCGGATCGCCGCCCCCGCGCTGGTGACCGGCATCGCGTTGCTCGCGATCGGGATCGCGTTCGGACTGGGGGTCACGCTGCCGCTGCAGGTCAATCTCGCGGTGGCGGGGGAAACGGGGTTCGCGCGGACATGGACCTGGGGGGTGCCGTGGGCACTGGTGGTGGTGGGTGTGATCGACGCCACCGCGCGCGGGCCGTTCGAGCGGATGGTCGCGCGTATCGGCGACGCGTCCTATTCGACCTACCTCACGCACCCGTGCCTGATCGCGATTCTGTGGAAGCTCGGACAGGATGTTCCGCCCGTCTCACCCTATCCGTTTGCCGCGGCGTTCATCGCCGCGTCGACGATGCTGGGACTGATCGTCCATCGCTGGGTTGAGCGCCCGCTGCTGGCCCGGCTGACGCGCGGACGGCGAGTGCCGGCCAGCCAGGGCGCGGCATTCGCCTGATCGGCTTATTCGCTGGCGTGCTCGGCGAGTACGGTCAGGCCCTTGGCGTTGACCTCGGCGAACCCGCCCTGGATCGCGATCGTCTCGGGCGTGCCGTTTTCCGTGCGGTACACCTGAAGGCCACCGTCGCGGACCGTCGACATGAACGGCGCATGGCCTTCGAGAACACCGAAATCGCCTTCGGTGCCGGGAACGACGACCATGTAGACCTCTTCCGACCGGACGAGCTTTTCTGGCGTGACGAGTTCGAAATGCAGCATCTTGTTCGCCTTCTCCCTCTCCCCGTCGGGGAGTTTGGGGTCGGCCATGCCCCCAGCATGGCCTGAAAATTACGGGGTAATTTTCACCCCAAACTGGTCGGGGTGAGGGGCAGTACCGGGCGGGGGCGCTCGTGGCGGCCCCTCACCCCAACCCTCTCCCCAGAGGGGAGAGGGAGCAGAAGAAGCTTACGCTTCCGCGGCCATCTTCTCGGCCTTGGCAACGGCTTCGTCGATGCCGCCGACCATGTAGAACGCACTCTCGGGCAGGTGATCATATTCGCCCTCGACGACCGCCTTGAAAGAGCGGACGGTGTCCTCGAGCTGGACGAACTTGCCGCTGATGCCAGTGAAGACCTCGGCGACGTGGAACGGCTGGCTCAGGAACTTCTGGATCTTCCGCGCACGCTGGACGGTGAGCTTATCCTCTTCGGACAGTTCGTCCATGCCGAGAATCGCGATGATGTCCTGCAGCGACTTGTACTTCTGCAGCGTCGACTGGACCGCACGCGCGGTGTCGTAATGCTCCTGGCCGACGACGCGCGGCTCGAGCAGACGCGAGGTCGAATCGAGCGGATCGACCGCCGGGTAGATGCCCAGCTCGGAGATCGCACGGTTGAGGTTGGTCGTCGCATCGAGATGCGCGAACGACGTCGCAGGCGCCGGATCGGTAAGATCGTCCGCGGGAACGTACACGGCCTGCACCGAGGTGATCGACCCCTTGTTGGTCGACGTGATGCGCTCCTGCAGCGCGCCCATGTCGGTCGACAGCGTCGGCTGATAGCCCACCGCCGACGGAATACGGCCGAGCAGTGCCGACACCTCTGCGCCCGCCTGCGTGAAGCGGAAGATGTTGTCGACGAAGAACAGCACGTCCTGGCCTTCGACGTCGCGGAAATATTCGGCGATCGTCAGACCCGACAGCGCGACGCGAGCGCGTGCGCCTGGCGGCTCGTTCATCTGGCCGAATACGAGCGCGACCTTCGAGCCTTCCGACTGCGGATTGCCGTCGGCATCCTTGGCGATGACGCCCGCGTCGAGGAACTCGTGGTACAGATCGTTACCCTCGCGGGTACGCTCGCCGACGCCCGCGAACACCGAGGTGCCCCCGTGGCCCTTGGCGATGTTGTTGATCAGCTCCTGGATCAGCACGGTCTTGCCGACGCCGGCGCCGCCGAACAGGCCGATCTTGCCGCCCTTTGCGTACGGTGCGAGCAGATCGATGACCTTGATGCCCGTGACCAGGATCGCGCTCTCGGTCGACTGGTCGACGAACAGCGGGGCCGAGGCATGGATCGGTGCGGTCGTCTCTGCGCCGACGGGGCCACGTTCGTCGATCGGCTCGCCGATGACGTTGAGGATGCGGCCGAGCGTCTTCGGGCCGACGGGGACGCGGATCTGCGAACCAGTGTCGGTGACGGTCTGGCCGCGGGTCAGACCCTCGGTCGCGTCCATCGCGATCGTGCGAACGGTGTTCTCGCCGAGATGCTGCGCGACCTCGAGCACGAGCCGGTTGCCGTTATTGTCGGTTTCGAGCGCCGACAGAATGGCGGGCAAATTGTCGGGGAAATGCACGTCGACGACCGCGCCGATCACCTGCGAGATGCGACCCGTGTTGTTGGTTGCTGCCTTGGGGGCGGCGATGGTCTCTGGGGCGGTTGCCATTGTCTGCTTCCTTGGGCTTACTTGAGCGCTTCGGCGCCCGAGATGATTTCGACCAGCTCGGTCGTGATCGCGGCTTGGCGGGTACGGTTATACTGGATCGAGAGGCGCGTGATCATGTCGCCCGCGTTGCGCGTGGCGTTGTCCATCGCGTTCATGCGGCTGCCCTGCTCCGACGCTGCGTTTTCGAGCAGCGCGCGGAAGATCTGGATTGCGACGTTGCGCGGCAGCAGGTCGGCGAGGATCGCTTCCTCGTCGGGCTCGTATTCGACCACGGCTTCGGCGGGGGCGTTGGGCCCACCTGCTTTTGCACCCTCGGCGCCGGGGATCGTCGAAAGCGGGATCGGGATGATCTGGATCCCGGTCGGCAGCTGGACCAGCGCGGACACAAACTTCGCGTAGAACAGGTGCGCGACGTCGAATTGACCTTCGCCGAAGCGCTTGATTAGGTCTTCCGAGATCGCCTGTGCATCGCTGAACGCGAGCTTCTTGATCCCGCCCATCTCGTGATCGGCAAGGATGTCGTTCGGGAAGAAGCGCTTGATCACGCGCCCCTTCTTGCCGGCGACATAGAATTTCACGGTTTTGCCGGCCGCGATCAGCTCGTCGGCCTTGCGGCGTGCCGCACGGACGATGTTGGTGTTGAACGCACCCGCGAGGCCACGCTCCGACGTCGCGATGACGATCAGGTGGACCTGGTCCTTGCCGGTCCCGGCCAGCAGCGGCGATGCGCCCGGCGCGATGCCGACTCGCCCCGCAAGGCTCGCCATCACCGCTTCGAGCCGCTCGGCATAGGGCCGGCCAGCGACCGCCGCGTCCTGCGCCCGGCGCAGTTTCGCAGCGGCGACCATCTTCATCGCCTTGGTGATCTTCTGCGTCGACTTCACCGAGCCGATGCGGATCTTGAGGGCCTTAAGTGATGCCATCTTCTCTTCCTGCTCCCTCTCCCCTCCGGGGAGAGGGTTGGGGTGAGGGGCTGCCACGGGGGCGGCACCTCGCGGTACTGCCCCTCACCCCGACCCTCTCCCCGCAGGGGAGAGGGAGTTTACTTATGCAAACGTCTTGGCGAACGCCTCGAGCGCTGCCTTCAGCTTGTCCTTCGCCTCGTTACCCAGATCGCGGGTATCGCGGATCAGCTTCAGCACATCGGCGTGGTTCGCGCGCATGTCGGCCAGCAGCGCCTGCTCGTAACGGGTCACGTCGGCGACGGGCACCTTGTCGAGATAGCCGCTGGTGCCGGCGAAGATCGACACGGTCTGCTCTTCGAACGGCAGCGGCGAGAACTGGGCCTGCTTGAGCAGCTCGGTCAGGCGCGCACCGCGGTTGAGCAGCTTCTGCGTCGACGCATCGAGATCCGACCCGAACTGCGCGAACGCCGCCATCTCGCGATACTGCGCGAGCTCGAGCTTGATCGAGCCCGACACCTTCTTCATCGCCTTGGTTTGTGCGGCCGAGCCGACGCGGCTGACCGAGAGACCGACGTTGATCGCCGGGCGGACGCCCGAGAAGAACAGGTCGGTTTCGAGGAAGATCTGGCCGTCGGTGATCGAAATCACGTTGGTCGGGATGTACGCCGAAACGTCGCCCGCCTGAGTCTCGATGATCGGCAGCGCGGTCAGCGAGCCGCCGCCGTTCGCGTCCGACATCTTCGCCGCACGCTCGAGCAGACGGCTGTGGAGATAGAACACGTCGCCGGGATAGGCTTCACGGCCGGGAGGACGACGCAGCAGCAGCGACATCTGGCGGTAGGCGACGGCCTGCTTCGACAGATCGTCGTAGCAGATCAGCGCGTGCATGCCGCGATCGCGGAAATACTCGCCCATCGCGACGCCGGTGTAGGGCGCGAGATACTGGAGCGGTGCGGGATCCGACGCGGTGGCGGCGACGACGATGGAATATTCCATCGCGCCATTCTCTTCGAGCGTCTTGACGAGCTGCGCCACGGTCGAGCGCTTCTGGCCGATCGCGACATAGACGCAATACAGCTTCTTCGACTCGTCGTCGCCGGCATTCGCGGTCTTCTGGTTGATGAACGCGTCGATCGCGACGGCCGACTTGCCGGTCTGGCGATCGCCGATGATCAGCTCGCGCTGGCCACGGCCGACGGGGACGAGCGCGTCGATCGCCTTGAGACCGGTCTGGACCGGCTCGCTGACCGACTGGCGCGGGATGATGCCCGGTGCCTTGACCTCGACGCGGCTGCGCTCGGTCGTGTGGATCGGGCCCTTGCCGTCGATCGGGTTGCCGAGGCCATCGACCACGCGGCCGAGCAGCTCCTTGCCGATCGGCACATCGACGATCGTGCCGGTGCGCTTGACGATATCGCCTTCCTTGATCTCCGAGTCCGACCCGAAGATCACGACGCCGACATTATCGGCCTCGAGGTTGAGCGCCATGCCCTGCACGCCGTTCGAGAATTCGACCATCTCGCCGGCCTGGACGTTGTCGAGGCCGAAGATGCGCGCGATGCCGTCGCCGACGCTCAGCACCTGGCCGGTCTCGCTGACCTGGGCCTCGGTGCCGAAATTGGCGATCTGATCCTTGATGATCTTCGAGATTTCTGCGGCGCGGATATCCATTAGCTTAGCCCTTCATCGCGTGCGCGAGAGTGTTGAGACGCGTCTTGATCGACGAATCGATCATCTGGCTGCCGACGCGGACGACGAGTCCACCCAGCAACGATGGGTCGACGCTGAGGTCGACGGAAACTTCACGGCCGACGCGCTGGCGGAGCTGCTGCTTCAGCTCGATCACCTGTTCGTCGGTCAGCGGGTGCGCGGAGGTCACCTCGGCAGCGATCTCGCCGCGATGCTGCGCGGCAAGCGCGCGGAACGCCTTGATGATCTTGGGCAGCGCGCCCAGCCGGTGGTTCTCAGCGAGAACGCCGAGGAAGCTCTTGGTGGTCGCATCGACGCCGAGTTCGTCGGCGACCGCGGAGACCGCCTTCACCGCCGCGCCGCGCGACACCATCGGGCTGATCGTCAGAGTACGGAAGTCCTCCGACTGCGCCAGTGCGTCACGCACGCGCGACAGGCTCGACTCGACTGCGTCGATCGTCTTCGCGTCACGTGCGAGTTCGAACAGGGCCAGCGCATAACGCCCGCCTAAGCTCGCCTGAATACCGCCGGATGTCTCCACGGACCTGTCAATCCTCGCCTGAAACCGAAAATGTTGCTGTCCCATGGGGGAAGAGGGCGCGAAAGCACCTCTCATGGGACGCGGCGCGGGTAGCATCGGGTTCGCGGATTGGCAACCCGGCCGGAGGGTTGCCGCGGTCGGTTTGTGACTGTTTTGTCATTGATAGATGGCTGGACGGCCCCACCTCACCCTCCCCGTCATCCCCGCGCAGGCGGGGATCCATAGCCTTCGGACCCGGCGCTTTCATCGCACGGCCTGCCACTATGGGGTCCCGCCTCCGCGGGAATGACGGTATTGGGCGGGCGTTACGACCAACCGACGAGGACTCGAGAATGACCGGCACGATGGAAAGCATGACCATGTCCGACGGCGCGACCATCGCGGTCTATCACGCGCAGCCGGCAGGCGAACGACGCGGCGGGCTAGTCCTCGTGCAGGAGATCTTCGGCGTCACCGACCATATCCGCGACCTGTGCGACGAATACGCCGCCGACGGCTATGAGGTGCTCGCGCCCGCGCTGTTCGACCGCGAGCATCCGGGGTTCGAGGCGGACTATTCGGGTGACGGCCTTGCGCGCGGGATCGAGCTCGCGCGGCAGCTTCATCCCTTCGACCTGTCGCTGAAAGACGTCCAGACATGCATCGACTCGCTTGCCCCCGCCGGGCCGGTGTTCGTCGTCGGCTATTGCTATGGCGGGTCGGTCGCGTGGTTCGCCGCGACGCGGCTCACCGGCGTCGCCGCCGCGAGCGGCTATTATGGCAGCATGATCCCCGCCGCAGCCGATGAGGAACCCAAGGTGCCGGTGATCCTGCACTTCGGTCGCCACGACCACGGCATCCCGATGGAGGGCGTCGAGCAGGTCATCGCCAAGGACTGGCCGAACGCGACGGTCTACGTCTACGAGGCCGGCCATGGCTTCAACTCGGATCGGCGCAAGGATTATCACGAGCCGAGCGCGGATCTGGCCAGGCAGCGTACGCTCGACCTGTTCCGCGCGCATGGCGGCTGATCGGCGACTTTGACAGCAAGCAGTGGGATGGGGTGCGGCTCGGGATCGGCTATCATCCCGACATGACCCACCCCCCTGCCCCCGATCTCGCGGCCAGTACCGGCCCCGGCCCCGGTCCGATCGCCACCGGCATCGACGCGGACGCCGCCTGGGCCGCATTCGAGGCGCGCGATCGATCCGCCGATGGCCGCTTCGTCGTCGCAGTCGCCACGACGGGCATCTATTGCAAGCCGAGCTGCCCGGCGCGCCATCCCAACCGCATTAATGTCAGCTTCTACCCTGACGCGGAAACCGCGCGCGCCGCGGGGTTTCGCGCGTGCCTGCGTTGCACCCCCGATTCGCTTGGCCGGGACCGGATCGCGGTGGCGCAGGCGATTGCCGCGATCGAGGCGTGCGACGAGACGATCCCGCTCGATGCGCTTGCCCGGACGGTCGGCTATGCGCCGCATCATTTCCACCGGCTCTTCCGCCGCGCGACCGGCGTCACCCCGGCCGCCTATGCCCGCGGCCTGCGAAGCGCCCGCGCCGCCGACGCGCTGAGCCGCGAGACGCGTGTCACCGATGCGATCTACGACGCGGGCTATGCGGCCCCCAGCCGGTTCTACGCCGATGCGGGCGCGCGACTCGGCATGCCGCCCAGCGTCTGGAGCCGCGGCGGCCGCGGGGTGACGATCCGCTGGACGATCGCTCCGACCAGCCTCGGCCCGCTCCTGATCGCTGCGACCGAGACGGGGTTGTGCCGCGTCGCGTTCGACGAGGATGCGGGCGCGCTCGCGACGCGCTTCCCGAACGCGACGATCCTGCCCGGCGATACCGCGCTCACCGCGCTTGCCGCGCGCGTCGTCGCCAGCGTCGAATCACCCGATCGCCACCACGACCTTCCGCTCGACGTTCGCGGCACCGCGTTTCAGGAGGCGGTCTGGCAGGCGCTCGCGCGTATCCCCGCGGGCGAAACCCGCACCTACACGCAGCTTGCAGCGACCGCCGGCAACCCGGCCGCAGTCCGCGCGGCGGGCAGTGCATGCGGCGCCAACCCCGTCGCGATCCTCATCCCCTGCCACCGGGCGCAGCGTAGCGACGGCACGCTTGGCGGCTATGCCTATGGACTCGACCGCAAACGCGCGCTGCTGGCAAAGGAGATCGGCGCCGACGCTCGCTCCCCGACAGCGTCATCCTGACGTCGGTCGCGACCCCGCGCGTGTCGAACCGCCCCCGCCCGGTCTCCGGCTAATCGCCCGTCGGCGCTCCCGTCGCGGGTGGCGCCGCGGCGGCAGTCTCGCCCTGTGCCTTGGTCAGCGCGAGCATCGCCGCCGGCCCCGTGACGCCGCTGTCGAGGATTGCGATCAGCCGCGCGGCGGGATTGTCCGCAGACCGGTGCGGGTCGAACGCCAGCGGACGCAACGCGCGCTTCGCGACGTCGGCGCGCCCGTCGAGGATCGCCTGCGCCGCCACCGTGAACCGCAGCGAGGGATCCTGCGGTACGAGCTCGAGCGCACGGCCGATCCCCGCGATCGCGGCGTCGCTGGGCTTTTCCCCCGCCATGGCGAAGCTGTCGTAATAGAGCGATAGCGCCTCGGCATCGTCCGGCGACTGGCGGTTGGCCTTGACGATCCAGCGCCGTGCCACGCTCCAAATCTTGGCGTCGGTCGACTTCGCGATCGCGGCGCGGCGCAGCAACACCTGCGCCTTGTACAGCATCGCCTGGCGCGACGCCGGATTCGCGGCAAACGCGCGGTCCGCCGCAGCCTCCGCCGCATCGTCATACCCGGCATCATAGGCCATCTCCGCCAACCAGCCCTGCGCAAGCGCATCGTCGGGATAGGCGGCCGCGATCTTGGCGGCGCGCGCGAAGATCGGCGCTGCGGTGGCACGATCGACGCCACGCTCGGATCGCATCCGCAGCTCGACCATCGCCTCGGCACCCGGCGACAGCGTCGTCGCGACGACCCCCGCGACGGGCAGCTTGTCATAGGGGATGCGCAGGCCCGGGATCCGCGGCTGACGCAGATAGGTATCCAGCGCCTTGTCGAGCGCGCGGAGGTCGCCGAACGCCGCGGTTGCCGCGGCGATGCTCGGCGTTCCGGCGTTGAGCGCCACCAGGTACTGCGACAGCTGTTTTCCGCGGACCGGGTCGAACATCAGATAGTGCGTGAGCAGCCATCCCCGCGCGTACATCACGTCGCGCTGATCCACGGTCAGCTGCTGCCCGGTCGCGAACAACGTCGCCGCCGGAAGCGGCTTCGCGGACAGCAGGCCGTATGCGCGGTGCTGTGCGGCACCGCCGAGCTGGACAAACGCCCTTTCGAACGCGGTGGTCGAGACGAACTCGGCATAGCCTTCGGAGAACCACGCGGGATAGGCGGCGGCGTAATTGCCCAGCAGGAAATGATGCGCATATTCGTGGAACAGGACGATCTGCGGCATCCCGCCGACGTCGCCGATGCGCGGTGTGAAGGCGACCGATCCACTCGCGCGCGGCAGATAGAAGCCCGCGATATTGCGGTTGCCCGACAATTTGCGGACCGCGGCGATGTCGTTCGCGACATAGAGGGTGACGCGGTTCGCCCCCTTCGCGCCGGTCCCCGCATCGGTATGATGCAGAAAGCGCATCGCCCCGTCGAACTGCTCGAGCCGGGTCGCCATCTTCTCCAGCGCGGCGGGCGGCATCTCGGCATAGATCTCGAAATGGTCGGACGTTGCGCGCGCCCATTTCGCCGATGCCGGCGCGCCCAACCCCGCGACCAGCATGACGCCGAACGCCACGCCGTTCCGCATTCCGGCCCACGCTCCGCATGGCACCCCGTATCGCCGCATCATCATTCCCCCTCGAAGGGGCTATCCTGCCATGCGGGGCGACGCTTGCCGAGCCTCGAAACGCTGGTTCTGGATCAATCGGCGGGCGCGCAGCTGTAGACGAGCTTTTCGTTCGGCAAAGGCGGCAACGTTGCGCGGACCGCGGACTGCTGGCCGACCAGCCGCGTGATCGCCGCCGGATCGGTCGTGCACTGCCCCGGCGTCTCGCCCCGTGCCGCCCGCGCCGCCGCCATCCCCGATCCCGACATCAGATAGCGTGTGTTGGCATAGGTGCGCGTCAGCGGGTCGAACGACAGCAGCGACACCGTCTGCTCGGTCTCGGGCACCAGCACGCGCTCCCACCGGCCATTGCCCGCGACATATTGCGTCTTGCCGTTCACGCAGCCGCCCGCCCCCCAGAGGATCGGCACGTCGTCGCTCGACGAGATCGTGATCCGGCTCCGCTCGGGGATCAGCCTGCACATCAGCTTGCCGAGTGCCTTGTCCTCGACCACCGGGACGGACCGTCCAGCGGTCAAGGCCGCCCGTCCGGCCGGGGCTGCGGGCAGATCGACCGCCCCCGATGGCCTCAGCACGAACACGACGACCGCCGCGACCACCGCGACGCCGCCGCCCGCCACCGTCCAGATCGCCGCCTGCCGCCGGCCACGCGATTCGAGCAGTCCCGCAGTGCCGATCCCCAGCGCCCCCGCGACCAGCAGCAGGCCTGCGATCGCCATGACGTTCTCGCGCATGTGCTCGGCTTCGATCCGCGCCTGTTCAAGCGTCCGCTCGCGCGACAGCGCTGCCTGCGAAGCCGCATCGCGCCGCGCCGCCGCCGCATCGGTCGCCGCGCGGACCTCGGCATCGCTGTCCTGCCGCAAACGGTCCTCGATCGAGGTGCACGCAGTGCCGACCGCGGCATAGGGCTGCTTCGCCTCGCGCAGGAACGCGGCGAGCTCGGTATCCGCGATCGCGAACCCGAACGTCGAATCGCCCTCCTCGCCGCGCGTGATCGCCGAATTGACGCCGATCACGCGTCCGCACCGGTCGAGCAGCGGCCCGCCCGAATTGCCGCGCGCGATGCTCGCGGTATGCAACAGCACCTCGATGTCGCCGAGCGTGCGTCGCCCGGAGAACACGCCCTCCGACCGGACCGGGCTGGTCGGGCGAATATAGTCCGCGGCCGATCGCGCGGTCGCCAGGTCGACATTGCCGGGGAATCCCAGCGATACCACCGCCCCGCCCTCGTCGATCGGTCCGGTGTACAGCGCGCTCGGTGGCAGCCGGGCACCGGTGAACTCGATCAAGGCGAGGTCGCGCTGCGCGTCATAGGCAATGACCTTGCCCTGATAGGATTTGTCGCCCTCGGTCGGCACCACGCCGACGACGACGTTGTCGGGGTATCGCTCGGCAAGGTCGACGACATGCGCGTTGGTGACGATCCGGTTGGGTGCGACGGCAAAGCCGCTGCCATGTCCGAACCCCACCACCTGATCGTCGACGACGGCGATCGTCACGACGCGCACGACGCCGCGACCCGCCGCGGCGATATCGTCGGCTCTGGCGGGGGCGGCGGTCAGGCCGATGGCGGCCAGCGCCATCAGAGGGATGACGAGCAGGGTGAACAGGCGTCTCAGCATGCCCCCTCCTTATCCGTCCCGGCGCCGTCAAAGAACCCGTTTCGGGCCGAGCGGCGGCCGCCTTGGATTGGTTAGCTAAATCTCAAGGCTTCGACCCTAGTCCGGCGTTAACGATCAAGGATTTGTGCATGAGCGCGTTCGGGCGTCGCAGTGGAATAAGTGGTGGAACGGCGGTCCGGCCGGCCTTTGGCGTCGCGCGGCCGATGCAGGGCGGTGGCCCCGCCCCCCGCGTCGAATCGGATGCCGGCAGCCAGTTTCCGCCGCTCGAATCGCTGCCGATGCCCGGCGAGACCGAAGGCAGCGTCCCGCTTGCGCAGGTCGATGCAATGCAGCGACTTGCCGACCGCCAGGCGGCGTCGGGCGATGCCGGCGCGAGCAAGGTCGAGGGCTTCGAACAGTCGATCCACAAGATCAAGGAACAGGTGCTTCCCCGCCTGCTCGAACGCGTCGATCCCGAGGCCGCGGCGACGCTCGGCAAGGACGAGCTCGCCGAGGAATTCCGCCCGATCATCGGCGAAGTGCTCGCCGAGCTCAAGCTGACGCTCAACCGCCGCGAACAGTTCGCGCTCGAAAAGGTGCTCGTCGACGAGCTGCTCGGGCTCGGGCCGCTCGAGGAATTGCTGGCGGATCCGAACATCACCGACATCATGGTGAACGGCCCCGAACAGACCTATGTCGAGCGCAAGGGCAAGCTCGAGCTCGCCCCCATCCAGTTCCGCGACGAGGAGCATCTGTTCCAGATCGCGCAGCGGATCGTCAATTCGGTCGGCCGCCGCGTCGATCAGACCACGCCGCTCGCCGACGCCCGCTTGAAGGACGGCAGCCGCGTCAACGTGATCGTGCCGCCGCTCAGCTTGCGCGGCACCGCGATCTCGATCCGTAAGTTTTCCGCCAAACCCATCACACTCGACATGATGGCAGGGTTCGGCAGCATGAGCCCCAAGATGGCGACCGCGCTGAAGATCGCGGGCGCGTCGCGGTTTAACGTCGTGATCTCTGGCGGTACGGGTTCGGGCAAGACGACGATGCTCAACGCGCTGTCGAAGATGATCGACCCGGGCGAGCGCGTGCTGACGATCGAGGATGCCGCCGAGCTTCGCCTGCAACAGCCGCACTGGCTGCCGCTCGAGACGCGCCCCGCCAATCTCGAGGGTCAGGGCGAGATCAGCATCCGCGATCTCGTCAAGAACGCGCTGCGTATGCGCCCGGACCGGATCATCCTCGGCGAAATTCGTGGCTCCGAGTGTTTCGACATGCTCGCGGCCATGAACACGGGCCACGACGGATCGATGTGTACGCTCCACGCCAACTCCCCGCGCGAGGCGCTCGCGCGTATGGAGAACATGGTGATGATGTCGGACATCAAGGTGCCGAAGGAGGCGATTTCGCGCCAGATCGCCGATTCGGTCGAGCTGATCATCCAGGTGAAGCGCCTGCGCGACGGATCTCGTAGGGTCACCAACATCACCGAAGTGATCGGCATGGAGGGCCCGGTGATCGTCACGCAGGAGCTGTTCAAGTTCGAATATCTCGACGAGAGCGCCGACGGCAAGATCCTCGGCGAATACCGCTCGATGGGCCTGCGCCCCTACACGCTCGACAAGGCCAAGCAGTTCGGCTTCGACCAAGCGTATCTCGAGGCGTGCCTCTAGTCTCGCCTCCCCCGGTGTCGCACGGCGAGCCGGAGCGGGACCGCCGCGGGTTGTAAGGCGTGGCGGACCCGCTAGGGCCAATGCCACATGCGTCTCCGTTTCCTCGCCATCGTCCCGCTGCTCGCGGCCCCGACCCTATCGGTGCACGAGCCGGCCGCGAGCGCTGCGCCGGCTGCGGACACGTCGCCCGCGTCGCGCGATCAGGGTGTCGCGCGGCTGGCGCCCGACGCCGAGGCGCGCTGGGTGCCGTTCGACCTGACACCCGGCAACCAGATCCGCTTCACGATGCAGATCGACGGCCGGAGCGTCACCGCGATCCTCGATACAGGCGTGAGCTTTACCCTGCTGGCGAAGACCTCGCCCGCGGTCGTCCGCGCCAAGCTGAAGGCGGGCGGCCAGGCGACCGCGATCGGTGGTTCGGTCGCGCTGCAATGGATGCCCACCCGCACGATCACGCTCGGCGGACTGACACGGACCGGCGGCGGCGTCAGCGTCGCCGAATTGCCAGCTCTCGCGACCGGCAGCGCGAGCGCGGTCGACCTGCTCGTCGGGCGCGACCTGCTCGCGGCACACGCGCTCGACATCGATTATGCGACGCACCGCTTCCGCCTGATCCCGTCGGGCCGCCTGCCCTTTGCCGGCGAGACCGCGCCGCTCGGCGTGTCGACCGACCGCCGCGTCTATGAAAGCGCGATCCGGCTCGGCACGCGCACGCTCGCGCCGATGGTGGTCGATACCGGCGACGGATCCGCGATCACCGTCACCGCCGCAGGCTGGCGCCGCGCCGCGCCGCCCGGGCTGCGCACCACCACCGCGATCGCATTCGGCCTCGGCGGCGCGGTCGTCAGCGGGCTCGCCATCGCCCCCGAAATCCGCGTGGGTACGCTCGTCGCGCGCGAGACCGAGGTGCGGATCGAACCCGAAAACGGCTTTTCGCAATCGATCGGCACCGCCGGCCGCATCGGCTCGGGCTTTCTCCAGCATTACCGCGTGCTGCTCGACCCGCTTGCCGGACGGATGGTGTTCAAGCGCACCACCGTCGCCGACCCGCTACCGCTTCGCTCGACCAGCGGCCTGCTGATGGGCGTCGAGAGCGACCGATTGAAGGTCCTGCACGTGATGCGCGGCGGTCCGGCCGAGGCGGACGGGTGGAAGGTCGGCGACCAGATCTGCACGATCGACGGCGTGGCGATCCCGCGCGATTATCCCACCAGTCCGATCGCGACCTGGGCGGTACGCCCCGCGGGCAGCGCGGTCACGCTCGGCGGCTGTGACGGGACGTCGCGAATCCTGACGCTGCGGAATTTCTACTGATGACGACGCCGCGCAACCGCTGGGCGACCGCGCTCGTCCTGCTGCTCGTCGCGCTGGCGATCCGCAGCTGGGATTTCGGCAATCCCGTCATCGCGGTCGACGAGCAATATTATCTGCTCGTCGGCGACCGGATGCTTCACGGCGCGGTGCCGTTTATCGACATCTGGGACCGCAAGCCGATCGGGCTGTTCCTGCTGTTCGCCGGCATGCGCCTGCTGCCCGGCGACGGCGTCCTCGCCTATCAGCTGGTCGCGACCGTCTTTGCCTGGGCGACCGCGGTCATCGTCCACCGCGGCGCGCGGATCGTCGGCGCGGATCATCGCGGTGCGCTCGCCGCCGGCGCCGCCTATCTCGCCGGGCTGTCGCTGCTGAGCGGCGGTGGCGGCCAGTCGCCGGTCTTCTACAATCTGCCCATCGCGTTCGCGGCGCTGCTGACGCTGCAGCTGCCCGTGAAGGCGGCCGCCGGCGATCGGCGCGGCATCGTGCTGAGCAGCGTGGTCGCCTGCCTGCTCGCGGGAATCGCAATCCAGATGAAGTACACGCCGGCGTTCGAAGGCGCGTTCTTCGGGCTCGCGCATCTCTGGTACCTGCGCAAGGCGGGCGCCTCGCTGCCCGTGACCGGTGCCGCCGCGCTGGCCTTCGCCGCGACCGGCCTGGCGCCGACGCTCGCTGCGCTCGTCTGGTACGCCGCGCACGGCTGGCTGGACGCGTTCTGGTTTGCGAACTTCGCCTCGATCCTGTTGCGGCCGGGCTATCCGCTGGAGCAAGTCGTCATGCGGCTGCTCGGCATCACCGCACAGCTGCTGCCGCTGCTCGCGGCGGCGGTGCTCGCCTGGCGCGATCGCCCGCGCGCGGGCATCGACGGACAGACCCGGCTGATCGCTTTTGGCTGGCTGATCGCGGCGGCGCTGGGGTTCTTTGCGATCGGCACGTTCTTCGACCATTACAGCCTGCCGCTGGTCGCGCCGCTCGCGATCGCCGCCGCGCCGACCCTGTCGCGCTACGGCAGGATGCTGGCGCTCGCGCTGGTCGTGCCGTTCGGCATCCTCCTCGTCGAGCGAATTGTCCGCCATGACGACGCCCCCGGCGCGCGCGCGGTCGCCCGGCTCGTCGCGGCGAACAGCGGGGGAGAATGCCCCTATGTGTTCCGCGGCGACACCGTCACCTATGTGCTGGCCAAGGTTTGCGTCCCCACCGCCTACGCGTTCCCGAATTTGCTCAGTCTGACGACCGAACAGGGCGCGACGGGGGTCGACGAAGCCGGCGAAGTCCGCCGCATCCTCGCCACCCGGCCGCCGGTGATCGTGACCTCGAACCGCCGACTGTCGATCTGGAACGTCGGCAGCCTGCGCGCGGTCAAGGCGGCACTCGCGCGCGACTACCGGCTGGTCTTCACCACGCGCCGCCTGAAGGACCGCACCGCGGTCTATCTGCGCAACGACCGCCCGCTGCGCCAGCCGACGCGCTAGCCCCGGCTTAGCGCACTCCGTCCAGCCCCGGCCCTGCATCCGCCGTCGCGCGGTAGCGCGGCGCCACGCGCGCCTTTGCCCGCTGCTCATAGGCATAGCCCGCGCCCAGCACCGCCGCGTCGCCGTACTTCGTTGCGATGAACGACAGCCCGACCGGCAGGCCGCGCACCAGCCCCATCGGCACGGTCAGGTTCGGATAGCCCGCCACCGCCGGCAACTCGCTCGCACTCGGCCCACCATATTGGTCGCCATAGACCGGCTCGCTCAGCCAGGCAGGGCCATAGGTCGGCTCGACGAGCACCGTCGCGCCAGCGCTTTTGAGCATCGCGTCGATCCCCTCCACGCCTGCCAGCCGGAGCGACTTAGCACGCGCCGCCTTGTAGGCCGGATCGCCCAGCCCCCTGGTCTTCGCCGCCGCCTCGAACGTCTCCTGCGCAAAGAACGGCATCTCGGTCGCGGCATTGGCGGTGTTAAACGCGATCACCTGATCCAGCGTCCGCGTCCGCACCGCGGCGGGCGTGGTCGCAAGATAAGTATCGAGATCGGCCTTCAGCTCGGTCTGCAGCACCAGCAGTTCCGCTTCGCCGATCCCGTCGAGCTTGGGTTGCTTCACCTCGACCAGCACCGCCCCCGCCGCCTTCAGCACGTCGAGCGCCGCCTCGTATCTGGCAGCAACGTCCGCCGTCATCTCGGGCCGGATCACACCGATCCGCAGCCCCGACAGCGCACTCGTCGACAGCCCCGCCGCATAATCGCGCTTATAGGCCTCTGCCCCCGCGGTCGCGGCATCCGCCGGATCGGGCGCGATCATCGCCGAGAACATCGTCGCCACGTCGCGCACGCTGCGCGCCATCGGCCCCGGCGTGTCCTGGCTATGGCTGATCGGCACGACATGAGTCCGGCTGACGAGCCCCAGCGTCGGCTTCAGCCCGACCAGCCCGTTGATCGACGACGGGCAGACGACCGAGCCGTCGGTCTCCGTCCCGATCGCCGCCGCCGCGAAACTGGCGGCGATCGCCGCGCCCGAGCCGCTCGACGAGCCGCAGGCGGTGCGATCGAGCGCATAGGGGTTCTTCACGAGCCCGCCGACCGCGCTCCAGCCGCTCATCGATCGCGTCGAGCGGATGTTCGCCCACTCGCTCAGGTTGGTCTTGCCGAGGATCACCGCCCCCGCCGCGCGGAGCTGCGCGACGACGGGCGCGTCGCGGCGGGTCATGTTGTCCTTCAGTGCAAGGCTGCCCGCGGTGGTCGGCATCGCATCGACGGTCTCGACATTGTCCTTGATCAGCACGGGCACGCCGTGGAGCGGCCCGCGCACGCGCCCGGCCTTGCGTTCGGCGTCGAGCGCCTTCGCCTGCGCCTCGGCATCCGGGTTGAGCGCGATCACGCTGCGGAGCGCCGGGCCCTTGCGATCCATCGCCGCGATCCGCGTGCGATAGGCGCGGACGAGATCGACGCTGCTCGCCTTGCCCGCCCGCATCATCGCCTGAAGCTGATCGATCGACTGCTCCTCGACCGCGACCGTCCTTGCGTGCACGCCCGCCGGAATCGCGGTTGCGAGCAACAGCCCCATGATAATCCTGCGCATTTCCGAATCCCCTTTTGTCGAAGCTATCGGGGTTGAAGCGTCGCGCCAAGCGGTCTGAACGATGCGCCGCACGATGCGTTACGCGTCGACAACAATCTTGGGGAAACGGCGTGCGTCTGGTGTTGAGGATCGTCGGAAGCGTGCTGCTTCTGACGGTCGTGATCGTGGCGCTGGCCGTGACGATCGTCCCGCGCTTCCTCGACCGGATCTATTACCGGGGCCCCGCCACGGGTCATTTCGACGGCGCGCGCTTCGCCAATCCGGACAACGACGCCGATACGCAGCAGATCCAGCCTGCGGGGGGCGGCCGCGCGGGCTTCTTCTGGCGCTATTTCACGGGCAGCGACGGGCGGCCGGCCTGGCCCAGTTCGGTGGCGGTGCAGCGAATCGCGCCGCCCGCGCGCGTCGAGGGCGAGCGAATGGTCGTGACGTGGGTCGGCCATGCCAGCGTGTTGATCCAGACGCAGGGGCTCAACATCCTGACCGATCCGGTGTGGGCAGAAAAGGCGGGGCCGCTCGGCACGGGCCCGCGGCGTGTCGCCGCGCCGGGGATCGCATTCGATGCGCTGCCGAAAATCGATCTCGTATTGGTCAGCCACGATCATTACGACCATCTCGACAAGGCGACGCTCGACCGTCTGTGGCAGCGCGATCGGCCGCGGATCGTCACGAGCCTTGGGAACGACAGCGTGATCGGCCAGACCGGCGCGACGGCGACCGCGCTCGATTGGGGGCAGCGCGTGGCGATCAAGCCCGGTGTCTCGGTCAGCGTCACGCGCAACCATCACTGGGGCAGCCGCTGGTTCACCGATCGCAACCGCGCCTTGTGGTCGAGCTTCGTGGTAACGCTGCCGGGCGGGAACGTGTTCTTTGCGGGCGATACCGGGATGGGTGACGGGAGGTGGCCGGTCGAGGCTGCGGCACTGGGCCCGATCCGGCTGGCGCTGATCCCGATCGGCGCGTTCCGGTTCGTCGACGGGCAGATGGAGTCGGGCAGCCATATCGGGCCGGTCGATGCGGTCGAGGTCTATCGCCGGCTGGGTGCCGCGCGGGCGATCCCGATCCACTGGGGGACGTTCCGGCTGTCGTTCGAGGGGTATGACACACCGCCCAGGCTGCTTGCGGCGGCGATGCGGTGCACCGGGCAGACCGGGTTCGCGCCGGTGGCGATCGGGCGGCCGGTGGAAGTTGGGGGATATGTGAAGCCGGTGACGGGGACGCCGATGCCGCGGGCGGCTTTGCTGAAGTGCCTTGATACGCCGGCGGTTCGGGCGCTGCGGTAGGCCGATGTATTTAGCTCAGAGAGCTTGCCGCTCCGTAGGCCGATAGAGCCACCACCCCGGCGGAGGCCGGGGCCCAGTTGGGGGCGGCTGCTGGCAGCGGACAGCGCTTGATTATTGCCACCTTTCCAACTGGGCCCCGGCCTTCGCCGGGGTGGTATATTAGGCCGGGGTGGTGACTCAGTCGGGGTGGTATCCAGGCCGGGGTGGTAATCGCCCAATCGTGCAGGCCTCTCACCCCATCTTGAACACGCAGAGCTTGTTGCCGTCGAGATCGCGGAAATAGGCGCCGTAGAAGCCCATTTCTTCGGGGCCGCGCAGGCCGGGGGCGCCTTCGTCCGCGCCGCCGAGTTCGATCGCCTTGGCATGGACCTGATCGACCTGCGCGCGTGAATCCGCGGCCAGCGCGACCATCGTGCCGTTGCCGGCGGTCGCGGCCTGGCCGTCATAGGGCTTGCCGATCACCAGCATCGGCTTGTGCGCGCCGGCGCCGTAGAAGGTCAGCATGCGATCATCGGGCATCTGCATGAGCCGCTTGCCGCCCGCCGTCGCGAGCAGCGCGTCGTAGAAGGTAAGCGCGGCGTCGATGTCGTTGGTGCCGAGCGTTGCGTAGCCGATCATGATTCTCTCCCCTTCGTATTTGAGGAGGCATATCGACCCGTTCAGCGGCGGAGACAATGCGCTCTTCCCGCCACTAAATCCGTCATCCTGGGCTCGACCCAGGATCCAGAGCCACGATGCTCGCGCTATGTGGCTCTGGATCCTGACTTTCGTCAGGATGACGGGGGGGCGTCAGGATGACGGGGAGTCGTCAGGATGACGGAGGATCAGCCGACGAAGGCGCGCTCGATCACGAACGTGCCCGGCTTCGAATTCGCGCCCTCCTCGAAGCCGTTCGCTTCGAGCATCACCGCGAATTCCTTGATCATCTCGGTCGAGCCGCACAGCATCGCGCGGTCGGTCTCGGGGTTGAGCTTCTGCTCGCCGCGGACCGGGTGGCCGAACAGCGACGCATCCTCGATCAGCGCGCCGATCCGCCGCGTGGTGCGGAACGGCTCGCGCGTCACGGTCGGGATATAGTGGAACTGCGTGCTGGCCTCGTCGGCGATCAGCGGGTCCTCGGCGAGCAGCCCGACCATCTCGTCATGATAGGCGAGATCGCTCACGCGACGCACGCTGTGCACGACGATGACCTGCTCATAGGCCGCATAGACGTCGGGATCGCGCATCAGGCTGAGGAACGGCGCGAGGCCGGTGCCGGTCGAGAACATGAAGAGGCGCTTGCCCGGGAGCAGCGCGTCGAGCACGAGCGTGCCGGTCGGCTTCTTGCCGAGATACACTTCGTCGCCCGGCTGGATCAGCTGGAGCTTCGAGGTCAGCGGGCCATCCTCGACCTTGATCGACAGGAATTCGAGCTCTTCCGAATAATGCGGCGAGGCGATCGAATAGGCGCGCATGATCGGCTTGCCGCCCTCCTGGGGGAGGCCGATCATCACGAACTCGCCCGAGCGGAAGCGGAAGCTCGACGGGCGCTCGATCGCGAAGCTAAACAGATGTTCGTTCCAGTGGCGGACCCAGAGCACCTTGGCGTTGAGGAACGCGGGGGTTTCGGGGATCAGCGCGGGCGCGCGCGTTTCGGCGACGATAGGGGCGGTCATGCGTCTTTTCCTTGGCCTGCGCGCGGGGGGCGTCGGCGGATCGATGGCTTGCGAAACGGTCGCATTATTGGCGCGCGGGGTATGGGTCAACAACAGCAAAGCTTGGGGGGACACAAAGCGCCGCCGTCACCGCAGGTTACACGACCTGCTCTTGCCGACCCCACGCCCGTCATCCTGACGAAAGTCAGGATCCAGAGCCGCAAAGGGCTGCCCCCGGGACCCTGGGTCCTGACTTTCGTCAGGATGACGGATCATACCGGGGCGAAGGCCACCGCACACGTTGCCGTCGCTCCATCTGTTCCCCATATTCCCCCTCGATGGCCATTCAGATCCGCACCAGTCTCGCCGAGCCCGAAACCGGCGACACCTTCGTCCCGCACCGTCCGACCGCACGGCCTGCCAAGGTCGAGGGCGGCAAGGCGTTCAAGCTCGTCAGCGAATACGCCCCTGCGGGCGACCAGCCGACCGCGATCGCCGAGCTGGTCTCGGCGATCGGCGAGGGCGAGAAGGACCAGGTGCTGCTCGGCGTCACCGGGTCGGGCAAGACCTTCACGATGGCGAGTGTGATCGAACGCGTGCAACGCCCCGCGCTGATCCTCGCGCCGAACAAGATCCTCGCGGCACAGCTGTACGGCGAGATGAAGTCGTTCTTCCCCGACAACGCGGTCGAATATTTCGTCAGCTATTATGATTATTACCAGCCCGAGGCGTATGTCGCGCGGTCGGACACGTATATCGAGAAGGAATCCTCGACCAACGAGTCGATCGACCGGATGCGGCATTCGGCGACTCGCGCGCTGCTCGAACGCGACGACGTGATCATCGTCGCGTCGGTATCGTGCCTGTACGGCATCGGCTCGGTCGAGACCTATTCGGCGATGATCTTCGACCTGAAGAAGGGCACGACGGTCGACCAGCGGGAGATCGTGCGCAAGCTCGTCGCGCTGCAGTACAAGCGCAACGACGCGGCGTTCCAGCGCGGCAATTTCCGCGTGAAGGGCGACACGCTCGAAATCTTCCCGTCGCATTACGAGGACAGCGCGTGGCGCATCTCGTTCTTCGGCGACGATATCGAGGAGATCACCGAGTTCGACCCGCTGACCGGCAAGAAGGTCGCGTCGCTCAACTCGGTGCGCGTCTATGCGAACTCGCATTACGTGACGCCCGGCCCGACGCTGAAACAGGCGGGCGAGGCGATCAAGCACGAGCTGGCGGAGCGGCTGAAGGAGCTGGTGCTCGAGGGCAAATTGCTCGAGGCGCAGCGTCTGGAGCAGCGGACGAACTTCGATCTGGAGATGATCGCGGCGACCGGCAGCTGCGCGGGGATCGAGAATTACAGCCGCTTCCTCACCGGCCGCATGCCGGGCGAGCCGCCCCCCACGCTGTTCGAATATCTGCCCGACAACGCGCTGCTGTTCGTCGACGAGAGCCATGTCACGATCGGCCAGATCAACGGCATGTCGCGCGGCGATCACCGCCGCAAGCTGACGCTCGCCGAATATGGCTTCCGCCTGCCGAGCGCGATCGACAACCGGCCGCTGCGGTTCAACGAATGGGACGCGATGCGCCCGCCGACCACCTATGTCTCCGCGACGCCGGGCAGCTGGGAAATGGAGCAGACCGGCGGCGTGTTCGCCGAACAGGTCATCCGCCCGACCGGGCTGATCGATCCGCCCGTCGAGATCAAGCCGGTCGAGGAGCAGGTGCAGGACCTGATCGTCGAGGTCGGGAAGACCACCGCGCTCGGCTATCGCACGCTCGTCACGACGCTGACCAAGCGGATGGCGGAGGATCTGACCGAGTATATGCACGAGGCGGGGATCAAGGTCCGCTACATGCACAGCGACGTCGAGACGCTCGAGCGGATCGAGCTGATCCGCGACCTGCGGCTCGGCGTGTACGACGTGCTGATCGGCATCAACCTGTTGCGCGAGGGATTGGACATTCCCGAATGCGGGCTGGTCGCGATCCTCGATGCGGACAAGGAGGGATTCCTGCGCTCCGAGACCTCGCTGATCCAGACGATCGGTCGCGCGGCGCGTAACGTCGACGGCCGCGTGATCCTGTATGCCGACCGCGTCACGGGCTCTATGGAGCGCGCGATGAACGAGACCGCGCGGCGTCGCGAGAAGCAGGTCGCGTACAACACCGAACACGGCATCACGCCGACGACGATCCGCCGCAACATCGGTGACATCATCGCGCATGTCGCGAGCCAGGATCAGGTGACGATCCCGATCGACGAGGATCGCCCGCACATGGTCGGCCACAATCTGCGTGCGTATATCGAGGATCTGGAAAAGCAGATGCGCAAGGCTGCGTCCGATCTCGAATTCGAGACCGCGGGGCGGCTGCGCGACGAGATCCGGCAGCTGGAGAACGAGGAGCTGGGTCTGCCCGTCGACCAGCAAAAGGCGCCGGTCATGGGCCGCTCGAACGAGGGCAAGCCGGGCACGCGGAAGACGCGCTACGGGAAGAGCCAGAAGATGCGGATGGGCGGCTCGCGCTCGCGCTGAGGCGCCCATCCGCCGCTTTCGTCACCCTGACGGAAGTCAGGGCCGAGAGCCGCCGACGCTGCGGTCAGTTACTCTGGGTCCTGACTTTCGTCAGGATGACGAAGGGGTCAGGTTAGCCGACGACGAGGTCTTCGCTGCTCGACCCGTAATAGCTGGCCACCCGGTCGGCATAGGCCTGGTCGAACACGGGTGCGTTGTTTGCCCAGCTCGGGCCGCCTTCGAGGACGCGCTTGTCGATCGTCACGACGTACAGGTCGCGGACCGCGTCGAACTGGAGCAGCGCGAACGGCAGCGGATAGAAGCTCTTGCCCATGCCGAGGAAGCCGCCGAGGCTGAGCACCGCATGCGTCGCACGGCCCGTGCCCTTGTGGACCATGAACGCATAGACCGATCCGACCGCATCGCCATCGCGGCTCTCGACCTTCATCGTCCCTGAGATATTCGCCTGAACGAGCAATTGCGTCGGCGTCTGTGCAGCAGCGGTATCGGACATCATTCTTCTCCTGATTCAGAATCTTCCGTCGCTGAACCGGTATCAGCGTGCGCCGGTTCCCACACCCTGTCCACCGCCGCGACTTGAGCCCTGCCCATGCGTGCCGCATAGCGCTGCGATGCGCGTCTCCATCCTTTCCGCCGCCGGCTGGCGAACGCCCGCCAGCTTCTCCAGCCTCGCCACGCTCGCGCTGCTTTCCGGCTGCGTCGCGCCGCGCACGGTTGAGGCACCGCCCGCGCCTGCCCCGGTCGCGCGCCCCGCACCGGCGCCGCGCCCGATGCCGCTGACCGCGGACTGGCGTGACTGGCCCTATACACCCGGAACCTGGACGTATCGCCGCGAGCCCGGCGGCTCGCTCGCGTCGTTCGGGACGTCGCCGGGTGCACCCGTCCTCACGCTGCGCTGCGACACCGCCGCGCGCCAGGTCGTGCTCTCGCGCACTGCGAGCGCGGTCACCCCGCTGACGATCCGCACGTCGAGCGTCACGCGGGCGCTGCCCGTCCAGCCCATGACCGCGACCACCGTCGCCGCAACACTGACCGCGACCGATCCGCTGCTCGAGGCGATGGGGTTCAGCCGCGGCCGGTTCGTGATCGATCAGCCCGGCCAGCCGCCGCTCGTCGTCCCCGCCTGGGCCGAGATCGGGCGGGTCGCGGAGGACTGCCGCAGCTGATTTGCGGCCAAGCGACAGCCGCGAAGGATCGATCGAAATCTTATCCAAATCAAGGCTTGTATCGCGGCCATACTCGGCACACATTGCGGTCGCGGCCAAGCTTGGTCGTGTTTTTTCAACAAGCGAAAGGAGGTGATCCGATGTCTCATGGTTCAGCAGTGAGTTCGGTTCGGTTCGTTCGGGGGACGCACCGCTAATATCCGACGACATGCGTGGGGGGTATCCTCCCCCAGTCAACGCGTGTGTCACAGGATGAGGTGGTACGCATGGTCCTCCGGGCTGGAGCTCTCCGGCCGCTGACCATGTCTGGAGGTTGCCGGGTCGCAGGGATGCGCCTCGGCAACCTCTTTTCATTTGTGGTGAAGTATTTTCGCGGAGGTGTGAGTCGCGCCGGCCTTGCGACAGCGACCGATACCCGCGGTGTGACGTGGTACCGCTTCCTACCCAGACGCGCCGTCATCCTGACGAAAGTCAGGATCCAGAGCCATCAACAGCGCGCTTTATAACCCTGGATCCTGACTTTCGTCAGGATGACGGGAGGAGAGGATGACGGGGGGAGGAAAAGCGGGATCTTTCCGCCTCCCCTCCCGATCCGCCTTACAGAAACGCCTTCGCGCGCTTCAGCACGACGTTGCAAAGCTGCGTCTTCACCTGCCCGCCGAGATTCCCCAGCGCCAGCGTCTGGCCATTGCCGGCCTGGACCTGCCCCGCCTGCCCCGCGGCGAACCCGGGCGAGGTCTGCACGTCCTTGCGCCCGGTCAGGCGTTGCAGGATCGACTGCGCGCCGCTGGCCTGCGGTGCCGCGCGCGCGCCGGTCTGACCGCCGGTCAACCCGCCAAGCATCCCGCCCTGCCCAAGCAGGTTGTTCTTGAGACAATAGCCGAGCAGCCCTGCGGCATTGCCCGCGCCGATCGACCCGATGCTCGGCGCTGCGCCACCGAACAGTCCGCCCAGTCCGCCGCCAAGGCCACCGAGGCTGTCGCCAAGTCCTCCGAGACCCCCATTGGACTGGGTGGACGCGGGCGCCGGTGTGCTGGTCTGCGCGCTGGCGCCGGCCGTCATGAGAGCCGCGATTGCGATCGCGAGAACGGGGGTGGCGGGCTTGAACATACGAAACTCCTGTGGTTCGCACGGTCAACGGAGGGGCCACCCTCCCCGTTCCCATCTATCGGCCTCGGCGGGCCCCGGCATCACGCAGGGGTCAGCAAGCCCTCGCGCGCGATCTTCTCGCGCCAGACGAGCGGGGCGAGCTGGTGGACGTTCTCGCCCGCCGAATCGACCGCGACCGTCACCGGGAAATCGGCGACCTCGAATTCGTAGATCGCCTCCATGCCGAGATCCTCGAAGCCGACGACCTTCGATGCCTTGATCGCGCGCGCGACGAGATACGCCGCGCCGCCGACCGCCATGAGATAGGCGGACTTGCGCTCCGCGATCGCGTTGGTCGCATCCGCGCCGCGTTCGGCCTTGCCGACCATCGCGAGCAGGCCCTGGTCGAGCATCATGCGCGTGAACTTGTCCATGCGTGTCGCGGTGGTGGGGCCCGCGGGGCCGACCACCTCGGCGCCGACCGGATCGACGGGGCCGACATAATAGATCACGCGACCGCGGAAATCGACGGGGAGCTCCTCGCCCTTGGCCAGCATGTCGGCGATCCGCTTGTGCGCGGCGTCGCGGCCGGTCAGCATCTTGCCGTTCAGCAGCAGGCGATCGCCATGCTTCCAGGTCTGCACCACCTCGGGGGTCAGCGTGTCGAGATCGACGCGGATCGCCGCCTTGTCGGGCGTCCAGTTCACATCTGGCCATTCCTCGAGCTTGGGCGCTTCGAGATAGACCGGGCCCGAGCCGTCGAGCACGAAATGCGCGTGGCGCGTCGCGGCGCAGTTCGGGATCATCGCGACCGGCTTCGACGCGGCGTGCGTCGGCCAGTCGAAGATCTTGACGTCGAGGATCGTCGAGAGCCCGCCCAGCCCCTGCGCGCCGATGCCGAGTGCGTTGACCTTGTCGTAGATCTCGATCCGCAGCGCCTCGATGTCGTTCCTTGGGCCGCGCTCCTTCAGCTGCGCCATGTCGATCGCGCCCATCAGCGACTGCTTGGCGAGGATCATCGACTTTTCCGCGGTGCCGCCGATGCCGATGCCGAGCATGCCCGGCGGGCACCAGCCGGCACCCATCTGCGGGATCATCTCGAGCACCCAGTCGACGATCGAGTCGCTCGGGTTCATCATCTTGAACTTCGACTTGTTCTCGCTGCCGCCGCCCTTGGCCGCGACGTCGATCGAGACGGTGTTGCCCGGCACCATCTCGACATGCATCACGCTCGGCGTGTTGTCCTTGGTGTTGCGGCGCGTGAAGGCGGGATCGGCGAGGATCGAGGCGCGCAGCTTGTTCTCGGGGTTGAGATACGCCTTGCGCACGCCTTCATCGACGACCTCCTGCAAGGAGCGCGTCGAGTCGAGACGGCAGTCCTGGCCCCATTTGACGAAGATCGTGACGATGCCGGTATCCTGGCAGATCGGGCGGTGGCCCTCCGCGCACATCCGGCTGTTGGTGAGGATCTGCGCGATCGCATCCTTGGCGGCGGGCGATTTCTCGGCCTCGTACGCGACGCCGAGCGCGCGGATGTAATCCATCGGGTGGTAATAGCTGATGAACTGGAGCGCGTCGGCGACGCTTTCGATCAGGTCGGCTTCGGTGATGACGGTCATGCAGCGCCTTTATGGATACAGGGTTGCAGGCGTCTTAGCGTCGATCATGTGATTTATGAAGCCGGCGGGCGTCCCGGCAGCCGCATGGCAGGAGGAGCGGCCCTGCCCCTCCTGACACGCGTCGCGCGCGTCGCCGGCGTACCGGCGCGGCGGCCGAGCCGGATTACATCGGCGGGGTCAGGCCGTCCTTGCCGACGGCGACCGACTTGGCACCCGACGCGCCGGCCGGCGTGACCGCGAACAGCTTCTGCCCCTTCGCCAGGACCGAGCGCTCGGTCGGCTCGAACCGGACGATCGGGGTGCCGACGGGAACGACGACCTGCGCCTTGCCGCCCTTGTACGAGATGCTCAGCTTCGTCTCGCCGGGCTTGCCTGCACCACCAGTGACGGTGCCGTTGGTCATGCCGCTCTGCTGATCGACGGTACCGTTCGTCATCGCGCTCTGGCCATCGACTGTGCCATTGGTCATCGCGCTCTGCCCGTCGACGGTGCCGTTGGTCATCGCGCTCGACCCGTTCATGCCGCCGCCTGCGGCCGCGACCGCGCCGGGGACGTCCCAGGGATAATGCCCTTCGCCGGCCCCGCGCATCGCCTCGGGAAAGATGACAAGTTCGACCGCGCGCAGCGCGTCGTCGGGGCCGGTCGTCGCCGTACCGACGAAGTCGCCGTCCTTCAGCGTCGACAGGTCCGACTTCACCACCCAGGCGACCTTGGTCTGCGCGTCGAGCGGGACGCTGACCGACTTGCCGTCATAGGTCTGGACGGTCAGCGCGTCGGTGCCGACCGCGGTGATCACACCGCGGACGCGCGTGACGTCGGACGCCGGGCTTGCCGCCGCACTGGTGTTGGCGGTGGCGCTGTTGGCGCCGGTCGATGTCTGATCGCCACAGCCGCCAAGGACCGCGATCACGCCGCTAAGCAGCATCAGCTTTTTCGTCACCATCGCATTGGGTCCTTCGATTATCCTGCCGCACGGTACCATGGCGGCACCGGCGGGCAATTTGCGGGCGGCCATGAAGACATGGTCGGTTCGGTTCAACGCCGGAACCGAGCAACCGGACGCATCCCGTCGACGCGATGCGTGGTGGGGCGCGATATCGGCGCGGCTGCAGCTATCCTCGCGACAGCGCCATCCCTAGACTCCACCGATGCAGGATATACGGAACATCGTCGTTCTGACGGGCGCGGGCATCTCCGCGGAGAGCGGGATCGCGACGTTCCGCGGGCCGGGCGGCTTATGGGAAGGCCACCGAGTGGAGGACGTGTGCACGCCCGAGGCGCTCGCGGCGGATCCGGAACTGGTGCACCGCTTCTACGATCTGCGGCGCGCGGCGCTGGCGGCGGTCGAGCCGAACGCAGCGCATCACGCGCTCGCGCGGCTGGATGCAGCGTGGCCGGGCGAACTGCTGATCGTTACGCAGAATGTCGATGACCTGCATGAGCGCGCAGGGGCGACGCGGATGCTGCATATGCATGGCGAGTTACTGTCGGCGCTGTGTGCGGTGTGTGGCGCGCGGCAGGACTGGGCCGGGGCTTTGCCGAAAGGGTCGGTGTGCGGCGCGTGCGGGTCGGCGGCGTTGCGGCCGGACATCGTGTTCTTCGGCGAGATGCCGTACCAGATGGAGCGGATCGAGGCAGCGCTGGCGCGTTGCGATCTGTTCGTGTCGATCGGGACGTCGGGTGCGGTGTATCCGGCGGCGGGGTTCGTGCAGACCGCGGCGTATCACGGCGGCGCGACGCTCGAGCTCAACCTCGATCCGTCGATGGGGAGCGTGTTCTTCGAGGAGACGCGGATCGGGCCGGCGGGTGTGCTGGTGCCGGATTGGGTGGAGGAATTGCTGGCCTAGGACGTCCCGCGCGGAAAACGCCACCTCCCCGGCGAAGGCCGGGGTCCAAGTGGAGAGGTCGAGGTAACGACGCGCTGCCCCCCGTTATGAACGGCCCCCAATTGGGCCCCGGCCTTCGCCGGGGTGGTATTGCGGAACTCTACTCGACCCAGTCGAGGCCGATGTCGCGGTAGACTTCGCGGTCTTCGTCCCAGCCGGGTTTGACCTTCACGTGCAGGTAGAGGTGGACGGGCTTGCCGGTGATCGAGGCGAGTTCGATGCGCGAGCGTGCGCCGATTTCCTTGATCCGGACACCGCCCTTGCCGAGCACGATCGCGCGTTGCGTCGGGCGTTCGACGAGGATCTGCTGGTGGATCTCCAACGACCCGTCCTGGCGCTCGATATACTGCTCGGTCTCGATCGTGCTCGCATAGGGCAATTCGGCGTGGAGCTGGAGGTAGAGCTGCTCGCGCGTGACCTCGGACGCGAGCGCGCGCTCGGTCGAGTCGGACACCTGGTCTTCGGGATAATGCCACGGGCCTTCGGGCATCGCCTTGGCGAGCTCGGCCTTGAAGTGCGCGAGGCCGTCGCCGGTGCCGGCGCTGATGAAGAACGTCTCGGCGAAGGGGAGCAGCGCGTTGAGCTTTTCCGCGTGGATCAGCAGCTTGGTCTTGTCGGCGAGATCGACCTTGTTGAGGATCAGCCAGATCGGTTCGGTGCGGCCGACCAGCGACTCGACGATGGTCGTGACCTTGCCGCCGATCCCGCCCTTGGCGTCGACCACCAGCGCGATGATGTCCGAGCCTTCCGCGCCGCCCCAGGCGGCGGCGACCATCGCGCGGTCGAAGCGGCGCTTGGGCTCGAAGATGCCGGGGGTGTCGACGAGCAGGATCTGCGTGTCGCCTTCGATCGCGACGCCCATCAGTTTCGCGCGCGTGGTCTGCGCCTTGGGGCTGACGATCGCGACCTTCTGGCCGACGAGCGCGTTGACGAGCGTCGACTTGCCGGCGTTCGGCGCGCCGACGATGGCGACGAGGCCGCAATGCTTGGGGGTCGCCGATTGGGGGGCGGAAGTCTCAGGAATGGTAGGTTCGGTCACGCAGGTTCTTTTCGGCATCGGGATATTCGGCGCCGCTCATACAGATAAAACGCGCGGCCGTCATTCCCGCACCCGCCGCATCCGTCATCCTGACGAAAGTCAGGATCCAGGGTCACGCAGGCTGTCGCTCTTGGCTCTGGATCCTGACGTTCGTCAGGATGACGGAGAGGTGCGGGTCAGCCGAGCTTTTCCAACAGCGCCTTGGCGGCCGCGGTTTCGGCTTCCTGTTTGCTGGAGCCCATGGCGGTCGCCTCCGCGAGCTTGCCGATCGAGACGAGGATCGTGAATTTGGGGGCGTGGCCGGGGCCGGAGCGTTCGACGACGGTGTATTCGGGGGGCTTGCGGTTGTGCGCGGCGGCCCATTCCTGGAGCGCGGACTTGGGGTGCTGCGGGGCCTTGGCGCCTGCTTGCACCCTGTCCCCCCACGCGCCGCGGACGAAGGCGCGCGCGGCGTCGAGGCCGGCTTCCTGATACCAGGCGCCGATCAGCGCCTCCATGACATCGCCGAGCACATTGTCGCTGTCGCTCGCGCCGTCGTCGCGCGCCTGCTTGCCGAGTTTCAGATGCGCGCGGACGCCGAGGCTGCGCGCGACGTCGGCGCAGACGGGGCCGGTGACGAGCGCGTTGAGGCGCTTCGACAGCGAGCCCTCGGGATCGGTCGCGAACAGCTCGTACAGCCATTCGGCGATGATGAGGCCGAGCACGCGGTCGCCGAGGAACTCGAGCCGCTCATAGTTTGCCGCGGCCTGGCTGCCATGCGTCAGCGCGCGCTCATAGGGTGCGAGGTTGGTCGGAACGCGGCCGAACACGGTCTTCAGCCACTGCGCGAGGTCGCTCAAAAGCCTTCCCCGATCCGGCTCCAGCGCGCGGCGCTGACCCAGGTCCACGGCTTCAGCCATTCGGCGTTGCCGTCGGTCGAGAAGAAGCTGACGACCGCCTTCCCCTCGACATTCTCGAGCGGGACATAGCCCATGCCGCTCGGCGCGGGGAACCGGCTGTCGCCGCTGTCGTCGCGATTGTCGCCCATCACGAAGATATGACCCGCGGGGATCGTGTACAGCCCGGTATCGTCGCGGTCGGGGAGTTGCGCCTGATCGAGCACCTCGTAGCTGCGGCCACCCGGCAGCGTTTCGCGGAAGCGCGGGTAGCGGCAGATCTGGACGTTGGCGACGACGTCGACGAACGGCGCGCCGCATTTCTCGGCGTCAAAATTGGCGGTGAGCGGGATCGTGAAGTCGGCGATGCGGAGCTTCGGGATCGCCTTGCCGTTGAGATAGGCGACGCCTTGGCGCATCTGGACGGTCTCGCCGGGCAGGCCGATCACGCGCTTGATGACGTCGTGATCGAGCACTTCGGGCGCGCGGAAGACGACGACGTCGCCGCGCGTCGGCGTGCTGCCGAAGATACGGCCGGGGATCAGCGGCACGCCACCCGGCAGCGACCAGCGCGAATAGCCGTAATTCCACTTCGACACGAAGAGATAGTCGCCGATCAGCAGCCGCGGCAGCATCGATTCGGACGGGATGCTGAACGGCGCAAAGATGAAGCTCCGCAGGATCAGTACGACCACGGCCAGCTTCAAAAGGAAGCGGAACGTCTCTGCAGTTTCGGAGCGCACCGGTTTGGTCTTCGTGTCTTTTGCCATGCTCGCGGGTTTGCTCAACCGGCGCGTGTCGTCAAGCGCATGCAGGATACCGAACGCCGAAAGACCGTTGTCGCGGTCTCGCGCTTGCAGCATGACCGGCGCGCACGTCTATTCGGAGAAGTAGCATGACCGCCGACTGGTCCAAGATCGAAGCCCTGCCCGCCACCACGCTGACCGACCTGTTCGCGCAGGACTCGGAGCGCCTCTCGAAGCTGAGCCTCGACGTCGCGGGTATCCATTTCGACTGGTCGAAGACGCATCTGACCACGGACATGGTCGCCGCGTTCGAGCAGATGGCGAAGGCGCAGGATCTGGCGGGCAAGCGCCAGGCGCTGTTCTCGGGCGAGGTCGTCAACGTGACCGAGGGCCGTGCGGTCGAGCACACCGCCGAACGCGGCGAGGGCAAGCCCGAGAGCGTCGCGATTGCGCAGGCGAGCCACCAGCGGATGCGCACGCTGATCGACGCGATCGAGGCGGATGCGCTGGGTCCGGTGCGGCATATCCTGCATGTCGGGATCGGCGGGTCGGCGCTGGGGCCGCAGCTGCTGGTCGACTCGCTCGGGCGTGACGACAAGCGCTATGATGTCGGGATCGTCGCGAATGTCGACGGCGTCGCGCTGGAGGACGTGTTCGAGCGCTTTGATCCCGCCGCGACGTTGCTGGTGGTCGCGTCGAAGACCTTCACCACGACCGAAACGCTGATGAACGCCGAAGCCGCGCTGCAGTGGATGACCGAGCATAATGTCGAGGATCCGTACGGCCGCGTGATCGCGCTGACCGCGGCGCCCGAAAAGGCGATGGAATGGGGCGTCGACGAGACGCGCATCCTGCCGTTCGCTGAGAGTGTCGGCGGGCGTTACTCGTTGTGGTCGACGATCGGCTTCCCCGCCGCGATCGCGCTCGGCTGGGACCGGTTCGAGGAGCTGCTCGAGGGGGCGGCCGAGATGGATCGCCATTTCCGCCTCGCGGCGCTGCACGAGAATGCGCCCGCGCTCGCGGCGTTCGCCGACCTGTATTACACGCAGATCCGCCATGCCGAGACGCGCGCGACCTTTGCCTATGACGAGCGGCTGCGGTTGCTGCCGAGCTATCTTCAGCAGCTGGAGATGGAGTCGAACGGCAAGTCGGTGACCGCGGATGGCCAGCCGCTCGGGCGGCCTTCGGCGGCGATCACCTGGGGCGGGGTCGGCACCGAGGCGCAGCATGCGGTGTTCCAGCTGCTCCACCAGGGCACGCATCTGGTGCCCGTCGAGTTCGTCGCGTCGATCGAGGCCGGCGACACGCTGCCCGAGGAGCATCACAAGGCGCTGTTGCTCAACGCGTTTGCACAGGGTGCGGCGCTGATGGCGGGCAAGCAGGTCGAGGATCCGGCGCGCAGCTATTCGGGTGATCGGCCGTCGTCGACCTTGCTGCTCGACGATCTCGATGCGCGCACGCTGGGGGCGCTGATCGCGTTCTACGAGCACCGGGTGTTCGTGAACGGCGTGCTGCTGGGGATCAACTCGTTCGACCAGTTCGGGGTGGAGCTGGGCAAGGAAATGGCGAAGGCAGCGGAGAAGGGCGGGCAGACGTTCGATCCTTCGACCGATGACCTGATCAAGCGCGCGTTCGGGTAAGCTGGGCTTGGGGGAACGCGCTTCCCCCAACCTTCACTTCCCCGGCGCAGGCCGGGGCCCAATTGGGAAGGCGGTCGTTTAGGAAACTACGGTTCACCCGATTGGGCCCCGGCCTTCGCCGGGGTGGAAGGGTAGAAAAGGGAGCGCGAGCGTACCTCCCGCGTTACGCCTTGATGCCCATCCTCTTAGCTGCCGCGCTCGCCGCCTCTCCCACCCTCGCGCAGATGCAATGGGAGCGTCGCGTGCTGATCGTCGCGGCACCTTCCGCGCAGGACCCGACGCTTGCCGCGCAACGCCGCATCCTCGGCACCTGGACCGCGAAACGCGACGAGCGCGACCTTACCGTCGTCGAGATCGTCGGCGATCAGGTCCGCGGCGCCGGTGACACCGCGCGTACGCTGCGCCGCAAGTTCCGCCTCCCCACAGGCTTTACCGCGATCCTCATCGGCAAGGACGGCGGCGAGAAACTGCGTAGCGCGCACCCCTTCCCTACAGCCCTGCTCGAACAGACGATCGACGCGATGCCGATGCGGCGGGCGGGTCGGCGATAGAGCCGGCCGATCAGCCTGATCGCCGCGCCGGGCTTGTCCGCGCATCCCCCCTGCCCCAGATGGCACCCAAAGCCGCAGCGCGGCGGCGCGACGACAAGGATAGCCCGTGACCGATACCCAATTCGACTATGACCTCTTCGTCATCGGCGCCGGCTCGGGCGGTACGCGTGCATCGCGGGTCGCCGCTGCACACGGCGCACGCGTCGCGGTCGCCGAGGAATATCGCGTCGGCGGCACCTGCGTCATCCGCGGCTGCGTGCCCAAGAAGCTGCTGATCTACGGCGCGCATTTCGCCGAGGATCTGAAGGACGCCAAGCGCTTCGGCTGGCAGGTGCCCGACGATTGCGCGTTCAGCTGGCCGACGCTGCGCGACAACGTCATGGAAGAGGTCGACAGGATCAACGGCGCCTATACGCAGACGCTTGAGAACAACCATGTCGACATCATCCACCAGCGTGCGGTGGTCTCGGGCCCCAACGAAGTCACACTCGCCGACGGCAGCAAGAAGACCGCGGCGAAAATCCTGATCGCGGTCGGCGCGCATCCGCTGGTGCCGGACTGCCCCGGTGCCGAGCACGGCATCACCTCGAACGAGGTGTTCCATCTCGACGCCGTGCCGAAGCGCGTGCTGATCGCGGGCGCAGGCTATATCGCCAACGAGTTCGCAGGCATCTTCCACCAGTTTTCCGCACACGTCACGCTCATCAACCGGACCGACGTGATCCTGCGCGGCTATGACGAATCGATCCGCGACCGGCTGCTCCAGATCTCGATGAGCAAGGGCATCGACTTCCGCTTCAACGCGGCGTTCCAGGGAATCGACAAGGGCGAGGACGGCTGCCTGACCGTACACACGAGCGGGCACGAGCCGATCGTCGTCGATCTCGTGATGTTCGCGACCGGCCGCCTGCCCAACACCAAGGGGCTCGGGCTCGAGACCGCAGGCGTCGAACTCGACGCGGCGGGCGCGGTGGTGGTCGACGACGACAATAGGTCGAGCTGCGACAGCATCTTCGCGGTCGGTGACGTCACCAACCGCATCCAGCTGACCCCCGTCGCGATCCGCGAGGGGCAGGCGTTCGCCGACACGTTCTTCGGCAACAAGCCGACGCGCGTCGACTACGCGAACGTCCCCGCCGCGGTGTTCAGCCACCCGCCGATGGCCGGCGTCGGGATGACCGAATCGCAGGCGAAGCAGGCGCTCGGCTCGGTGAAGGTCTACACGTCGGACTTCCGGCCGATGAAGAACGTGCTGGCGGGGCGCAACGAGCGCTCGCTGTACAAGATGATCTGCGACGGCGAGACCGACCGCGTCGTCGGCATCCACATGATCGGCCCCGACTGCCCCGAGATCCTGCAATCCGCCGCGGTGGCGGTGAAGGCGGGGCTCACCAAGGCCGATTTCGATGCGACGGTCGCGCTGCATCCGACGATGGCGGAAGAGCTCGTCCTGATGAAATAGCCCTAGTCGACGAACACCGCGGCGCGTTTTTCGATGTTGGCGCGGACCTGTTCGACCTGGTTGGGCTTGCGCATGACCCGTCCCTGCGCGTCGCTTTCGGCGCGCAGGATCGCCGCCGAGTCCGCATCCGCGGCGAGCGTGTAGAGCGCCTTCGACCCCCGGATCGCCTGCGGGTTCTTCGCGGCGATCGCGCGGGCCATCGTCATCGCGGCGGCATGCGGATCCTCATCGAGCCGCGTAACGAAGCCGAGGTGCAGTGCCTCCGCTCCGTCGAATTCGCGCGCAGTATAGGTCAGTTCGCGCAACACGTCATCGCGCGCGAGCGTCCGCCACAAAGCGATCCCCGCCATGTCGGGCACCAGCCCCCAATACGTCTCGCGGATTGCGAACCGCGCCTGCGGGTGCGCGATGCGGATATCGGCGCCCGACATGATCTGGAACCCGCCGCCGAACGCGACGCCGTGGACCGCGGCGATCACCGGCATCGGCAGCATGCGCCAGCCCCAGGCGACCTGCTGCACCAGATTGGCGTCGCCATACGCCCGGTCGTCGAGCGACAGACCCGACCCGCCGCCCGCCATCGACGCCATGTCGAGCCCCGCGCAGAACGCCCGGCCCTCGCCCGACAGCACGACGACGCGCACCTCGGCCATCCCCGCCAGCCGGTCGATCGCGGCGGCGATCCCCTCGAACATCGCCGGGTCGATCGCATTCATCTTGTCCGCGCGGTTGAGGCGGACATCGGCGATCCCGTCGGCAACGGCGATGGTGACCCGGTCGTTCATGGCGATCCTCTCTCCTGATCTCGTTGCGGGCGACGCTAGCCCCGCCCCGCATTTGCGGCAATGTTGCGCAGCGGTCGGTGGCGTGTAGAGGTTGGGACATGGACGGGTTCGATGCACAGCGATTTTCGAAGCATGGGTTTGGCGGGCACGGCGCCGCGCTCGGCATGCGCTATCACGCGCACGGCGCGGACTGGGCAGAGCTCGCTTTGCCCTATGATCCAAAGCTTGTCGGCGATCCGTCGAGCGGCGTGATCGCGTCGGGGCCGATCATCACGATGATGGACATGGCGACGAGTCTCGCGATCTGGATCAAGCGCAACGCGTTCGTGCCGCATGCGACGCTCGATCTGCGCGTCGATTACCTGCGCCCGGCGACGCCCGGCAAGACGGTGATCGGCCGCGGCGAATGCTATCGCCTGACGCGGTCGATCGCGTTCGTGCGGGGCCAGGCGCATGACGGCGACCCCGACGATCCGCTCGCGCATGTCGCGGGGACGTTCATGGTGCTCGGAACATGGTGATCGGTCTTCCCCCCTATGCGGCGATCCTCGGCGTCTCGATCGAAGCCGAGGACGGCGCGCCGCCGATCCTGGTCATGCCGTTCGCCAACGACGTGGTCGGCCGCCCCGGCTTCCTCCATGGCGGCGCGATTTCCGGGTTGCTCGAAGTGGCGGCGATCGCCGCGCTGTACCATGCGCTCAATGCCGAGGGCGGCGATGGCGCCTCCGCACGCATCAAGCCGGTCAACGTCACGGTCGATTTCATGCGCGGCGGGCGTGACAAGCCGACTCGGGCCGCCGGCGTGGTGACGCGGCTTGGCACGCGCGTCGCCAATGTCGAGGCGACCGCGTGGCAGGACGAACGCGACAAGCCGATCGCCGCTGCACGAATGAACTACCTGATCGTACGAGATTGATCCCATCCCCCCGCGCGGCAGGGGGATGGGTCCAACACCTTATTTCGCAGTCAGCTTGATCAGCCGGCCCTGCGACTCACCGCCGTCTTCGAGGACCCAGAGCGCGCCGTCGGGGCCCTGTTCCACCTCGCGGATGCGCGCACCCATGTCCCACTGATCGCCCTTCGCCGCCGTCGTGCCGTTCAGGTCGACGCGGACCAGCGACTTCGACGACAGCCCGCCGATGAACGCATCGCCCTTCCATTGCGGGAACATCGCGCCCGAATAGATCATCAGCCCGCCCGGCGAGATCACCGGGTTCCACGACACCCTGGGCGCCTCGTAACCGTCGCCCGGCTTGTGATCGGGAATGTCGCGGCCATCATAATGGCTGCCGTTCGAGGCGTTGGGCCAGCCATAGTTCAGGCCGGGCCTGATCAGATTGACCTCGTCCCCGCCCTTCGGCCCCATCTCCTGCTCCCACAAATTGCCCTGCGCGTCGAACGCGATGCCGAGCAGGTTGCGGTGGCCATAGGTCCAGACCTCGGGCGCGAACCCCTTGGCGGCGAGCGGGTTGCCGGGCGCGGGCTTGCCGTCGAGCGTCAGGCGAAGGACCTTGCCCAGCGTCATCTTCGGATCCTGCGCCGGCGTGAACTTCTGTCGCTCGCCATTGGTGAAGAACAGATATTTGCCGTCGGGCGAAAACGCGATGCGACCCGAATAATGGCCATTGCCCTCGACGAACGGCCGCGCGCTGAAGATCACCTCGATCTCGCCAAGCCGCTCACCACCCCCGCCGTCGGGGCGCAGCCGCCCGCGCGCAAGGACGACGCCCTTGCCGCCCTCGCCCGCGCTCGAATAGCTGAAATACACGCGCTTGCTCGTCGCGAAATCGGGCGCGAGCACGACATCCATCAGGCCGCCCTGCCCCGCCGAGTCGACCGTGATCGTCGCAACCGTCTGCCGCGTCTTGCCGTCGGCGGACACGAGCAGCATCTGCCCCTTCTTCTCCGTCACCAGCATCCGCGCATCGGGCAGGACCGTCATCGCCCAGGGTGACTCGAAATCGGCGACCACCGTCTCGGTGAACGGCTTGCCGCCCGCGGTCTGCGCCGCAGAGACGGTCGCTCCGAGCAACGTGGCGGACAGGATGGTGGTGGCGAACAGCGTGCGACGAATCATGATCTTCTCCCGGAAATCTCAACGCAAACGCAGCGTGACGAACGAAGGTTGCTCCCGCTTGCGGAGCAACGCCAGCCGGCGTATAGAGACATCACTTCTCTACATCGCCAGGTGAAGAGGCTGCGGGGCTTGCTCCGCGGCGGAAACCCCCTGTGCTTTGGCCCTGTTTGGAATTTCGATGGCGAACATCGCCCTGCTGACCGACCTGATCGAACCCGAGGCGAAGGCGCTCGGCCTCAGCCTCGTGCGCGTGCGCATGCAGGGCGGCAAGTCCGACCCGACGCTGCAGATCATGGCCGAGCGCCCCGACACCCGCCAGCTCGTGATCGAGGATTGCGCCGAACTGTCGCGCCGCATCTCGGACAAGTTCGACGCGCTCGAAGCCGAGGGCAAGGACCCGGTCGGCGAGGACGCGTACCGTCTCGAAGTGTCGAGCCCCGGTATCGACCGCCCGCTGACCCGGCTCCAGGACTTTGCCGATTGGGAAGGCCAGGAAGCGCGTATCCGCCTCGTCGAGCCGTTCGAGGATCGCAAGCAGATCTCGGGCAATTTGATGGGCGTCGAGGGCACCAAGATCACCGTCGACGTGAACAAGCACAAGATCATGACGATCGACTTCAGCCAGGTCGCCGACGCCAAGCTCGTCATGACCGACCGACTCATCGCCGCGACCGCGCCGCTTTCAACCGAAGGCGCGGACGAAGTTTTCTATCAAGACACGCCCACCGATGAGCCCGACGCTCACGAGGCCGACACCGAAGAAGGACAGCATTGATGGCCACGGCAGTCACCGCAAACCGCGCGGAACTGATCGCGATCGCGAATTCGGTCGCGTCGGAGAAGATGATCGACAAGGCGATCGTGATCGAGGCGATGGAGGACGCGATCCAGCGCGCCGCCCGCTCGCGTTACGGCGCCGAGAACGACATCCGCGCCAAGCTCGATCCGAACACCGGCGATCTGCGCTTGTGGCGCGTCGTCGAAGTGGTCGAGGCGGTCGATGACTATTTCAAGCAGGTCGACGTCAAGGGCGCGCAGAAGCTCCAGAAGGACGCAGCGCTCGGCGACTTCATCGTCGATCCGCTGCCCCCGATCGAATTCGGCCGCATCGCCGCACAGGCTGCCAAGCAGGTCATCTTCCAGAAGGTCCGCGACGCCGAGCGCGAGCGCCAGTTCGAAGAGTATAAGGACCGCGCGGGCGAGATCATCACCGGCGTCGTCAAGCGCGTCGAGTTCGGCCACGTCGTCGTCGACCTGGGCCGTGCGGAAGGCGTCATCCGCCGCGACGCGCAGATCCCGCGCGAAGTGGTGCGCGTCAACGACCGCATCCGCTCGCTGATCCTCAACGTCCGCCGCGAGAACCGTGGGCCGCAGATCTTCCTGTCCCGCGCGCACCCCGACTTCATGAAGAAGCTGTTCGCGCAGGAAGTCCCCGAAATCTACGACGGCATCATCGAGATCAAGGCGGCCGCGCGCGATCCCGGTTCGCGCGCAAAGATCGGCGTCATCAGCCATGATTCGTCGATCGATCCGGTCGGTGCGTGCGTCGGCATGAAGGGCAGTCGCGTCCAGGCCGTCGTGCAGGAGATGCAGGGCGAGAAGATCGACATCATCCCCTGGTCGCCCGATATCGCGACCTTCGTCGTCAACGCACTGCAGCCGGCCTCGGTCAGCCGCGTCGTGATCGACGAGGAAGAAGAGCGCATCGAGGTCGTCGTTCCCGACGATCAGCTGAGCCTCGCGATCGGCCGTCGTGGCCAGAACGTGCGGCTCGCGTCGCAGCTCACCGGCAAGGCGATCGACATCCTCACCGAGGCCGATGCCTCGGAGAAGCGCCAGAAGGACTTTGTCGAGCGTTCGGCGATGTTCGAGAAGGAGCTCGACGTCGACGAGACGCTCGCGCAGCTGCTGGTGGCCGAAGGGTTCACGAACCTCGAAGAGGTCGCCTATGTCGAGGTCGAGGAAATCGCGGGCATCGAGGGCTTCGACGAAGACCTCGCGGGCGAGCTGCAGAACCGCGCGACCGAGGCGCTCGAGCGTCGCGACGCCGCCAGCCGCGAAGAGCGCACCGCGCTCGGCGTGGAGGACGCGCTGATCGACATGCCGTATCTGAACGAGGCGATGCTCGTCACGCTCGGCAAGGCGGGCATCAAGACGCTCGACGATCTCGCCGATCTGGCGACCGACGAACTGGTCGAGAAGAAGCGCGTCGAGCCACGCCGTCGCAACGACGACGCGCCCAAGCGTCCCGAGCCCAAGGGCGGCATTCTCGCCGAATACGGTCTCAGCGACGAGCAGGGCAACGAGATCATCATGGCCGCGCGTGCGCACTGGTTCGAGGACGAGGCCCCCGAGGCTGACGCTGACGAGGCGGACGAGGCTCCGGTGGAAGCGGCTTCGGCCGAGGACACTGCGGCTGACGACGTCGCGGCAGATGACGCTGCCGACTCGGCCGACGCGAAGAGCGAGGACGACAAGGCCTGATGCCGTTTGTCAGCATCCGCATTTCGGGGTCCGCCACCAAGGACCAGAAGGCCGGCATCGTCGCCGACGTCACCCAGTCGCTCGTCGAGCGGCTGGGAAAGAACCCGGCTGCGGTGCAGATCGTGATCGAAGAAGTCTCGACCGAGAATTACGGCGCGGGCGGCCAGTTGCTGGTCGACCGCGACGCCCTGAAGCCGCAATTGCAGGAGGACGCTCATGCGGAATCCTCGCAATGAGACGCTAGGCGCTACCGACACCCTGCCCTCCTCGTCCCCCGCAAGCGGGGCGGGACAGGGCGATCGCCCGGCTTCGACCAAGGGCAAGGGCGGCAAGCGCGAGCGCGCCCCCGGCCCGCCGCGCGTGCGCGAAGGCGCCGAGGCCGAACCCATCCGCCGGTGTATCCTTTCGGGTGAGCGCGACGTCCGGCCGCATCTCGTCCGCCTCGCGCTGGCGCCGGACGGACAGATCCATCCCGACGTGCGCGCCAAGGCGCCCGGCCGCGGTGCCTGGGTCGGCGTCACGCGCGTCGAGCTCGAGGCCGCGATCAAGAAGGGCAAGCTGAAAGGCGCGCTCGCACGGGCGTTCAAGACCGGCGAATTCACGATTCCCCCAGAGCTCCCCGCGCAGATCGAAGCCGCGCTTGAGCGTAACGCGCTCGACCGGCTCGGGCTCGAATCGCGTTCGGGCACCGTCCTGATCGGATCCGACCGGATCGAGCAGAACGCGCGCTCGGGCAAGCTGAAGGCGCTCTATCATGCGTCCGACGCTGCCGAGGATGGCAACCGCAAGCTCGACCAGGCGTGGCGCATCGGCAACGATGTCGAAGGGTCGGGTCTGCGGGGGTTGGCACTGCCTGCGTCACGCACCATATTGGCGTTGGCGCTGGGGCGGGAAAATGTGGTACACATTGGCCTGACCGACCGCGCTGCAGCAAAGCGGGTGAGCGAAGCGCTCGACCGTTGGCTGCATTTTATCGGCCCCGAACCTTCTCCCGTGTCTTGCGAAACGGCCTCGCAGGGCGCATCGGCGTCCCAACAAAACGGGACGTCACCCATAACAGGGGCGTCCGGATCGACCGGACACAGCCCGGCCGTGGACATGACTGAGGAATTTGAGTGAGCGACACGGACAACGAGAAGCCGAAACTTGGCATGCGCGCACCTTTGGGTGTGAAGCGCACGGTCGAGACCGGCCAGGTGAAGCAGAGCTTCAGCCACGGCCGATCGAATACGGTGATCGTGGAAACCAAGCGTGCGCGCGTGCTGCGCCGTCCGGGCGAGCCCGACGGTCCGGTCGCGGATGCACCGGTTGCGGCGCCCGCACCCGTTGCGGCGCCGGCACCGGCTCCACAGGCGCGTGCTCCACAGCCCGCCCCAGCCCCGGTGCGTCAGCCGGCGCAGAGCAACCTGTCGCCGCAGGAGCGTCAGGCAAAGCTGCTGCGCGAGGCGGAAGAGCAGCGCATGAACACGCTGGAAGAGGGGCGTCGTCGCCAGGAGGCCGAGCGTCTCAAGGCGGCCGAGGACGAGCGCAACCGCGCCGCCGACCGCGCCCGTGCCGAGGCGGAAGCCAAGGCCGCGCCGGCGCCGAAGCCGGTCGAGGCCCCTGCGCCCGCGCCTGCCCCCGCGGTCGAAGCAACGCTTGCGCCCGTCGCGGCGCCGACGCCTGCGCCCGTCGCTGCGCCAGCCCCGGCTCCGGCCGCGACACCTGCGCCCGCGCCTGTCGTCGCCGCACCGAAGCCCGCACTCGTCGTGGCGGCACCTGCGCCGGCTCCCAAGCCTGCGCCGGCCCCCGTTGCTCCGCCGGCACCGCCGCCGATTCTCGAACTGTCGCGCGATCCGTCGATGCCGGCACCACGCCGTTTCTCGCCGGTGGCGCGTCCCGAACGCCCTCCCCCGCCGCCAAAGCCCGTTGCAGCGCCTGCCGCAGCAGCAGCGCCGACCACGGCGGCCAATGCCGGTACGACCGCAGCGCGCCCTGGTGCGACCGGTGCAAACGCACCCGCGGGTGGCGTACGCCGCGATGCCGTCCCGGCACGGCCGCAGCAGCGTGACCGCAAGGGCGACGATCGTCGCACGTCGGGCAAGCTCACCGTCAACCGCGCGCTCGGCGATGGCGACGGCGCCCGCGCCCGCTCGCTCGCCGCGCTCAAGCGTGCACGTGAGAAGGAGCGTCGCGGCACCGGTGGTCCGCGCGAGCCGCAGGCCAAGCAGGTTCGCGACGTGGTCGTCCCCGAGGCGATCACGGTGCAGGAACTCGCCATCCGCATGGCCGAGAAGGGTGCCGACCTCGTCAAGGCGCTGTTCAAGATGGGCATGCCCGTCACGATGACGCAAACGATCGACCAGGATACGGCCGAACTGCTCGTCACCGAATTTGGTCACAACCTGACGCGCGTCAGCGACGTCGACCAGGATCTGGCGAACGACACGATCGACGATGCCGAGGAGACGCTGCGTCCGCGTGCCCCGGTCGTCACGATCATGGGTCATGTCGATCACGGCAAGACGTCGCTGCTCGACGCGCTGCGCGGCACCGACGTGGTGCGCGGCGAAGCGGGTGGCATCACCCAGCATATCGGCGCGTATCAGGTCACGCTGAAAGACAAGTCGAAGATCACCTTCCTCGACACGCCGGGCCATGAGGCGTTCACGCAGATGCGTGCGCGTGGCGCGGACGTCACCGACATCGTCATCCTCGTGGTGGCGGCGGACGACGGCCTGATGCCGCAGACGGTGGAGGCGATCGCCCACACCAAGGCGGCAGGCGTCCCGATGATCGTCGCGATCAACAAGATCGACAAGGAAGGCGCCAATGCGCAGAAGGTGCGCGAGCGCCTGCTGAGCGAGGAGATCGTGGTCGAGGACATGGGCGGCGACGTCCAGGACGTCGAAGTCTCGGCGCTGAAGAAGATCGGTCTGGATACGCTGATCGAGAAGATCCAGCTTCAGGCCGAACTGCTCGAACTGCGCGCCAATCCGGATCGCGCGGCCGAGGGTACAGTGATCGAGGCCAAGCTCGACAAGGGTCGTGGCCCGGTCGCGACGATCCTCGTCAACCGCGGCACGCTCAAGGTCGGCGACATCTTCGTGGTCGGCGGCGAGAGCGGCAAGGTCCGTGCGCTGGTCGACGACAAGGGCAAGCAGATCAAGGAAGCGGGTCCGGCGATGCCGGTCGAGGTCCTGGGGCTCTCGGGTGTCCCGTCGGCGGGCGATCCGTTCCAGGTCGTCGAGAACGAGGCGCGTGCCCGCGAAGTCGCGGAATATCGTCGCAGCGTGAAGACCGACAAGCGGACCGCATCGGTTCCTGCCAGCCTCGAGAGCATGTTCTCGGCGCTGAAGGAAAAGCAGGCGATCGAATATCCGCTGGTCGTGAAGGCGGATACGCAGGGTACCGTCGAGGCGATCGTCGGGGCGATCAACAAGATCTCCACCGACCTGATCAAGGCGCGCGTGCTGAGCTCGGGCGTCGGCGGCATCACCGAGTCGGACGTCACGTTGGCGGCGGCATCGGGTGCACCGATCATCGGCTTCAACGTTCGCCCGAACGCCAAGGCCCGCGAGATCGCCGAGCGCCAGAAGGTCGCGTTCAAATATTACGACGTGATCTACGACCTGATCGACGAGATCCGGGCGGGGATGGCAGGCGAGCTTGGACCGGAAGCGTTCGAGACGGTCGTCGGCCGTGCGGAAATCCGCGAGGTCTTCTCGGCGGGCAAGCATGGCAAGGCGGCGGGTCTGCTCGTCACCGAGGGCAATATCCGCAAGGCGCTCAAGGCCCGCATCACGCGCAACGACGTCATCATCTACCAGGGCGAAATCGCATCGCTGCGTCGCTTCAAGGATGATGTCGCCGAAGTCCGTGCCGGTCTCGAATGCGGCGTGACGTTCACGTCCAACTTCGTCGACATCAAGGCAGGCGACTATCTCGAGACGTTCGAAGTCGAGATGCGCGACCGCACACTGTAATGACGTAAAGCCCTCTCCCCGGGGCCCGTGAAACCGGTAGTTTCATGGGTCTCGTCGTGGGGAGAGGGCCGGGTCAGGGGCAATACCGAGCGCTCGCGGTCGGGATTGCCCCTCACCCCCACCCTCTCCCCGGAGGGGCGAGGGAGCTGGAAGAATGAAGACCGATACCCCCGAAACCAAGTCCGTCCGCACGTTGCGTGTTGGCGAGCAGGCGCGTCACGCGCTCAGCGACATTCTCGCGCGCGGCGACGTGCACGATGCGGTGCTCGAAAAGCATCTCGTCACGATTACCGAGGTCCGGATGTCCCCCGACCTTCGCCACGCGACCGTCTTTGTGAAGCCGTTGCTCGGCAAGGACGAGGAGAAGGTGCTCAAGGCACTGCGGACCAACACCGCCTATCTTCAGCGCGAGGTCGCGGCGCGCGTGCAGATGCGCTACGCCGCCAAGCTGAAGTTCCTCCCCGACGAGAGCTTCGACGAGGGCACGCATATCGACGCGCTGTTGCGCGCCCCGCATGTCGCGCGGGATTTGGGCGCCGACGAAGGCTAGACGAGAATTCCGCGCTGACTGCGCTGGCCGATTGCCACGCAACTTGCCCAGAGGATGATCGCGCAGGGAATGCCGGTTGCGGCATGCCGATCCGCCGCCGGCAGCAGCAGCGCGATCGTGCCTGTCGCGATCATCGCCGACCCGGTCGCATAATAGACGGGCGTCGGTATGCCGCGCGCGATCGGCAGGAAGTGCAATCCGACGACGATCGCAAGGATCGGCACCGCCGCATCGGGGATGCCGAGCACCGGGGCCAGCGCGAAGGTCGCGAATATCGCGATCCCCTCGACCATCGTCCAGATGCCGATCAGCCGTCCGATACGCTTGGCGTCCGCCGCTGCCCGTACCGGCGCGGCGATGCGACTTGCCCAGGTTATCAGCATCACCGAGATCACGATCGGGACAGCTATGCCTGGCCAGCCGAAGCCTGCAAGGCCGATAACGCCCCAGATCGCCCCGAAGATAGTAAGAACCCAGATAGCAGCGCGCATGACGATCCCCCGATATCATCGGCGATGGTATCCGCGCCGCGCGCAATGTCCACACACACACAGTGGACGCATCGCATGACGCACGCCTAAAGCCATGCAATGGCGAAACTCTATTTTTACTACGCGTCGATGAATGCGGGAAAGTCGACGAACCTGTTGCAGGCGGACTTCAACTATCGCGAACGCGGAATGCGGACGATGTTGTTCACCGCGGCGATCGACGACCGGTTCGCAGCGGGGACAATCACCTCGCGAATCGGGCTGGAGGCGCCGGCGATCGCGTTCGATGCGGAGACCGATATCGGGGCGTGCATCGCCCGGCAGCACGGCGAGGATGCGATATCCTGCGTGCTGGTGGACGAGGCGCAGTTCCTCACCCCCGCACAGGTCGACCAGCTCGCTCATGTCTGCGACGTCGTCGGCATCCCGGTGCTCGCCTACGGCTTGCGGACCGATTTCCAGGGGGCACTCTTCCCGGGGTCGGCGCGTCTGCTGGCGCTGGCGGACTCGCTGGTCGAGATCAAGTCGGTCTGCATGTGCGGGCGCAAGGCGACGATGAACCTGCGCGTCGACGCGAACGGCCGCGCGATCGCCGAGGGGCAGCAGACCGAGATCGGCGGCAACGACCGCTATGTCGCGTTGTGTCGACGTCATTTTACTGACGCGCTTAGGTAGCCCCCGCCCTTCCGCTTCCACTACCCCGTCATCCTGACGAAAGTCAGGATCCAGGGTACCAAACACGGTTGCACATGGCTCTGGATCCTGACTTTCGTCAGGATGACGGAGTGCGTGGGGCTCGCGATCTTGCCCCCCAGAATTCAAGGACCCCGAACATGCATGGCTGGATCATTCTCGACAAGCCGCTGGGGCTGGGCTCGACGCAGGGCGTGTCCGCGGTGAAGCGCGCCTTGCGCAACGGCGGCTATGGCAAGTTCAAGGTCGGGCACGGCGGTACGCTCGATCCACTCGCGACCGGCGTGCTGCCCATCGCGGTCGGCGAGGCGACCAAGCTGGCCGGGCGGATGCTCGACAGCGACAAGATCTATGATTTCACGGTGATGTTCGGGGTGCAGACCGACACGCTCGACGCCGAGGGGGTGAGCATCGCGACCTCCGACGTGCGACCGACGATGGCCGCGGTCGAGGCGGTGCTCGCGCAGTTCACCGGCCCGATCGCACAGGTGCCGCCCGCCTATTCAGCGCTGAAGGTCGACGGCGAGCGCGCCTACGACCTCGCTCGCGCCGGGCAGGACGTGGTGCTGGCGAGCAGGAGCGTGACGATCTACGCCCTCGCCGCCCACCCCATCCGTCATTCCAGCGAAAGCTGGAATCTCTCCGGGGAACAGGCGCCCGCACCACAGGAAGATCCCAGCTTTCGCTGGGATGACGGGGGTGAGGAGGGATCGACAACGCGGTCGGAGGCCCCGTTAGAGGAGGTCACGCTTACCGCGCACGTCTCCAAGGGCACCTATATCCGCAGCCTCGCGCGTGACATCGCGCTGGCGCTCGGCACAGTCGGCCACGTCACCATGCTGCGCCGCATCAAGGCGGGCCCGTTCGACCTCACCGCCGCGATATCGCTGGACAAACTGGACGAACTCGCTAAGGCCTCCGCGCTTGAAGATGTACTTCTGCCCTTGAGGGTGGCGCTGGACGACATCCCGGCTCTCTCCCTCACCCCCGACCAGGCAGGGGCGCTCCGACAGGGGCGTATCTTGGCCGGGATCGCCGCAGACGATGGCCAATACTTTGCCGAGCTGGACGCCGTCCCGGTCGCGCTGGTCGAGGTCGAGGACGGAGACGTCCGGGTCGTTCGCGGTTTCAATCTGTGATGTCGTAGGACGAATTCATGACGATTACCGCTGAACGCAAGACCGAGCTCGTCAAGGAGCATTCGCGCGCCGAGGGCGATACCGGTTCGCCGGAAGTCCAGGTCGCGATCCTGACCGAGCGCATCAAGAACCTGACCGAGCACTTCAAGGGCCACAAGAAGGACAACCACTCGCGTCGTGGTCTTCTCATGATGGTCAACAAGCGCCGGACGCTGCTGGATTATCTCCGTCACAAGGACGGCCAGCGCTACCTGGATCTGATCGCGAAGCTCGGCCTTCGCAAGTAACACGAACGGCTCCCTTCGGGGGGCCGTTTTCGTATATAGGGTTTTGATTCCGCGCATTTCGCGCGGAGGCAAACGCCAGGGCACAATTCGGTGAACTGGCAAGGAGCGACAACTCGCTCCACACCGCCGCGGGCCGGCTAAGCCCGCACATAGGCCCCAAACGCATCTGGCGTTTGGAGTGAAGGAAACGAAATGTTCGATACCAAGACCGTAAGCGCCCAGTGGGGCGGCAAGACGCTGACGCTCGAGACCGGCCGCGTGGCCCGTCAGGCAAATGGCGCCGTGCTCGCCACCCTCGGCGAGACCGTCGTTCTGTGCGCCGTCACGGCTGCACGGACCGTCAAGGAAGGGCAGGATTTCTTCCCGCTCACCGTCCATTACCAGGAAAAGTTCTCCGCAAGCGGCCGCATCCCCGGCGGCTTCTTCAAGCGTGAGCGCGGCGCGACCGAGAAGGAGACGCTGACCAGCCGTCTCATCGATCGCCCGATCCGTCCCCTCTTCCCAGAGGGTTTCTACAACGAGATCAACGTGATCTGCCAGGTTCTGTCGTATGACGGCGAGAACGAGCCCGACATCCTCGCGATGGTCGCGGCATCGGCAGCGCTGACGATCTCGGGCGTGCCGTTCATGGGCCCGATCGGCGCAGCACGCGTCGGCTATGTCGATGGCGCCTACATCCTCAACCCGACGCTCGACGAAGCCAAGGCTGGCGATCTCGACCTCGTCGTTGCCGCCACCGGCCAGGCCGTGATGATGGTCGAATCGGAAGCCAAGGAGCTTTCGGAAGAGATCATGCTCGGCGCGGTCCAGTTCGCGCACAAGGCGTGCCGCGAAGCCGCCAACCTGATCATCGATCTGGCCGAGCAGGCTGCCAAGGATCCGTGGGAAATGGCCGAGCAGGCCGACCTGTCGACCGCCAAGGACAAGCTGAAGAAGCTGATCGGCAAGGACATTGCGGCTGCCTACAAGGTGACCGACAAGTCCAAGCGTTCGGACCTGCTGAACGCCGCACGCGCCAAGGGCAAGACCGCCTTTGCCGATGCGACGCCGCAGGACCAGATGGCGGCCGGCAAGCTGATGAAGAAGCTGGAGGCGGAGATCGTCCGCGGCGCCATCCTCAAGGACGGCACCCGCATCGACGGCCGCACCACCACGCAGATCCGTCCGATCGAAGCGATGGTGCACTTCCTGCCCCGTACGCACGGCTCGGCCCTGTTCACGCGCGGCGAGACGCAGTCGATCTGCACCACCACGCTCGGCACGCGCGACGCAGAGCAGATGATCGACGGCCTCAACGGTCTGTCGTACGAAAACTTCATGCTGCATTACAACTTCCCGCCCTACTCGGTCGGTGAAGTCGGTCGCTTCGGTGCGCCGGGTCGTCGCGAAGTCGGCCACGGCAAGCTTGCCTGGCGCGCGCTGCACCCGGTGCTGCCGTCGAAGGAAGAGTTCCCGTACACGATCCGCGTCCTGTCGGACATCACGGAGAGCAACGGCTCGTCGTCGATGGCGACGGTCTGCGGCGGTTCGCTGTCGATGATGGATGCGGGCGTTCCGCTCAAGCGTCCCGTCTCGGGCATCGCGATGGGCCTGATCCTCGAGGGCAAGAACTTCGCGGTTCTGTCAGACATCCTGGGCGACGAGGATCACCTCGGCGACATGGACTTCAAGGTCGCTGGCACGTCCGAGGGCATCACCACGATGCAGATGGACATCAAGATCGCCGGCATCACCGAAGAGATCATGGGCAAGGCGCTGGCACAGGCCAAGGAAGGCCGCGCGCATATCCTGGGCGAAATGGCCAAGGCGCTCGACCACACGCGTGAGGAGCTGTCGGCACACGCACCGCGTATCGAGACCTTCACGATCGAGAAGTCGAAGATCCGTGAAGTCATCGGCACCGGCGGCAAGGTGATCCGCGAGATCGTCGCGCAGACCGGCGCCAAGGTCGACATCGACGACGAGGGCGTGATCAAGGTGTCGTCGTCCGATCCCGCGCAGATCGAAGCGGCGATCAAGTGGATCAAGGGCCTCGTCGAGGAAGCCGAAGTCGGCAAGGTCTATGACGGCAAGGTCGTCAACCTCGTGGACTTCGGTGCGTTCGTGAACTTCATGGGTGGCAAGGACGGTCTCGTCCACGTGTCCGAAATCAAGAACGAGCGCGTCGAGAAGGTCTCGGATGCGCTGAGCGAAGGCCAGGAAGTCAAGGTCAAGGTCCTCGAGATCGATCCGCGCGGCAAGGTTCGCCTGTCGATGCGCGTCGTCGACCAGACGACCGGCGAAGAGCTGGAGGACACGCGTCCTGCCCGTGAGCCCCGTGAGGGTGGCGATCGTGGTCCGCGCGGTCCGCGTCGCGATGGCGATGGTGGTCGTGATGCCGGTAACGGCGGCGGCGGTCGTGGCCCGCGCGGCGAAGGCGGCGGCGACCGTGGTCCCCGCGGCCCGCGTCGTGATGGCGATGGTGGTCGCGATGCCGGCGGCAACGGCGGTGGCCGTGGCCCGCGTCGTGACGGCGGTGGTCAGGGCGGCGCCCAGACTGAGGGCCGCGCTCCTCGCGCCGAGCGTTCGGATGGCGACAAGGCCCCCGAATTCGCTCCGGCGTTCCTGACGGGTGATCGCGACTAAGCCTTTCGCTTCGGCGAGACGAAGGGGGATCCGGGCAACCGGGTCCCCTTTTTCGTGGCCGATTGCGATCAACGAACAGCGGTCGACGGCTCCGCGCCGCTGCCGGTCGCGCAGTCTGTAGTCGTGAGAGTTGTCGGGGGAGTGGCTTTTGATCCGCCAACGTGCGGATTCGTAGCCCGCAACTGGGAATCCCGCAGGACGACGGACGAACGTAGCCCTGCCCTGCCCTGCCCGGCCTTGGCGCACGCAGGGCCAGCCTGCCGCGAACCCGGCGCCATGGCCGGTATCGTCATGAAAAGGGTAAGTGGGGAGCTTCTGTTGCTCGGTGCTCCCCGTACCGCCGGTTTCCGCTTCTGTTGCCCGGTGCGGCCCGAACCGCGCTTTCGTCCGTATAACCTAGGTCGTTAGACCGTCAGTTATGCGGCAATTGCGAGTGCTTCGTTATCGTTGGCACTTGTGTATGGGCCGTTGCGGTGGTCCCATTCCGAGCGAAACATAGCGTCGTTGAACACACGTCGATCCTAGTTCGACCCCGTCATCGTCCCCCTCTTGCGAAGAGGGCGGTGGTGGAGTCGCCGGGTACTGCCCCCGGGTCCGCTGTGTCTATGACACGCCACGGTTTATCGCCATAGTCGCCAAGGGAAGATTCCCCCGACGACAGTCCGGATATAGGCGGCAAGCCCGACGATTAAAAGCCTGCGAATTACGCTTCTATGGCCTTTCGCTCGCCACAAACCACGTGCATAGCAACATATATTATGTTGACGCAGCGCTCCCGCTACGCGCTTCGCGCGATGATCTTCCTTGGCGGTGCCCCCGCCGGCAGCCCTCCGATTCCGATGACCCGGATTGCTGCGGAAGCGAACGTGCCGCGCAAGTTTCTCGAACTCATCCTTGCCGACCTGCGCGAATCCGGGTTGCTCAACAGCCATCGCGGCAAGATGGGCGGCTATTGCCTGTCGCGGCCCGGTCACCTGATTTCGCTGGGTGAAATCATCCGGATCATCGAGGGACCGCTCGCGCTGGTGCCGTGCGTGAGCAGGACCGCGTACCGACCGTGTCTCGACTGCAAGAGCGAGGCGGATTGCGCGATCCGCTATGCGATGATGCGCGTCCGCGACGAGACGGCCCGCATTCTCGACGGCACGAGCCTTGCTGACGCCAACGCCGAAAGTCTTGCCGCCGCGTGATCCTGCCCTCCTCCCATGCGGAGGAGGACCACGATACCACTGGACCACGAGCGACGAGGACGCGTCGCGCCCGCGGCCTCTCCCATCCGACTTATCGACGCGTCTTCAGCTCGTCGCGGATCTCGCGAAGGAGCGCGATCTCGACGGGCTCGGGCGCAGGCGTGACGGGCGCCGCCTCTTCCTCGCGCTTCAGCCGCGCGGCTTCGCGTTCGATCAGCCCCGCCGCGCGGTTCACGACGCGCAGGATCATGAAGATGATGAACGCGACGATGACGAAATTGACCAGCTGAGTCGCGAACGCGCCATAGCCGAGCAGCGGGACCCCCGCCTTCTTGAGCGCCGCGTAATCGCTGAGCGAGCCGGCATAACTGGCCGGCACCGGGCCCATCCGCCAGAAATAGCTCGAGAAGTCGAGCCCGCCAAAGATCTTGCCGATCACCGGCATCAGCACGTCGTCGGTGAGCGACGTCACGATTTTGCTGAATGCCGCGCCGATGATCACCGCGATCGCCAGGTCGAGCACGTTGCCGCGCATGATGAACGCCTTGAATTCCTTGAGCATATGCGCCCCCTTTTGTGACACGCTTACGCTAATCCTCGATTTCGGTTTCGCCAAGCGGGTCGACTGTCCTATGGGGGTGACACAGACAAGCAGGAGAGCCCCGATGTCGTCCTATGCCCCGATCTTCCGCGGAACTGCCGCCATCGCGCTTGCCGCGACCGTCGCGGGCTGCGGGATCAACAGCATCCCGACCGCCGAGGAGAATGTGAAGGCGCGCTGGGCCGATGTGCAGAACGACTATCAGCGTCGTGCCGATCTGATCCCCAACCTCGTCGCGACGGTCAAGGCCGCGGGGGCGCAGGAGAAGAGCATTCTGGTCGAAGTCACGCAGGCTCGTGCCGCCGCGAGCACGGTCCAGGTGTCGGGCGACGACCTGACCGATCCCGCCAAGATCGCGCAATTCTCGCGCGTGCAGGGCGCCGTCGGCCTGTCGCTGCAACGGCTTCAGGAAGCGTATCCCGAGCTGAAGAGCCAGGGCAATTACACCACGCTGATGAGCCAGCTCGAAGGCACCGAGAACCGCATCACGATCGCGCGGCGCGATTATAACGGCGCGGTCCAGGCGTATAACACGAAGATCCGCACCTTCCCCGACGCCGTCGGCGCGAAGATCTTCTATGGTGCAAAGCCGATGGTCCCGTTTGCGGCGACCACGCCGGGAGCCGAGACGGCCCCGACGGTGAACTTCGGCAACGCGAGCTGATCGCGGGGCCGGCGGCATGATCCGCACGCTCGTGGCCGTCGTGCTTGCGGCGCTGCTCGGCAGTGGCACAGCAGGCGCGCAGACGTTCCCGAAATTCACCGGCTTCGTCGTCGACGCCGCAAACGTGATCCCGCCCGAGCAGGAGGCGGCGCTCACGAAGCGGCTAGACGATCTGCAAAAGACGACGGGCAACCAGTTGGTGGTCGCGACGGTGGCCGATCTCGAGGGCTATCCGATCGAGGACTACGGCTATCGCCTGCTCCGCAGCTGGGGTGTCGGCCTGAAGGACACCAATAACGGCGCCATCCTGCTCGTCGCGCCGAACGACCGCAAGGTCCGGATCGAGGTCGGCTACGGACTCGAGCCGGTGTTGACCGACGCGTTCTCGAGCGTCGTGATCAACCAGCAGATCCTGCCCCGGTTCAAGGCGGGCGACATGGCCGGCGGCATCGTCGCCGGTACGAATGCGGTCGCCGATCAGCTCGCGCTGCCCGATGCCAAGGCCCGGGCAAAGGTCGGCGCCGCGGCGGCCGAATATGACAAGACGCATCGCCGCCCGGCTGGCAACAGCGGCGGCGGCATCCCGATCGGGCTGATCGTCTTCGGTATCATCCTGGCCGCGATCGTCATCCCGATGCTGTCGCGTCGTGCGGGCGGCAAACGCTTTTCGGACGGCAGCCGGGGCAGCGGCGCGCTCCCGATCGTGCTGTGGAGTATCGCCAACGAGATGTCGCGCGGCGGCGGCGGCGGCGGCGGCTGGGGTGGCGGAGACAGCGGTGGCGGCGGCGGCTGGATGGGCGGCGGCTTTGGCGGCGGTGGCGGCGGGTCGGCCGGCGGCGGCGGCGCTTCGGGGAGTTGGTGACATGCGACTGAGCAAAGCCGACCATGACCGCGTGACCGCCGCGGTGACGCAGGCGGAGGCGGCCACGACGGGCGAGATCGTGACGATCGTCGCGCGTCAGTCCGACGCCTATCACGACGCGTCGCTGCAATGGGCGGTGCTCGGCATGGTCCTGACGCTCGCGGTCCTCGCATTCCATCCGGTGGCCGCGGACCAGATCTATGCGCGGCTGGTCGATCCCTGGGCGCAATCCGCGCCGCAGGGCGCGCTGTTCGCGATCGCGCTCGTGCTGATGACGCTGGTCTATCTCGGCGTGCGACTGGTGCTTGCCGTGCCCGCGCTGCGAATCGCGCTGACGCCGGGCGCGACCAAATCGCGGCGGGTGCGCAGGCGCGCGTTGATGCTGTTCCGGGCGGGCGCGGAGAAGCGCACGCGCGGGTCGACCGGCGTGCTGCTCTACCTGTCGCTTGCCGAGCATCGTGCGGAGATCGTCGCCGATGCGGCGATCCATTCGCGCGTCCCGAACGAGACGTGGGGTGCGGCAATGGCGGCGGTGCTCACCGCCGTACGCGACGACCGGCCGGCGGACGGCATGGCCGATGCCGTCGCGCAGATCGGCGTGGTCCTCGCCGAACATTTCCCGCGCACCGGCGCAGCGGTGAACGAGCTTCCTGACAGGCTGATCGAACTATGAGCAAGACCGTATGGGCGGGCAAGTTCCTGACCGTGCAGACCGAAGGCCGCTGGGAGTTCGCGGAGCGCAAGGGCCAGATCGCGGCCGCGGTGATCGTCGCGATCGACGCGGGCAACGTGATCCTCGTCGAGCAGTTCCGCGTCCCGCTGGGGCGGGCGTGTCTCGAGCTGCCCGCAGGGCTCGTCGGTGACGAGACCGCGGGTGAAAGCGTCGCGGTTGCGGCGGGCCGGGAGCTGGAGGAGGAGACCGGCTACCGGGCGTCCGCGATCGAGGATCTCGGCCTGTTCTATTCGTCGCCCGGGATGACGTCCGAATGCTTCACGCTGGTGCGCGCCACCGGGCTGACCCGCGTCGGCGAGGGCGGTGGCGATAGCGACGAGAACATCACCGTGCACCGCGTCGCGCTTGCCGAGGTCCCGGCCTTCGTCGCGGCCAGACGCGCCGCGGGCGTGGCGATCGACACCAAGATGCTGCTCATCCTGGCAGGATCGATCCTCTAACCCGCCCGGCGGCGTGGCTTATTTAAAGTTGTCGGCGTAGCTCTGCAGCTTCAGCGTCTTCTGCGGCGCCGGAACGACGGTGTAGCCGAACCCCTCGCGCTCGCAATGTGCGATCGCCGCTTCGGCGGTGGGGAAGAACAGGCGGAGCTGGTCGCGCGTGTCGCCGCTGCCGGCCCAGCCGGTCAGCGGATCGGGGCGCTTGGGCTCCGACGGTTCGAATTCGAGCTGCCAGCTGTCGGTCCGGTGCTTGCCGGACTGCATGGCGTTCTTGGGGCGCTGAAAGATACGGGCGGTAGGCATAGCGTTCCCCTTATCGCGAACTGGCCGACCTTGCATCCGCCTTTTTCGTGCGCAGTGTCGCCGACGCCGCGGCGGGATCGTCGGGCCAGGGATGCTTGGGATAACGACCGCGCATCTCCTTGGCGACCGCGCTCCAGCTGCCCGCCCAGAAACCGGGCAGATCGCGGGTCGTCTGGATCGGCCGTCCGGCGGGCGATGTGAGGCTGAGGACAAGCGGCACGCGCTGCTCGCCGATCACCGGATGGACCGCGAGACCGAACAGCGCCTGCACGCGGAACTCGACTCGCGGACCGCCTTCCGCGGCATAGTCGATTGCGTGGGTGCTCCCCGCGGGGCTGGTGAAATCGGCCGGGGCAAGCCGGTTGATGGCCTGCAGCGCGTCCCAGCCGAGCAGGTTGCGCAGCGCGTCGGCGAGCGCGCCCGGGGCAATCGCGTCCAGCCGACGCTTGCCGGTCAGCAAGGGGGCAAGCCATTCGTCGATACGGTCGAGCAGCGTCGCATCGTCGAGCGGCACGCCGGCATAGGCGGCGCGATCGCGCAGCGCCTGGGCGCCGTCGCTCCACGATAGCAGAGCAAGGCCATGCTCGCGGACGCCGTCGAGCAACGCGGCGAGAATCGACTCGGGATCGGCGCCGCTGTCGGGGCCACTCGACAGGCGGATCGCGCCGAGCCTGCGTTCGCGGAGCGCCTGGATTCCGCCGGTCGTGGAGTCGAACTGCACGCTACGACGCGATTCGATCCGGTCGGCGAACAGCGTCTCGACGGTGGACTGGTCGATCGCCACCGCCGACAGGATCCGCGCGCCGGCCGCCGAGCCCTGCGTATCGGCGACCGCGAGCCATTCCGACCGTGCGAGCGGCGCGGTGGGATCGAGCCGGAATCCCCGGCCTCCGACCGATGCCCATGTCTCGCCGGACGCATCGCGCCGACGCGCGACCCGATCGGGGAAGCCGAGAGCAACGCACACCTCTGCTCCCCCGCCCGCTTGCGGGAGGGGATTGGGGGGTGGGCGCCCGGTTTCGACGTCGCGCCCCGCGGACGGCGCGCGCCCACCCCCCAGCCCACTCCCGCTCGCGGGAGGGGGGGCAAGTTTCGCCCATCGCTCGGCCATCCCGCGCGCCGCCTGCGCCTTGGGCCCGCGCTCGGTTTTCCATCGGCGCAGGCGGGTTTCGAGGTCGACATCCTGTCCGCCGATGCCGCGCTCGCCGAGCAGGACCGCAACCTGCGCCGCGACGGGTGCAAGGCCGCGGTCGGCGGCGCGCAGGAGCATGTGCGCCAGCCGCGGCGGCATCGGCAGTTTGGCGATCGCGCGGCCATGCGCGGTCGGCCGCCCGTCTTCGATCGCCTCGAGCGTCGTCAGGCGCGCCATCGCCTCGTCGATCGCCGCGGCAGGGGGCGGATCGATCCAGCGCAGGTCGCGCGGATCGCCGACGCCCCATAGCGCGCAGGCGAGGACCAGTGCCGAGAGGTCCGCCTCCAGGATCTCGGGAGGATCGTAGCGGGGCAGCCCCGCGGTGGCTGCCTCTTCCCACAAGCGATAGGCCGTTCCCGGCCCGAGCCGCGCCGCGCGGCCGGCACGCTGCGTGACCGCGGCCTGGCTCGCGCGTTCGGTCACCAGCCGCGTCATGCCCGCGGCGCGGTCATAGCGCGGGCGTCGCGCCAGTCCCGAATCGACGACGATACGGATACCGTCGAGCGTCAGGCTGGTCTCGGCGATGCTGGTGGCAAGCACGACCTTGCGGCGGCCATCGGGTTCGGGAAGGATCGCGGCACGCTGGGCTGCGGGGTCGAGGCTGCCGTGAAGCTCGTGCAGGACGATGTCGTCGGGAAGATTGGCGAGGCGGTCGGCGGTGCGTTCGATCTCCGCGACGCCGGGAAGGAAAGCGAGGACGCCGCCCTCCGCCTCACCGAGCGCGCGCCGGATCGCGGAGGCGACCGAATCCTCGATCCGCAACTCCGCCTGGCGGCCGATGTGGCGCAGCGTCAGCGGATAGCTCCGGCCTTCGCTTTCGATCACCGGCGCGCCCGGTGCGTCCGGGTCCATCAGCGCCGCGAATCGTGCACCGTCGAGCGTCGCCGACATCGCGACGATACGCAGATCAGGGCGGAAGCCGGCCTGCACGTCGAGGGCGAGCGCCAGCCCGAAATCGCCATCGAGGCTCCGCTCATGGACCTCGTCGAACAGCACGGCGGACACGCCCGCGAGTTCTGGGTCCGCCTGGATCCGCGCGACGAAGATGCCCTCCGTGATCACGGTCACGCGCGTCGCCGCCGAGCGCTTGCTGTCCATGCGCGTCGCATAGCCGAAGGTCTGGCCGACGGGTTCGCCCGCGGTCGCCGCCATCCGCTCGGCCGCCGCCCGTGCGGCGAGGCGCCGCGGCGACAGCAGCAGGATCTCGCCGGTGCACCACGGCTCGGCGAGGAGCGCGGGGGCAACCGCGGTGGTCTTGCCCGCACCCGGCGGCGCGACGAGCACCGCCGAAGCGCGTTCACGTAGCGCAGCGACGAGATCCGGTAATACGGCAAGGATGGGAAGTGGCGGCGGCGTCATCCGCGCCTGCTGCCACAGGCAAGCCCGCGGCGACAGCGTTCGTGACGTCAAACGCTGCATGCCGCGTTCCAATCCGCCCCGCCTGGGGAAGATCGTCTGGCTGCGACCGGCTCGGTGGCGACCGGCTGGGTGGCGGCCCGTTCGATGCCGGCTGGCACGCCGCGCGGCACCGAAGGCTGGCAAGCGCTCGCGAACCTGCTAGATGCGGCGCCAGTATTTATGGCGTCCAATCCTTCCCCCACTCCGACGACGGCGATCCGCCGTACCACCGACAGGTTGCGGGGCGGGTTCGCACGCGCCTGGGCCAGCCGTTGGACCAAGGCGGCGCTTGCGCTGGTCGGGGCCGGGCTGATCGCGATCTTCGCCTTCTGGCTGATCGTGGTGCGCGATCTTCCCTCGGTCGATACGCTGCGCACCTATGAGCCGCCGCTGCCGACCAACGTGCGCGGCATCGATGGCGCACCGATCCACAGCTATGCGCGCGAACGCCGCGTTGAACTGAGCTTCGCCGAATATCCGCCGATGCTCGTCAACGCGTTCCTCGCGGCCGAGGACAAGTCTTTCTTCGAGCATCACGGCGTCGATTATCCCGGGCTCGCCGGCGCGGTGTATGACTATGTGTCCAAGATCGGCAGCGGTCGCCGCGCGCGGGGTGGATCGACGATCACCCAGCAGGTTGCCAAGAACCTGTTGATCGGCAACGCCTATTCGCCATCGCGCAAGCTGCGCGAGGCGGTGCTGGCCTACAAGATTGAGGATACGCTGACCAAGCAGCAGATCCTCGAACTCTATCTCAACCAGATCGCGCTGGGGCGAAACGCATTCGGGGTCGAGGCGGCGAGCCACGCCTATTTCGACAAGGATCTGGGCCAGCTCGACCTCGCGCAGATGGCGTATCTGGCGATCCTGCCGAAGGGGCCGTCGAACTACGATCCGGCACGCTATTCCGAACGCGCGATGATCCGGCGCAACTACGTGCTCGACCGGATGCTGCAGAACGGCTTCATCACGCGCGCGCAGTTCAGCGAAGCCAATGCCCAGCCGCTTGGCACGGTGATGCGCCGCACGCCCAAGTTCGAAAGCGTCGGCGGCTATTTCGTCGAGGAAGTCCGCCGCCAGCTGATGGCCAAGTTCGGCGAGAGCGCGAAGGACGGCCCGTACAGCGTCTATTCGGGCGGCCTGTGGGTGCGGACCTCGTTCGACACGCGGTTGCAGGATCTGGCGCAGCAGGCCCTGCGCGACGGACTGGTGCGGTTCGACAGCGGGCGTGGCTGGAACGGGCCGATCCGCCATGTCGAGATCGAGGACGACAACTGGCTCCAGCCGTTGCTCAACAGCAATATCGCGCTCGACTATCGCGACTGGGTGGCGGCGATCGTGACGGGCAAGGACGGCAACGCCTGGAACCTCGGCTTCCGCACCGGCAAGACCGGCACGCTGCCGCGCTATGCCGCGCAGATGGCGGTGCGCGGCAAGGGCGGCAACGCGTTCGGCGCGATCAAGACGGGTGACATCATCGCGGTGGCGCCCGACGGCGGCGACTTCGCGTTGCGCGCGATCCCCAAGGTGTCGGGCGCGTTCGTCGTCGAGGAGCCCGCGAGCGGCCGCGTGCTGGCGATGCAGGGCGGCTTCGACGACCGGTTGCAGGCGTTCAACCGCGCGACTCAGGCGATGCGGCAGCCGGGCTCGACGATCAAGCCGATCGTCTATTCCGCCGCGCTCGACAACGGGATGACGCCCGCGTCGATCATCGTCGACGGGCCCTTCTGCGTCTATCAGGGCGCACGGCTCGGGCAGAAATGCTTCCGCAACTTCGGCAATTCGCGCGGCGCCGGGCCGCACACGATGCGCTGGGGCATCGAACAGTCGCGCAACCTGATGACCGTGCGGACCGCCGCGCAGACCGGGATGCCGAAGGTCGTCGCCACCATCAAGAAGATGGGCGTCGGCGACTATGCGCCCTATCTCTCGTTCGCGCTGGGCGCGGGCGAGACGACGGTGGGGCGGATGGTCAACGCCTATTCGATCCTCGCGAACAACGGCAAGGGCGGGCCGCCGTCGCTCATCGATTTCGTCCAGGATCGTCATGGCAAGGTGATCTGGCCTGAGAACTGGCGCGCCTGCGACCGCTGCAACGCGCCCGACTGGGACGGCAAGCCGATGCCGCGCCCGGTCACGCGCCAGCGCCAGGTGCTCGATGCGATGACCGCGTATCAGATGGTCCACATCACCGAAGGCGTCGTCCAGCGCGGCACCGCGGTGACGCTGCGCGATCTCGACCGGCCGATGTTCGGCAAGACCGGGACCAACAATGGCCCGACCGACGTGTGGTTCATCGGCGGCACGCCGCAGTTTGTCGGCGGGCTGTATATCGGCTTCGACACGCCGCGGAACCTGGGTGGCGCCGCGCAGGGCGGCACGCTCGCCGCGCCGATCTTCAAGCAGTTCGCGGTCAAGGCCTATGAGGATCTGCCCAAGCTGCCGTTCCGTGCGCCTGCGGGGATCCGCATGGTCCGGATCGATCGCGGTAGCGGGCGGCCGGTCTATGGGACTTGGCCCAACACCGACGATCCGAAGCCCGCGGTGATCTGGGAGGCGTTCAAGCCCGAGAGCGAGCCGCGGCGTGCCGCCCGCCGTGCGGGCCCCGCCCCGGCCGCTGCCGCGACGGTTGCGGTGAAAAAGGCCGAAGCCCCGCGCGACAGCGATTTCTTGCAAAGAGAAGGCGGAATCTACTAGCGCAGTTCCTACATCGTCATCCCAGCGCACGCTGGGATCTCCGTCCGCACCCGCGCGCTCGCGGACGGAGATCCCGGCGTCCGCCGGGATGACGGACATTTTGGAGAATACCCATGCGCGCCGAAGCGCAGGCTCACGTAGACACCATCAAAGACGCGCTGGCCTTGCTGCGCCGCTTCCTCGACTGGGACCGCGCGTTGCGTCGTCTCGACGAGCTGAACGCGCGCGTCGAGGACCAGGCGCTCTGGTCCGATCCCAAGGCCGCGCAGGAGGTGATGCGCGAGCGTCGCCGTCTCGACGAGGCGATCGGCGCGACTCGCGCGATCGAGAGCGAGCTGGCGGACACGTCCGAGCTGATCGAGATGGCCGAGGCCGAGGGCGACACCGCGATGGAGGCCGACGGCGTCGCCGCGCTCGCCGAACTCGCGGCGCGTGCGGACAAGGACAAGATCAAGGCGCTGCTCGCGGGCGAGGCCGATGGCAACGACACCTATATCGAGGTGAACGCCGGCGCCGGCGGCACCGAGAGCCAGGACTGGGCGGGGATGCTCAGCCGGATGTATTCGCGCTGGGGCGAACGCCACGGGCTGAAGGTCGAACTGATCGACCAGCATTCGGGCGAGCAGGCGGGGATCAAGTCCGCCACGCTGCTGCTGAAAGGCGAGAATGCGTACGGCTATGCCAAGACCGAGAGCGGCGTCCACCGCCTCGTCCGGATCAGCCCCTACGACTCGGCCGCGCGTCGCCACACCTCGTTTGCCAGCGTCTGGGTCTATCCGGTCGTCGACGACAATATCGAGGTCGAGTACAACGAAAGCGACCTGCGCATCGACACGTACCGCGCGAGCGGAGCGGGTGGGCAGCACATCAACACGACCGATTCGGCGGTGCGCATCACGCACATCCCGACCGGCATCGTCGTGCAGTGCCAGAACCAGCGGTCGCAGCACAAGAACAAGGCCGAGGCGTACAACCAGCTGCGCGCGCGTCTGTACGAGCGCGAACTGGCGATCCGCGAAGCCGCGGCGAATGCCGAGAATGCCGGCAAGACCGATATCGGCTGGGGTCACCAGATCCGCTCCTACGTGCTGCAGCCGTACCAGATGGTGAAGGACCTGCGCACGGGCGTCGTCTCGACCAGCCCGTCGGACGTGCTCGACGGCGATCTCGAGCTGTTCATGGCGGCGGCGCTGTCGCAGCGCGTGACCGGCGAGGCTGTCGAGGTGGAGGACGTCGATTGACGCTGAGGGATGCCCTCGTCCTGATGCTGTCGCCGGTGTTCCTGCTCGCGGCCTGCGACGGTAGCAAGCCGCTGATCAAGCGCGAGCCGAAGGAACCGGTGTTCCCCGCCGCCGACCGTCCGGTCGCGTCGATCGTGTCGTCGCGCTGGTCCAACGAAGAGGCACGCGATCGGCTGAACGAGGCCGGCGAGGTCATGAACAAGGCGGATATCCGCAAGGGCATGACCGTCGCGGACATCGGCGCCGGCGAGGGCTATTACACGATCCGCATGGCCGCGCGCGTCGGCAAGGAAGGCCGTGTGCTGGCGGAGGACATCGTCGCCAACGTCCGCGACCAGCTGGCGGAACGCGTCGCGCGCGAGGATCTGGCCAATGTCAGCGTGAAGCTCGGCGAGCCGAACGACGCGAAGCTGCCCGAAGCGAGTTTCGACCGCGTGCTGATGGTGCACATGTACCACGAGATCGAGCAGCCCTATGAATTCCTCTGGCGGCTCCGGCCATCGCTGAAGCCGGACGGGCTGGTCGTCGTCGTCGATGCCGACCGCCAGACGCAGAACCACGGCACCCCCCCTGCGCTGTTGAAGTGCGAATTCGCCGCGGTCGGCTATACCGAGGTCGATACCGACGCCATGCCCTCGGCGGGCGGCTACATCGCCACCTTCCGCGCGACGGGCCCGCGCCCTGCCCCGGACGCGATCCGCGCCTGTCGGCTGCGCTGACGCCCTGCCCGTCGTTGTGACGGCGCGGCTCCCCCCCCCTTCCGTCATCCTGACGAAGGTCAGGATCCAGAGCCACAGGCGGCACGGTCCTAACCCTGGATCCTGACTTTCGTCAGGATGACGGCGACCTCAGCCTGTCCCGACCGTCACGCAACGCCTCGTCACTCGACAAACGCACGCCGACGACATTCCCTTGAGCCAGGGCGCGCACCCGACTACGCCCGCCGCCATGCGCCAGTATCTCGACCTCATGGACCGCGTGCTCTCGACCGGAGTCGAGACGATGGACCGCACCGGCACCGGCACGCTGAGTGTGTTCGGCGCGCAGATGCGCTTCGATCTCGCCGCGGGCTTTCCCGTGCTCACTACCAAGAAGCTCCACCTCCGCTCGATCATCGTCGAGCTTTTGTGGTTCCTGCGCGGCGACACCAACGTCCGCTGGCTGCAGGAGCGGAAAGTCGCGATCTGGGACGAATGGGCGAACGAGAACGGCGATCTGGGCCCGGTCTATGGCAAGCAGTGGCGTGACTGGGCGACTGCCGACGGCCGCCACATCGACCAGATCGCCGAGCTGATCGAGCAGATCAAGACCAACCCCGCCTCGCGCCGCCAGATCGTCAGCGCGTGGAACCCGGGCGACCTGCACGCGATGGCGCTCGCGCCGTGCCACTGCCTGTTCCAGACGCATGTCGCCAACGGCAAGCTCTCGCTCCAACTCTATCAGCGCTCGGGCGACATTTTCCTCGGCGTACCGTTCAACATCGCCAGCTACGCGCTGCTCACGCACATCCTTGCGCAGCAATGCGGGCTCGAGGTCGGCGAGTTCATCTGGACCGGCGGCGACTGCCATCTCTATTCGAATCATCTCGAACAGGCGCGGCTGCAACTGAGCCGCGACCCCGGCCCGCTCCCGCAACTCGAGATCGTGCGCAAGCCGGACTCGATCGACGCGTACGAGTATGAGGATTTCGTGCTCCACAATTACGTGGCGCAGCCGCATATCAAGGCGCCCGTCGCCGTCTGAACAGAGAGCGAATCGCAATAGGAACCGGGCGCGGCGCCCGCGGTTGACCGTCCGAACCTATTCGGAAGGCCCATCATGGACATCACCCAGCTCATCCTCGACGAACACGCACAGCAGCGGGCGTTGTTCGCGCAGATCGACAGCATCGACGCCAAGGACACCGAGGCGTTGTCGGCACTCTGGACGCGCCTCAAGAACCTGCTCGACGCGCATGCCGAGGCGGAGGAGCGCTTTTTCTACCCGCGCCTCATGAAGATCGGCACCGGCGGCAACGACGCCGACTCGGCCGCCGAGGAGACCGAGGATGCGATCGAGGATCACAACGACATCCGCGAGACCGGCGAAGCGGTCGACAAGCACCCGGTCGGCTCTGACGCGTGGTTCGAGGCGGTCGGCGAGTGCAACAAGGCGAACAGCGATCACCTCGCCGAGGAAGAGCGCCAGGGCCTGACCGACTTCCGCAAGCATGCGACGCTCGAAGAGCGGCATGAGCTGGGCGTCCGGTTCGCGGCGTTCGAGGCGAACCACCTGAACGGCGTGAAGGTCGTCGAGAAGGATCCCGAGGCGTACGTCAAGGAACACGCCCCGAACTGATCCCTGATTCACCACCCCGGCGAAGGCCGGGGCCCAATTGGGAGACGTTGCTGATGCGCGCTGCGCTCCGTCACCCCAACCTTCCCAATTGGGCCCCGGCCTTCGCCGGGGGGAGTTGGGGGCGGGGCTGCCTCCCATCATGGAGGTATAGCCCCCCGCCCCCCGATCCGGCATGATGCGCCGCATGATCACCTTCTACCTCGCCCGTGCCACCAACGGCGTCATCGGCCGCGACGGCCAGCTCCCCTGGCGGCTCCCTGCCGATCTCAAGCGCTTCAAGGCGCTGACGATGGGCAAGCCGATGGTGATGGGGCGCAAGACGTTCGAGAGCTTCCCGAGCCCCCTCCCCGGCCGCCGCCACATCGTCCTCACGCGCGGCCACTGGCACGCCGACGGCGCGGAAGTGGCGCACTCGATCGACGAGGCGCTCGCGATGGCGGGCGACGAGGTCGCCGTGATCGGCGGCGCGCAGATCTATGCGCAGTTAATCCCCCATGCGGACCGGATCGAACTCACCGAAGTCCATGACGAGCCCGAAGGCGACGCCATCGTCCCCGCGTTCGACGGCTGGCGAGAGATCGCGCGCGAAGACCACCCCGGCGAAAAGCAGCGCCCACCCTTTAGCTTCGTCACGCTCACCCGCCGCTGAAGACTGTTCCCCCGCGAAGCCGGCGCGGGCGGGCAAGCGTAAGGAGGGACTATCGTCATCCGCGGCGTCTGGGTACTGACCCGTACATGCAAAGGCTCGACGGTGGCGCATCCATCCCTTCGTATCTGGCGGACGGGATCGTGGCGCTGGGTAATTTCGACGGATTCCATCTCGGTCACCAGGCGGTGGTCGCGCGCGCGATCGCGTGGGCGAAGGCCGAGGGTCGCCCCGCGCTGGTGGCGACGTTCGACCCGCATCCGGTCCGCCATTTCCGCCCTGCTACGCCCCCCTTCCGCCTGACCACGCTCGACCAGCGCGAGCGGCTGTTCGCAGACGCCGGCGCCGATGCGATGGTGGTGTTCCATTTCGACGGCGATCTCGCCGCGCTGACCGCCGAGCAGTTCGTCGCTGACCGGCTCGAACGCAATCTGCGGATCGGCGGCGTGGTGACGGGCGAGGACTTTACCTTCGGCCATGCCAAGAGCGGCACCGTCCACACGCTCGCCGCGCGCGGCCCGGTCCACGGCTTCCGCGCGGAAACGGTCGGCGCGGTCGCGCTGGATGGCGAGACGGTGTCCTCGACCCGGATCCGCGAGGCGCTGCGCGCCGGCGACATGGCGACCGCGACGCGGCTGCTCACCCGCCCGTTCGCGATCGAGGGCGTGGTGCAGCATGGCGACAAGCTCGGCCGCACGATCGGCTATCCGACCGCGAACATCGACATGGGCAAGTATCTGCGTCCCGCCTACGGGATCTATGCGGTGACCGGGCAGCTGGAGGACGGTCGCATCCTGAAGGGCGCCGCCAATCTCGGCATACGCCCGAGCTTCGATCCGCCCAAGGAATTGCTCGAGCCGCATTTCTTCGATTTCGCCGAGGACCTGTACGGCCGCCGCATCGAGGTCTCGCTGATCGAATATCTCCGTCCCGAAGCGAAGTTCGACGGCCTCGACCCACTGATCGCGCAGATGGATGCCGACTGCGCGCGGGCACGCGCGGTTCTGGCACGATAGACCCGCCTTAATCCATCACCCCAGCGCAAGCTGGGGTATCCCGGTAATGGAACGTCCCCCTGCGGCACGAGACCCCAGCGTTCGTTGGGGTGACGGAAGTAAAAGGGGAGCAAACGGCCGGGGTGACGTGCCACACCGGACGCGCTACAGCCCGGCCCACTTATGACCGATACTCCTGCGCCCGCCCGCGATTACCGCGACACCGTCTTCCTGCCGAAGACCGACTTCCCGATGAAGGCGGGCCTCGCCGCGAAGGAGCCGGCGATCCTCGAGCGTTGGGCGAAACTCGGCATCTACGACCGGCTGCGCGAACAGCGGCTCGGGCGCGAGCGGTTCATCCTGCACGACGGCCCGCCCTATGCGAACGGCGACATCCACATGGGTCACGCCATGAACAAGGTGCTGAAGGACATCATCGTCCGCTCGCAATCCCTGATGGGCAAGGACGCGCCGTACGTCCCCGGCTGGGACTGCCACGGCCTTCCGATCGAGTGGAAGGTCGAGGAAGCGTATCGCGCGAAGAAGCTCAACAAGGACGACGTCCCCGTCGACCAGTTCCGCGCCGAATGCCGCGCCTATGCCGAGAAATGGGTCGCCGTGCAGAAGGCCGAGTTCGAGCGGCTCGGCGTGATGGGCGACTGGGCCGATCCGTACCTCACGATGAAGTACGAGGCGGAAGCGACGATCGTCGGCGAGCTGCTCAAGTTCGCCGAGAGCGGCCAGCTGTACCGCGGTGCGAAGCCCGTGATGTGGTCCCCGGTCGAGAAGACCGCGCTCGCCGAGGCCGAGGTCGAGTATGAGGACATCGTCTCGACTCAGATCGACGTCGCGTTCGAGATCGTCGACGCGCCGAACGCACCCGAACTGGTCGGCGCGCATGCGGTGATCTGGACGACGACGCCGTGGACGATCCCGGTGAACCAGGCGCTGAGCTATGGGCCTGAGATCGAGTATGTGCTGCTGGCGGACGGCGATCGCCGGTTCCTGATCGCAGACGCGCTCGTCGGTAGTTTCAATGCCCGTACCCTCTCCTCCCGTCATCCCGGCGAAAGCCGGGACCCACTTACCCAAGTGGGAGACGGCGGTGAGGTGGGTCCCGGCGTGCGCCGGGATGACGGAGAAGAGGTTGGTGCAATCGTGTGGCGCGGCAAGGGCTCCGACCTCGCCGACGCCACAGCACGCCACCCAATGCATGCGCTGGGCGGCTTCTTCGCAAAGCCGCGCCCGTTCCTCCCCGGCGAGTTCGTCACGACCGACGCGGGCACCGGGCTCGTCCACATGGCGCCGGACCACGGCGAGGACGATTTCGAGCTCTGCAAGCAATACGGCATCGACCCCGTCTTCGCGATCGACGGCGCAGGCATGTACCGCGCCGACTGGGCCTGGCTCGGCGGGCAAGGATCGGTCATCAACAAGAAGTTCGTGGCTGCTGACGGCCCGATCTGCACCGACCTGCGCGCGAGCGGCGCGCTCCTCGCGGCGAGCGACGACTTCAAGCACAGCTACCCGCATTCGTGGCGCTCGAAGGCCAAGGTGATCTTCCGTGCGACGCCGCAATGGTTCATCCCGATGGATGCGGCCACGCCTCCCTCTCCCCTGCGGGGAGAGGGAGCCGGACGGCAACGGCGCCACGCTGCGCGAAATCGCGCTCGACGCGATCGCCGCCACCACCTGGATCCCCGCGCGCGCCGAAAACCGGATCACGTCGATGGTGCAGGGTCGCCCCGACTGGGTCATCTCGCGCCAGCGTGCCTGGGGCGTCCCGATCGCGTTGTTCGTCAACCGCGCCACCGGCCAGTACCTCAATGACCCCGCGGTCAACGCGCGCATTGTCGAGGCCTTCCGCGCAAACGGTGCGGACGCGTGGTATGCCGACGCCCATCAGGCGCTGCTCGGCCCCGACTATGCCCTCGCCGACTATGAGGTCGTGAAGGACATCCTCGACGTCTGGTTCGATTCGGGCTGCACGCACGCCTTCACCGTCGAGGCGCGCTATGGAGAAGGCACCCGCGCGAACCTGTATCTCGAAGGGTCGGACCAGCATCGCGGCTGGTTCCAGTCGAGCTTGCTCGAAAGCTGCGGCACGCGCGGTCGTGCACCTTACGATGCGGTCCTCACGCACGGCTTCGCGCTCGACGGCCAGGGGCGGAAGATGTCGAAGAGCCTCGGCAACGTCGTCGATCCGCTCAAGATCATCGGCGAAAGCGGCGCGGACATCCTGCGCATGTGGGTCGCCTCCACCGACTATTTCGACGACGTGAAGATTGGCAAGGAAGTCCTCGCCACCGCCTCCGACGCGTACCGGAAACTGCGCAACACGTTCCGCTACATGCTCGGCGCGCTCGAAGATTTCGACGAGTCGGAGCGCGTCGCGGTCTCCGACATGCCCGAGCTCGAGCGCTACGTGCTTCACCGGCTCGGCATGATCGACACCGAACTGCGCCAGGCCGCGGAGGCGTATGAGTTCAACCGCTACACGCGCCTGCTGACCGACTTCGCGAACGAGGATCTGTCCGCGTTCTTCTTCGATATCCGCAAGGATTCGCTCTATTGCGACGCGCCGAGCGACATCAAGCGCCGGTCATACCGCACGGTGCTGGACGTGCTGTTCCACGCGCTCGTCCGCTACGCAGCACCGGTGCTGTGCTTCACCACCGAGGAAGTCTGGCAGGCGCGTTTCCCGAGCGATGACAGCTCGGTGCATTACCTCGAATGGCCGTCGCTCCCGTCGCTCGACGCGGACGACGTGATCGGCAGCAAATGGCGCAAGATCCGCGACCTCCGCGTCGCCGTCACCGAGGCGATCGAGCCGCTGCGCCGCGAGAAGACGGTCCGCTCCAGCCTCGAGGCCGAAGTCACCGTCCCCGCAATGCTGCTCGACGCCGACGCGCTGGCCGAGGCGTTCATCGTCGCCAAGGTCACGCCGGGCGCCGCGGTCACCGTGACGCGCACCGACTTCCACAAGTGCGGCCGCTGCTGGCGCCACCTCCCCGAGGTGACGGTCGATGGCGAGTTGTGCGATCGTTGCGAAGAGGTCGTGGATCATGCGTAACCTGCCCAAGGCCGGCTTTGCAGCCGCGATCGTCCTCTTCCTCGCCGACCAGCTCAGCAAATGGGCGGTAACGAAGCCGCTCGGGATCGATTCGCTCGGCGATGCGCGGACGATCACGTCGTTCTTCGACCTGCGCTTCGTGCCCAATATCGGCATCTCGCTCGGGCTGCTGCCCGCCGACGGCCACCTGACGCGCTGGGCGCTGGTGCTGCTGACGGGTGCGATTTCGGTCGGCGTCGCGGTGTGGATGACGCGCGAGAAGAACCCCGCCGATCAGATCGCGCTCGGCTTCGTGCTCGGCGGCGCGGTCGGCAATATCCTCGACCGGATCCGGCTCGGTTATGTCGTCGATTTCGCCGATCTGCATATCGGCGAATGGCGTCCGTTTTTGGTCTTCAATGTCGCCGATGCAGCGATTACTGTCGGCGTGCTCGTCCTGCTTGTCCGGGCGCTGCTCGTGCGCGAGAAGCCCCCTGTGGAGAATTCCCATGCGTAAGTTTGTGCCCCTGGCTGCCGGTCTGGCGAGCGTTGCGTTGCTGTCCGGTTGCGGCGCCGGCAAGAGCCTCGACCGCGCGCGCCCGGACGAGTTCGCCGTCGCGCGTCAGGCGCCTCTCGTGATCCCGCCCGACTTCGCGCTGGTCCCGCCGCAGCCGGGCGCCGCGCGCCCGCAGGACACCGCCGCCAACGCACAGACGCTCGACGCGCTGTTCGGCGGCACGGCAGCGCGCAGTGCGGCCGAAGCCGGCGTCATTGGCGAGGCGGGGCAGAACAATGCCGACCCCGGCATCCGTTCGACCGCAGGCGATCCGGGCACGACGGTGGTCGACAAGGGCTCGACGACCCGCGACATCGTCGCGGCGCCCGAGGGTGACGGTCAGGACGCACGCGCTTCGGCAAACTGATCGGGACATACCGGCACACGTGACAAAGGGCGGCCCCGCGAGGAGCCGCCCTTTTTCGTAAGTCCGGTGCGTTGGCGGCGGCGCGGCATGCGGTGCAATCGCAGTGGTCGGTCACCCCGCAAGACGAGGGTTGCTTGCCAAAGCGACCGCCCCCGCCCCCGCGGGACACCCCATCCGACGATGGGGTGCCGCTATGAGGGGGGCGACGTATGCTGTGCGCGGGCGTCTATTCAGAACGCCGCGGTGAGCGATACGACGACCTTGCCCCCGGCGATCGAGCCGACACCGTCCTGGCCGCGACTGAAGCTCGGCTGAAGATAGGCGGATTCGCCCTTGCCGATGTCGGTATCGACATAGGCCACGCCGAGCGTCAGCGGGGTCGTCGGGATCACATAGTCGGCGCCGAACAGCCAGTCGAAATACTCGCCGGTCGGCGACACGCTGGTCGCGAACGGGCCAAGGCCCTTGTTGCCGTTCGAATAGCCGACATGCGCCTTCACGGTCAGGCCGGTGTCCGGAATACCGCTGCTGACATCGCCCCAGAGATAGAGGTTGTCATCCTTGGCATTGACCCGGTCGTAGACGCCGTTCGCCGCCGAGGTGCCGTTCGTGTACCAGGGACCAAGCGCCTGCTGCTTGGGCGCGTAAGCGACGCCGGCGAGCAGTGCGACGGGGCCGACGGTGCCCGACAGCTTGGCATAAGGCTCGATGAAGTCGGTATTGTCGAACCCGGCGGGATACATGTACCAGGTCGCACCGACGTCGAGCGCGCCGCCGCCGACGGGAACCTTGTACCCCGCGATCAGGTCGAGCTCCATGTTGGCACCGCCGAACGTACCCCAGCCCGAGAGGTTGGACCCCCAAGTGCCGATGTAGATCCCGCTTTCATGCGCGATCGTGATGCCGCCCTGTACGGCCAGATTTTCGTCCGACTGCGATACGCCGCGAAAGCGGTAATCGCTGACGAGACCGACGGAGCCAGACACGGTCACCGGCTTTGGCGGCGCGGTGTCCTGGGCAAAGACGGGCGTGGCGGCGGCCAGCGCAACGCCGCCGAGGAGAAGAGTGGAGAAGCGCATCGTTTCCCTTTCGAAACCGGAAGTCGATGTCCCCGCCTGCAACCGCGGACGCCATGTCTATCGAGGCGAAGCCTCCGAGCCTGGTCTTTCCTGCGGTGATTAATCTGTGACAGCGCATGGTGCGGCGCACAAGGTATATTGCGTACGGCCCAGCATTGACGCGCATATGATGCGCAATCACCACACTCTACCTTAGTTTATCATATTATATCGCGTCCCCGTCCCTGATGGGCGCACCCCGCTCGCACGAGGCTCCGATCTCCTAGGCCAGCGCCTGACGGTACGCAGCGAGACCGGCGTCGAGGTCGGCGATCAGGTCGTCGGGGTCTTCGAGGCCGATCTGCAGACGAACCATCGGGCCTGCCGCCTCGCGCCGCGTGACGCTGCGATAGCGGTGCGGATCGACGGGGATGGCGAGGCTTTCGAACCCGCCCCAGCTGTAGCCGATCCCGAACAATTGCAGCGTGTCGATCAACGCGGCGCGGGCAGCGTCGCTGCCGCCGTTCAACGCGAACGAGAATAGTCCGCTCGATCCCTTGAAGTCGCGCGCGAAGATCGCGTGCCCGGGACAGTCGGGAAGCGCGGGGTGCAGGACCTGTGCAACCTCGGGCCGCGACCGCAGCCACTCCGCGATCCGGAGCGCACTCGACTGATGCTGCGCGAGACGGACCGCCATCGTTCGCAGCCCCCGACTGCCGAGCCAGCAGTCGTCGGGGCTCGCGACCTGCCCGAGCTGGAAGCTCGTCTCGCGAAGCCGTGCGAAATGACCGGCGCCCGCGGTTACCGACCCGAGCATGACGTCCGAATGACCGACGACATATTTGGTCCCCGCAAGGATCGTCAGGTCGACGCCGTGCTGGATCGCCGGGAAAAACAGCGGTGTCGCCCATGTGTTGTCGAGCAATGTCGTGACGCCGCGCGCGCGCGCCGCGGCGACGATCGCGGGGACGTCCTGCACCTCGAACGTCAGCGAGCCGGGGCTTTCCATGAAGATCGCCCGGGTCCTGTCGCCAATGAGGTCGGCGATACCCGCGCCGATCAGCGGGTCGTAAAAGCGCGTGGTGATGCCGAACCGCTTGAGCAGCCCGTTCGCCATCCCGCGCGTCGGATCATAGGCGCTGTCCACCAGCAGGAGTTCGTCGCCCGGAGACAGCACGGACAGCAACGCCGCGGCAATCGCGGCGACACCCGAGCAATAGAGAAAGGTCCCCTCCGCACCCGGCTCGAGCGAGGTGAGCGCGTCGGCAAGGCTCCATTGCGTCGGCGTGCCCTTGCGCCCGTAAAAGAGCCTGTGGTGCGTGTCGCGCGTCGCGCTGTCGCGCAGGTGCGCGACCGAGTCGTACAGAATCGTCGACGCGCGCCACACGGGCGGGCTGACGATCGCCCCCTCGCCGACGCCGCGCGTCCATTCGGCGCGGCGCCCCGCCAGCACGACCTTCGTGGCATCGCCGACGCGCTTGTCCGTGTCGCTCACTGGTCGCTCCCGTCGCGGCGCACCGCCTTGGGCGTGTCAGGGTCGCCGCCCCATTCCGACCAGCTGCCATCATATAACGCAGCATCGTGGCCGAGCAGGTGTGCGCCAAAGATGAGCACGGCGGCGGTGATCCCCGACCCGCATGTCGTGACGATCGGTTTGCCAAGGTCCACCCCCGCGCTGTCGAAGGCCGCGCGCAACGCGTCACCCGTCTTCCAGCTTCCGTCGGCGTTGAACAGCGCGGTTTGCGGCAGGTTGGCCGATCCGGGAATATGGCCGGCCGCCGTGCCCGGTCGCGGATCGCCCTCGGCGCCGGTGAACCGTGCCGCGGACCGGGCGTCGAGTATCTGCTCCCCGCCACCGTCGAGATTTGCCCTGATCTGGCCGAGGTTGCGTACCCCGCTTCGGTCTTCGGTGACCGTAAAGCGAGCCGCTCGCGGCGCCGCGATGCCCGCCTCGACATCGCGCGACTCCGCGCGCCACTTGGCGAGCCCGCCGTCGAGAATCGCGACGTCGCGCGCACCGAACAGCCGCAGCATGAACCAGGCACGCGCTGACGTATGCCAGGGCGACGTATCGTAAATGACGATGCGATCCCCGTCGCCGATCCCGAGCGCCTGCATATGGGCGCCGAATTTCTCGGCCGAGGGCAGCATGTTCGGCAGGTCGCTCGCGGTATCGCGCAACGCGGCAAGGTTCAGGAACACCGCGCCGGGAATATGCGCTGCGGAATACTCCGCGGCAGCATCGCGTCCCTCGGCATAGGTCGCGTCGACGATCCGGAGATCGGGCGCGCCCAGTTCGTTCGCCAACCACTCGGTGCTCACCAACGCGTCCATGCTGAATCCCCTGTCGTTGCCCCATCGTCTAGACAGCGATGACGCGCGCGTCGAGCGAGCGCTGGCGTCGGGCGCGGCATCTGGCCCGACCGCGCGCCAGCCGTCGCGCTATCGTTTGAAGATCAGCCCCACCGTGACGGCCAGGCCGATGAGCGCAACCATCTGAACGGTCGGCCAGTCGATCCAGCCAACCGCATCGGGATCGCGCCGCAAGCGGCGGCGGCGCGCGCCCAGCCCGGCCGCCACGGCGAGCGCGGCACACCCGCCGCTCGCTGCCCACAGACCCATCGCCATGTCAGGATCCGAGCTTCTCGACCTTGTCCTGGAGATTGGCGAGTTCCGACCGCAGCGCAGCGATCTCGTCGTCCTTGCTCGCTGCGGGCTTGGCCCCTGGCGCAGCACCCGGCGCGGCAGCGCCGTTTGCGGGTGCGAACGCCTGAGCGGCAACGTCGAACATCGCGATGTTGCGCTTGGCGATGTCGGCAAACGGCGAATGTGCAAACGCACCCTCGACCGCCGACTTGAACTGTTCCTGATTACGACGGAAACTGTCCATCGAAGCCTCGAGATACCCCGGCACCATCTTCTGCATGGAGTCGCCGTACATCGAGATAAGCTGACGGAGGAAATTCACGGGCAACATCGTCTCGCCGCGGCTTTCCTCCTCCATGATGATCTGCGTGAGGACGTTGTGCGTGATATCCTCATCGGTTTTGGCATCGACGACCTTGAAGTCGCGCCCTTCGCGCGTCATCGTCGCGAGATGCTCCAGCGTGATGTACGATGACGTCTCGGTATTATACAGTCGCCTGTTGGCGTACTTCTTGATGACGACAAGCCCGTCTACCGTGCCTTGCTTCTTCATATGCAGCCCCTCCACGTGACTAGACCGAACGCTACGCGCTTTGACATTGCGCCGCAACATGGTCCACGCCCGCTGCCCCTGTTCCTCAAAATGCTGCGCAGCGAAACCGCAGCATCGGCGGCGACACGGGCTGCCGCGCTCGCCGGCCTTAGGGCATTCCAGTCGGCACCCCGCGCCGCGCCGATGCCCGCCCGCCCGGTGCTCGACGCGGTGGGGCGGGTGACGCTGCGGAGCTATGGCGACCCGTCGGCGGGGAAACCGGCGATCGTCGTCGTCCCGTCGCTCATCAACCCCGCGGCGATCCTCGACCTGTCCGAACGGACGTCGCTCATGCGCTGGCTGGCAGACCGAGGGTGGCAGGCTTGCCTCGTCGATTGGGGGAATCCGGGCGATGCAGATAGTCATCTCGACCTGACCGCGCATGTCGAGCAGCTGCTCGTGCCGCTGCTGCGGCGTTTCGCGACGCCGCCGGTCGTGGTGGGCTATTGTCTGGGCGGGACGCTCGCGATGGCCGCCGCCGCGGCGATGCCCCTGGCCGGGCTCGCCACGATCGCCGCACCATGGCATTTTGCAGGATATGGCGACCCGGCCCGCGCCGACATGGCGAGGCTATGGCGCGCGGCCAAACCCTTCGCAAAGGCGCTCGACATCCTGCCGATGGAGGTGCTGCAAAGCGGGTTCTGGCGGCTCGCGCCGGCGCAGACGATTGCCAAATATGCGGCCTTTGCCGATCTCGTCCCCGACAGCGACGCGGCGCGTGCGTTCGTGCGGCTCGAGGACTGGGCCAATGGCGGTGCACCGCTGCCGCGCGCCGCCGCCGCAGCGTTGTTCGAGGACATGATCGCCGCCGATCTCCCGGGACGCGGCCTGTGGCGCATCGGCAATCGGCGTATCGATCCTGCCGCGCTGTCCTGCCCAGCCGTCGAGTTCGTCTCGCGGAACGATGCGATCGTGCCTGCCGCTACCGCAGCGGGGCTACAAGACCGCCGCGACGTTGCTGCGGGGCATGTCGGGATGATCGTGGGGAGCAAGGCGCGCGATCAGCTGTGGGAACCATTGGCGAACTGGATTGGCGCGCTCGAGACGCCTACATAAAACAAAACGAAAGGACCCGTCATGACCAGCAGCCCGAACGACATCGTCATCACCGCGGCCAAGCGGACCCCCGTTGGCAGTTTCCTTGGCGCGTTCGCGGCGGTGCCGGCGCACGAGCTCGGCCGGATCGCGATCGAGGCCGCGCTCGAACAGGCAGGCGTCGCAGGCGCCGACGTGTCCGAAGTGATCCTGGGCCAGGTGCTGACCGCCGCGCAGGGGCAGAACCCGGCGCGCCAGGCATCGATGGCGGCGGGGGTTCCGAAAGAGGTCCCGGCATGGGGCGTCAATCAGGTCTGCGGTTCGGGTCTGCGCGCGGTGGCGCTGGCGTGCCAGGCGATCCAGACCGGCGATGCGACGATCGTCGTCGCCGGCGGACAGGAGTCGATGTCGCTTTCCGCGCATGCGCAGTCGATCCGCGGCGGACAGAAGATGGGCAATCTCAGCCTCGTCGACACGATGGTGAGCGACGGGCTGACCGACGTCTTCAACGGCTATCACATGGGCATCACGGCAGAAAATCTTGCCGAGCAATATCAGGTCACACGCGGTGACCAGGACGCCTTTTCGGTCGGCTCACAGAACAAGGCGGAGGCCGCGCGCAGCTCCGGTCGCTTCGCCGACGAGATCGCGCCGGTGACGATCAAGGGCCGCAAGGGCGACGTGGTGGTGTCCGACGACGAATATATCCGCGCAGGCGCGACGATCGAAAGCGTTTCGGCGGTGCGGCCCGCGTTCAAGAAGGACGGCACCGTGACCGCGGCGAATGCGAGCGGCCTGAACGACGGTGCGGCCGCGCTGGTGATGATGCGCCGCGACGAGGCCGAACGCCGCGGCACGCCCGTTCTGGCGACGATCCGCAGCTGGGCGTCGGCGGGGGTCGACCCATCGGTCATGGGGATCGGTCCGGTCCCTGCGACCCGGCGTGCGCTCGAGAAGGCCGGTTGGCAGATCGGCGACCTCGACCTGATCGAGGCGAATGAGGCGTTCGCCGCGCAGGCGCTCTCGGTCGGCAAGGAACTTGGCTGGGACGCGGACAAGGTCAACGTCAACGGTGGCGCGATCGCGATCGGTCATCCGATCGGCGCAAGCGGCGCACGCGTGCTGACCACGCTGATCTACGAAATGCTCAAGCGCGATTCGAAGAAGGGTCTCGCGACCCTGTGCATCGGCGGCGGCATGGGCATCGCCATGTGTCTCGAGCGTTGAACCAGTGTGTCAAAAAGACAACGAAGCCTAACATTATGACAATTTGTTCATGATCGTGTCATAAAGCGGTTGCGTTGCACCCCGTCCGTTTGGCAGCTTCGGTCTAGTTGATCGAAGTATCAAAGTCAGGGGTTTACATGAGTTTGTGTCGTTTTTTGAGCGCTACGGCGCTGATGGGGTCGTTTGCCTTGGCTACGCCGGCATTGGCGCAGGCGTCACCCTCCGATACGGCGGCGCAAACGCCGGTCGCGCCCACGGGCTCACTGACGTCGCCTGCCGCAGCCGTCGAGCAGGATGTAAACGCTCAAGATCAGGCAGCGGATTCTGAAATTCTCGTGACTGGGTCGCGCATCCGTTCGACCAGGGCCGATGCTGCTGTTCCCGTGACGTCCATCACGGCCACCGAACTGCTCGGCGCGCGCGGCGACGTGTCGGTCGGCGACGCGCTGAACCAGCTTCCGCAGTTCCGTGCCACGTTCAGCCAGGCAAACTCGACCGCCAGCATCGGCACTGCCGGGCTCAGCCTGCTCGATTTGCGCGGTCTTGGCGCCGCCCGTACGCTCACGCTGGTCAACGGTCGCCGCGTCGTCACGGCCGTACCGGGGTCCTATACCCCCGACGTCAGCACGATCCCGTTCGATCTGATCGAGCGCGTCGATGTCGTCACCGGCGGCAACTCCGCACTCTATGGTTCGGACGCGATCGCGGGTGTCGCGAATTTCATCCTGCGTCGTGATTTTGAAGGTTTTCGCATTCGGGGCCAGGGCGGCGTAACCAGCTATGGTGACCGCGGCACGTATCTCGTCAGCGGTATCGCCGGCCACAATTACCTCGACGGCAAGGTGAACGTCACCGTGTCGGGCGAATATAGCCGCGCAAATTCGCTGTTTTATGCTGATCGCGACTATCTGGGGGCATATACGGGTACGCCCGCGTTCATTAACTCGCAGATCACGACCGCGCCCAACCGCAATTTCGATGGCGTACCCAATACGAGCTTCGTGTCGCGTGGTTCCGTGTTCGGCAACCGATCCACCGGCGGAACGATCGTCCCGACCTGCCCAACCGCAATCGCCGGAAACGCCGCCAACGCGGCACAACGCGCGGCGATCTGCACCGGAACGACAAGCCCGACCGGGACCGCGCTCGCGAACAATTTCGTGTTCAACCCCGATGGCTCGATCTTGAAGGATTCGCCGGCAACCACGGGTCTCGTCGACAATCGTCAGATCGGCGGCGGCTTTCTGTTCGGCAGGACTGCAACAGGCGTAGAAGACGCGATGCTGCTGCCCTCACAGGATCGCTTCATTGCGAACCTGATGATCCGCACTGATTTCTCGCGTGCCTTCAAGCCGTTCCTCGAAGCGACCGTGGTACAGGTCAAGGTTGAGCAGCAGTCGACGCAGCCAACCTTCAATGGCGGCACTTTGACCGCCAACTACAGCTATAACAATCCATTCCTCACGCCTGCCTCGCGTGACACGCTTATCACTATCCTCAATCCAACGGCCGCACAGATTGCGACCGGAACCTTCCAGCTCAACCGCTTCAACAATGATTTCGGTACCCGCGCGGAGTTCCACACGCGCAAGACCTATCGCGGGGTGATCGGCGTCGAGGGCGATATCAGCGACACCGGCAATCTCCACTACGAGGTGGTCGGCAATTACGGCCGTACCGAAAACCTGTACCGCACCGGCGGCAACGTCCTGATCGCAAACTATAATCGCGCCGCCGCTGCGGTGGTCGCCCCGACGGCATTCGCGGGGCAGAACTTCGTCCTGAACTCCGCCGGTCAGCGCGTGATCTGTTCGGTCAACGCAGTGACGAACGTGGATCCGGGTTGCTTCCCGCTTAACCCCTTTGGGCGTGGTGCATTCGACTCGCGCGCGCTTGATTACGTCCTGTATACCTCGACCCGCAATCAATGGGCAGAACAGATCAACGCGACAGCGTTCCTGTCCGGTGACTCCAGTGGCGTATTCACGCTTCCAGGGGGGCCGGTCGGTTTTGCCGGCGGTCTCGAATATCGCCGCGAAGACGCATTCTCGGGTCTTGATCCGATCACCGCATCGAACCAGACCTTTCTCAATCCCGCGGCAGCGTTCAACCCGCCAGCCGTCGAGATCAAGGAGGCCTATGGCGAGCTGAGAGTGCCGCTGCTGGCGAACCTGCCGCTGATCCAGGAACTTACCGGTGAGGGCGCGGTTCGCGTATCTGACTATGGCGGGACCACGGGCAGCGTCACGGCCTGGAACGCCGGCCTGAACTGGTCGCCCGTCCGGTCGCTTCGTTTCCGCGCGACCTATGCTCGCTCGGTACGTGCGCCAAACCTCTCGAACCTTTACGCCACGGCGGCAACGACCTTCCTCAACGGTCTTGCCGATCCCTGCAATCAGGCGGCCGGTGTCGGCGTCAGCCAAACGAGCAACATTTCGACAAATCCAAACCGCGCTCGCAACTGCGCCGCAGCAGGCGTTCCGACTACGATTCTGAACCCAACGACCGGCCTCAGCACGCCGTGGACGAACATCTCCACCGGCGGCATCCCCGGCATCAACCAAGGCAATCTCGCGCTGACGCCTGAAGTCGGCAACAGCTTTACCGCCGGTTTCGTCTTCACGCCCGAGTTCGTGCCCGGATTGGTTATCAAGGCCGACTACTATAACATCCGGGTCAACAATGTGATTTCCGGTCTCTCCGGCCAGGCAATCATCGACCGCTGCTATGACGACCCTACCGGCCTCGACAATATCTTCTGCGCCGCGGTCTTCCGTCGTAGCACGAATGATCCGATCACCAATCTGACGTTCAACGGACAGACGGGCCGCACGATCGATGGCGTACAGGTGCCTGCCTTCCCGGTCGCCGGTAACGGTGTCTCGTTCCTCAACCAGCCATACAACTTCGCGCAGCTGAGGACCCGAGGTATTGATCTCGACACGGCCTATACAAAGAAGTTCAGCGAGGATATCGGGATCAACCTGCGCGTCGTCGTCAGCTATCTGATGGATCGTCAGCAGTTTAATTACATTGCGGAGCCCGGCCGCTTCGACCGTATCGATGGCACGCTGGGCGATCCCAAGTGGCAGGGGCAATTCACTGCCGGCGGAACCTTCGGCATTCTCGACGTCAACTACAATGCGCGATACGTCGGGAAGCAGATCGTATCGGGCCTCAATTACGAAACCTTCTTTCCAAACCAAGGCCGTCCGGCAACAAATCCCGACGCGCGGCCGTTCGTGTTTTACGACCCCGTCGTCTATCACAACGTTCGCGTTGGTTTGAACGCAACCGACAAATATCGTTTCTACTTCGGCGTCGACAATCTTTCAAACGAGCTGCCGCCGTTCGAACTTGCAGGTAACGAGAATTTCACCAGCGGGTCGACCGCATCCATCTATCCGAATACTGGCCGTTTCTTCTATGCCGGTGTCGAAGCCAAGTTCTAACGTCCTTAAAACTCAGAAACTTAAAGGCAGCCCCCAAGGCTGCCTTTTTTTTTCGTCTGTGTTCGATCGCCATCGCGAGCGCTGTATGCCGCCGAATGACGCCACCCTCAGTCCCATGCGCGTGAATAACGTGATCCCAGGCTCGTCAGCAGCTCATACTGCGACATATCCGAACATTGGGCCGCGGCGGGGAGCGTGAAATCCAAAGATACCCAGTCCCCTTCCTCAGAATTGGCCGCCTTGGTAACGTCGATGGCGAGCAAATCCATCGACACACGGCCGATGACCGGCGCCGCCACGCCTTGGACGGACGCCATGCCCCTGTCGGAAAACCCGCGGAAATAGCCGTCTGCATAGCCAAGGTTGATGATTGCGATCTCGGTATCGGCCGCCGCCGCCCAGGTCGCGTTATAGCCGACCGTCTGTCCCGCACCCACACGCCGACGTTGCAGGATCTGAGCCTGGGGAAGAACCACCTGCCGGATGAGTGGGCCATATTCCGCCCGCGGCACGCCGCCATAGAGTGCAAGTCCGGGACGCGTGAGATCAAACGCATAGCCCTCCCCCAGCGCGATCCCTGCGGAGTTCGCCAGGCTCATCCGCCGCGCGCCTGTCGCCCCGCTCAACGCAGCGAAGCGATCGCGCTGGACGGCGTTCATCGGCGAGCGCTCGTCGGCGCACGCGAGGTGGCTCATCACCGTTTCGATCGCGAGTCCGTCGAGCAATCCGCCCGCGATGTCGTCGGCCGAAACGCCGAGCCGGTTCATGCCCGTGTCGACCATCACGTCGCATGCCCCGCCACCGGCGGCTTTCCACCGGGCGACCTGCGCGGGTGTGTTCAGGACGGGGCGGGCAAAGCCTGCGAGCGCGGCGGGCATGTCCTCGGCGCGGAGGCCGTGCAGCACCGAGACGGTCAGGCCGAGTGGTGCCAGTTCGGCGGCTTCCTGCCAGTTCGAGACGAAAAAGTCGCGACAGCCTGCTTTTGCGAGACGGGCGGCGACCTGCGTCGCGCCCAGCCCGTAACCATTCGCCTTGACCGCCGCACCGCAGGCGGCGGTCCCGCTCATGCGGTCGAGCGTCTGCCAGTTGCGGACGAGAGCGTCGCCGTCGAGGCGCAGGCGGAGCGGGGCAGGAATGTCGATCACCCGCGCGGGATAGTGCGGTCGCGCGGCATCGTCGATGACCTTCGGACCCGGCGGTGCGGGTTCACGCCCATCCGACCGGTGGCTTTGCCCCCCGGCCACGCGGGCACCGCCCCCTCAAGCGCGCGCCGCATGCGTGCTATCGAAGCGCGTAGCGCAACCCGAGCCATACAGTGCGGGGCGTCGCGCGCTCGACCACCGTACCGCTGCTGATCCCCGCCTCGACGATCTTGTCGAGGAGGTTCTCCGCGCGGGCTTCGACCGTGAGCGCGCGGGTCAGCGGCATTGCAGCAAAGGCATCGATCGTCGTCGCGGGATCGAGACTGCGGCTGTTCTGGTCGTCATCGAACTGGCGTGCGACATGGCGCAGCGTCAGCGACAGCGCGGCGGCGTCGCGGTGCCAGTCGACCGTGCCCGACAGCTGATCGCGCGGTGTCTGCGCGGGGCGAAGGCCGTCCAGGGGCAGTGCAGCCCCCGACGCGTCGACGCGCGATACGACATGCGACCATGACGCCCGCAGCCCGAACGGTCCCGGGCGATACGCGGCATCGAGCTCGAAGCCATGCGCACGGATGGCCTCGAGGTTGCGCCGGACGCGCGACGCGCTGGTCGCGGTCGTCGACAAGGTCACGTTGGCGATCGCGTCGTCGAGCTGGTTGTAGAAATAGGTCGCCGACAGCGTTCCACCGCGTACGGGCGCGAGCGTCACGCCCCCCTCGACGCCCGTCAGACGCTCGGGCGCGAGCATCGGATTCGCCGCGGTCGTATCGTTGCCGACGCGGAATGGTCGGTACAGCTCGTTGAGCGTCGGCAGCCGCCAGCCGCGATAGCCTGCGACGCGCAGCGTGACCGCGTCCGTCGGCGTGTAGGCGATACCCGCCCGCCCCGTCAGCTCGCTGCCATCGCGATTCGCATAGCGGAGGTTGGCAAGCGGCAGACCGCCGGCGACGGGGCGCTCGGAAAGATAGCCGTCCTCGATCTGCCACCAGTCGATTCGCCCGCCCGCGCTGAAGGTCAGGTCGCCGGCAACGACGCTGCCGTCGGCAAATATGCCGGAGGTCACCGAATGGCCTCCCGCCTCGCGACGCCGAGTGGGATTGCCCCCTGAAAAGAAGAACAGCTCCTGCGTCTTGCCCCGCACGTCGCGCACATCGGCACCGATCCGCACCGTGACCGCTTCACCGAGCGGTGGCGCGATCTCGATGCGTGCGCCAAGCCCGGTTGCCGGGGTGTTGTACTGGTCGAGAGACTGGGCCGTCGTCGTGCGTGTCGCGTTGATGCTGCCAAAGTTCGACGCGAACGATCGGGTCTGAAGATAGCCGAGCAGCGAATAGCCCCAGCGGCCACGTCCCACCAGCCGCACACTGGCGTCTGCGCCCTCGCTGCGGTTCGCGGTGAAATCACTCCCGCGGTCGCGCGTGTCGCTGAACGCGCTGGCGTTCACCTGAATCTCGGTGGTCGAATCCAGCCCGACCACCGTGCGGATCGCGCCCGATGCCTGTTCGTACGGCGCAGGTCGGTCGACGGGCCCCCGCGATGACGCAATAGTCGGGATGAAGCCGTCGCCACGCGCATACGCACCGGACACGACCGCGAACCCGGCCCCGCGGACCAGCGATGCGGAACCTTGCGCGTCGACCGCGTCGCGGCTTCCATAGGCGATCCGCGCCTCGAGCGGCGCGAGCTGGTCGGGTGTCGCGCTTTCGAGCTCGACCGTGCCCGCCAGTGCGCCCGGCCCCTGATATCCGCTGCCGCCACCACGCGTGACGCGGATCTGTCCCAGCCGTCCGGTCGCATAAGCGGGAAATGCCACCCAGCCGCCAAAGGGATCGGCCTGGGGAACGCCGTCGAAGACGAGCAGCGCGCGGCTCGACGCGTTGCCACCGATCCCACGCAGCGAGATCCCCTGACTCGTCGGGTTCGCGCTGCGCGAATCGGAGCGTCGGAATTGCTGAAGGCCTGCGACATCGGCCAGCACGCTCTCGAGACGATTGCTCGCATTGGCCGCGATCCGGTCGCGGTCGATCGTGACGATGTCGAATGCGCGGTCCCCGGGCGCCGTACCGAGGCCCCGTCCCGTGACCAGGATAACCGGCGGCTCGTCGGCACGCGTCGCGATCGGCAACGGTTCACCGCCCTGATCGGTCTGCGCGGCACCCTCTGCGGGTATAAGCGCAGGAGACAAAAGGAGGGCGGCGGCGGCACGCAACGCGGGTCTGATCATGCCCGGGCGCATGCCGGTTCGCACCGCACCGCGAAACCCCCTTTGCGCAATTAAAGGTCGCTCGTCCTCGCGTCTGAGGGAACGCCGCCATGCAGCGGCGCCCCCTGCCCCATCAGACCAGTTCGACGGCGATCGCGGTCGCCTCGCCGCCGCCAATGCAAAGCGCGGCAACGCCGGTCTTCAGCCCGCGCGCCTTCAGCGCGGCGACCAGCGTGGCGATGATCCGCGCACCGCTCGCACCGATCGGATGACCGAGCGCGGTGGCACCACCATTGACGTTCAGCTTGTCGCGCGGGATGCCGAGTTCACGCATCGCGATCATCGCGACCGTGGCGAACGCCTCGTTCACCTCGAACAGATCGACATCTTCGACGCGCCATCCGGCCCGATCGAGCACCTTCCGGATGGCCGATACGGGCGCGGTGGTGAACTGGGCCGGCGCATGCGCATGCGCCGCGGTCGCAACGATGCGCGCCTCCTGCGAAAGACCAAGCTTCGCGGCGACGCTCGAACGGGTCAGCACGAGCGCAGCCGCACCATCGGAGATCGACGCCGACGTCGCCGCGGTGATCGTGCCGCCTTTCGCAAAAGCAGGCTTCAGCCCCGGAATCTTGTCCGGCTTGGCCTTGCCCGGCTGTTCGTCCTCGACCACCTCGACATCACCGCCGCGCGTCTTGACCGTAACCGGCACGACCTCTGCGCGAAAATGCCCGTCGGTGACCGCCGCGGTCGCCCGCGCCAGGCTTTCCAGCGCGAACGCGTCCTGTTCGAGCCGCGTGAACTGATAGATCGCGGCGGTGTCCTCGGCGAACGCGCCCATCGGCTTGCCCTTTTCATAGGCGTCCTCGAGGCCGTCCATCATCATCGAATCGGACACGACGTCATGGCCGATCCGCGCGCCGGACCGATGTTTGGCGAGCAGGAACGGCGCGTTGGTCATGCTTTCCATGCCGCCCGCGACGACGACGTCGACGGTACCCGCCTTGAGCGCCTCGAACCCCATGATCGCGGCCTGCATCCCCGACCCGCACATCTTGTTGACGGTGGTCGCCTCGACGGAGTCGGGCAGGCCCGCGCCGAGCGCCGCCTGACGCGCGGGCGCCTGGCCAAGCCCGGCCGGCAGGACGCACCCCATGTAGATCCGGTCGATCAGCGCGGGGTCGACGCCCGAGCGCTCGACCGCGGCCCTGACCGCGGTGGCTCCCAGTTCGGTCGCGGACACGTTCGCGAGCGCGCCCTGAAACCCGCCCATCGGCGTACGAGCAAAGCTGGCAATGATGATCGGATCGTCGGTCATGCTGAATACCCTGCAGAAGCCCGCGCAGCGACGATCGCGGCGCGCCGCCTGGCCCCATGGCCCGGGCACCACCGTCATCCACGCCGCACGAGCGTTTGTGATGGCTCCAAGCCCTACGCGCGGGCCATGGCCTGTCAAGATACCCGGCGACCTGACCGGCGCTCGTGCGCGACATGCTGTAAAACGAAAAAACCCCGGAGGTCCGAAGACCCCCGGGGCTTTCAATGGTGGGCGTGGCAAGGATTGAACTTGCGACCCCTGCGATGTCAACACAGTGCTCTACCACTGAGCTACACGCCCGCCGGAGGGCTCCACTAGGCGAGGATTCCGCGGGGTGCAAGCGCTCAATTCAACCCGGTGACATTATCCATTTCAAAAAGCCGATCGACCTCCGCCACCAGGTCGCGAAGGTGGAACGGCTTCGACAACACGCGCGCCTGCGGCATCGTCTTTCCGGCCTTCAGCGTGACGGCGGCAAAGCCGGTGATGAACATCACCCGGAGATCCTTGCACATCTCGCCAGCGCGCTGCGCGAGTTCGATGCCGTCCATCTCGGGCATGACGATATCGGTCAGCAGCAGGTCGAAGCGTTCCGTCTCGAGCAGCGGAATCGCCGCGGTCCCGCGATCGACCGCGGTCACGGCATAGCCCGAGCGTTGCAACGCCCGCGTCAGATATTCGCGCATGACCTGATCGTCCTCGGCCAGCAGGATTCGCAACATCGATATATTCCCGTGATGAGGCGCCGCGTTACCCCAGAATCGGTTAAGATTTCCAGATCGTTTGCCCGCGATCACGATGCCCCCTACCCTGTATGCGATGCCAGACTCCTCGTTCGACCGCTTCGGCCAGACGCCGCCGACCAGCCCCGTGGTGATTTCGGTCCCGCACGCGGGACGCGAGTATCCGCCCGAGCTGGTGACGGCGCTGCGCGTCCCGCTCTCGGCGGTCATGACGCTGGAGGATCGACGCATCGACGCCGTCGCGATCGCCGCACGACACGATGAGACGATGATCGTCCAGACGCGTGCACGCGCTTGGATCGACCTGAACCGAAGCGAGATGGAACGCGACCCGCGCGTCGACGAAGGCGCCGACCCGACCGCCCAGCCAAAGCCCTCCGCCAAGCTGCGCAGCGGTTTGGGGCTCGTGCCGCGTCGCGCGAGTGCTGCCAGCGACCTGTGGCGGCGACGGTTCACCGACGCCGATATCGTTCGCCGGATCGAACAGGATTACCGCCCCTACCATGCCGCGGTCGGTGACGCGCTCGCCGCCGCGCACGCCAGGTTCGGGATCGCGGTGCTGCTCGACGTGCACTCCATGCCGCCGCTGTCGGCAAACGGCAACGGCGGCAATCCACCGCCCAGGGTGGTCATCGGCGACCGGTTCGGCCGAAGCACCGCGCCGCGGTTCGTAGCCCGGCTGCAGGCAGAAGCAGACGATGCGCGCCTGCCGGTCGCGATCAACGCGCCCTATGCGGGCGGGCACATTCTCGAACGCCACGGACGGCCGTCGACCGGGATCCATGCCCTGCAGCTCGAGTTCGATCGATCGCTCTATCTCGATCGGCAGTTCGATGGGCTTGGTACGGGTTTCGACCGGGTCGTGCACCTGCTGAAGGCGATGCTCGCGGCACTGGGCGACGAGGCTCACGCGACACCCAGACTGGCGGCGGCAGAATAGGCCGGGGACCGCCGACCAAAAAAAACCACCTCGCACATGGTAGCGCGAGGTGGCCTAGGTTCAGGGAGGAGGTACGCTAGAAGCGTACCGTACGGCGCCGCGAAAGGGGGGGACACGATGCCGTACAGGGATAAAATGGGTGAGCCTCGTTTTGGTTCAACCCTCCGCCCAAAAAAATCGATCGCAGCGGCAACCCCCGCCCCGCTGCGATCAATTCGTCAGCCGTTAAGCTGTGGCTGGGGCGTCTTGCCGAGCTGCACCTGACGCGCGAAGATGTCGCGCATCAGCGACAGCGAGAACAGGTGTGCGTAGAGCAGCGGCAACATGCCGGACTTGCTGATCTTGCGCAGCGTGTCGCCGCGCAGGTCGATCAGCTTCTCTTCATTGACCATCTGGAAGCCGCGATAGACGAAAGGCTGGTCGGCGCCGTCGGGCTGGATCGAGACCTCGCCGTCCATCAGCAGATCCATTTCGCGCAGTTCCTTCATGAAGTTCTGCGTGCGGGCACCAGCCTGTTCGAACGATTCGTTGAATGCGAGGATCGCCTTGGTGACTTCGGTCGGCTGGCCGTTCTCGAACAGCGCATCGCCCTCGTCGGATTCGCCCAGCGCGTCCGAGGTCGGATCGAAGCACAGCGAGAGCTCCTGCGCGTCAGGGTGAAGGCGGGCGAGCATGTAGGGGTAGCGGCGCACATAAGCGGGCACGTAGAAGGTGTTCTCGGTCAGCTTGCCGTCATCGCCCATGAAGACGTTGACGCCCTCGTTCAGGCCCATCAGCGCGAGCGGGATGGCGTCGTCGCCGACCGAGAAGACGATCGGCATGTGACGCTGGACCAGCGGGAATTCGTCGACGGTGATCGGCACCGCATGCTGGCCGACGAGGAACGGTGCGCTGTCCTGCGGACGAACCTTGTACTTGGCATGCGTGTCGCTCGAAAGCGGCTCGAGGCCGTTGTAGAAAAGCGGAAGCTGGGCTGCGCTGGCCATCATGGGTCTCCAGTAAGTCGTGAGAGGATCTTGCCGCCAGGACGCCGGCGATTGGCGCGAGGCTCTATGGTGTGACGCGGGCGGGTGCAAGCGTGACAAGCTTGCCAGGGTTGAGCAACCCGTGCGGGTCGAACGCCGCCTTGACCGAGCGGAGGATCGACATCCGGGCCGGCGACGAGAGACGTTCCAGCTCGCCCGTCTTCATCTGGCCGATGCCGTGCTCGGCCGAGATCGATCCGCCGACCGCAACGACGAGGTCGTCGACGAAACACGTCACGACCGCCGCATCCTCGCCGTACCATCGTGCGGGATCGGTGCCCTTTGGCGCGCGGACGTGGAAATGCACGTTGCCGTCGCCGAGATGCCCGAAGCCGCTGGCGCGTGCCCCGGGGAACCGCGCCTCGCATGCGGCGGAGGCGTCGAGCATGAACCGCGGCATCGCATCGACCGGGATCGAGATGTCGTGCTGCGTCGCCGGCCCCAGCGCACGCTCGGCGGCCGACAGCGAATCGCGAATACGCCAGAACGCTGCTGCCTGCGCCTCACTGGCGGCGATCACGGCGTCCTGGGCGAGGCCAGCCTCGAGCGCGGAACCCAGAAGCCGCTCGAGAAGCGCGGCTGGCGACTCACCCTCCGTCGACGGCGCGGTTGCCTCCACCAGCACGTGCCACGCGTGATCGCCGTCGAGCGGCGCGCGGGCCGCAGGATCATGCGCGATCGCGGCGGCAAGCGTCTCTGCCGGCAGGATTTCAAAGCTCTCGATCCGGTCGGTCGCCGCCTGCAGCCGGCGAAGCAGCCGCAACGCGACATCGGGCCCGCTGAGACCGATCCACGCGACGGCGCGGGCTGCGACTGCGGGCACCAGTCGCAGCGTGGCCGCGGTAATGATCGCGAGCGTGCCCTCGGATCCGATCAGCAGCTGATCGATGTCATAGCCGCGATTGTCCTTCTTGAGGGCGGACAGGCCGTCATGCACCGTGCCGTCGAGCAGCACGGCTTCGACACCGGCGACGAGCCCGCGCATCGTGCCGAACCGCAGGACCTGCGTCCCGCCCGCGTTGGTCGAGACGAGCCCGCCGATCGTCGCGCTGCCGCGTGCGCCCAGCGTCAGCGGGAAGCGCAGACCGTGATCGCGCGCCGTCATGTCGAGCGTATCGAGGATCACGCCGGCCTCCGCGATGGCGAGTCCGGCATCCGCATCGACCGCACGGATCCGCGCCATGCGTCGCATCGAAAGCAGGAACGCTCCGCCATCGGCAGGCGGCGTGGCGCCGCCGACCATCGACGTGTTGCCCCCCTGCGGCACGAGTGGCACCCGGTGGTCGCGTGCGGCGACGGCGATCGCGGCGACCTCCTCGGTCGAGCGCGGCGCCAGGATCGCAGGCGCCGCGCCATGAAAACGCCCACGCCAGTCGACGAGCCAGGGCGCGATATCCGACGGATCGATTATGATCGACTTGTGGTCCAGCTGCCGTGACAGCGCTTCGAGCATGTGGGACTGTGCGGGTGTCATCGACGCGCGGCTAAACCCAATTCACCTCTCGTTCAACGCTACACCCTAACGCTTGCAAACGACTCATGGCCCACCCTCGATTTCACACCGCGGCATTGCTCCGCACCGCGCTGCTCGCCGTCGCCGCTCCGGCGAGCGTCGCGGCGTCTTCCGAACCCCGCGCCGGCGTCCTGCCGGTTGCCATGCAGACGTCGATCCATGAACGGATCATCATCCGCGTGCCGCGCATGCTCCGCCGCTCCCAGCCGCAACCCGGCCGCGTGCCGATGTCGGTGCCGCGGCGGTGGAAGGAGCATAAGGGGCCGAAATGCATCGTGGTCGGCGATGTTGCGGGCGCCGTGCTCCGCGACGAACAGGCCGTCGACCTGCTGATGAACGACGGCCGCCGGTTGCGCGCGAAGCTCGATGGGGACTGCAGACCGCTCGATTACTATTCGGGCTTCTATCTGCGACCGGGCGAGGATGGGCTGATCTGCCGTGATCGGGATGCCATCCGGATGCGGTCGGGCGGCAGTTGCGAGATCGACGATTTCAAGACGTTGACCCCCAAACGCTAGCTCACACGCGAAAAATGCGCGTTTTCAGAAGTACACCAGCCGCTTTCCTTGACATTTTGCCGTAAATCCGCGAGCGGCGAAGCGCCTGAGGGAATATGCGCGCCCTCGCTTTCCCGGACATATAAATGAGCTTTGCCGATCTCGGCCTTTCCGAAGAACTCCTGAAGGCGGTTACCGACGCCGGCTATACGGAGCCGACGCCGATCCAGGCCGGGGCGATCCCGTCGGTCCTGATGATGCGCGACATCATCGGCATCGCGCAGACGGGCACCGGCAAGACCGCGTCGTTCGTGCTGCCGATGATCGACATTCTCGCGCATGGCCGCAGCCGCGCGCGGATGCCGCGATCGTTGATCCTCGAGCCCACGCGCGAGCTGGCGGCGCAGGTCGCGGAGAATTTCGAGAAATACGGCGTGAATTCGCATCTCTCGATGGCGCTGCTGATCGGCGGCGTGTCGATGGGCGACCAGCTTGCCGCTCTCGAAAAGGGCGTCGACGTGCTGATCGCGACCCCCGGACGGTTGATGGACCTGTTCGGCCGCGGCAAGATCATGCTCAACGGCTGCTCGTTGCTGGTGATCGACGAAGCCGACCGGATGCTCGACATGGGGTTCATCCCCGACATCGAAGAAATCTGCACCAAGCTGCCCAAGTCGCGACAGACTTTGCTGTTCTCGGCAACGATGCCGCCCCCGATCAAGAAGCTCGCCGACAAGTTCCTGTCGAACCCGAAGACGATTGAGGTATCGCGTCCGGCCTCGACCAACCTCAACATCAAGCAGTATCTCGTCCCCGTCGCGAGCCAGGCGGCAAAGCGCGAGACGTTGCGCCGCATCCTCGCGCAGGACGAGGTCACCAACGCCATCATCTTCTGCAATCGCAAGACGACGGTCCGCGATCTGAACAAGGTGCTGAAACAGGCCGGCTACAAGTCCGGTGAAATCCATGGCGACATGGAACAGCCGCAGCGACTCGCCGAGCTGGAATTGTTCAAGACGGGGGCGGTGACCGTGCTGGTCGCCTCCGATGTTGCGGCGCGTGGCCTCGACATCAAGGGCGTGTCGACGGTGTTCAACTATGACGCACCGTGGCACCCCGATGACTATGTCCACCGGATCGGTCGCACGGGTCGCGCGGGTGCGACGGGCACCGCCTACACGTTCGTGGCACCCGATGATTCGGAGAACATCCAGAACATCGAGAAGCTGACCGGGCAGACCATCGAGCGGCTGAAGGTTACAGAAGCCCGGACCGTGGTCGCCGATCCAGTCGCCAACACCGCCGATGAGAACGATCGGGCACCACGCCGCGAGCGGTCACGCTCGCGCCGCGTGCCACGCGCCGACACGGTCGCGCATGCGGTCGAGGCCGAGGTCATCGCTGCAGCCGAAGCGGTCGTACCCGAGCCGGTCGCCGCGCCGGCCAAGCGCTCACGCTGGCAGCGGACGCCGATCGACGAACCGGTTCCCGCCGCACAGCCCGTCGTCTCGCGCGAGCCCGCACCGACGCGGTCAGAGCCGGTCGCGGCGGTCGCGGCGGTCGTCCCCGATCGCGCCGACGACGTCCGCGAGGCGGTGCGCGCAGACGCCACGCCGGTCGAACGCGATCCGGCCGTGACGCGTGATAGCCGGCGCGATCGCCCCGATCGCAAGCGCGGCGAACGCGCCCGCCCGGAGGCGGCCGCTTCGCCTGCCCGTCCCGCATCCCCTGCGTATCAGAGCGAGCCTGCGCCGGACGCAACCAACAGCGCGTGGAACGGTCCTTTCCCGGACTTCCTCAATGCCGTGATCGGAGGACAGTCCTGATGCGTCTTCGCCGCAGCTTCATTCTGGCGCTGCTGGCGACCGCCGCTGCCGCGCCCGCCGCACCGCGTGCGAAGATCGTCGCACCCCATGTCGCGACGACGAGCTTCGAAAGGCTGCCGACCCCGCTCCCCTTGCCGTATGACGAGAAGGCGGACGCGAACGCGCAGATCGCGGCTGCACGCATGCGCGCCGCCAAGGCAGGCAAGCGTCTGCTGATCGATCTCGGCGGCAACTGGTGCCTGGATTGCCGGCTGCTCGCAGGGACCATCGAGCTTCCCGAGATGAAGCGGTTCGTCGCGCGACATTTCGTCGTCGTCACGGTCGACATCGGTCGCTTCGACAAGAATGGGCAGGTCGCGTCCGGCTATGGGATTCAGGGACGTCTCAAAGGCGTACCCGCCGTCCTGATCGTCGATCCGCGTACCAACCGTCTGCTGAACGCCGGCCACGAGACCGAACTCGCCGATGCGCGTTCGATGGGACCGCAAGCGCTCGCCGACTGGCTTGCGAAATGGGCAGCCTGATCCGCCTGCGCCGCGCCTGACAAGGCCGGCGGACGGATCAACCCTGCCGTCGTTCGATGCTACGATGCTGCGGGGGTCATCAGCGCATCGTCGAGCGCGGCGGCGCGGAGATAGGCTGCGCGTCCGGTCAGCTTCGCCGCGTAACGGACGAAGCCGTCGGTTTTCGGCAGCGACCCGAATTGCAGGCCCCAGATCACTTGTGATCCGACATAGACATCCGCTGCCGTAAACCGATCGCCAGCGACATAGTCATGGGCCGAGACCCCGCCTTCGAGCGTCGTTATGGCGGCGTCGAAACTGCCATAGCCGACCATCCGCTGCTGATCGTCGGTCGGGACGACCCCGAGCGAGCGGTTGGTGATCGCGGACTCGACCGGACCGGCAGCGAAGAAAAGCCATCGGTAGTAATCGGCGCGCTCGTCATCGCGCGGGGCCAGATCCGCCCCCGGAAACGCGTCGGCGAGATACGCACAGATCGCCGCGCATTCGGTGACGACCTTGCCGTCATGCACGATCGCGGGCACCTTCCCCATCGGGTTGACCGACCGATAGGCCTCTGCCTTCATCGTCGACGCATAGTCGAGCACCACCGCCTCATAGTCGGCGCCGACCTCCTCCAGCATCCAGCGGGCGATCCGGCCGCGCGACATCGGGTTGGTATACAAGATCAGCGTCATGATCGGCTCCCCTGGAACGTAAGGCGAACATCACATGCGAAACACGAGGCGTCAAGCGTGACGCCCCGCGCGCATGATGGAAACCACTCCGGGGCCGGACGCCCGCCCCTGTACTCTCAGTCGATCAGACCAGCGCCCGGCCGAACAGCGCGAGCATGCGTCCCCACGCCTTGTCCGCCTGGACCGGATCATAGACCTTGCTGTCCGGGGGGCACCAGCCATGCATCGTCCCGGCATAGACCTCGATCTCCGCAGGACGCTTGGCGGACGCGAAGGCGGTGCGCAGCGTGTCCTTTTCGGTCGGCACGCGGGCATCGTCGTTCGCGGCGATCGCGATCAGATACCGTGCCTGCGTTTTCGGGATCAGCAGATGCGGGCTGTCGGGCGTATCGGTGACAAAGCCGCCGCCGTGGAAGGTTGCCCCGGCGCGGATGCGGTTCGATACCGCCGCAGCGGTGCGCAAGACCATCGGCCCGCCCATGCAATAGCCCGTCGTCGCCATTCCCCGCTTGCGATCGACCTGGGGCTGCGCATCGATGAACGCGGCAAAGGCCTTGGCGTCGCGGACGGTTGCATCGGGCGTGAGCGCCTCGCGGAACGGCGCGATGCGCGCGCGAACGGCCGGCTGGTCATACGACTCACCGGGGGCGAGGAACGGCGATTTGGTCGAGCGGTAGAACTGGTTGACGACGAGGACCGCGTAGCCCGACTGCGCGAGCCGGTCGGCCATCTGCCTGAAGGCAGGGCGCAGTCCCATCACGTCGGGCCAGACGAGGACGCCCGGATGCCGGCCGGTCGCGGGTGCGACGAAATAGGCGTCGGCCTTTCCGTCCGCCGTCGTGATGGTGACATCGCGCCCCGCGATTGCCGCGGCATTGGCAGGCGCGGGAAGCAGCATCGCCAGCCCTGCCGCACCGGTCATCGCGCCGAATTGCCTGCGCGAAACGCCGGCGAGGAATATCGCGTTGTCGTCAGCGGTATGCTCGTCGCACATGGGCCTCTCCTGCCGATTTTGCAGCACGCTAGACTAGTCGGTGCGCCACCACCACACACCATCGACGATTTCGCGGACCGCACGCCGCTCCACCTCGAGGCGGCGCAGATGCGCCAACGCCTCGCCCGTCGCCATACCGAGCATGTCGGGGCCGATCGCGCGGCGGAACAGGCGCGAGAAGCAATCCGTCGCGCGCCGCGGCTCGGCCAAGAAGATGGCCAACTCGTCTAGGCGTTCGCGGTGTTCGCGGTCAATCGCATCGAGCCTGGTGTGAAGCCCGGTAAAGGGATCGCCGTGCCCCGGCAGGACGAGCAGGTCGTGCGGCAGCGTCTTCAGCTTGGCGATCGAGGCAAACCATTCGCCGAGCGGATCGGCCCCGGGTTCCGTCACGCCAAGCGATACGTTGGGGCTGATCCGCGGAAGGACCTGGTCGCCGGCGATCATTATGCCGCCCGTCTCGTCGACAAGACAGGCATGCTCGACGCTGTGCCCAGAGCCGGTGACGATCTGCCACTGGCGATCACCGATCTCGAGGCGATCGCCGTCCTGAAGCCGGTCGTAACTCAGCGGCAATTGCGTGATGATCCTACGGAAGCCCGCCCAACCCTTGGCCGCGGCATGCGCGATCTGCGCATCGTCCCACCCCGCGCCGCGCCAGAATGCCAGCATCTCGTCCGGCACCGCATCGCGCGCATCCGCCGCCAGCATGCGCGCCGTAAGCCACTCGCCCCGCGTCATGACGAGCGGTGCCGCATGACGATCGCATATCCAGCCGGCGAGGCCGACATGGTCGGGATGGAAGTGCGTTCCGATCAGGCGGGTAACGCGTACCCCGGACTTCGGACCCGCGAACACGGCGGTCCAGGCATCGCGCGCTTCGGGCGTGTTCATCCCGGTATCGACCATCGCGTCGCCCTCGCCATCCGCAAGCAGCCAGCAATTGACGTGGCGGAGCGGACCGGGGATCGTGAGGCGCACCCAGTCGATGCCGGGTGCGATCTGAAACACGTCGCCATATCCAGGCTCGACGCCGCCCAAAGGATAGGTCAGCCCCTTGTGGCAGATCGGTGCGGGCATCGTGTCCGGAAGCGTTGCCATGCGTTGCGGATAGCAACGGATCGCGGGCGGAGATAGTCCCCCACCAGCTTAACGCGACGCGCGCATGCCGCCCCGCGTCACCCGCTCATCAACGGCGCCTCGCGCCTGCCGCATTGGGATGACGCGGGCATGCGCGTCTATCAATTCAGCGCTTGAACGGATCGTCGAACAGCGGCTTGACCGGGAGTACGCCGCCTTCGGCAACGAACTGCGCGTCGGCCGCAGCCTGGGTACGCTCGTTGCGGAGCTGCTCGAGCAGCGCCTCGCGGTCGCCTTCGAGACGCGTGTCGGTCGGCGCTTCCATCCCGGCCGCCTTGGCAGCCTTGGCGACTGCGGCATCGAGCTCACGCTGCGACGTCAGCCCGAGCGTGACCGGATCCTTTGGCGTGATGTTCGCGATGTTCCAGTGGCTACGATCCCGGATCGCCGCGATCGTCGTCCGCGTGGTCCCGATCAGCAGCGAGATCGCGCCATCGGTGATCTCCGGGTGATTGCGGATGATCCAGGCGATGCCATCGGGCTTGTCCTGCCGCTTCGACACCGGGGTGTAGCGCGGGCCCTTGGTACGACGGACCTGATCGGGGCCCTTGATCATCTTGAGCTGATAGTCGGGATCGGCCGCGCCCTTGTCGATCTCCTCCTGCGTCACCTCATGCGCACGCACGGGATCGCGACCGGTCAGCTTGGTCGAGGTCGTGTCATCGGCGATCGCCTGGATCTCAAGGATGTGCAGACCGCAAAAATCCGCGATCTGCTCGAAGCTGAGCGCGGTATTATCGACCATCCAGGCGGCGGTCGCATGAGGCATGAGCGGCTGGGCCACGGCGAGAACTCCGTAAAAATACAAAGGGCCGCCCCTTTCGGAGCGGCCTGACATGAGACACGACTTAGTGCGCACGCGGCTAACAGGCAAGCGCGCAAGCGAAACACCTGCCATCTCGCTACCTGCAAATCGTTACAAAGAGGTTCGCCGGTCCCGCGCCACCGACGCCGGCCTGTCCCGCCCCGTCATGAGCCGTTTTCAGGCGTATCTGCACGTTGCGAGGCCTTCGCTATTTCCCTACGTATGAGGGGCTTAGCGAAACGAACGAGAAAGCGGCCGTTGAACGATACGCGCGTGCCACCTGCGGAAACTTTGCCGGGCAGTCCGAGCCATGCCGACGAAGCGTTGGCGGGAACGGATGCCGCTGCCGTTCGCCCGGACATAATAGCCGCGCCGGACGCGATCCCGCATACCGCCGACGCCGAGCGCATCGCAGCGCAGCTGGTCGGGCAGGACACGGGTACCGACCCGTTCGTGGCCGCGGTCCGCGCCACGCGAATGCCGATGATCATCACGAACCCACGGCTGCCCGACAACCCGGTCGTCTTCGCCAACGGCGCGTTTTGTCGCTTGAGCGGCTATACGCGCGAGGAGATCCTCGGACGGAACTGCCGGTTTCTGCAGGGGCCCGAAACCGACCCTGCTACCGTCCGTCGCATTCGCGATGCGGTTGAGTCTGTGCAACCGATCGAGATCGACATCCGCAACCATCGCAAGAATGGCGATCCGTTCTGGAACCGGCTGCTGCTAGCGCCGGTCTATGACACCGAGGGAATCCTCGCCTATTTCTTCGCGAGCCAGGTCGATGTCACGCTGGAACGCGAGCGGCTGCACGGTCTGGAGGCGAGCAACGCATCGCTGATGGCCGAGCTGACCGACCGTCTGCGAACGCAGGAGGAGCATGAGCGCGAGCTTTCGTTCACGCTCAAGGCGGCGCGGTTCGGCACGTGGAGCCTCGAAATCGCCAGCAGGCAGCTGACCCCGTCGGAAACGTGCAAGGAGCTGTTCGGGCGCCCCGTCGACGAACCCTTCACCTATGACGATCGGCTGGAGGCCATTCATCCCGACGACCGGGCCAACAGCATCGCCGAGCTGGACCGCTGCGTCGCGGAGGGAACCGATTATGACGTCGTCTACCGCGTCTTTCGTCCGGATGGCGAGATGCGGTGGATCGCTTCGCGCGGGCAGCCCTTCTTCAATGCCCAGGGGATCGCGATGCGGATTGCCGGGGTGTCGATGGACATCACCGACCAGCGCATGAGCGACATCCGCCGCGACGCCCTCACCGAGCTTGCGGATGTCTTTCGCGACGTCGAGCAGCCCGACGACATATCGTTCGCTGCGGCCCAGATCATCGGCCGTACGCTGGGGGCGAGCCATGCCGGCTATGGCAGTATCGATCCGCAGACAGAAACGATCGCCATCGAGCATGACTGGCACATGCCCGGTATCGACGCGCTGTCCGGTGAGTTCCAGTTCCGCGATTTCGGATGGTATATCGACGACCTGAAACGCGGTCAGGAAGTCCATATCAACGACGTGCGCGTCGATCCCCGCAGCCAGGCGACGGCGCCTGCGCTTGAGGCGATCAGCGCCCGATCGCTGATCAACATACCGTTGACCGAATCCGGCGAGCTCGTCGCAATCTTCTACCTAGCCGGCGCGACGGAACGACGCTGGCACGCCAATGAGGTCGCATTCGTCCGTGAAGCGGCCGAGCGGACCCGGATCGCGGTCGAGCGGCGCCGCGCCGAGCAGCGGTTGGCCGCACTGGCGGCATCGCTCGAGCAGCAAGTCGCCGCGCGTACCGGCGAGTTGCAGCAAGCTGAGGACGCGCTTCGCCAGTCGCAGAAGATGGAGGCAGTTGGCCAGCTGACCGGCGGGGTCGCGCACGACTTCAACAACCTGCTGACGGTGATCCGGTCCGCAACCGACCTGCTCAAGCGCCCCGAACTGAGCGCCGAGCGTCGTGTGCGGTATATCGATGCGATATCCGACACCGCCGATCGTGCCGCGAAGCTGACGGGGCAATTGCTGGCGTTCGCTCGGCGACAGGCGCTTCAGCCGGAGGTCATCGACGTCGGGCAGAGCCTGACCGTCATTTCCGACATGCTCGGAACGCTCACCGGATCGCGCATCGTCATCAGCGTGGACGTTCCTGATGTCCCGTGCCTGACCAATGTCGACCCCAGCCAGCTCGATACCGCGTTGATCAACATGGCGGTCAACGCGCGCGACGCGATGAACGGTGCCGGGCGCATCGACATCGCCGTCAGAACGGCGGCGTGTATTCCCGCAGTCCGGGCGCATCCCGCGGTGCAGGGTCGTTTCGTCGCGATCTCGATCACCGATAGCGGAAGCGGGATCCAGCCCGACCAGCTCGACCGGATCTTCGAGCCGTTCTTCACGACCAAGGGCGTCGGCGAGGGCACGGGGCTGGGGCTCAGCCAGGTCTTCGGTTTTGCCAAGCAATCGGGGGGAGACATCACCGTCGAAAGCGATGTCGGCCACGGCGCGTGTTTCACGCTCTATCTGCCGCAGGCCGATGAGCAACGCATCCCCGATGCCGACGATTCCACCGAGGCGCTCGCGGACGGCCACGGCACGTGCGTCCTCGTCGTCGAGGACAATCGCGAGGTCGGCACGTTCACGACCCAGTCCCTGTCCGAGCTGGGCTATGTCACGGTGTGGGCGGCGGACGCGCAGGAGGCGCTTGCCGAACTTGGCAAGGATGCGAAGCGGTTCGACATCGTGTTCTCCGATGTCGTGATGCCTGGCATGAACGGCATCGACCTCGCCAAGGCGATCCGCGCGGCGCATCCCGAATTGCCGGTCGTGCTGACGTCGGGATACAGCAATGTCCTCGCGCAGAACGGGACCCACGGCTTCGAGCTGCTGCACAAGCCCTATTCCGTCGAACAGCTTTCGCGGCTGTTGCGCAAGGCGATGGGCTGAACGCTACGCGGCGATCTGGCCGATATGCGACGCGAGATAGACGTCGTGATCGACCTCCGCCCCGTGCCGGGCGAAGGGTACCAGCGCGTGCACGAACTGCCGCGCGCTTGTTGGCCAGTTGAACCGCGCCGCATACGCCGCACACGCCCGTGGATCACAGGTCAGCGCCCGCGCGATGGCGAGCTCGAGCGTGTCGTCCATCGCGCCGACGCGGGGATCGAGCACGTCGATCGGCCCGGTCACGGGATAGGCCGCGACGGGGGTTCCGCATGCAAGCGCCTCGATCATCACCAGGCCGAACGTATCCGTGCGACTGGGGAAGACGAGGACGTCGGCGCTGCGATATGCCGCCGCGAGCTCATGTCCCGACCGCGGCCCCAGAAAGACCGCGTCCGGAAAACGGCGGGCCAGTGCCGCGCGCGCGGGGCCCGCACCGACGACGACCTTCGTTCCGGGATGCGGCGATGCCAGGAACGCCTCGATGTTCTTCTCCACCGCGATGCGCCCGACATACAGGAGGATCGGCCCCGCTAACGCCGTGATCGACGGATCGCGCGCGCCGTCCAGCCCGAACTGCGCGAAGTCCACCCCCCTGCCCCATTGCCGTACCCGGTCGAGCCCGCGCGCGCGCAGGATGTTTGCGACGGAGGGCGTCGAGACGAGGATCGACTGCGCAGGACGATGGAACCAGCAGATATACCGCCAGATCCAGTCGGGATTCGCGCCGGTCCGTGCAGCGACATAATCCGGAAATTGCGTGTGATAGGCGCTGGTGAACGGCAGGGCGTTCGCCATACACCAGCTGCGTGCGGCAAGGCATACGGGCCCCTCGGTCGCTAGGTGGATCGCCTCGGTGCCGAACGCCTCGATCATGCGTCCGACGACCTCCGACCGTGCCAGGGCGAGCCTGATCTCGGGATAGGTCGGGCACGGCATCGAGACGAACGCTTCGGGGGAAATGATCAGGACATCGTGCCCGATCGATTCGAGTTCACGCTTTACCGCGTGCAGCGTGCGGACCACACCGTTGACCTGCGGGCTCCACGCGTCCGTGACGATTGCGATGCGCATCGATATTCTCCGTGACGATCCCCGAAGGGAAGCATGTGAGGTCAGGCGGCAATCGCGAGCGACGACGCGTTCGCGGTATCGCGGTGGCGGGCGGCGATCTCGTCCGCCCAGTGGAGCAGTTCCATCCGGCCGTCGAAATGCTCGACCAGCGCGGTGCATCCTTCGACCCAATCACCGTCATTGTAATACGCGATGCCGGCTATCTCGCGCATCTCGGCGGTGTGGATATGGCCGCAGACGACGCCTTCCACCCCGCGAACGCCCGCCGCGTGCGCGACGACCTCCTCGAAGTGCGAGATGAACGCGACCGCGTTCTTGACCTTGGCCTTGGCATGCTTCGACAAGGACCAATAGGGCATGCCCAGCCGCCGGCGCGCGGCGTTGACCCAGCGGTTCAGCCCCATCAGCATCGTGTAGGCGGCGTCGCCGATATGCGCGACCCAGCGGTGCGCGAGCGTGATCGCATCGAACTCGTCGCCGTGCAGCACGAGCAGGCGGCGGCCGTCGGCGGTCTCGTGGATCGCCTTGCGGCGGATCGCGATGCCGCCGAAGTCGAGCCCGGAATATTGGCGGAACACCTCGTCGTGATTGCCTGGAATGTAGATGACGCGCGTCCCGCGCTTGGCGCGCTTGAGCAGACGCCAGAGCACGTCGTTGTGCGCGTCCGGCCAGTAGAATTTCTTTTTCAGACGCCAGCCGTCGATCATGTCGCCGACGAGATACAGCATCTCGCTGTCGACATGATCGAGGAAGTCGTTGAGCATCGCCGCATTGCAGCCACGCGTGCCGAGATGGACGTCGGAGATCCAGATCGTCCTGTATTGCCGCCGTTCGACCACCGGCTCGGGTTGCGCGGGGCGCGAATGGATGAAGTCTGCGATGTCGGTGATCTCGGCGATCGGAAACGTGACGGCGTCCATGGGCATGCCCCGCTAAACTGTTCCTTATCCGCTGGATTAGCCGGCTATTGTGACACCATCGCCGCAGTCCGGTGACCGTTCGATGTCAGTCGGCCGGGTTCTGCGGGCCGGCCGGCAAACGCATTGACGAATCCCTGCCAAGCTGAACTATGGCCGCTTCCAAAGGGAGAAACACCGTGACGTTCCGCTTCAAGACCATCGCCGCCACAGCCGCCGCCGTCACCTTGATGGCAGCACCCGCGACCGCATCGGCCGCCAATCGCGCCGCATCGCTGTCCGTCACCAAATCCGCACCCGCGCGATCCGCACCCGCGCGCGCCGGCACGGTCACGACCGGAAAGAACAGCCTCGCCGAGGGCCCGACCGCGACTTATGTGAGCATCGGGATCCTTGCCGCGCTCGTGGTCGGCGTGCTGCTCGCGACGGGCGGCAGCGACGATTCCGACAGCAACTAATCTTATGGTGCGGGGGCCGGCGGCGTCGGGGGCCGGGCGATAACCGCACCGACGCGCCGCGCTCGAACAGCAGGCGCGAGGTTTGCCTCACCGTCACCCTGACCTCTTCAGGGCGACGGTGAGCTATGCCCCCGCCGTGGCACGATCATTCCATCGTCAAAACGATCTTGCCGACATGGTCGCCCGCTTCCATCCGGGCATGCGCGGCGGGCGCCTCCGCAAAGGGAAAGACGCGGTCGATCACAGGCTTTACCTGACCCGCCTCGACATGGGGCCAAACGGTGCGCGCCAGTTCGTCCGCGACCAGGCATTTGAAGGCGGTGTCGCGTGGGCGCAGCGTCGATCCCGTCAGCGTCAGGCGGCGGCGCATGATCTCGAACAGCGGTACCGTCGCGGTCGCCCCCGCCTGAACCGCGATCGACACGTGACGGCCGTCGTCGGCCAGACATTTGAGGTTGCGCGGGACATACTCGCCGCCAACCATGTCGAGCACGACCGCGACGCCTTTGCCGTTCGTGATCTCAGCGACGCGCTCGACGAAATCCTCGGACTTGTAGTCGATCGCGTGCGTCGCGCCGACGCTCAGCGCCGCTTCGCATTTTGCCTTGGATCCCGCGGTCACGATGATGTCGATGCCGAACACGTTGCACAGCGCGATCGCCATCGTGCCGATTCCGCTCGTGCCGCCATGGACGAGGACGGTGTCGCCTTCGGTTGCATAGCCGCGCTCGAACAGGTTGGTCCAGACCGTGAAGAGCGTCTCGGGGATCGCCGCCGCTTCGACCATAGACAGCGCGACCGGAACCGGAAGGCACTGCCCGAATGGCGCAACTGCGTATTCGGCATAGGCCCCGCCGCTGATCAGCGCGCAGACGGGCTGGCCGATCTGCTCCTGCCCCACGCCCTCGCCGACCGCGACGATCGTCCCGGCAATCTCCATGCCGAGGATCGAAGGGGCTCCGGGCGGCGGCGGATACTTGCCCTGCCGCTGCATGACCTCGGGGCGGTTGACGCCTGCGGCAGACACCTTGATCAGCACCTCGTCCCGGCCCGGACGCGGGACGGGACGATCGCACAGGATCAGCACGTCGGGGCCGCCGGGCTCCTTCGGGTCGATCGCCTTCATGACGTCAGGCACGGTGTTGGCTAGTGATGGCATCAGATCGACACGCCCCTTTAGATTCCCGTGCCTTATTGACATCACACCGGTGCGGGTCAACGTTGTACGCACGATGGATCCGGATGACGCCCCTTCCCGTCCCGACGACTTTCTCGACGCTCTGGTACGTCAGGATATCGATTCGCTGTCGGTCGCCGAACTCGATGCCCGTATCACGGTGCTGCAGGGCGAGATCGCGCGCTGTCAGCTGAAAAAAGATCGGGCGATCAGCCATCGCGCCAGCGCCGACGACCTATTTAGACGGTGAACCCCGCGGCCACGTCTCGGCGGTCCGCTTTCGGGCGGCAAAGGAACGCAGGGCGGCTGGGTCAAGTGCTTGATGCGATCGATTACAGTTCCGACATAGTGGCAAAGGGCCTGCGGTTTCGCGGCCCGACAGGAGTAATGTAAATGCCATCATTTGCACCCGCCCTCGAGACCACGCTGCACAAGGCGCTCGAGGCCGCGTCGTCCCGGCGCCACGAATATGCGACGCTCGAGCATCTGCTGCTCGCGCTGATCGACGACGAGCATGCGTCGAAGGTCATGGGCGCCTGCAATGTCGACCTTGGCGAGCTGAAGACCACGGTCGCGCATTATCTCGATACCGAGCTCGATGCGCTGAAGGTCGATGCCGCGACCGATCCCTCGCCGACCAGCGGGTTCCAGCGCGTCGTCCAGCGCGCGATCCTCCACGTCCAGTCCTCGGGCCGCGACGAAGTGACGGGTGCCAACGTGCTCGTCGCCTTGTTCAGCGAGCGCGAGAGCTATGCGGTGTATTTCCTGCAGCAGCAGGACATGAGCCGGCTCGACGCGGTCAGCTTCATCAGCCACGGCGTCGGCAAGGGCGGCCAGCAGCCGACCGAAGCCTCGACGCCAAAGGGTGCCGACGACGAGAAGCCGGCCAAGGGACAGGAGAAGGGCAAGACGGAAAGCGCGCTCAAGCAATTCACGGTCGACCTCAACGAGAAGGCCAAGGCGGGCAAGGTCGATCCCCTGATCGGGCGCGGACCGGAGGTGGATCGCACGATCCAGATCCTGTGCCGCCGGTCGAAGAACAATCCGCTCTATGTCGGCGATCCCGGCGTCGGCAAGACCGCGATCGCGGAAGGCCTGGCGCGCAAGATCGTCGAGGGCGACGTCCCCGACGTGCTGCTGCCCGCGATCATCTACTCGCTCGACATGGGCGCGTTGCTCGCCGGCACGCGGTATCGCGGCGACTTCGAGGAGCGGCTGAAGGCGGTCGTCAACGAGCTCGAGAAGCTGCCCGACGCAGTGCTGTTCATCGACGAGATCCACACAGTGATCGGTGCCGGCGCGACGAGCGGCGGCGCGATGGATGCGTCGAACCTGCTCAAGCCCGCGCTCAGCGGCGGCACGATCCGGTGCATTGGCTCGACCACGTACAAGGAGTTCCGCAACCACTTCGAGAAGGACCGCGCGTTGCTGCGGCGCTTCCAGAAGATCGACGTGAACGAGCCGACGATCGAGGACACGATCAAGATCCTGGCGGGTCTGCGCTCGGCGTTCGAAGACCACCACAACGTCAAATACACCCCCGACGCGATCAAGTCGGCGGTGGAGCTCAGCGCGCGCTACATCAACGACCGCAAGCTGCCCGACAAGGCGATCGACGTGATCGACGAGGTCGGCGCGATGCAGATGCTGGTGGCCCCGAACAAGCGCAAGAAGACGATCACCCCCAAGGAGATCGAGATGGTCATCGCGACCATGGCGCGGATCCCGCCAAAGTCGGTGTCGACCGACGACAAGCTGGCGCTCGCCACGCTCGAGACGGATCTGAAGCGCGTGGTGTTCGGGCAGAATGCGGCGATCGAGAAGCTGAGCTCGGCGATCAAGCTGGCGCGGGCAGGCCTGCGCGAGCCCGAGAAGCCGATCGGCAACTATCTGTTCACCGGCCCGACGGGTGTTGGCAAGACCGAAGTCGCCAAGCAGCTCTCGACGATCCTGGGCATTCCGCTCCAGCGGTTCGACATGTCCGAATATATGGAGCGGCATTCGGTCAGCCGTCTGATCGGTGCGCCCCCGGGCTATGTCGGGTTCGACCAGGGCGGTCTGCTGACCGATGCGGTCGACCAGAACCCGCATTGCGTGCTGCTGCTCGACGAGATCGAGAAGGCGCATCCCGACCTGTTCAACATCCTGTTGCAGGTCATGGATAACGGGCGTCTGACCGACCAGCACGGCAAGTCGGTCGATTTCCGCAACGTCATCCTGATCATGACGACCAATGCGGGCGCAAGCGACATGGCGCGCGAGACGGTCGGCTTCGGCAACCTCACGCGTGAGGGCGAGGACGAGCAGGCGGTGCAGAAGATGTTCACGCCCGAGTTCCGCAACCGTCTCGATGCGGTGGTGCCGTTCGGCTACCTGCCGACGACCGTGGTTGCGCGCGTCGTCGACAAGTTCATCCTGCAGCTCGAACTGCAGCTGGCGGACCGCGGCGTCCATATCCAGCTGGACGACGAGTCGAAGGCATGGCTGACCGAGAAGGGCTATGACAAGCTGTATGGCGCGCGTCCGATGGGCCGCCTCATCCAGGAGAAGATCAAGCAGCCGCTCGCCGAAGAGCTGCTGTTCGGCAAGCTCGTCCATGGCGGCGAGGTCACGGTCAAGATGAAGGACGGCGCACTGTCGTTCGCCATCGAGAGCGCGGCCCCCAAGAAGCCCAAGAAGAAGGGCAAGCCCGAGGCCGTCGCGGTCAAGGAAGACTGACGAAGGTGCAGAAGCCGGCGGCGCGATAGCGTCGCCGGTTTTTCTGTTCCGACGCCCCGGCGTTTACGGTTAATTGGCTAACGCGGCCTATAGCCGCCGCATGCAAACCCGGGCTTCCCTGCGAGCGGTCATCGCCGCGCTGATCGTGATGATCGGCCTGTGCGTGTCGCGGCCCGCGGCGGCGCTGCCGGGGACGCCACTCGCGACGTGCATATTGCCTGCCAAAGCCGGCATGACTGCGGCCAGGCTTTTTGAGAATACCGGGCAATTCGATTGCCGCACGTCACAAGCCCGGTTTGGCTCGGGGGATTTCTGGGTTCTGGCGCAACGCCTCCCCGACCTCGGTTCGCGCGGGACGAATATACGCTACGGCAGCGTCTGGATGTCGCGCATCACGCTGTACGTCCGCTATGCCGATGGCGTCGTCCGGCAGAGCAGCTTCTCCTCTCGTACGGCCTCACAGGTGCTCAAGCTCGGTGCGGTGTTCAGCCAGCGCCTGCCGCCGCGTCGATCGCCACCGATCCAGTTGCTGTGGCATGTCGAAGGCTCGGCCAATTTCCGTGGCGTGATATTGGGCCCGTCGATCGTCGACGATTCTGAAGGCGCGAGAACGCAGACCCTTCGTGCCGCGTTGTACGGGGCATTCGCCGGGATGGCGATCGCGTTGATCGTCTACAATCTCGCGCTCTGGGGCGCGTTACGCCAGGCGTATCAGCCGGCCTATTGTCTTCTCGTGCTCTGTCTCCTGGCCTACGCCGCCACCTCCTCGGGCGCCATTGCGCACGTCTTCCCTGGCCTCGACAACAACGATCGTCAGAAATTCAGCGTCCTGTTGCTAGCATCCTCGGCGACCGCGGCGCTCATGTTCGCGCGGACGTTCTTCGAACGGGCTGTCTTTGCCGGCTGGCCGCGGAAAGTCAGCAATGCCGTCATGGTCGCGCTGATGAGCCTGGCGGTGGTGTGGGGGCTTGCCGCGCCGGTGGCTTTGCGGACTGCCGATACGGCCATGTCGCTTGGCTACCTCGCCTTGATGCTCCTCATCCCCGTCATTCTGTGGCGCGCGTGGCGGGTGCGCAGCAACTATCTGTGGCTGTTCGCCTTGGCGTGGGGGGCACCGATCGTCATGGCGGGGCTGCGCGTCGCCAACAGTTTCGGGCTAATCGGCTGGCGGCTGTGGCTCGACAATTCCACGATCCTTGCGATGGCGGTTGAAGCGCTGCTCTCGAGCATCGCAATCGCCTACCGTATCCTGCTGCTGAGCCGCGAACGCGATGCCGCCCGAGAGAAGGAAATCGAGGCCCGGCTGCTCGCCGACACCGATCCGCTGACCGGGCTGCTCAACCGGCGTGCATTCCTGTCGCGCGCGATCGGCCGGACGGGGGAGCAGGTCCTGCTCATCGTGGACATCGACCATTTCAAGCGTGTCAACGAAACCATCGGCCATGACGGCGGCGACGAAGTGCTTCGGGTGTTTGCCCGCGCGCTGCGGTCCGCGCTTCCCCCGGAAACGCTGGTCGCGCGGGTCGGCGGCGAGGAATTCGCCATCGTGGGGGACGCGGCGACGTCGGTGCCGCCCAACGCGATCCTCGAGCGGATTCGCCGCGAACCGATGCCGTACGACGTGCAGGTCACCGCAAGCATAGGATGCTGTACCGGCCCGTTGCTGCGCGAGACGGACTGGAAACTGCTGTACCGTGAGGCGGATCGCGCGCTTTTTGCCGCAAAGGCGGCAGGACGGGACCGTGCGCGCCACGCGATCGACCATGGACCCATGCCGGACCGGCAATCCTGGAATGAAGTCTTGTCAAGATCGGCACCATAGGTCACGGTCCTGCCGGGGGAAGATCATGCGAAATCGAAAGCTCGCGCTTACAGTCATCGGAGTGAGCCTCGCGGTGGTGGCACTACGCCATCCGACCGCAGACTTCCGGCTGATCACGCATGATCGGTCCGATCCTGCGCCACGGCGCATGCAGGCCGCGGTCGATCTTGGCCTGGTCGGCGTCTCGATACTCTACACCTGGACCGTCGACCGACTGCATTGAGCGGTGCGCGGATTGGCAGGCGCCGCGGTTTCGCCGGGGAACGGCTTCTTGCATCACGCATCCTTGACCCCCGTCGCGCCCCTGCCCCATAGCGACGCCATGGACACGCCGACCGAAGACCTCTCGTTCGAAGAGGCACTGAAAGAGCTCGAGAAGATCGTCGCGCAGCTCGAGAGCGGCGACACGCCGCTCCAGCACGCGATCGAACTTTACGAGCGTGGCAACAAGCTGCGCCAGCGGTGCGCGGATCGCCTCGACGCAGCGCAGGCGCGGATCGAGGCGATCCGGCTCGACGGCGAAGGCAATCCGGCAGGGGTGCGCCCCTTTGTCGCTGGTTGAGGCGACCATGAGCGCCATGCCATCGTCGCTCGCCGATGCCCTTGCCGACGTTTCGGCAGAGATCGACGCGCGATTCGATACGCTGCTTGCGGTGCCCGGCGATCCGCGTGCCGACCTGTACCGCGCGATGCGTCATGCCGCGATCGGTGGCGGAAAGCGCCTCCGTCCGTTGCTGGTCTTTGCCACCGCCAACCTGTTCGGGGTCGACAAGGATAGTGCCGCGCGCGTCGCGACCGCGCTTGAGGCGATCCACGTCTATTCGCTGATCCACGACGACCTGCCGGCGATGGACAATGACGACATGCGCCGCGGCAAGCCGACGGTGCACAAGGCGTTCAGCGAGGCCTGCGCGATCCTCGCCGGCGATTGCCTCCATGCGCTCGCATTCGAGATACTCGCGGACCCCGCGACGCATCCCGATCCGTTCGTCCGTGCCGATCTCGTCCTCGACCTCGCCAAGGCGGCGGGCCCCGCCGGAATGGCGGGCGGGCAGATGATGGACCTCGAGGCGGACAGCAACCGGTTCGACCTGAACACGGTCACCAGGCTTCAGCAGATGAAGACCGGCGCACTGATTTCCGCATCCGTCGAGGCAGGCGCGATCCTTGGCAAGCTCCCGCCCGAGGGGCGTGTCGGGCTGCGGGGCTATGCGCATGATCTGGGTCTTGCGTTCCAGATTGCCGACGACCTGCTCGACGCCGAGGGCGACGAGGCGGTAGCAGGCAAGAAGCTGCGCAAGGACGAAGGCGCGGGCAAGGAAACCTTCTTGTCGCTGCTCGGTGCAGACCGTGCGCGCGAACAGGCGCACATGCTCGTCGACCAGGCGATTGCGCATCTTCATGCCTATGGGCAGGAAGCCGACCTGTTGCGCGATATCGCGCGCTTCGTCCTCGAACGCGACCGCTGACCATTTCCGGGGATCCGATCATGACCGCAAGTCCAGAACCGCAGCGGGTCAAAGGCGCGCGGATCGGTGTGTATCCCGGCACGTTCGACCCGATCACGCTCGGCCATATGGATATCATCCGGCGCGGCGCGAAGCTCGTTGACCGGCTGGTCGTGGGCGTGACCACGAACGCGTCGAAATCGCCGATGTTCACGATCGACGAGCGGCTGGCGATGGTCCGGCGCGAGGTCGCGGGTGTGGACGGCGACGTCGAGGTGGTCGCGTTCGATTCGCTGCTGATGGACTTCGCCGAGCGTGAGGGTGCGCGCGTGATCGTGCGGGGGCTGCGCGCGGTCGCGGACTTCGAATATGAATATCAGATGGCGGGCATGAACCAGCAGATCAATCCGCGCGTCGAGACGGTGTTCCTGATGGCCGACGTCGCGCTTCAGCCGATCGCGAGCAAGCTGGTCAAGGAAATCGCGCTGTTCGGCGGGGATATCGGCAAGTTCGTCCCCGCCACGGTCAGCCACGAGGTCGTCGACCGCGTGACGCTGATCGGTCGCAAGGGAAGTTGAACCGATCGCCTGCGTTCGGCGTGATGTTCAGTTTGGCGCAAGCGAGGATTTGCTCTAAGCGGCCGCTTGAGAGTTCGGGGCTGCTTCGACGTCGTTCGTCCAGCCAATGCGAGTAGGGATTTGATGCGCTTTTTCGCCGGTATGCTTGCGGTTCTCGGGTCCCTGTTGACGGTTCCTGCGACAGCCCAGATCATCGATCCCAATGTTGCCGGTCGCGCCACGCCACCGCTGACGACGGACACGCAGAACCTGTTGCTGCTCGACCTGTCGACCGGCGGACGTGTGACGATCTGGCTCCGTCCTGACGTCGCGCCGTTGATGGTCGAGCGGGTCAAGACGCTGACCCGCCAGCATTTCTATGACGGATTACCGTTCCACCGCGTGATCGACGGGTTCATGGCGCAGGGCGGCGATCCCAAGGGCGACGGCACCGGGGGCTCGCCGCTGCCCGACGTGAAGGCCGAATTCAACTATCTCCCGCATGTTCGCGGTGCCGTGTCCGCGGCCCGCTCGGAGAAGGAAGACAGTGCGAACAGCCAGTTCTTCATCGTTTTCCAGCCGCGACTGAGCCTCGACAAGAAATACACCGTCTTCGGTCGGGTGATTGACGGCATGCAATATGTCGACGCGATCGAGCGCGGCGAGCCGCCCGCGAACCCGTCGCGGATCACGCATGCCTATATCGCCGCTGACAACCCGCCGGCCTATGTCGCCGGGCCAGTCGTCGCGCCGCCGGCGCTGGGCGCCCCCGTGACGCTGCCGGGCACCGCCACCGGACCTGGCGTGGCCAAGCCCAAGCTCGCGCCGGTGCGCAAGCCGCCCGTCGCCAAGAAGGCGGCTTCAAAGAAGTGAGATTGCGTTGAACGTCGACCTTTTCGACTTCGACCTGCCGCCCGAAAACATCGCGCTACGCCCCGCGGCGCCGCGCGATGCGGCGCGTATGCTGGTTCTGGATGGCGCCACGACGCGTGACGCGGGCGTCGCCGATCTCCCGCAGATGCTGCGGCGCGGTGATCTGCTCGTGTTCAACGACACCCGCGTGATCCCCGCACAGCTCGAGGGCCGGCGGGGGGACGCGAAGATCGGCGCGACGTTGCACAAGCGCGAAGGACCCCGGCGATGGCGCGCATTCATTCGCAATGCGCGGCGATTGCGCGATGGCGACGTGATCGACTTCGGTGCCTACGTCAGCGCCACGGCCGTCGACCGCGAGAGCGATGGCAGCTATGCGCTCGAATTCGCCGGTGACGAGCCGCTCGAACTGCTGCTCGATCGCGTCGGGCACATGCCCCTGCCCCCGTATATCGCCGGCAAGCGGGCGACCGACGCGCGCGATGCCGACGACTATCAGACGATGTTTGCCGCCGAGCCGGGCGCAGTCGCAGCGCCCACCGCCGCCCTCCACTTCACGCCCGCGCTGATTCAGGCACTCGCCGATGCGGGTGTCGAGCATGCGACGCTGACGCTTCACGTCGGTGCCGGCACGTTCCTGCCGATGAAGGCGAACGATACCGACGATCATCGGATGCACGCCGAATGGGGCCGGATCGATCCGCAGACGGCGGACCGACTGAACGCCGTTCGCGCTTCTGGCGGGCGCGTCATCGCGGTCGGCACGACCTCGTTGCGGCTGATCGAGAGCGCGACGGGGGATGATGGCGTGATCAGACCGTTCGAGGGCGACACCGCGATCTTCATCACGCCGGGCTACCGCTTTCGCGGGATCGATGGGCTGGTCACCAATTTTCATCTGCCCCGCTCGACCCTGTTCATGCTGGTCTCGGCGCTGATGGGTCGCGAGCGGATGCAGGCGGCGTATGCGCATGCGATCAGCGCGCATTATCGGTTCTACAGCTATGGCGACGCCAGCTTGCTGCTGCCATGACATGCTCATGCTGATACCCCTGATCCTGGCGCTGCAGGCGGTGCCCGCGGCACCGGCTGCCGGCGGCGCACAGCCGCCATCGACCATCTTCGCCGAACCAGCCGCGCTGTTCATCGCGGCATGCGATGGCGAAAACGACGCGCGGGTGACGCAACCGGAGCTCAACGCCTGCCTCGCCCGCAGCTTTGCCACCGCCGAAGGCGCGAGCACCGGCAAGATCGGGTATATTTCCTATGCCGACTGGTCGTTGAAATGGCTGGGTGATCGCAATGCGCTCCCCAGCCCGTTCGAGGTCGACCGCGACGGCGACAATGCGATCACGCTTGTCGAACTGCAGGCGCGGTTCGCGCAATTCTTCAGCCGGTTCGACCGAAATCGCGACGGCGTTCTCGTCCGCGAGGAATTGCTGACGATCCGCAGTTTCGCGCCCAACGCCCCCCCGCGCAGCAAGCGCCGCTAATGGACAATCCCGTGCCCCCCCGCTTCACGTTCACCATTGCCGCGACCGACGGCGCCGCCCGGACCGGCCAGATTGCGATGCAGCGCGGTATCATCCGCACACCCGCCTTCATGCCGGTCGGGACCGCGGCGACGGTGAAGGCGATGAAGCCCGACGACGTCGCTGCAGCGGGCGCCGACATCATCCTCGGCAACACCTATCACCTGATGCTGCGCCCCGGGGCGGAACGCGTCGCGCGCCTCGGCGGGCTGCACGATTTCATGGGCTGGTCGAAGCCGATCCTCACCGACTCGGGTGGCTATCAGGTGATGAGCCTGGCGGATCTGACGAAGCGGTCCGAGGAGGGCGTCTCGTTCAAGTCCCACCTCGACGGTACGCGCCACCTGCTCAGCCCCGAACGGTCGATCGAGATCCAGCGGCTGCTCGGTTCGAACATCGTCATGGCGTTCGACGAACTCGTTCCGACGACCTCGACACGCGAGGTACAGGCGGCGGCGATGGAGCGCTCGATGCGCTGGGCCAGACGATCCCGCGATGCGTTCGACGCCGGTGGCGCACACGCCGAAAACAACGCGATCTTCGGAATCCAGCAGGGCGCGCTGAACGAGTCCTTCCGCAAGTCTTCGGCCGACGCGCTGATCGAGATCGGCTTTGACGGCTACGCCGTCGGCGGTCTCGCGGTCGGCGAAGGCCAGGAGGCGATGTTCGGTTGCCTCGACTTTGCGCCGGGACAATTGCCCGTCGACAAGCCGCGCTATCTGATGGGAGTCGGCAAGCCCGACGATATCGTGGGTGCGGTCGAGCGCGGGATCGACATGTTCGACTGCGTCATGCCGACCCGCTCGGGGCGCACCGGACAGGCATTCACGCGCACCGGGCCAATCAACATCCGCAATGCCAAGTTTGCGGAGGACCAGACTCCGCTTGAAGCGGGCTGCGGCTGTCCGGTGTGCGCGACCTGGAGTCGTGCCTATCTCCATCATCTCGTCCGCGCAGGCGAGATGCTTGGCGCTATGTTGATGACCGAGCACAACATCTGGTTCTACGAGACATTGATGGCCGACCTGCGTGCAGCGATCGCAACCGGCACGCTGACGCAGTTCGCAAATGGTTTTCGAGCGGAGTATGCTCGCAAATCGAGTTAGGAGAGTGACGTGACCGATCCCATCACCACGAATACCGACAACGATACCCCCAACGAGATCCTGGCCGCCGCGAAGGAAGCCAAGCTCCATGCGGAAGCGGCCGCGAAGGCCACCGTGGAAAAGGCCAAGACCTGGCCGCTCGGCAAGATCGGGCTCGGCGTCGGAATCGGCTCTGCCGCGATCGCCGGGGCGGTGCTGTTCAACCGTTCGCGCAACCCCAAGTAAGGATACCGATGCGCCTCCTCCGCTCCGCCCTGCTGCTCACTGCAGCCTGCTGGCCCCTGGCGGCGGTGGCGCAGACCGCTCCGACCGCGCAAGTCGCGGTCAAGCCGATTGCCTTCACGCAGCGCGTGTTGCCCAACGGGCTGCGTGTCTATGCGATCCGCGACACCGGCACGCCCAATGTCTCGGTGCAGGTGTGGTACGATGTCGGCTCGAAGGACGACCCCAAGGGCAAGTCCGGCTTCGCGCACATGTTTGAACATCTGATGTTCAAGTCGACGCGCAACCTCGTCTCCGAGCAGATGGACCGGCTTACCGAGGACGTCGGCGGCTATAACAACGCATCGACGAACGACGATTACACGAACTATTACGAGGTCGTGCCAGCGAACCATTTGCAACGGCTGCTCTTTGCCGAAGCGGACCGGATGGCGAGCCTGGTCGTCGAACCCAAGAGCTTCGCCTCCGAGCGCGACGTCGTGAAGGAGGAATTGCGTCAGAGCACGCTCGCCCGTCCCTATGGGAAGCTGTTCTCGCTCTATTACCCGGCACTGGCCTATCAGGCGCATCCCTATGCGCGCGGCACGATCGGCAGCCTTGAAAATCTCGAGGCGGCGGGGATCGACGATGTCCGCGCATTCCACGCAACCTATTATCGGCCGGACAACGCGGTCCTCGTCGTCTCCGGCAACTTCGATCAGCAACAACTGGACGGCTGGATCGATAGCTATTTCGCGAAGATCAAGAAGCCGGTCGGGGCGATCCCGCGCGTGACCGTCGCCGAGCCGGCACGTGCCAAGGCGATATCGCGGACGGTTTATGAGCCGAACACACCGCTTCCCGCCGTGCTGATCAGCTATCATATTCCTGCAGACCGCGATGCGGACATCCCCGCGCTCAGCGTCCTGAAGGCGGTGCTTGCGACCGGGGAGAGTTCGCGACTCTACGAATCCGTCGTCTATCGCCAGCAACTGGCGCAGTCCGCGGACGCGATGCTCGACAGCAAGCAGTCGACCGGCAATCTCGCGGTGTACGCCATCATGGCGGGCGGCAAGAGCGCGGCCGACGGCGAGGCTGCGTTGAAGCGCGAAGTCGGGCGACTGCGGGATGCTCCCGTCACCGCTGCCGAACTCACCGAGGCGAAGAACGAGATCCTGACCCAGTCGATCCAGTCACGCGAGACGGCGGAGGGCAAGGCGAGCACGCTGGCCGCCTCGGTGATCATCGACGGCGACCCGCATGCCGCCGACCGGCAGCTTGCCGAGATCGCGCGCGTGACCGCAGCAGACGTCCAGCGCGTCGCGCGCAAATATCTTGCCGACGCCCAGTCCGCGACGATCCGCTACCTGCCGCTCGCATCGAAGCCGAATGGTACGGCCGCAACACCGATCGAAATCGCCCAGACGGTTCGCGTTGCCGACCTGACCGCCCCGGCGAACATCACGGTGGTCACGCCCGCGTCGGAGGCGGAGCGGATCCAGCCCCCAGCTCCCGGCACACAGGTCGCAGCGACGATCCCGCAACCGACCGAGACGCGGCTGGCGAACGGGATGCGGCTCATCACGGTCGAACGCCACGACCTTCCGATCGTCACCGCCTATCTCGTGACGTCGGGGGGCGCAGCGACCGACCCGGCCGACCGCGCGGGTGCCAGTGCGATGGCTGCCGGGTTGCTGACCAAGGGGACCAGGACCCGATCGGCGACGCAGATCGCCCGGCAGGTGGAGGGCCTCGGCGGCGCGATCAGCAGCGATGCGGCGAGTGACGGCGCGTCGGTCGACGTAACGGTCAAGGCCGACCAACTGGCGCCGGCGCTCGCGATCCTCGCCGATGTCGCGATCAACCCGGCCTTCGACCCGGCCGAGATCGAGCGCGCGCGGACGCAGCAGATCGATGCCGTCGCGCTCGCGCTGAAGAACCCGGCACAACTCGCCGCGCTGGTCGCCGATCGCGCAGTCCTCGGCACGTCGCCCTACGGGGCACCGATCGACGGTACACCGGCCTCGCTCAAGGCGCTGACGCGCGCCGACATCACCAGGGCCTATGCGACCAGCTTCCGGCCCGACCAGGCGACTTTGATCATGGTCGGTGATGTCACCACGGCCCGCGCGAAGGCGTTGGCAGAAGCGCAGTTTGCCGGCTGGAAGGCTGCCGCTGCCGCCACCCGGCCCATCCCGCCGATCGCCTATCCGTCACCGCGCGTGATCGTCGTCGACATGCCCGAGGCCGGTCAGGCCGGCGTGGTTGTGGCACGCCCGACCATCGCACGGTCGGACAGCCGCTATTACCCGCTCGCGGTTGCCAACACGGTGCTGGGCGGCGGCTTCTCGTCCCGCCTCAACCAGGAAATCCGCATCAAGCGGGGACTCGCCTATGGCGCGAGCAGCGGGCTCGATGCCGGGAAGACGCAGGGCACCGTCGCAGCGCGGACGCAGACCAAGAACCCGACCGCGGCGGAGGTCGTGACGCTGATCTCGGCCGAAATGGCGCGCATGGGTTCCGCCCCGGTACCGCCAGGCGAACTCGACACGCGCAAGGCCGTGCTGATCGGCGGTTTCGGTCGCACGATCGAGACGACATCGGGCGTCGCGGCCATCTTGGGCGCCTATGTCCAGAACGGTGTCCCGCTCGGCGAGTTGCAGCGTTTCACCGGTGCGGTCGGGTCCGTCGATCCGGCAGCGGCACAAGCGGCCGCGGCGGCGTTGCTCGATCCAAAGGCTGCAAGCATCGTCGTCGTCGGCGATGCCAAGCAGTTTATCGAGCCGCTGCGGAAGGCCTATCCAAAGGTCGAAGTCATCCCCGAAGCCGCATTGAATCTCGACACCGCAGCGTTGAAATGATCGGCAGCACGACGCGTCTCCGATCGGGACGCGTCTCGCGATCGGTAGCGGATCGGTAGGACATGATCTGCTATGGCAGCCGCGGTTCGGGTGCGGAAGAAGGATGACGCTGCGGTGCGCGGTTTGGCGTGGAGAGGATCGATGCATGCCCGTGCGTGGCTGGTTGCAGTAGCAGCCGGCGGCACGATCGGTGTCGGGCTGTCGGCACACGCTGCCTATCGTGCGATCAGCGAGCATCCGGTCGGCTCTACCGTCACCAGCATCGCGGCGGCTGGATATGAACGGCAGGATCATTTTCCGGGCGCCGCGCTATTCTATGCTGCACAGGACGCCACGACGCCCGCAACGGGGGCCACGGGGACGACCAACCTACCCGCGCTGCCCATCAGTGCAGCGCTCATCGCGGGCGATGACGGCGTGGTCGCGGCGCGTCCCTTTTCGATGGCGGGGACGAGCACGACCGATCGCAACCGCGCGCTGCTGTGTCTGACGACAGCGCTGTACTACGAGGCGGCATCCGAGCCCGATGCGGGCCAGCGTGCGGTCGCGCAGGTCATTCTCAACCGGGCACGCCATCCGGCTTTCCCGGCGACGGTGTGCGGCGTCGTGTATCAGGGCGTCCACACGGACTCCGCATCGACAGGGTGCCAGTTCAGTTTCGCATGCGACGGGGCGACGATGCGGATACCGGCGCGCGCTGCCTGGGCACGCGCGGCGCGTAACGCCGGGATGGCGCTTGCCGGTCATGTCTACGCCCCGGTCGGACTGGCGACGCATTATCACACCTATGCGGTCACGCCCGCCTGGAACCGCACCTTGGTCATGACGGACGTCGTCGGCGCGCATTTCTTCCATCGCTGGAAGGGATATTGGGGAACGGCGACGGCATTCAGCCAGCGTTATCATGGGGGAGAACCCGTGCCCGGCGGGACTGCCGGCGGGGTTCTGGAGGCACCGACCGCGTTACCGGTGTCGGTGGCCCAAAGCGCCCGGACGGATGCGTCGCCGTCGCTGGTCGCGCCAGTGGTCCTGAGCGATGCGCAGCCGGCCTATCAGCAGAGCGGTGAAGTGCGAGCAGAAAAGAATGCTGCTGACAGATTGCCGCCGCGTTCCGAGATACTTGATCGCTGGAAGGATTCGGGCAAGCCGTTGTGACCGCCCGGTCCTGAGCAGCGAATTACTCGGCGGGCGCCATCGTTACCATCGACATGCGCTCTCCACCCGGGGGAGCGGCTTCACGCGCGGCGCGCAGGATCTGCGTACGCTCGGCGCGGTTGGCCATGTCGTCCCATGCCTTTTCGGCACGGCGGCAGCGGTCGCGGACATTGTCGAGCTGCGCGGCATCGCCATTGCGACGCTCTTCTTCGGCACGGGCACGGTAAAATTCGGGATTGTCGGCCATCGTGCGTGCTCCTGAGGAGATCGGAGCGCACCATCGGGTGACGGCGGCATCCGCAATAGAGTGGCGCGACGACCCGTATGATCGTCGCGCCGTGGCCGAATCAATCGGCCGGCTGGAGGTTCACGGCCGACTGCTTGCCGCGCTTGTCGGGCTCGAGCTCGTAGGTGACGCGCTGGTTCTGGTTCAGCGTCGGCATGCCGGCGCGCTCGACCGCGGTGATGTGCACGAAGGCATCATTGCCGCCGCCATCCGGCGCGATAAAGCCATAGCCCTTGTCGGCGTTGAAAAACTTGACGGTTCCGGTGATAGCCATGCGTTGGCTCCTTCTAATTAAGGGCATCCGAGGTTCGGACAACCCATGCCGCGGAGCAGGGAAAGAAGGAGAAAGGTGCCGCAAAGCGCCAAGAACCGTCGATATGCGACTGTAGCAAACTGCAATATGGTCTACATGCCCCGGAATTGCAAATCGCCGGGCCATTTTATCGGCGCAAAAACCTGTCCGTCGGGCAGGCGCGACGGCGACCACCGGCCGCCGCCCCCGCCCGCCGGACTGCGGTCAGCGGCAGCGCGCCGGGCTGTTGCCGCGATCGACCGCGCGACCCGCGAGCGCACCGCCAGCGGCACCGAGCACGGTCCCGAGCAGACCCGACCCGCCCGGCGCAATGACGTTGCCGAGCACGCCGCCGGCGACGCCGCCGACGATCAGCCCCGTCGTGCCGTCGTTGCGGCGGCAATAATAGCGGCCGTCATTGCCGCGATAGACGCGATCGTTGTTCGACAGGCGGCGCTCGCGATAGCGACGGTCGTCGCGGTAGTAGCGGCCGGCGTCATAGCCGCCATAGGCCGGATCGGGCGCGTTATAGTCATAGCTGCGATAGCGCGGATCGACGCCGTAGCGGCTGCCCCCGTCACCGACGCAGCCGGCAACCAAGGTGGAGGCGGCCAGGAGGCCAAGCGTCATAGCACGCATCTATCGTTTCCTATCAGGGGGTTGGTGATATCACCCTAATGATCGGCGCCGCGCTTTTGTTGCGCGGCGCCGTCAGCTTGTACGGTTCGCCGGTACGGCTCAGTCCTGGAGCGACGCGGGCATGGTGCCGCCATTCTTGGCGAGCTCGCGCATCACCGCCTTGTGCAGCCAGATGTTCATCTCCGCGCTGCCGTCCTTGGCACCCGAATAGCCGAGCTCGGTCGCGAGCTCCTTGCGGTTGTCGAGGCTCGAGTCGAGATCGAGCAGCTTCATCAGGTCGACGATCGAGCTGCGCCAGTTGAGATCCGACCCCTTGCGCGATGCGATCCCCGAGAGCACGGCCTCGACATCGACTGGCTGCGCCGCGGCGGGCGCGGACTGCGGGATCGCCTGGGGCTGCGCGGCCTGTCCCTGCGGTGCAGCGGGTGCCGCCGGCGCGGCAGGCTTGGGGGCGGCGGGCGTGGGTGCGGCGGACGTCGGCGCGGCAGGCTTGGGCGTGCCGAAATGGCCGCTGCCGAGCGGGCCCTTTTCGCCGAAGATGGCCGACTTGATCTTGCTGAAGATGCTCATGGAGTATTCCGATTCCTCGTGGATGGCACAGCCCGAACGTTCGGAACTGGCTTTGGGTGCGTCGCCGACGCGCAGGCTAGGTGCGGCTCAGCTGTTGAGCGTCCCCCGGTCGGCGACCAGCGACGGCGCCGGCCCGGTCGCCGGGCGCAGCGACTCGCGCTCGGCCTTGGTCGGCACCGCGGTCGGATCGGGCTGGAACGCCTCGGGTGCACGATCGTCCGCGCCGGGACGCGGCTTGTCGAGCGCGAGGTCAGGCGCAGCATGCTCCGCCGGATTGCCCTTCGACCGCAGGAACACCGCAAGCAGCGCCCCTCCGAGCCCGATCGCCGCCGCCCCGAACGCGAGCGCGTTGCGACCGAACGTCTTGGGCTTGGGCGGCGTATGGGGGTGGCGAGGCTTGGTCATGCGCGTGTCCTTGTGATGAGGCCGGGAAACGGGCGGCCGTGCGGCACGGTTCCGCAGCGGGAGGTTCGCGCGGCGGCGGGGCGTCAGGGGTAACGCTGGCGGGCGTGGAGGATGGTGAGGATCTCGACCGTCTCGGTGACGCGGTAAACGAGGATGTAATTGGGATGGACCACCGCCTCGCGGGTCCCGGCGATGCGGCCGGGGCGGTAGAGATAGGGGTGATCAGGTAGCGTCTCCGCCGCGTGCCGGATCGCGGCGATCAGCCGTTGCGCGGCGGCGAAATTGCGCGGGGCGATATAGTCAGCGATCGCCAGCAGGTCGCGGGTGGCATCGTCCGTCCAGACGAGCGGCAGCGTCACCGCGGCCGGTGCTGCTCGATGATCTCTTGCACCATCGCCATGACCTGATCATGCGGGATGCCGGGCTCGGTGGACGTCATCGCCTTTTCGACCTTCGCGCGGAACCACGCGTCATAGGCTTCCGCCTCTTCGGTGGTCGCGAACTCGGGCTCGATGGGGGTTAGATCTGACATAATCCTCACTACAGCCTTTTCATTAAGCCACGACAATCCAAGCCCCTCGTGAAATTAATATAGTCAAGCTAGCTGCGTCTCAATCCTTCCATGATTCCAGTATCCCTACCAAATTGGTCAACTGAACGACATCAGCCGTTGACCAAGCCCCGCTCCATTCTGGGTTTTTAATTTCTCGCGATTTAAATCTCTCAATCAAATAACTAAGTTCCTCTTTCGTAGATATTCCCAATAGCTGTAAAATTGCAAGTCTGTTTTTTGGAGCCGTAGCTCGAATATACCATGGTAAAGCCCCATGCTCGTCAGCCACGTATATCGCAGAATTAGGCCACCAACGATCACCAATGTTTGCCGATCTAATAAACAAGGCTAAATCTGCTTGAACGAAGTTCCGAAAATCAACACCGGCGGCTTCACAAACCTGCTTAATAAGGTCGCCGTGGAGGGACAGCCTTCGGAGGCCAAGTCTATCATTCCGAGCATCAAGCGACCGCAAATAAGATCCCATACGTCCAAATGAAACACTTTTAGCAGTCATTCCGCCGTGATCATCTAAAACAAATGGCTCATTTAATATGTCGTCAGCTACTTGCGCTTGTGCATTATCGACAAGAATGGCAGTCGAAGCAACCAGCATGAACTGCCCGTAAAACTTGATCAGGTCACCACTCCAAGTGGTAGAGCCCTTTTCGTAACTCGAAAGAAGCGTTTCAAGATATCGATGCATCTCCTCGCCCGCGACTTGAGCGGTTCTTTGATCCCTGACAGATAGCTCAAAAACGTGTAAAACTCGAGAAATGAGAGGGGGTAGACCTAGTATTCCGTTATATATTTGCTCATCTTTTGGCGTATCGCTAGCCGTCTCAACGATAGGCAGCGCGTCTTCGGTTGAAATATTTCGGAAGAATTCAATTACCGCACTGGGGTTGCTCGTCCCGTCGGACTGGCCACGTCTCGTTCGACTGAACTCGGCCTGCCGTCGAATAACCGGAGAAATCTTATTGTCATTGAATTCCGGCGGCAAACCAATTTCGGGCTCGATATAAAGTGGCTTATCATAGCACCACCGCAAAAGTTGCTCTAGACGATCACTGTATAAACTATCATCCACGAAATCGATATAAATACGCGACCTCAAGAACGCCGGCAATAAAGCTCGACCGTTATCGTCATTTTCACGGCAAACGGCTACAATCTTAGTTTGATCAATCTTACCGTACAATTCTCCCGACATAATCTGTGACTCGGCTCCAACCCCACCAACCCGCTGATTAGCTCGATCAGCGTACTTCCCGTCACAAACGATAATAACCTTATTGACGTCAGCTTTAGTAACCATCTGCTCCATAAAGGCATGGGCATCTTGCCCTTCGCGCAAATGCCACTTGTCAAGAATTGTATCAACGCCGTTCGTTCGAAGATCGGTAGCGAGCTGAACCACCCAGTCCATATGCTGCTGGTTACTCCAGCTATAGGACACGAATAGCCGAGGCTTAACATTATCAGCTGTCATTAATTAGCCACCTCTGAAACGCGATTCTCAAGCAACGGCGCCAGATACTTCCCCGTGAAGCTCCCCTTGGCCTTGGCGACCTTCTCCGGGGTGCCCTCGGCGACGATCTCGCCGCCCTTGACGCCGCCTTCGGGGCCGAGGTCGAGCACCCAGTCGGCGGTCTTGATGACGTCGAGATTGTGTTCGATCACGACGACGGTGTTGCCCTGCTCGACCAGCGCGTGGAGGACTTCGAGGAGTTTGCGGACGTCCTCGAAATGCAGACCCGTCGTGGGTTCGTCGAGGATGTAGAGCGTGTTGCCGGTGGCGCGGCGCGAGAGTTCCTTGGCGAGCTTGACGCGTTGCGCCTCGCCGCCCGAGAGCGTCGTCGCCTGCTGGCCGACCTTGACGTAGCCGAGGCCCACCTCGACCAGCATCGCCATCTTGTCGCGGATCGGGGGGACCGCCTTGAAGAACTCGGCGGCGTCCTCGACGGTCATGTCGAGCACGTCGGCGATGCTGTGGCCCTTGAACTTCACCTCGAGCGTCTCGCGATTGTAGCGCGCGCCGTGGCAGACGTCGCACTGCACATAGACGTCGGGGAGGAAGTGCATCTCGATCTTGAGCACGCCATCGCCCTGGCACGCCTCGCAGCGGCCGCCCTTGACGTTGAAGCTGAACCGGCCGGGCTTGTAGCCGCGCGCCTGGCTCTCGGGGAGCCCGGCGAACCAGTCGCGGATCTGCGTGAAGCTGCCGGTGTAGGTGGCGGGGTTGCTGCGCGGGGTGCGGCCGATCGGCGACTGGTCGATGTCGATGACCTTGTCGAGATATTGCAGGCCGGTGATCTTGTCGTGCTTGCCCTGGACGATGCGCGCGCCGTTCAGCTCGCGCGCGGCGGCGGCGTAGAGCGTGTCGATCGTGAAGCTCGACTTGCCCGACCCCGAGACGCCGGTGACGCAGGTGAAGGTGCCGAGCGGGATGCTCGCGGTGACGCCCGTCAGGTTGTTCGCGGTGGCGTTGTGGACGGTGAGCTTCTTGCCGTTGCCTTTCCGTCGCGTGGCCGGGACCGGGACTTCGCGCGTGCCGTTGAGATAGTCCGCGGTGATGCTGCCCTTCGACTTCAGGATCTGCTTGAGCGTGCCTTGGGCCACGACCTGGCCGCCGCGGACGCCTGCGCCCGGGCCCATGTCGATGATGTAATCGGCGGTGCGGATCGCGTCCTCGTCATGCTCGACGACGAGCACGGTGTTGCCGAGATCGCGCAGCCGCCGCAGCGTCTTGAGGAGCATGTCGTTGTCGCGCTGGTGCAGGCCGATGCTGGGCTCGTCGAGGACGTAGAGCACGCCCGACAGGCCGCTGCCGATCTGCGACGCGAGGCGGATGCGCTGGCTCTCGCCGCCGCTGAGCGTTCCGCTCGTGCGGTCGAGGTTGAGATAGTCGAGCCCGACATTGTTGAGGAAGCCGAGGCGCTCGACGATTTCCTTCAGGATGCGTTCGGCGATCGCGTTCTGCTGGTCGCCGAGATGCTGCGGCATGTCAGTGAAGAACTGGAGCGCGTCGACGACCGAGAGGTGCGTGGCGTAGCTGATGTCCTTCATCGCGATCTTGACCGCGAGCGCCTCGGGCTTCAGGCGCGCACCGGCGCAGACCTCGCACGGGGCGGCGGACTGGTATTTGTTCAGCTCCTCGCGCATCCACGCGCTCTCGGTCTGGAGCAGGCGGCGGTTGAGGTTGCCGATGACGCCCTCGAACGGCTTGGAGACGTCGTATTTCTTCTTGCCGTCGATGAAGGTGAGCGTGACGGGCTTGCCCTTCGAGCCGTGCAGGATGACGCGCTGGACCTCTTCGGGGAGGTCGGACCAGGGGGTCTCGATGTCGAACTTGTATTCGCGCGCGAGGCTGCCGAGGACCTGCATGTAATAGGGCGAGGGCGGGTTGGATTTCGCCCAGGGGACGACCGCGCCCTTCTTGATGCTGAGCATGTGGTTAGGGACGACGAGGTCTTCGTCGAACAGCAGTTTCTCGCCGAGGCCGTCGCAGGCCGGGCATGCGCCCTGGGGGGCGTTAAACGAGAAGAGGCGCGGCTCGATCTCGGAGATGGTGAAGCCGCTGACCGGGCAGGCGAACTTCTCGCTGAACACGATGCGGCCGTCGGGGGCGTTGCTGCCGAGGATTTCGGACTTTGGCGTGTGCGGCTCGACCGGGTCGGCGGGGTCGACATAGGCGAGCCCTTCGGCGAGCTTCAGCGCGGTTTCGAACGATTCCGCGAGACGCGTGGCGATCTCGCCGCCGACAACGAGGCGGTCGACGACGACCTCGATGTCGTGCTTGTACTTCTTGTCGAGCGCGGGGGCCTCGTCGATGTCGTGGATCGTGCCGTCGATGCGGACGCGCGTGAAGCCCGCCTTCTGCCACTCGGCGAGTTCCTTGCGATACTCGCCCTTGCGGCCGCGGACGACGGGGGCGAGCAGGTACAGCCGCGTGCCCTCGGGGAGCGCCATGACGCGGTCGACCATCTGGCTGACGGTCTGCGCGGCGATCGGCTCGCCGGTCGCGGGCGAGTACGGAATGCCGACGCGCGCCCAGAGCAGGCGCATGTAATCGTAGATCTCGGTGACGGTCGCGACGGTCGAGCGCGGGTTGCGCGAGGTCGTCTTCTGCTCGATCGAGATGGCGGGCGAGAGGCCTTCGATGTGGTCGACATCGGGCTTCTGCATCAATTCGAGGAACTGGCGGGCATAGGCGCTGAGCGATTCAACGTAGCGGCGCTGACCCTCGGCGTAGATGGTGTCGAAGGCGAGGCTCGACTTGCCCGAGCCGGACAGCCCGGTGATCACCGTCAGCGTGTCGCGGGGGATGTCGATATCGACGTCCTTGAGGTTGTGTTCACGCGCGCCGCGTACGGAAATCTTGGTCAGCATAGGAAAGTCTGTTCCACATTTGTTCGGACGCGACAAGCCCGGGAGGGTGCCGGGCGGGTGCTCGCAAAGATGGGTAACGCCGAACCATTGTCCAAGGTGCCGACGATAGTTACATAGTGTATTGTTAGTACAATACAGTGCTGGAGACCGAGATGGGCAAGAAGAAGGAGCGTCGCGAACGCGAGGCGCGCGAGCGCGAGGCGATGCAGGGCGGGACGAAACGCGAGGGTTTCGAGGCACGCTGGTCCGCCAAGGCGGGCAAGCATGGCGGCGCGGCGCCGTTCGCCGGGATCGCTGCGGCGCTGACGCGGCAGATGGGCACGCCCGCGGGACGCCAGGTGATCGCCGCCGGGCTGATGATGACCGCGAACGCGATCACGGCCAAGGATGCGCGCGGCTCCGCACCGCGGCCGCCAGAGCCGCCTCAGCCGCCGACGCCGCCCACCCCGCCGACTCCGCCCGTCCCGGACGATGCGGCGACGGGCACGGGGCCGTTCGCAGGGGAAACGCCCGAGCCGCCCAAGAGCGACGCGGCTGCGCTGCCGCCCGAATTCGCCAAGGTGATCGACTCCTTCGCATCGGGGCTCGAGCGCTTCGCCGCGAACTTCGCCAAGCCGCCCAAGGCCTGACTTGGGTGATCCTCCCCCGCAAGGGGGAGGTGGCAGGCGCAGCCTGACGGAGGGGGAGGAACGGGTAACCGCGGCTGCGTGTCCTCCCCCTCCGACTG